>CAMKOP010000018.1 GCA_946414465.1 uncultured Candidatus Saccharibacteria bacterium | reverse complement strand
CGTGTTTGAGCGCGTTGATGTAAAAGATATTAATATGCTCGCCGAGGCGTTGGAGTTGGTTGGCGATTTCAAATAATGGTCTTCAGCAAGCCCTCACAACCTTCCAACACATCCCGCCAAGTAGCCTCGAAGTCACCGGTGTACCACGGGTCGGCCGCCTGTTCCACAAGATGTTTCATGACGAATTCCGCCATGGGGCTTCGGCAGCATTTCCATAATGTAGGTAAAAGATGTTCTCTGTGCTAATATCGTAAATATTTTCTTAACTTATATAATTAATATAAATTTTTATTTTTAATAATTTTTTTTCATCAAAACACTTGCGTAGTGAAAAAAAGTTGTTAACTTTGCAGCCAGAAAACAACTTAAAAGAGGAAAAATATGGCAAGACCAATAAGAGAAACCCCAGTGTTGAAAGGCGAAGACGCTTTCAACTTCGAATGGAGAAGGTTGATGGTTGACCATCTGAGTGAAGAGGAGCGTGCAAAGAATCGGCGTAAGCTTGATGAACAAGTTGCCGAGGCTGACAAAAACATTGAATGGTGCTGGTAAACTATGAGACTTGTTCCTCTGACATCTGATTATGAACTGACCGTTTTCGATTGTGGAGACGATCAACTTAATAATTTCTTGTACGAGGATGCTAAACCATCACTAGAGCTACGTATTGCCAATACGTTTATTCTAGAAGACCATGGACAAATTGTCGCTTATTTTTGTTTGTTAAACGATAAGGTGAGCAAGGAGGAAATTATCGGTAGCCGATGGAAGAAAATCAAGAATAATTTTCCTCGTGACAAACAGTTTTGCAGTTATCCTACTGTGAAAGCTAAACTAAAAACGCTTCTTCGAGATGAAGGGGGCCGTTCCGCTTTTCGTTACATCACCGTCGACGCCTATCTTTCTGCGGTGCCATTTTACGAAAAGAATGGTTTTGTCCATCTGACAAAAAAAGATGAGGACGAACATACGCGGTTAATGTTTTACGATATCAAAGAGGTGGGATAATGCTATTTATCTTTAGTACCCTCTGTGAGGTGTAAATTAAAAATCTCGTCTTAACTGACGTGGTTTTGTTTTTCGATAAAGTTTTCAATTCTCGCGGTTTTTATATATCTTTGCAGTTGAAAAACAAATCCATTTATCAATGGACGGATTGTATATCAACGGTAATAGGTATTGTTGTGGCCGGTGTACCTAGTGTACAAACAACCGCCACTTTAAGTAGCGGTTATCGTATTCTAAAGGTGAGCGTCCGGGTGGGTTAAATCCCACCATCACTAACGGAATCTATATAGTGAATTAATTATTCTATATCTTCAAAGCCCACGATATAATCTGCATAGATACTCCAACCCAAAGCATTTTTATATGCATCAACTCTTGATTGGGGCACTCTAATTTCTTGAAAATATTGTGATATATAGCCTGGGAATAAAGATCTGATTTCTGGAGGTGTTTTCGCCTTACAAGTGATAGATTCTAATACCGAACAACCCGTAAATGCATCTTCTCCTATTGTAACTACTGTTTCCGGAATCACGATGAGCGTTAGTTTATCAGAATACTTGAACGCATTACTATTTATCCCAACCACTTGATAGGTTTGGGAGTAATGGGTGAATTCTGAAGGAATCACCTCTTTGCCATAATATTCTCTGTTAACCAACTTCGGGTCAAAATCCGTTGCTCTTGTCACAACGGCTGTATTGGGCGACATAAGTATAAAGTACATCTTTTTCAGCTCGTTCCGATAACTTGCTTCCACAATCACTTTTCCATCACGGATCACTTCTTTCGTTGAAATGATTTTCAGCGGTTCATATTCATCTTTTTGACAAGCAATCGCGAATAAACTCAGTATGATGATTACTAATGTTTTGTGGATGATTTTCATGATAGTTATTGTTTAGTGGGCCCTTTTAAAACCCAACAATTATATCTTTATAATACCTCCAATCTGGCGACTCCTTATATAAGTTGACGCTTTCGGTTGGAACATAGACTTTTTCAATATTTAAGTCAGAAATGGACAGAATGATGTAATCTCCCACACCATATTCCTGTGTTACCATTCGGGGAGGTATTGGTGGATGGCACGTTATCGTTTTTAAATTTTTACAACCATCCAAAACAAACATTCCAAAAAATTGAACTGAGGCAGGAATATCAAAATTTGTTAAATTACTACAATAACCAAAAGCATAATCATCTATAGCAATAATCGTATTTGGAAGTTCTAAGGTGTCAAAGGCACAAGCATGAAATGTACCTGGATAAATCTCTGCAACAGTATTTGGAATTGTTATAGATCTCAAATTCCAACAACCATTAAAAGCATTGGCTCCAATGAATTTCACTGATTGGAGATTGTTGATCGAACTTAAGTATTCGCAGGATAAAAACGCATTTTCGTGGATGGTATCTATTGTAGAAGGAAGGGTGACAGAAGATATCAAGCTTGTGCTTGTAGCATTAAATGAATATTTTGGATAAAAAGCATGATCTCCAATACTGGTTACTTTATAAGTCTTTCCGTTATGTTTGATTTCTTCGGGAATGATAATATCGCCTCGGTAAACCCATACCGACCATTCGGGACTGTCTGTATAAAATATGCTGCCCCTTACCACTTCAGCTGTGGCGTTATCGTTTAATTTAAAATACATCCTTGATTCGTCTTTAAAGGTAACTTCCAACAAGGTATTTCCATCGTAATCAACCCCTTCTAAAGTCGAAGCAATTCGTGGACTATTTTCTTTGACACAACTGAAAATAAAAAGACTGATAAGACATAATAGGAAAGAGAGGAGTTTATTGGGGGTCATGATATATTTGTTTTCGTTTTTGCAAAAATAGTAAAGATTGTTTAAGAGAAGAGAGAAAAATCCCGCCAGTGATGACGGGATTTTTTGATTTTAGGTTGGAATTATGCCTG
>CAMKOP010000017.1 GCA_946414465.1 uncultured Candidatus Saccharibacteria bacterium | reverse complement strand
CGATTGTCAGTTAAAGCAGTAACAGCACCTTGGGCTAAACCAGAGCAACCAGTCCAGTTTTGTAATGTGCCAGCTGATTTAATCCATACAGCATAGAGCGACAGGCCGTTAGTTGATACGTCAGACGGAGCAGTAATGGTCTGGTTAGGACCATAGTTAGTGCCTGAATAGTCATAAGCTGTATTCCAACCAGCAAAGCCATAGCCATCACGTTTGAAGTTAGAGGCCCAGAGGGTTACTTCTGCGTTATTTGATGCAGATTGTTTGCCCATCTCACCTAGAGCAGTAGCGGTATTGGGGTTATAGCAAATCTTTCCTGGATCACAGGCAACTGGCTGAGCTGGTGTTTCACTAGCCGGATGAACAAGCGTATAAATCACTTGTCCTGAATAAGAATCAGCTTGTTGGGTTTTGGAGATATATGCTGCATAAGTAGTAGTGAGAGTAGCTCCTTCTGCAGATTGTCCTATATCAGTACCAGAGTCTCTATGAGCCACTTTAGTATAGGTAGATGGTACATTACTATAACTACCAAAGCCATTGTCTAGAGTAATAGGATAAGTAGGAGTAGGAGATGAAGGAGCGATTAGTTTCATAGCCCAGTTAGATACATCAGGATTACCAGTAGATGTAGCTGTACCAGTGACGATAGTTTGGTTACTATTTGTACCTATGAGATTAGTATTACCGTATTCTTCATTAGTGTAGCCTATAGCATAGATAGCAAAACCTTCATCGTCATTACAGAATACTTTGAGTGTAGTAGTACCTATATCTGCTTGATAGGTACCATTTACTATATTAGCGTTATGTGAGGTCATACCAGTACCTTCTAGTGAACATGAGATAGGGACTTCTATACTAACATTATCTACTACATCAATGTTGTCTGTAGCAAAAGAATTAGAAGATATTAAAAATACTCCAGAAAGGATAGTTATACCTACTAGTCCTAGTGGAGTAATTAGAGCTTTGTTTTTGAGCATATTATAATCCTAGTGTTACCTTATACATAACCATTATAACATATTATTTATTTATTCAAATAATGCACCGCTGCCTCAGCCGCAACCGCCCCATCACCAGCCGCTGTTACTAATTGTCGCACCGATTTTGTCCGGCAATCCCCCGCCACAAATACACCAGGACAAGAAGTCACGCAATCCTCCCCCGCTATAATAAAACCATCCTTATTAACATCGACTAAATCAGTATACACCTTAGTCATCGGAATTCTACCAATTGCTACAAACACCGCCTCCACATCCTCCGGAATCGGATCATCATGATGAATATGATAAACTCTTGAAGCGATATTTTTTAGATATGCCATTTCCTGTTTAGCAGTGTTTCCACTTCCGACCACTACCACTGGCTTATTCTTATACAATGCTCCATCGCAAGTCGCACAATACGAAATCGCCCTCTTCCCTGCATCTTTTGTCTGTTTTTCGCTCAATCGCCTCGGCTCTGTACCAGCCGCTATAATCACCGCCCCACAGATATATTCATCTTCATCTGTCGTAACTAAAAATCCGTTACCTTTCTTTGTAATCTCAGTAACTTCTTCATATTTTATCTCTACCCCAAGCTCTGTCGCTTGACCTGCAATATCTTTCATCAAATCAGCCCCCGACATTCTAAAACTCCCCGGCCAATTTTCGACACTTGGTGCAGTAATAATCTGCCCTCCAACTGCTCCCGCCTCCAACACTAATATCGTCTTTCCAGCTCGCACCACATAAATTCCCGCCGTCAGTCCGGCCATACCACCACCTACTACTATGACATCATACTTTTTCATTATAAATAATTATAACAAAAATTGAAATGGAATTCACTTCCATTTCAATTTTCTTACTGGTTTCTTTCGTTGAGACTTTCTTTTCCGAAAGAAAGTCCCAAAACTGTTATACCTTATTTATAACTGGTATCACAATCGGCGTATGCCCCGTCGCATCAAACAAAATGTGCGTAATATCTTCTTTGATTTCCTCTTTCAAAACCTTCATCTCAGGATCGGTCGAAATCGATTTGTCTGTTTTTTGCCTGAGATAATGTCGAATCTTCCCGATCAGCTCCTCCGAATTGTCCAGATAGATAAATGCTCTCGACACAATATCCGGCGTTTTCATCAAATGCCCAGTCTTCTTATTAAGCGTCAACACAATCACAAAAATCCCCTCTCTCGAAATATGAATCCTATCCTTCACCACAGCCTCGTGTACCTGCTGATCCGCATCATCATAAAGTTTATTTCCCACGTGAATTCTACCAGCCTTTCTAATCGTCTTGTTTGGCAAAAGTTCCACCATATCACCATCATCTGCTAGCAAAATTCTATCACGCGGGATCCCAATTACGTTTTCTGCCATCTCCGCATTATGCTCCAACATATAAAATTCACCATGATACGGCATATAATTTGTCGGATGAAGTCGTGTCACAAACTCCACATGATCCTCATAATATGCATGCCCCGACAAATGCAACGGCCCAATATTAGTGAGATGTGTCTTACCATTTTGAATTACTTGCGCACCCTCACGCAAAAGTCCGTCCACTGTCGACACCACATGCGGCTCATTACCCGGAATCGGATTCGATGAAAACACAATTGTATCAGTATGTTTAATTTTAATAAACTTATGCGCACCAGTCACCATACGATTAAGCACTGCATTAAGCTCCCCTTGCGAACCAGTACACACAATACATACCTTTTCATCTGGAAGTTTGATGATATCCTCCATCTTCATAATAGTATCTTTTGGTACTTTAATCGACTTTGCGCGTAAGGCCACTTCCAAGTTATTGATCATCGAAAAACCCGAAAACGCTACTTTACGCCCCCGTGCCGCCGCTTCTTTCAAAATTAATTCAATACGAGAAATCTGCGATGAAAAACACGAAATAATCACTCGTCCATCCACATAATGGTCCATCACACGCCCCAAATTTTCACCGACATCATATTCCGAATGTGGGTGTTTACCAGGCGAATCAATATTAGTTGATTCGTTCAGCATCAAATCCACCCCCTCGTTTTTCACAATCTCGTCAATCCTCTCATAATCCGTCTGTATTCCCATCGGACGTTCCTCATGACGCCAGTCACCTGACAGATAAATCAAGCCATTTGGTGTCCTCACCACTATCGCTGTATTTCCAGGGATTGAATGCAAAGTATGAATAAATTCCACCGACATATGTTCCGAAACCTGGATTTTTTCATGCTTAAACGGATCTACCGAAATATAATTCATCTCTGGTACATCTTCAAGCTCAGACATCTGCTTTTTAATCATTCCAAGCGTAAAATCCGTCCCATAAATCGGCGTCAAATTCGAAAACTTCGGCAACAAGTGTCGGCATGCCCCAATATGATCAAGGTGGGCATGTGTAAACAAAATCGCCTTCACTTTAGCCATATTATCTTCAAGATATTTGATATCTGGAATTAAATAATTCACCCCAGGATAATCATCACCCGCGAACAACACCCCCATATCAACTACAATCATCTCTGATTTATACTCAATAATCGTCATATTTTTGCCAATACCAAACTCCCCTACCCCACCAATCGGGATAATCCGTACCGCCTCTGGATCTGGTCGCATCTGTTTCAACTTCGCATTGGTAACTTGCTCACCATTATAACCATTATAACGAGATTTGTTCACTGGTACCCCTATAATATGCTGAGTCGCCTGTGCATTCACATCCTGAGAAAGCATTCTCTGATGATGTACCATATCGCCTTTTTTGGCAGATACCGACAATTTTACTTTTCTCTGTTCTGCTTCTACTTTTTTCGCTGATTTTGCAGGATTATTGTTGTTTTTGGGGGTATTTTTGCTCTTAGGGGCATTTTTTGGCACTTTTGAGGCATTCTTACCCTTAGAGCCCTTAGACCCCACTAATTCCGCATCCTTACCGCCAGGCTTAAAATTTGAGTTAAAATTACGGTTCTGTGCCTCTTCAAACTGTCGTTTGATATCTGGCAATCTTTCTGCCCTAGATTGTAAGAGCCGGGCACGACGCTCTTCTTCTTTTTTATTCATAAGTTCCTTTTTATTACAAGTATTAAACAGTACCTCTATTATACCAAATCCCCCACCAAAAATCAAGTTGGATTATCTCCT
Organism: uncultured Candidatus Saccharibacteria bacterium; assembly: GCA_946414465.1. GTDB lineage: Bacteria > Patescibacteriota > Saccharimonadia > Saccharimonadales > Saccharimonadaceae > Nanosyncoccus. The sequence continues at coordinate 98 of CAMKOP010000017.1, read as the reverse complement.
CGGCGCCAATTCCTTAGTCAAAGTAACCTCAAGTTCACCATTATCATCACCATCATCATCACCAAGATTGCCCCACATATAAAGAGTTGGGTCAAAGT
>CAMKOP010000016.1 GCA_946414465.1 uncultured Candidatus Saccharibacteria bacterium | reverse complement strand
TAGTTTTATCATTTTCTACATTAGAAGTAGTTGCAGTTTTGCCAAGCTCACCTACCGTATTACTACTACATGGGGTATTGGAGAAGGTTAATGGGCTTCTGTCACATATGCTACTCTTTGTCCCACCACCAGGTGCTGTAGCGGATGTATTATTGCTGCTGAATGGATCAGGGGATAAGATTCCATTAACATCAATACCTGCATAACCTGTAGCTGCTCCACTAGCTAGTCCTTTTACAGAACCACTAGCAATTAACCCAAGTTCACCAAAGGAGCCAAAGACATGTTCTCCATCATTACCTTCAACTTTATATGAATAATCACTATAGCCTGCTAGATTATTCTTGGTACTAGTAGCAGTTGTTACCTTACCACGAGAGTAGATGTTGCCACCCCAGACCTGAATGCTAGGCTTTTTGGCTACGGTGAAGCAAACTTCTTCATCAGATTTCTTCCAGTTACTATCGTCATTAATATCATATACATTCTTATTCACATTATCGTCGGTTCCGCTATCTTTTGGATAAACTGCCGAACGTACACAAATCGTAGTCCCTGCTGGAACATCTGGAATATTAATCGTAGTCTCAGTTGGTATTGTTTTTATTTGATACATCTCACTGTCTGAAACAGTAAATTTATCGTTATCGTCACCTGGTTTATGGATAGATGTCCAATAAGAATCTCCTCCAACCACCCTAATGCCTATCTTCCACTGCGGATCACCAATATTTGTAATATAAGGCGTATTAGGACTTGTGTATCTATTGCGTTTAGGCTTAATAATATAGTCATGTTTCACAGTAAGAGTTTCACCGGCATAAACTATCTTATTTTTATTATTAACCCTCGTGTCGTTTTCATAATTATATGGTACTTTCGCTGTAGCTTCTTTCGACGGAGCAGGCGTAGTCTTCACATTAGCTATAGACACTCTACTGTCACTCGGATCTTTGTTAAACTCAACTTGTATTGGCGTAGTTCTACTATCATTAGAATCACTACCTCTTTTCTGCGTTATGCTATCATTATTAACAGTTATCGTTTCCTTCAAGGATTTACCTACATCTGTTCCTTTTACCGTATAAAAACTGTTTGTTTCTGGAATATCATCCGTCTTTTTTGATGAATCACCAGGAATATTATTTACACTATGCTGGTAGTTTCTATCTGAATCAGCAAAACTACTACTTACTACAAAGTCATTATTCCAATTCGGATTTTTATGCTCATTAAATATCGTGCCTATAGCTTTACCTTCACCATTATATTTTGTTGACCCGCTATCAATTTGCACCTTCATTCTATTCTTTTTTGCCTTAATCTTATAAACATACTGTAGATTCGGATTGTACACTGCACGATAGCTTATCTTATCAGTCGGCTTTGCGTATACTAATCGTTGGTATTTTTTGTATGCATCGACCGTATTATTTCTTACTTTGATATTAACAAAAGAAGTGTCACCAGATGGCGAATTAGGGTCTTCGGGCGTATCAGATGGCGGATCATCTGGTTGCGATTTGCCTAGTGCTATAGCACAAACTTCAGTGTGTTGATCTGTTGAACCAATCACATTAAACCCTCTAAAAGTAATTTTCTCACAAACAATCATACCTGGATACAGAGTGAACGGCCCAGAAGAGCTCGCTTGTTTTACTGAGTCATCTTTATTCGAATTACCAGTCGCAACACTAGTATTGCCATCAATACCCCTCGCAGAATCATCACTCTTTGTCAAATTAGAAGTACGGCTTACCGTATATGCAGTAGTACCACTACCTTTAACGCGCTTAATATTATGCCTAAAATATACTTCACACCCATTTACCGGATCACAGTTATCAATATAACCTAGTGACGGAGTCGGACTTGGCGTAGAAGAAGCATATCCCGCCGTAGCAATCGCAGATCCATTACTGGTCCTAGATACAATAGACTGAGCTTGCCACTCATTTTTATCGTAATAACCATTTACTACATGATTAGCATCCATTGAAGCAGTACATTTTCTCGTTTTATTCGCCCCAGCACACACACCACTACTTCCCCAATGACTCCATGTATACCCTTGCTCATCATATTTCGCACTATCTACAGTCGCATTGTTACCTATTCTCACTGTCTGAGAGTCAATAGGCCTATGATTATTTAGATATTCATTGTCACCCGTTCCATATTTAGCATATGCTGTCAATGTAGCCTTGTACACTGAAGTTGGCATACAAAAATACCCAATTTTTGGTATCTCTGTGGCATTTTTATCACAAGTTTTAGACTCCTCACAATACTTCTGATAAAACCAAAGCGCGTCAGCCGACACATAACTACTGTCCGAACTGGATGTTGGATGTGAACCGCCTAATCTAATAGTATTAACATTGTTATTAGCTTTTATTCTAGCCAAAGCCTCCGAATGCGACAATGAATTTCTTGTATGGTAGACAGGTTTATTACAGTGCCCGTTTATTTCCCCACAAGCTACCCTCCATTGAAGCGGACCATAGAATACCGGTCCACCAGTCAAATTATACCCTCTCCAACCATCATATACATACGCCAAATAATAATCATACTGACTTGCTGGACACTTAGTCGACAGCTTACCATCATACCCACCTTCATTCATAAATTTTTCAGAAGTCGTATAAGTCACCCCTACCGAAGAAGTAGGCGAAGTAACAATAGTAGCACTATCAACATCTCCAACTTTTTTTACACCGTTACTAATCTTAAAAACATGCCAACTCGCCCCACCATAATTGTCACTACACTGATCGGTATTTTTAACGTGTGTCGCAGTACTACAAGTAGTAGAAGTAGCATCACCACCCGTACTTCCAGGACCTTGAGCAGTACCAAAAGATTCGCCAACGAAAAAGACAAATGACAGACCAAAAACCATCATCATAACAAACAATGCTTTAAAAAGTTTTTTAATTTTCATAATACTCTACCTCACCACTATCATATAATTTTTGTATCTCAGTCTGATAATAATTTTCTTTTTCTTCATTCTGGCATGTTTCACTAGCACCTAAAGCAGTTCCATAATAATCATAACGTACTAATGCAGGCAATGAACTAACATCAATCTTATCAAATCCAGAAATAGCCTCATCACATTCACCATTACTCGATAGCATGATAAACCTACTTGAAACCAAACTCAAAAACTTATCATAATCTTTTGCATCAAGAGACGCTTTAATAATACTATCATATTCGCTAAGAGCTTCTTCCCTACGACCATCTTTATACATCTTTGCAATATTCTCGGTCGTTTGATATGTTTCATCCTCAAGGGCTTCTTCTAAACTTACACCGTATATATCCTCAGTATCTTCATCGGGATTTGATCCAATTCGAACTAAAACTAAACAAACAACCAATACTACAATAACGATTAATAAGCCAATTAATACCACCTTCAATATATTATTCTTCTTCATTTATAATAATATTATCATAACCATAATCATTACTCAACTATTTTCAGAAGTTTTAATTCGAATTCCCTTTACATCTACCTATCAACGTGCTATAATTCTACTATACAGATTTAACCGACCAAATAGGCCGGTTGTTTTAATATAAAGGAGTATAATGGAAAATCTAGATTTAAAGCAAATGTCTACTATGGTAGATATTATTGCCGAAGAAAAAGGCTTACCAAAAGACATCGTATTAAATGTCATTGAACAAGCCATCGCTGCCGCCTGGCGCAAAGACAACGGCGACCGCGAAATGAATGTTCGTGCCGTTCTTAATACCAAGACTGGTGAAGCTGATGTTTTTGTCGCACGCGAAGTCATCGAAGATGGTCTAGCTTACAACCCATCCAATGAAATTCCTCTAAAAGAAGCGGGGAAAGGCTCTAAGATTGGTGATATTGTTGAAGAAAAACACAAAGTCACTTCATTTGGTCGTGTCGCTGCCGGTACTGCCAAGCAAGTAGTTATCCAACGCCTTCGCGAAGCTGAAAACGACGCCGTTCTTACCGCCTTCGAAGACAAAATCGGCACCATCGTCACCGGTACTGTATCTCGTGTAGAACCCAAACTTGTCCGCATCGATCTCGGTCGCGCTACCGGTATTATGCCTCGTTCCGAGCAAATCGATGGCGAATATTATACCGTCGGCAATCGTATCAAAGTCCTCATCAAAAAAATCGAACGCGGCGAACGTGGCGCCCAATTAATCCTCAGCCGTGGTTCTGCCGAATTTGTTGAATGCCTCTTCCGTCAAGAAGTCCCAGAACTCGAAAACCACACCGTCGAAATCAAAGGCATCGCCAGAGAAGCTGGTCGCCGTACCAAAATTGCTGTCATGTCTACCGTTCCAGGCGTCGATCCAGTTGGTACTTTCGTGGGTGGTCGTGGTATCCGCGTCGGTGCTGTCATGAACGAAATCGGCGACAAAGAAAAAATTGACATCATCAACTGGAGCGACAACGCTTCCGAATACATCCGCGAAGCCTTAAGCCCAGCTGAAATTATCAAAGTCGAAATCGACGACAAAAAAGCCAAAGTTCACGTTTCCGAAGATCAACAATCTATCGCCATCGGCAAACAAGGCCAAAACGTCCGTCTTGCATCCAAACTCACCGGCTACGATATCGATATAGTCTTACAAAAAGCCACTCCCAAGAAAAAGAAACAAAACGTCGAAGATTCTCTTCTTTCTGCCATCGAAGAAGCCAGCGAAGAATAGTCAAAGTAAAATCCCCGCTATCAGCGGGGATATTCTCTTATGAATGGCTCAATTTTGTTAATATCAATAACTGGTACTTGATAATGTGCCCAATAGTATTTTTGTATTCCTTTTCTTGCTTCAATTTCGCTAGCTACAGCTATTATTATCAAAAACGACACAGCTACGACAAAAGCCAACAAGAAACATACGATAATTACTATTATACCTAAGACTCCAAATTCTAATATCTCATTCATTATCTCCTGGTAAGAACTAATGACAAAAGAAACCGTTGCCGAAATCACAATAAAAAAAGCAATGATCAAATATGCTAATTCGCTAACATGATAGCTAAAATAAATCGAACAATCCTGCCCCTTCGCTACACGTTGATTGCGAAAAAATTCAGCCTTAGCCTTTTGGTCTTTCGGCACATAGTAGTTACAGTGTCCAACTACTATCATCGTTACCGTACCTGCTAACATTATCGCCATCCAAACAGGTAATGTACTTTCGACCACTATTAAACCCCTCCTTTTCCATATTTTTCAAGTCGAACTATTAACATAATTATATCTTAAAATCCACAAAAAATCTACCCTTTCGGGCAGATTTTTCATAATTTGGCACCTTCCTAGTTTCCCGCTGTTGCAGTATAATCGGCGCGACTGGGCTTGACTTCTGTGTTCGGAATGGGAACAGGTATTACCCCAGCGCTATGGGCACCAATCTGTAATAATTATGACGCTAATTATTACTATTGATGTCCATAAAGGTGTAAAGATTTTAAAGCGTCACGACGTTAATCCAACGTCGATTGCTAGCTAAGTCCAGGGCATAAAAAGGCGATGGACCTATTAGTACTACTCAGCTCCACATGTTGCCATGCTTCCACTTATAGCCTATCAACCAGATCTTCTTTCTGGAGTCTCCTTGGGAATCCTTATCTTGGAGTGGGCTTCGCGCTTAATATGCTTTCAGCGCTTATCTCTTCCGA
>CAMKOP010000015.1 GCA_946414465.1 uncultured Candidatus Saccharibacteria bacterium | reverse complement strand
TTCTCGGGCGACTTGGGGTCACGCATCTCGCCGGGCAGACCGATGTGCTTGGCCGTGTCGTAGCGGAAGCCGCTAGCTCCGCATGCCAGCACGTCGTTGACATATTGCATGTAGTAGTACTGGAAATCAGGGTTCTCGGTGTTGACATCGGGCAGAGTTCCCATCTCGCCCGTTGTGCACTGGTAGCGGTCGCTGTAGTCCTTGATGGGCCACAGGCCGTTGGCATGGAACAGGTTCTCGCGGCCATGCACGGCGCTGTCCAGGCGCGCGTTGATCTGCGTGCGGTCAATCACCGTGTGGTTGGGCAGCACGTCCACGATGACGCGCAGCCCCAGGCGGGTAGCCTCGTCGCACATCGCCTTGAACTCGTCGCGCGTGCCCAGCTGGTAGTTGCCGATAGTCCAGTCCGTCGGCTGGTAATGATAATACCACTTGCCGTGGCCAAAGAGCTGTCGACCGCCGCCCTCGCCCACGACGCACTCGTTGATGGGCGACGTCTGCACAATCGTGTAGCCCGCATCCTTGATCTCGGGCAGGTGCTCGCGGATGGTGTTGAACGACCACGACCAGGCGTGGAGGATAATCTCGTCATTGCCCTTGTCAGTCTCGGCAGCCGAAGCTACGCCAAACATTAAACCCATGACGACTATAAAAGCGGTAACAATAAACTTTTTCATATATACTAACTCTTGTTTTCATTGCAAATATACAACAACTGCCGAAACTTCACCACAATAAAAAGCAAAAACAGGCATTAGGCGTTAGGTTTTAGGCATTAAGTGGGCATCCGCACATGTGTACACGCGGACGAAACGGATAAAACAAAAAAACGGAAAACAATAACAATTGATAAATACTATAAAACAATAAATAATTACAATATAATATTAATATATAATAGATATAAATATATATTTATATCTATTATATAAATTAAAAATTAATAAATAGAAACGGAAATACTGGGTGTTTTCCGTTTATTCTGTCCATTTCATTTATTTCGTCCGTTTCGTTTACGCGTACACGCATTTTCTCAAATTCTCCCAGTTTTCCGTTTTTTCCGTTTTATCCGCGCGTGCACGTCTTGTCCGTTTCATTTTTTTTCGTCCGTTTCATCCGCGCGTGCACGCATTTTCCGTTTTTTCCGCCTTTTCCGTTTCGTCCGCGCATGCACGTGGACGAAACGGACAGAACGGACGAAAATGCTCTCCAAATATTTGCCCAATTCTTCAGAAACCACTAAATTTGCAGCAATTCATTGACGGATCCAGGACGCAGCGGCGACCACATCAACCTCCACCAATGAAGACATATTAGATACAGGCGTTTACTGTAACGCTTTGGTTTTGACACCTTGAAATCCGGAATATTTCAAAAATTGTCAGTCAAAAACAAAGCAACGTGAACGCCCCTATGGATGTACTATATCCGTCACTCAGGTCACCTCATGGAAACTTGAGAGGTTTGATATACACATCTTTGTGGGGCTTCGTCGTTGCTCGTTCCGACTGACAGGGCAATTTCCGGAGCCTCAAGGTGTGGAACTGAGCAGCAGACTTGGCTCCACGTTTTGTATTTATATGGATTAACCTCTAATTATCACCCCTTTGGTTGCCGAGAGCCACAACCAAACAAATAAACGTGGCACAGCTAATTGGAATCCACCCAATTATAATGCAGGATACACGTTACTAAGATAAGAATATGATACAAGTCAACAATTTTAGAAAAGTACTTCAAACCATTGGTTTCATAAAAGATACGAAGCTTGATAAATTTATTAAACAATTCGAGACTTGCATCATTGAAGTAGATTTTGATAATAAAACAATAGTTTATCCAGAAAGTAATGGTTTAATTGTTCACGACAAAACAACCAGCAACTTTGAACATCCAGAGAATTTTGTGGTCTTGGAATGTGTCTGCCGATTGCTAGAGAAAGGGTACCGGCCAGAACATATAGAACTGGAGCCACGTTGGACTTTAGGGCACAATGCTAAAGGAGGCAAAGCAGACATCTTGGTAAAGGACAGCAAGGGAATACCTTTGCTGATTATTGAATGTAAAACAGCTGGCTCAGAATTCAACAAAGAGAAGAAAAATACAGAAGAAGATGGTGGTCAGTTGTTCAGTTATTGGCAACAAGAAAATGCAACTCGATGGCTAGCTCTGTACGCATCAGATTTTATTAATGATGAATTGTCTTTTACGTGCAAGATTATAAACTGTACTGATGATCCGAATATTATAAAAGTAGCTGAGAAAGACAAAGATGTAAAAATATATACTAATGCAAGGAATGAAAAAGACCGTTTTGAGGTCTGGAAAGAAACATATCAAAAACAATGGCTTGATGATGTGATTTTTAATGATGAAAGCCAAGCCTATAAAATCGGTATTCCTCCTCTTCGGAAAGGCGGCTTAAAAGATTTCACTCCAGATGATCATATTGTAAATCGTTTTGAGGAAATACTTCGTCATAATAATGTGAGTGACAAAGAAAACGCCTTTAATCGCCTTGTTGCGCTTTTTATCTGTAAACTTGTTGATGAGATCAAAAAACAAGATTTTGACGAAGTTGATTTCCAATATAAGCAAGGACAAGACACCTACGAAACTTTACAAGATCGCCTCCAGCGCCTTCATCAACAAGGTATGCAGGAGTTTATGAAAGAAAAAATCTTTTATGTTGAGGCAGACTATGCAGAGAAACTATTTAAACAATATACTGGAAAACAAAGGAAAGCAGCGATTGAGGATTTAAATAAAACTATACGAATCCTTAAATTCTACAGCAATAATGATTTTGCATTTAAAGACGTCCATAATGAGGAGCTGTTTTACCAAAACGGTAAAATTTTAGTTGAGGTAGTGCAACTATTTCAACCATATAGAATTGTTTATCCCTCAAAACACCAATTTTTGGGAGACTTGTTTGAGCGGCTTTTAACAAAGGGGTTCAAACAAAATGAGGGACAATTTTTCACCCCTACACCAATTACACGTTTTATCTGGGATTCACTTCCTTTGCAATCTTATATATCAAATAATAATTTACCCAAAATTATTGATTATGCTTGTGGTGCTGGTCATTTTTTAACTGAAGCTATTGAAGCTGTTAACGCCATAAGGAAAGATGAAGATAACTCTTGGGTGGAGAAAAATGTTTATGGCATTGAAAAAGATTATCGATTAGCCCGTGTTTCAAAAATTTCTTTATTCATGAATGGAGCGGGAAATGGCTGTATAATATTTGGTGATGGCCTTGAGAACTACCCTGATAATGGAGTGAATTTTGAAGATTTTGATATACTTGTCGCTAATCCGCCTTATTCAGTAAGTGGATTTAAACAACATTTGAAACTGAAGAATAATCATTTTGAAGTGCTACCCTTTGTCTCAAATGATGGTAGTGAGATAGAAACCTTATTTGTTGAAAGGGTATCGCAATTATTGAAACCTAAAGGTTTAGCTGCAATTATATTACCCAGTTCAATTTTATCAAATGACAAAGGTAGTTATACTTGTGCGAGAGAGATTCTGTTAAAGAATTTCTTTATTCATGGAATAATCAGCTTTGGTAGTCAAACTTTTAGTGAAACAGGCACTACAACGATTGTATTGTTTTTGGAGAGATTTAATGAGCCTCCTAAAATCGCCAGCCTTAATCAAGACATTATAGATGCCATCTTTACTGGCAATATATCACCCGATTGGAAAGAAAAGGAAATATTAGAGGCTTATCTTGAACATCAAAAACTGGATATTCAAGATTATTTGGCTTTTGTCACAAAATCACTTTCTTTGGATCAGATAAAAGCTAATCATTATTTCAATATCTATGTTGAAGACTTTAATAAGACACCTATTAAATATCCAAATAAGGCTTCTCAAAAAAAGAAAGATAAGATTTATCTTGATAGATTATATTCTCATGTTATCTCAATCGAAAAAGACAAACTTTATTATTTCTCTCTAATATGGCAACAAAACACGATTATTGTAAGTGCACCAATCGAAAATAAGGAGCAAAAAGAATTTCTTGGTTACAAATGGAGCACCCGAAAAGGTTCTGAGGGTATTATCATTACCAACCCTGGAGGTAAAATGTATAATGATAATGACCGTTTTGCTCGTGGTACTTTAGCTTGTGCTATTCGTAATTCTTTCTTAGGTGCTACGACTAAATTATCTGAAGATCTCTCACAATATGTTGATTTCGTTTCATTAAAAGATATGCTTGATTTCTCAAGACCATATTTTAATAAATCAATACGCTTAAAACCAGAGAAAAAAATCGCCATTGAAAGTAAATATGAGCTTGTTCAACTGGGTAAGATAGCAGATGTACAAAAAGGTACTTCAATAACTCAATCTGAAACTAAACCAGGTCAAGTTAAAGTTGTTGCAGGTGGAATTACTTTCGCATATTATCACAATGTCGCTAATCGGGATGCTTGTACGATAACTATTAGTGGAAGTGGTGCAAATGCAGGTTTTGTAAACTTTTGGGACGAACCCATTTTTGCTTCTGATTGCACTACAGTTAGGGGCAATAATGAAATCCATACAAGATACATTTTTGCTTTCTTACAAGCCATCCAAAATCAGATATTCTATCTGCAAAAAGGAGCGGGACAGCCCCATGTATATCCCGATGATATTAAAACCATCTTAATACCAAATGTTGATCCAAAACTCCAAAAGAAAATTGTAAAAGAATGCAAAAAGGTAGATGATGAGTTTAATAATAGTCGAATGGCAATAGAGACTTATCGTCAAAGAATAACGCAAGTGTTTGAGTCACTTGACGTTATAGCTAAAATTGGGGGGGGTAATACTCAGATTATCAGATAGTAACATATTTAACTTATCAATCGGTCGCCGTGTCTTAGATAGTGAAATGAGTCCTCAATACACTATCCCTGTATATAGCGCCAATGTTTTCTCGCCTTTCGGCCATATTGACAAATTGCTTTTAACTGACTTCTCAACACCTTCTGTTTTATGGGGTATTGATGGAGATTGGATGGTTAATACTATTGACGCAAATATACCTTTCTATCCTACCGACCATTGTGGCGTATTAAGGATAAAGGATAATAAATTAGAGCCAAAATATGCTGCTTGGCTTCTTCTAAAAGCAGGAGAGCAAGCAGGATTCAGTAGAAATTATCGCGCTTCTATTGAACGTGTTTCTGGGCTATCAATTACTGCTGCTCCTATTGAAGAACAACGAAAGCAAATAAAAATCGTTGATGAATTAGAAGCTAAGATTGCATCAGAGCAACAAAAAATGGATTCCTGCTTGAAGAAAAAGACACAAATAGTATATGACCTTTTAGGAATGAAATAAAGATACCTTGACCGCCTTAAACGAACAGTTTTGTCTTGTAAAATACTTATTAATTGTGTGCCAAGTACATGTAGCTTTGTCCTAAGATAAGATTACTCACATCAAGTCGTTGATCAAAACAATGAACAGTTTGTTGCGATTGGCGAAATTATAATGTGTTAAGTGTGGGCTCCATGCACGTGCATTTGCGGACGAAACGGACGAAACGGACAGGCATGCGGATGTCATTCGATAAATTCGTGAAATCCGTGGACATTGTTTTTCGTGGACTGGTGATTTTAGTGGGCAGTTATTTGGGGGAATCATTTGAAAACCTTATATTTGCAGCCGAAAAGGAACAACTTTATTTTTATAACCTGTAAGTCATTAACAAGAGAAAATGAACGAAATTGAAAAACTGAAACCGACGTGCATCTGGCGCAACTTCTATGC
>CAMKOP010000014.1 GCA_946414465.1 uncultured Candidatus Saccharibacteria bacterium | reverse complement strand
ATGCTGTAGGTTATTCTAATGACACTATTGGTAATAATAATATGATAGGACAAAGCACTAATATAGCTACTAATACATCTGGTAATGATTCCTACTGGGCTATGAAGATTAATCCAACTACTGGTAATACTCCTACCATAGAAAACTCCTTCAATAACTATCATATAGTACCAAATACTCATACCAAAGTAGCCTCATACAGTCAATCCACTGGTACTGGTAGTCTATCAGTTAATGCTACTTATAAAGCTAATATCTCTTCTACCCAACTTGCTGGTAATTATTTGGGTAAGGTTAAATACACTCTTATCCATCCAGCTACTGGTCCTGCTCCTGTTTCTCCACTAGCGGCTTCTGATTGTCCCGCCCGTAGCATTTGCTATGCTCCTAATGCTGATGATATAGAAGGCTCTATGGCCTCACTAGGTACTGTCGCCGCTTCTACTATTGCTGGTAGACAATCTAGCGTATATGCTAACTCTACCGCAGAGCTTAGAGCTTACAACTACTCTCGCCCAGGCTATGGCTTCGCTGGCTGGTCACCATCCTATGAAGCCTCTACTACCTCAGGTTCTACTGATATTATTTTTGGTCCTCAAGCCACAATTTCCACATATCCAGACGATCTAGGAGGTGTAGATGTTTCAACTAATGGTCTTATCCTTTACCCTGTCTGGGTAGCCTCAACTGGTTCTATGCAGACCTTCTCATCTAGCGATTGTAGTGCTATGAGTATAGGCGATGTCACAGCTAGAACTGACATTAGAGATGGTAATGTCTATACCATCGCTAAACTCCCTGATGGTAGTACTGGCAAATGTTGGATGGTAGAAAATCTAAGATTAAATAATGACGCCAATATTACTCCATCCAATACTCAGAGTAATAATGGCGCCTTTGGAGGGGTGTTTACTGGTCTTGCAAAATCTGAAAATACTAATTTCACTGGTGATACTCCAGTAGGAGCAAATAGCCTTTATTATAGTGGAACTCAAGGTGGCATTTCTAGTATAAATATTGGTGAGACTGTTTATTCGGCTTATCGTATGCCTCGATATAATAATAATAATATTAATAGAGAATTAGCAACAAGCTATAATCAATCAAGTCAGGATTATCGAAGTTGGTATGGATATGGGAATTATTATACTTGGGCTGCAACTGTTGCAGATACCATTTACTACGGAACCAACAATAAATCTGTAGAAACAACTTCCCTGTGTCCTACAGGATGGCACTTACCAAGAGGTGGCGATAAATCTAACGAAACTAACAATGAATTCTGGGCCCTCATAGTCTCTGGACTTAATAATGGCGTAAATCCAGCAAATTATGACAGCTCTACACAACCATTTTATTCGAGTTCAACAGGAGGAGGTCCAATATCCAATGCTTTACGCTCATACCCTAACAATTTCCTCTACTCTGGCCATTTTTATAATTCATCAAATTATAACAGAGGCACAGGAGGTGATTATTGGTCATCTACAACAAATAATCAGAATGGTTCATATGGCTTAGGGTTGTTTAATAACGAGGTACGTCCAGGCACCACGCCATATAGTAGGTATTTTGGGCGTTCTATTAGGTGCATAACTGGCCTCTAAAATTCAGTCACTAAATTAGAATCCACCCCTCACGGGCGGTTTTTTACAATGAATCATTATTTCAAATATTCCCACACCCCACCGTCCGTAGTATCACGAACGGTGATGCCCTTCTCGGCTAATCTATCACGCAATTCATCCGCACGCGCAAAATCACGCGTATTGCGGGCTTTTTGACGCTCAGTAATCAATTCACGCGTAGTATCATCAATGTCTGGCGTATCCTCAATCAATCTTAGCCCAAACAACTCATCCACTTTCTGCCAATCCTCAAGCGACAATACCGCTCCATCAATCACTGCAAAAGCCTCCGCAGAATTCAAATTATTCTCTACGGCTTCCAACACTCTGTCAAACGAGCCATCACTCACCACGTCTTTTTGATAACACTCTGCAATCCTATTGCGCCACGCCAATCTGCGCGCTTTTGCTCCTTCGAGTGATTCAAAAGTAAAATTCCTCGTACCCTGATAGTGACCAGACAACACCCACATCTTGTAATCCATCGGTGAGAATCCTCGTTCTGCTAGGTCACCTAAAGTGTATATATTTCCTAGTGACTTAGATATTTTTTGCCCATCAATCATAATAAAATTACAATGCAGCCAATACTTGGACAATTGGCACCCAGTCATTGCATAGTATTCGGCAATTTCATTAGTATGGTGTACTGGAATATGGTCAATCCCGCCAGTATGAATATCGATCGGCCCACCAAGTTCCTTGTCAATAATTACCGAGCACTCTAAATGCCATCCAGGGTATCCAGGCTTACCTAAATAATCCCAGCGCATCTCATGCTTTTCATCTGGTTTAATAAACTTCCATACCGCAAAATCCGAAGCATTATGTTTTTCGTTAGAAAACTCTACTCTTGCACCGGCTTGTAGTCCAGCCAAATCTAAATTGGCAAATTTCGCATAATCAACAAATTTTGCCGTGTCATAATATACGCCATCCTGAGTTTCGTAAGTAAAACCATGTTCAGTCATCAAATCTACCGCCCTCATATCTTCATCGATATAATCAGTTGCTCGAGCCACTACATCTGGTACGATTAATTCGAGCGAATTATAATCTTTTGTAAATGCGTCAATATAGTAATTTGCTACCTCCCACACAGTCTTACCTTCGCGCCTAGCACCCTTTTCTAATTTATCCTCACCTTCATCGCCATCAGAAACTAAATGTCCAACATCGGTAATATTTAAAACTCTTTTTACTTTAAACCCGTCTACTTTCAACGCTCGAATCAACAAATCCCAATAAATATATGCAGTTAGGTTGCCAATATGAGCATAACTATATACCGTCGGTCCACAGGTGTATATCTTAACTATATCCGATAATGGTTTAAACGGCTCAATCTTTTTAGTAGAAGTATTATATAGTTTGAGCATTTAATGATTCCTCCAATATTTTACCGAGTACTGTGTACTTATCGCGCGTAATTCCATGCCTACCATCAGTTTGAATCGCTGTAATGTGGCGTGAATTCTGTTTTACTAAGCGTGGAATATTATATGAGGCAATTAGTTGATCCATATTACCATAAATCATCACAGTGGGAGTCGTCAGCTCAGTCAAGACTTTATAATTACGACGGTTTAATACGATTTTATCCATTGAATTATTAAAAGACTTTTCCTCCAACACTTTACGATTACGAATACTCACTGCATCTCTAAACATTTTGATTCCCATTTCAAACGCCGGATTAGTCAAATCTTTTTCCGTATAAACTGGTGGGGAAATCAGCACGAGTTTATTTACGCTCTTTTTAAAAGTATCAGCGTATCGGGTGACAATAAAAGTTCCCAGAGAGTGACCAATCAATACTAACGGTACATTAAGTTTAAGTTCTTCTATAGAATTATGTAAAGCCTCTAGCTGATCCTTGTAATCATAGTTTAGCTTATCATCCTTGAGCGATTTTCCAGAGCCAAGTAAATCAAACGTAACTAGCCTTATATCACTAAGTGATTTTTGTTCATCAAGATATTTAATTGCATGATCATAAGTTGAAGAATCTGAGGCAATGCCATGAATCATCACGACAGCAAGCCTCGGATGATTCGAAATGCAAGAATCATGTGTTTTGGTGAGTTTTAGTTTATTGTTCGGCATTTTTTAATAACTCCGGTATTATTTTTACTAAATCACGAATTATTTCATCATAGGAAGTGTCGTAAGTCCTGAAGCCCGCAGCGAACGGATGACCGCCGCCGCCAAAATACCCAGCAATTTTTTCGGCAATTGGCGCGTCGTGTGCGGTGCGGATTTTACCAGTTACCTTACCATCGGGATAAGTTTTAACTGCTACTGCTGCTCTCACCCCTTCAACCAGGCGCATTTCCTCAAGTATTAGCACATTAGGATTGTATTCATCCGAATACTCACGAATATCTTCCCAAGGAATATGTACTGTAGCGAGCGCACCATCTAACGAATAATCAATCCGTTTAATCAAATCAGCTTTATAATCTAAAATTCTAGGTGATTTTTTCATGAATTCTCGACGCCGCTCCTCGAGGTCTGCTATCACTGCACCTAACTTGGTCAAATCAGCAGCAATCTCAAAGGTTTCTGCCGTCACCGAATCACTAGTCAATCCTAATGTATCCGACAAAATGCCTTGGAAAATTGCCTCAGCCGCATTCTTATCAATGTTCATTTCAAGTGTTTTTGCAATACGATAGACCAGCTCCGCACAAGCCGGACGAATTTCAATAATGCCCTCATGTGGAAAGGCAAGATCATCCTCTGTCTCATGATGATCAAGTACGAATACGGGCGCACTGTATAAACGATTACGGATAGCTGTATCCTCTAGCAGCCTTGAAAGCAACACTTCGGCAGCTGTATCTACAATGATATATCCATCAGCCTTGTAGTCAAATTCGTTTGTCACTCTAGACCAATCTGTAAAATACCTCAAATACTTTGGTATATCAACTGGGCAATAAAGACTAAGTTCCTTATCACTTAATAAATAATCTAATGCCAGTGCGGTCCCGAGTGAATCGCCATCAGGGTTTTCAGCCTGAATAATGCACAGCTTATTCTTCCCTTCCAAAAAATCTCTAAATTTAGTATACATATATTAATTATAGCATGCTAAAATAGATACATGAGTATTTTTCGCGCAGACAAAAGATTTGAAAGGTTTGAAGATGTCACGCCTAAACTTCTCAAAAAAGAAGGCGTTAAACTATTACTCTGCGATTTAGACAATACCTTGAGATTACATTCCGAGAAGGAACCCGCTGATGAACTCCAAGAATGGGTCAAAGATTGCAAGGACGCTGGCGTTAAAATTGTCATCATCTCAAACAACGGTCGCAAAAAAATGATGCAAAAATTCTGCGAACCAATTGAAGTAGATTGTGTCTGGTGGGCTAAAAAACCCATGAGTACCAAGCTCACTGAGGCAATGCAAGAATATAAGTTCAAGCCTAGTGACACCGTCATGCTCGGTGACAAATGGTCCACTGATGTCTTGGCCGCTAGATTTGCCAAGATACGCGCTTGGAAAGTAGATCATAGAAGAGATATTGTATGAAAAAGAAGCTCCCAATCATTACTGGTCCAACATGGCTAACAATTTCAAGAATAGTTCTGGCTACGATTTTTACTATATTAATCATGGCCCCTGAAACATGGAGCAGAATTACGGCGCTAATCGTTTTTATTATAGCTGCTATCACCGACAGAATAGATGGCAACTGGGCTCGCAAAACCAAAACCGTCACACCACTAGGCACCTTGCTGGATCCGATCGCAGATAAAATGCTAGTCAACCTAGCTTTTCTCACACTTGTTTATCTGGGCGTCGTGCCACTTTGGATATTTGCGATTATTCTTGTGCGCGATTTTGCTGTCGATGGCATGCGTATCATGCTCGCTCAAAAACAAGATACTATCGCCGCTTCGTTCTATGGTAAAGCCAAGACCGCTACGCAAATGTTTGCATTAATTTTTTTGATTGCCAATATGACATTACAACAAGAATCTATCGCAATCATAGGCAATATCCTTCTGTATATCGCATTAATCCTCACCATCTTTTCAGGCGCAGATTATATTATCAAGGGTTACAAAAAACATCTTAGATAAATAACGAAATAACGAGTAACATCGCCGAAGTAAACGCAGTAGAATCAATTCTATCAAGAAAACCACCATGTCCTTCTGAACCGCCGACTAGCAACTCTAGCTTGGCGAAAATGGGATTTTTAATTAGTATTTCGTTCGAATCTTTGACTTTGAATTGGCGCTTTAGGTAGCTTTCAAACAAATCACCAGCTAACGCCAGTGGACCACAGAGTAGATAGAGCCAGTCTTCACTGAAAGTACCTCGTACTGCCATCAGGATAGCTACCAACCCTATCGCCATCGTAAGACCAAGTATTGTACCCTCCCAAGTTTTGTTCTTGGAAATTTTTGGGAACGGCCGTGCTTTGCCGAAAATTTTACCTCCAAATGCCTTGCCGAATAGATATGCAAAAATATCATATCCCGGCACGCCAAGAATAATATACCAAAAATGAGCAGTATCTATTTGTGCAACGAACAAAGTTCCATAAAACAGCAAACCTAGTTCGACAATCGCTAGTATCAAGCAATTATATCCGTGTTTTTTCTTGAAGAAACTAAGGAGCTCAATCGCTGAGACCAATGCAAATAAACCAAAAATAATTTTGAATGGTGTACCATTAAAAGTATACAGTGCAACTAGCGCCACAATAAACATACTAATCCCGACAGCAAATCGCACCTTAAAATTCTTATCCATACCCCGATTATAGCATAATGGAGTTCAAAATGGTATAATATAAAATATGCCTTTAGAGTTTGTTTATAATAAGATTAGAAACACCCTGCGTAAACTCGATATGAGATTAGAGCGCGCCAAATATGGACATATCGACAAGATGCCCAAAAATATCGAATATTTTGATGGTGGTATGTATGATGCTATTTACGAAGCATCTTGCAAATGGCCGCACAACACCGCAATCGAGTATTTTGACACGCAAATTACTTATAGAGATTTAATCAAAAAGATTAATCGTGTAGCTGCCGCGTTAAAAGCTATCGGCGCTGAAAAAGGCGAGCGTATAACCATTTGCATGCCCAACACTCCAGAAGCAATCTACATGTTTTATGCTATCAACGAAATCGGTGCTGTAGCTAATATGATTCACCCACTATCTTCTGAAAAAGAAATCGAAGATTATCTCAATCAATCCGAATCGCGCATTATGCTTTGTGTTGACATTTCTTATCCCAAAGTTGAAGCAATTATCAAGGAGACTAAACTTGAACAGGTCGTGGTAGTATCCCCTACGCGTTCGATGGACTTGATTGTGCGCACAATTTACAAATTAACCAAAGGTCGCAAAAATCATATTAAAAAATCTCAGCATATTATCACGTGGGATAAATTTCTCTCAAAAGCCAATCGATATGTTGGCAATCCGCACGCACGTGTCAATTCAAAAGACGAAGCGGTGATTATGTATTCGGGTGGTACGACTGGCAAACCCAAAGGAATAATACTTACCAATCTCAATTTTAATGCGCAGGCTCTAGGCGCTAAATACCTTGTACCAGAATTGTTCAAGCCTGACTATTCTTTCATGGCCTTTTTGCCAAATTTTCATGCGTTTGGGCTAGGTTGCTGCATTCATATGCCATTGTATTTTGGTGCTAGAACTTTTCTCATTCCACAATTCAACCCCAAAAAATTCAAAAGTTACATCAAAAAATACAAAGTCGATATCTTAGTCGGTGTACCAACTGTGTTTGAATATCTCACCAAGATTAAGTTCAAAAAAGACGATTTAAGAAATGTCAAATTTGTTGTCTCTGGTGGCGATATGATTAGTCTCACTAGCAAACAGATCATCAATGATTTTTTGCACAAACACGGCTCCAAAGCTGTAATTGAAAACGGCTACGGACTCACTGAGGCGTCTGGTGGATTTATCTTTTCTCCGCGTAGTGTTGCTGAAGAGCCAGACGTAATTGGCTACCCTATTCCAGACAACGAAGTCATTATCATGAACCTCAAGACCAAAAAACCTGCCAAACTCGGCGAAGATGGTGAGATTCTGGTCAGAGGGTTATCTGTGATGAAAGGCTATCTCGGTAAACCTAAGGAAACTGCCGAGGCTTTCATCAAGATTAATAATAAGAAATACCTCCGTACTGGCGATATTGGCTACGCCGACGAACGTGGTGTAATCCATTTCCGCTCTCGCCTGAAACGCATGATCGTCTCAAACGGTTACAATATTTACCCAGCCAATATTGAAGATGTTACTTTGAAATGTAAAGACGTTTCCGCCTGCGCCGTAGTCGGACGTGAAGATAAACTCCGTGGTGAAAAAGTCGTCGTATTTGTAGTGCCAAATGAAGGCGCTTCAGAAAGAAACATCCGCAAAGAATTATCTAATATTTACAAAAAATACCTCGCTCGTTACGAAGCTCCGCGCGAAATACGATTTATTAATGAATTACCCAAGACCAAACTAGCCAAAGTCGATTTCAAAGCCTTAGAGCAATTATAAATTAGTTCTATTCTCAAGTGCTGCTGACAAAGTAATTTGGTCGGCATAAGACAGGTCTACTCCCAGTGGCAAGCCACGAGCCAGTCTAGTCAACTTAAGATTGGGGTTTTGTTCGTGTAATATTTTTTCAAGATATAACGCAGTCGATTCCCCTTCTACCGAAGGATTAGTCGCGATAATAACTTCCTTCACGTTGTCGTTATTTACACGTTTCACTAATTCACCGATATGTAACTGTTCTGGCGTTACACCGTCAATCGGGGAAATTGCTCCACCTAGTACATGATAAGTGCCTTTGTAGGATTTGGTTTGCTCTATGGCATAAATATCCAGGGGCTCTTCTACTACCATAACAGTGGTTTTATCGCGTTTATCGTCAGAATATAATGGCGAAACATCATCGCCTGCATCCATCAACGCAAAAGTCACAGGACAGGATTTGACGTTAGTATGTAAAACATTTAATGTCTCCGCGATATTTTCTGATACTTTAGGATTAGTCTTGAATAAATAATAAGCATAACGCTCCGCCGTGCGTGGTCCCACGCCTGGCAAACGACCTAAAGCATCAATAACGTCTGTTAGCGCCCGTGGCAGC
This sequence comes from uncultured Candidatus Saccharibacteria bacterium, assembly GCA_946414465.1. Classification (GTDB taxonomy): domain Bacteria; phylum Patescibacteriota; class Saccharimonadia; order Saccharimonadales; family Saccharimonadaceae; genus Nanosyncoccus. The sequence continues at coordinate 7,477 of CAMKOP010000014.1, read as the reverse complement.
ATTTTACATTCCGCCGAGACCGAGATTACCAAGTCCGCCCATCAGAGGCTTCATTTTATCAGTTGCAATTTCTTGTGCTTTGGCAAAACCATCACGCATACAGTTTTCGATCCAACGTTCGAGTTCATGAATATCATCGAGATCAATCTTTTCTGGATCGATTTTTACTTTCTTGACTTTGAGCTCGCCATTGATTTGTACCACAACAGCGCCATCACCAGCTTCTACTTCTACGATTTCGTTTTTCAATTCCTTCTGTGCTTTACGTAGTTGATTTAATAGTTTCATTTGGTCCATTTTCTGACCCATATTACTCTCCTTCTTTATCTGAATATGTATATATGTATATTATATCAGAATTATCACGCATTGACGAGGTGATAATCCGTGACAATTGGTAATGTTGTGGTGTAGATTCTGGCGCACCTAGTATTGCAATCTTGGGGTCTTTGTCGATTTGATCTACAATCTTAATATTAGTTGAGTTTTCTAAAATCTTATAAAAATCTAGATGTTCGCTTACTACTAGTTTTTCGTCAGTTAAATTATGACGTATTACCGAAAGATCATAACTAAATTCGTTCGCTACGGTTGGATTGTAACGATAACCATAAACATATTGTAATAAGGCAGGTATGATTATGATACCGAATAATATGGTGAGTGGGAATAGGGCTGAAATTCTCGCATAAGGGTTCTCTGGAAACAAACCATACCATTTCTCCAGTAGATATTTGATACCATGTGCGATTAAGATAGAAATCGGTAGAATAAAGAACACCACGGCGTCTGGATTAAACCCAGTAATAATAATACCGAAGATTATAAGCACAGTAGCAATCGAATTGCGCGACGCAAAGAAGCCTTTTGTAGTAGAAAACAGGCCAATCAGCGACAAAGCCAAGATTGGTAAACTAATTAATGGCGACAAGAACACACTTTCGATACTGTTATACCAAGAAAACAATGGCGCAAGGCCTGTTGCAATATTCCCAAAGAATAACCCCATCCTGAAATCCTTCGCAAATAATAGTTCCATAATTGTGTCAGGATGATGGTAAATACTGATTCCGAAAATTGTGCAACCCGCTAGAATAATCACAATTATTATAGACAAGGGCAGTTTTGGCAAATTTTTAACAATAAATCTAAGATGGGGTTGCATGAATACAAAGAACACACAAAATACTGCAAAATAAATCATGTATGGCGTGAATAAAGACATCAGCATGGCTAGAGCGAACATGAAACTATAGAGCGGTTTAGGACGTTTTTCTCCGTGAATCTTTGAGCCTAACCACAAGAGTAGAGTCGGCCAAAAAACTAGCATAATTAAAGGCGTACCAGACCCAGCCAAAAATAAGAACGGAGTAGATAATACGATCAAACAAGAAGCGAGCAATGAAACGTTGCTTTTGAACCAACGATTAAGCAGCAATATTAAAAGAAATCCTAGGAGCAACCCCATTAAGATACTTGGTAATTTGACGGTGAACGCTGATAATCCAAAAAACGCAATGAAATACTTTTGTAGGACTCTATAGGGTAAATCTACCATATCGCCATTTAATATGCCATCTTTTCCTAAATAATAAGAACTAGTTGCAGATTCAATTTCTGCTTCTGACAAGCCTTTTTGCGCAATCAGAGGCAAAGTTACAAGGAGAGCGATAAAAGCAGCACCAAGTACTATATAGCCAATTACGAATCGGTATCTATACAAAAAAAGTTTAGAAATTACAATTTTCTTCACATAAGTATTATAGCACCGTCAATGTTCTTTATCAAGTGACATAAAACGCAGCAATTCTGGGTGGAAGTAGAGCTCAACTTTACCGACGGCACCATGGCGATGCTTGGCAATAATTAGTTCCGTGATATTGGTTTCTTCATAATCATCTTCATTCTGGTGGTAATAATCCGGTCTATGTAAGAATAATACTAAGTCGGCATCCTGCTCAATCGAACCAGAATCGCGAAGATCAGAAAGAAGCGGTCTAGGATTGTCTCGCCCCGTTACGGTACGTGAAAGCTGTGATAGTGCAATTACTGGGATGCCTAGTTCCCTTGCCAAGATTTTTAATCCACGCGAAATCTCAGTCACCTCTTGCACGCGATTCCCTTTATAACGGTCATCGCCTGTGATTAACTGTAAGTAGTCTACAATCACAATTCCGATATCATGATCGTGCATTGCACGCCTAGCTTTATTACGTAATTCTACGATAGTCATCGAGCTAGTATCATCAATATAGATCGGAACATTATCCATTTCACCAAGAGCATCCATTAATCTCTGGTGTTCTTCGCTATTAATATTACCAGTACGAATCTTCCAGTTGCTCACGCCTGATACATCCGAAATCATACGATCGATAATTTCATTATCCGCCATTTCCATTGAGAAAAACAAAACCCCACGATTATTAATCGTAGCAATATTATAAGCTAAATTTTGTGCAAAGGTAGTTTTACCCATAGCCGGACGTGCGCCAACAATAACAAGATCTCCTTTTTGGAATCCAGCTGTCATTTTGTCTAAATCACGAAATCCAGTTTTGAGGCCCCTGAGAGCGCCCTTATTATTACGCAATTCTTCGATTCTATCGAAAGCATCAGCAAGCAAAGTATCCATTGCTACATAATCACTTTTTACAATTTTGTCTGACACATTGAATAAATCTCTCTCAGCTTCACCGATTAAGCTACCTACTTCCGCGTCATCAGAATATGCCTTGTTGGCGATATCGGTGCCAGCTTGGATTAACCTACGTCTCAGCGAAGCTTTTTCAACAATTTCAGCGTAAGCCTTGGCGTGAGCAGCAGCTGGTACAAAATTGGATAATTCGGCCAAATATGCGGCACCACCGATACTTTTTAGTTTTTTCTTACTTTTTAGCTCCGCAGTAAGAGTTAATAAATCTACGGGTTTATGCCTGTCGTACAAATCAGCCATTGCCTCAAAAATAATTGCATGGCGTTCTTCATAAAAATCTCGCGAACGAATAATTGTCAGTATTTCTGGCAAGATAGCATCAGAAATCATAATTGCACCAAGCAACGATTTTTCTGCTTGTATATCTTGCGGTGGTACACGACCACCATCTTTAGAATGGACTACCTCCTCCGTCATTTTGTACCTCACCTCCCATTATATCAGAAATCTGAGCAATCATGGTATCTTTTTTGATTTCATCAGGTTGCTCACCTTTTCTGTGAATTGTGATTTTGACATCACCTGCCGCCTGACGTAATATATTCATGTTATTTGTTAATATGCTTCTCACTACATCACTTTTTACATAAATATCCAAACAACCCGCTTCATATACACAAGTGGTTTTTAACAGTTGTGCATGTACTGCATCGTTGAGTTCTAAAATTTTCTCAAAGTATGCATTTTTATCGAAATGCTCACCTGCGTTGGTAGGTGTAGTTGAAGGGGCAGGCTGAGCGGCCTGAACTGTCACGGGTGCTTGACTGGTCAAAGCTACGAGTAGTTTTGCTTCTGCGAAAGGTGCTTTTACATTTGGCAAATCTCCAAGTAGTTTTAATAAATCAGCTGACGGATTATCAATTATAAGTGTGATAATTTCTTCGGCTAAAGTTTCAGCCTTTACTCCAGAAGAGAGCAAATCCTTTAATAATCTTGAAATCTCTATAATATTACCATTCTTATAATTACTAAGTAGTGCCGAAACTTTTTCATCTTGCGGCAAACCCATCGCAGATACAACCATGTCTTTAGTAATATCCTCATCAGACAGTGTAGATATTTGGTCAAGAAGAGATAGCGCGTCTCTAAAAGACCCGCCACTGCGCTTAACAATTATTTTTAGTGCATCCTCGTCAATATTGATCTTTTCTTGTTTTGCTACTGAATATAAGAAATCAAACATCACCTGGCTATCAGCTAGCTTAAAAGTATATACCTGTGCGCGCGATGTGATTGTCACAGGAACCTTGTAAGCATCTGTAGTAGCCATAATAAATACTGCATGTGCTGGTGGTTCCTCTAATGTCTTTAAGAGTGCGTTAAAAGCTTCTTTCGTCAGCATATGGACTTCATCAATGATATATACCTTGTATTTGCCTGTTGTTGGAGCAATCATCACCTTTTCACGAAGTTCTCTGATATTGTCAATGCCACGATTAGAGGCTCCATCGATCTCGATAATATCAATATAATCATCCTCAAGTTCATATTTAAAATCATTGATCTCGTGAGCTAGAATTCGGGCAACACTAGTCTTACCACATCCTCTTGGTCCTATAAAAAGATAGGCGTGACTAACCTTGCCACTTTTCAAAGAATTAGCCAGTGATTTAATCACCTGCTCTTGTCCGACCACATCCTCCAACTTAAGAGGTCGATATCTCCTATATAGATTCTTCATCTCTATAATTATAACATAGATTTATGGCCGACAAAAATCCGCCACAGGGCGGATCTTGGCATAAACTAGAGAGCGGCTTCTACTGCGGCCCAAGTAGCTTCATCGTTTTTGGCAGGTATAGTAATAGATACTTGTGAGCCATCACGTAAGTGGAAATAAGTCACTGAAGCATATAGAATTTGGTATTCTTTACCGCCAACTTCTACATAGTACTTATCGTCATGGTGCACCAATGTACCAATTACGGTCTTGCGTTCAACTGGGCCAATTTGTTTGTAAAGGAATTTACCATCTTCGGTAATGGTGAGTTTCATAATGTCACCTTCAACTAACTTTGACTTTGAAGCATAGTTAGCAGGTACTGGGTAGTTCTTGCCATCTGGGCCAATCATGATTTGACCATCAAAGATCCCTTCAATAATCTTACCCTCGGGTCCCGATACAACAGTATCTCTTGGCGCAGAAATAGACTCGCCATCGCCTAAGATTGATATTAATAGCTCCTTTGCCGCCGATAAATTAGTCTCAGCCTCGCTGAGAAGGCTTCGGAGTCGTTTTATTTGTTTTTCTGGTATTTCAGACATCACCTCGCATCCTGTCTAATATATAGTATTAATATTATATTATATCTAAACCCTCTTAAAGTCAAGAATAAATTTCGAAAGTTTTCCACCTAAAAAACAGCGGTCGTGCTAAAAATGTTGTAAATTTTACAAATAAACTTAAGTGTTTTTCCAAAGTCCCGTTTCTTTTTTACCATCAATTATCATGGTCGGAATACCTTTGACTTTTAATTGATGTTCGATGATATCTCGATTGTGGCTCATTTTGTCGCTGGTTTCAGGATAATCTACAATCTTACGGATTTCACTTATCATGCCATGATTGGCTCCATCTTCGATTAGCCAAGATTCAATTTTTGCTACAGCTTGGTCGTGATTGTAGTCTTCGTTAAACTTATTTTGGTAAGAAATACCTTCACTGTTTTTGGCGGTAAAAATCCTGTCAATAATACCAAGCGACAAGCCAGATTTGATTTGTTCTGCCGCAAACATATATCTTACTACTACCTCAGAATTCTTAAATTTAAACGAATCGTCAGCGCCTTGGATGGCAAATGGCACTAGACGTACATTATGCGAGTCAAAGAAGCCAGCTTCCTTTTGATTACGATATGACATCATACAAACCGAACATCCAGGGTCAAAAATATCTACTACCACTGGCAAATCGGTGTTTTCACTTTGGTTTATCATTATATAGTTAAATTCAAAATCGTCGGCATTGTAGGTTTTAAACTTTTCTGGAATTGCTTCAAAGATTTCACCCCACTCTGTAAACCAGCGCCCAGTCGCTTCGAAAACATTAGTCGGTTCTGATTCGTCAATCGAACAAACTTCTGCGCCAAGAGAGCAGGCTGAAGGCTTGGTTACGTTACAAGAACCAAGCGCCCAGAGCGCCAATAGGGATTTAATGGCAGTGAGAATTGCCCAAATTACTACTACTACGATCACTATTGACACCACTTCAATGATGATTGAGAGCGGTTTGACCCATTTTGGGTGCTTCAACATAATGCGACTAAGCAAAGTATTTTTGACATCCTCCTTAAACCCAGTTTCGCATTTCTGCAAACGAACTTTCTTCCATAAACATCCCCACGCTTTCTTCATGGCTTTGGCGTAGGATTTCCAGAGTTTTGGCTTAAAAATCGAAGCAATTGCTACAAATATTCCTACAATCGCCAAAATAATAAACGCCGCGATACAGACCATATTATATTACCTCTTTCATTACTTTCTTTACCTTATCAATATCTTCAGGTCGGTTATGAAGGCCAAGTGAAAATCGGAGCAGAGGGGGCAGGCCCAAAACATGATCCAGATAATAATGAGCACAGAAGTATCCAGTCCGAGCCATAATATTCTTACGTGACAGGGCATTTCCTAGCATATGCGAATCCAATCCTTCTACATAAAAAGACATTGTTGGATTAGCTTCATTGTTTACGAAGTGCACCTTATCAGAATTTGCCAGAAAATCATATAGTTCCCTAGTGTTGTCTTCTAAGTTTTTCCAATCTTTTTTGGACAAACCATTGAGCCAATCTAAGGCTGCTCCAAATCCTACAATTTCGCCCCAAGCTTGTAAACCTGATTCAAAACGTGTATAGCGATGCTCTTTTGACTCCGCCGACAGTAGATAGGATTCTTTTTTAACATCATCTACCATCCCACCACCAATAAAACCTACTTCCATTTTTTCAGTCAAATCGTCACGCCAGACAATCACTCCTAGAGATGGTGCGTACATTTTGTGAGCTGAAAAACAAATTGCGTCTACCTCAACTCCCTTCAATATATCGGCCGAATGAGCCATCGCTTGCGCGGCATCTATAATAATAATTCCGCCAGCCTTATGGACTACCTTTGTTAATTCCTTAATATTCTTAAGTTTCCTACCGTCAAAATTGGAGGCGCAATTTACTACCACCACGGCACGCTTGAAATCATATTCATCAACATCTATCGAGCCATCTTCGTTTCGTTCAATCACTTCACGCGGAAGACCAGTTCTTTTACTGAAAGCCATCGAACTAAGAAATGGTGAATTATGCTCAATCTCACTTGTGATAATTTTGCTAAAATGTTTTGGGTTTAATTGGCTCAGGATTAAATTAATCCCGTAAGTAGTGTTCAGGGTAAAAGAAACCGTGTATTTTCTACTAGACAATTTTAGGTATTTTAAAACCTTTTCACGCGTCGCCTCAACCTTGTCATCTGTGATGACACCCCATTTATACTTGACACGTTCACCACATGAATTATGCTCTGTATAGTATTGATTAATTGCCTCAATTACAGGGCGAGGCCTGAGACTCTGACATGCCGAATCAAGATAAACCTCTCCCTTACCTAAATAGTCAAACTCTTTCATGCTTACCATCATACCGCATAATTTTATTTCACGCAAATTTGTCACAATTTATACTTTTTATGCTAAAATATAAACATATAAAAGTCATATATTAATATATCATTAGGAAAACCATGAATAAACAAGTCTTAATTGGTCTATCA
>CAMKOP010000013.1 GCA_946414465.1 uncultured Candidatus Saccharibacteria bacterium | reverse complement strand
TCAAAATCGGAGCCAAAGCAGCTACTGACCAAGCTGCAGGTACTTACCTAAACACTATCAACTTCTATGCTGTAGCTAATCCTGATCCTACCCTTCAGCCTGTATCCTGTCCTGCTGGTAAAATCTGCTATAACCCTAATTCCTTAACTACAGTACAAGGTGAGATGGGGCAGCAAACACCTACTAGCGCTCAATTAACCAATGGTATACCACTCTGGGCCTCTAATTTTAGTCGTGAAGGCTATGGCTTTGCTGGCTGGGCTGACTCCACTACTTACAATGGCCTACGCTATGGCCCCAACCAGGATATCACCGCTCCAGACGACATTTCTACCAACGGTTACTCTCTCTACGCCATCTGGGTCAAATCTGCTGGTGATCTGCAAAACTGGACTGGCTGTAGCTCTATGTCACAAGGTGAAGTCACTGCTCTAAAAGACACTAGAGACAACAATGTCTATGCCGTAGCCAAACTCGCTGACGGTAAATGCTGGATGATAGAAAACCTGCGTCTAGCAGACAAGGATAGTAGCAATAACGACATTAATCTATCCAGCACTAACACCCACAACCCATCTCTACCTCTCACTAACAGTGATTCAACCACTTCCAACCACCTATCCCCAACCACAGGCCCAACTACTACAGCTTGGTGTACTGCCTATTCATCTAATTGTTACGATCAATCCATGCTAGCTACCAACAATACTACTCTCTTCACAAATAACACATCATCTAGCTACAGTGCCGAAAGTAACGTCTACTCATACGGCAACTACTACAACTGGTATTCAGCCACAGCAGGACATGGTAAATACGGTTCTAGTTACGGTAGTGGTTACGTAGCTCAAGGAGACATCTGTCCTGCAGGCTGGCATCTCCCGACAGGTAATACCCCAGGCGAATTTAATAGCCTAAATACTGCCCTTAGTGGCACTGATATTGGCACTACAGCTAGCAGTAATTTAAGAAGCTATCCTAACAACTTTGTCTATTCCGGGTACGTGGATGGTTCGTCGGTCGGCAGACGTATTTACCTCGGGTGCTATTGGTCGTCTTCGGCGGGCAATAATCTCAACGTCTACGGCTTGACCTTAAGCAGTGGCTTCGTCTACCCAGGCATAGACAGCGGCAACAATTACGAGGGGTGGGTGGCGCGTTGCGTCGCTGGGACCTAGAATACTTCTGCCATTTTGATGTATAATACTATTCATGGCTAATCGCAATAAACATTTGAACCCATCACAGGCTTACGAACCCAAGCGTTGCTGGGTGGGTGATACCCACAAGATTATTTATGATACATTGGAAGAAGCCGAACTTGCCGCCAAAGTTGCTGCCTACGATCACGACATTAAGACCGAACTAAAGCCCTACAAATGTCCCTACGCCGACCACTATCACCTCAGCTCTACTTAGCACCAGTATTTGGGACCTTTGGAACTAGGTTCATATTTCCTTCACTCGTGGGGGTATTTTTCAACTCCATCGTCACTGCATCACCCCGTACGTCATCGTTGATGGGCACCAAAGTAAGTTCATTCTCGCGAGCGCTATTAAGTCCAGTCAAAGTGATTGATTTTTCACTCGTCACACCAAGAATTGCTCCATTTAAAATCACGATTGTTCGTATACTATTACTAGTAAATTCAACTCCAGTGTCACTAACATTTTGAATAGTCAACACGGGTCGATCAACCATCTCAAGCGTTTCCTCAACCCGTGGCAACGAATCATACCTTTCCATAATATAATCCGTCAATAACTCCAATTCGTCGAAATTCGTCACAACTTTACCATCTGTCGCACTAGCTAACAATTTATAATCATCGCCATGTTCAGAATTAGTAATAATGTAGAAATTTATTGGATCTATCCGTTTACTCATCGCCACTACCTCATCAAAAGTCATCCCATCTCTATCCGGTGCTAAGAAATTTGCATCAGTCAACACCACTAGCGATTTAGTCGAACCATATTTCCATTTCAAACTAGTCATCACATGAAAAGAGGCGGATAGTAGCGACTCTGCATCATCCCCACCACCATCAGTAGGAATATCAGCCAGTTCTCTCTCGAATACTTCAAGCGTGCAACTATTAAAATCACAATGCTCTACCGGATTATACGGATCATCAAGGTCACGGTAATCATATAAAGCTACCCTTCCGCCACTAGCCAAAGTCTGTTGAGCTAGTCTCAGAGCCTCTGACTTATATTCCTCAATCATACCCACCATCGATCCAGTGGAATCAATCAATATCGCTGTATCATGTGGTGACGAGATAGTGTTTGGTAAACCAAATTCTCTCGTGATTTTGTCAAAAATCACCTTCGAAGCATCACCATATAAATCGTCTGAGATATATCCGAGATGGTCACTCACATTATAATGCGAACTACAAAACACATCGCGTTTATTGCACCAGGTGCCAACTTTATCCACGAATGCCTCTGTGCGGTATGGCACATTAGCACCGAGTAGGCCCTTATAAGCATAACAATCCGGCACGTATTTACGGTAGTCTGAAAGATTCTTGCCTTTACAAGCTGCTGGCATTACGCCAACACCTTCTGGCAAATATATCCACGGGTCGCCAAAAGTCGCCGCATAAATAATCTTTGACGAATCCAAACTAGATAAAGCTTTTGACACCACCATCGCACCCTGCGAATATCCCCCAATCACATATTTTGTCCCAGGACAAGCGCTAGAATTCACCATGTTTTTGAGATTTTTTACACCAGATTTTATACTGTCACCAAATTCGTAAGCATTCCCCGATCCAATCAAAGCACCCAGTGTCACATCTAATTTATCTACGCCTACTCCCACTGCGGGATAATCTAGATCTATGAATTCATAATTTAGGTTCACCATTGCAAGTTTTGTCTCGATAGCCGATTTAAAAGCTAAATAATTATCGTCCTTCCATCTTTCGCCACCTGAACCTCTAGCAAATACTACTCTAAGGTCTGGACAGGAAGATGCCACAGCCATTCTTGGCACATTTGCACCAACTAGCAGCATCAATGCCACACCAACACACCTTAACTTTATTTTTTGCCCACCCCGATTTTTGATTAAGTTTTTACCTCGCATTTTACTCCTTTTATTTATTGCGCGAATTATAGGCACATAAACTACCAAAAAACAACCCCCACCCCCCTGCTTATGGTATAATTACAAACATGAGTAAACAACAAGATTGGGACGAATACTTTTTAAATATTGCCGAGGCGGTTGCCCAGAAATCCAAAGACCCCTCATCTAAAATGGGTTGCGTGATTGTCGACCAAAACAAACGCGTAGTTTCACTAGGCTACAATGGTATGGTGCAAGGTGCTGATGAATCCAAAATGACCATGTCTGAGCGCCCGATGAAATATTATTTCGCCATCCATTCAGAGATGAATGCCGTATTATTTGCCCATCAACCGCTCGAAGGCTGCACACTTTATAATCGTGTTGCTACTTGCGAAAACTGTCTTAAATATTGCTTACAGGCGGGCATCAAACGTTTCGTTTACAAAGAACTTCGCGTTCACTCTCATGCCACCGATCCTAAACATTCTATGACCAATATCGAGACCGACGAAGCTGTTATTCGCCTTCTCGTTTCCATGCCAGACGTCAAAACTCTCAACCTCACTAATGGTAAGACTTATATCGAAGACATCCTAGACTCCTATGATAAAAATTCAGAAGAATATGCTAGACTAGCTAAATGGGTCGAACCTACCACTCAATTGGCGTAAGCCCATGTTCTATCAAATATTTATTACATTTCGAAAACGGCTTGCTACCAAAAAAACCATTGTATGCTGATAATGGTGATGGATGCGCCGACTCTAACACCAAATGACGAGAAGTGTCAATTAAGGCCTTTTTGTTCCTTGCATCCCTTCCCCACAGGATAAATACAAGATGTGGCCTTTCACGATTTAGGTATTCAATCGTCGCAGTGGTAAAAGTTTCCCAACCTTTGCCACTATGTGACTTTGCCTTATGTGCCTCTACTGTCAACACAGTATTAAGTAGCAACACGCCTTGCTTTTGCCATGCTCGTAAACTACCACCTGGATTAGCATGATGTCCGATATCTGCATCAATCTCTTTATATATATTGATTAGGCTTGGCGGTATGGGCTGTGAGTTTGGTACCGAAAAGGCCAATCCTTCTGCCACTCCCGGCGTATGATATGGGTCTTGCCCAAGTATCACTACTTTTACTTCATTCAGATCCGTCGCAAAAGCCCGAAACACTAATTCTTTGCGCGGAAAAATAGTCTTAGTCTCATATTCCTCATGCAAAAACTTCGAGAGTTCCTTAAAATATGGCTTCTCAAATTCCGATTTCAAAAACGGTTTCCAACTCTCATGCATGTTATAATAATTATAGCATGGCAAAATTATACTTTCGGTACGGTGCGATGGGGTGTGGTAAAACGATGCAACTTTTGCAAGTTGCATTTAATTATGAAGAACGTGGTCATAAAGTCTGCGTGATCAAGCCAGCCACTGACACCAAAAATGGTACTAAAATACTAACTCGTATTGGTCCAGAGCGTGAAACCAATTTTTGTTTCGACCGCAAGACCGATTTATTCAAAAAAATATCCAAAGAATATAATGACGTTCAGTGTGTATTAGTCGACGAAGCACAATTTTTGACATCAAAACAAGTCGACCAACTCATGCAGGTAGTTAATAATCTTCACATTCCAGTAATGGCCTACGGCCTACGCCTCAACTTCCGTCTGACCGACGGCGGCTTTGAAGGTGCCACTAGATTACTCCAAATCGCTCACGAGATTGAAGAAATCAAAACTATCTGCGAATGTGGCCACAAAGCTACCTGCAACGCGCGCTTTTTAGACGGTAGATTTGTCGCTGACGGCCCTGATGTCTTGATCGACGGCACTACCGAGATTGAATACCGCGCCATCTGCCCTGCTTGCTATGAGAGATATTTACATGGGCGGGTGACGGATGTGGAAGGGCTCCCACAGAGCTCCCGTAAGGGAGGAGCTGTGGGAAGGAAACATCCGGCAGGACCCGCCCAGAAAAGGAGTTTATAATGTATATAGTAATCGAGGGTCAAGATGGCACTGGTAAATCAACTCAGGCGGAGCTACTCAAAAAGCATTTCGAGGAGCAAGGTAAACAAGTCGTGATGTTAGAGGAGCCCGATGGCGATTTACCCCAAGCTCATGATCTGCATGATATGATTTTGACTCGCGGCTACAACCTAGAACCATTAACCAATGTATTGTTATTTACTGCCGCTCGTGTCGAACTTTGGAAAAAAATCGCCGAGCCAGTCTTAAAAAATGGTGGCGTAGTAATTTCCGCACGTAATTATTGGTCTACGCTTGCCTATCAAGGTTATGGTGAAGGTGTTTCTCGTAGCAAAATCATTCACATCACCAAAGAATTATTACCAGAAAAATACGTCCATCCAGATTATGGTTTTATCATAGTAGTACCAGACGAAGTTCGCCTCGCCCGTCAAAAAACCCGCGGCAAAGCAACAGAAACTTTTGAGAAAAAACCCAGCGAATTTCAGCAAAAAGTCAACGCCGCCTATCCCAAAATCGCCAAAGAATTCAACCTCCAAGTTATCGACGCCTCCGCTACCATCGACGAGATTTTTACTATATTACTAAATTGCATCAACAGCTAATTATATTTTTTATCCCTCCGCAAATTGCGAATTGTAAAGCTCCGCGTAGAAGCCGTTTAATTTCAACAGTTCATCATGTGTGCCCTGCTCCACCACCGCACCGTCGCGCATTACTAGTATCAAATCTGAATTACGAATAGTCGAGAGTCTATGCGCAATCACGAATGAAGTCCTGCCATGAGTCAGTTTTTCAAACGAATCTTGGATTAATTGTTCTGTGCGCGTATCTACATTCGAAGTCGCCTCGTCTAGTATCATCATCGGTGGATTTGCCACCATCGCGCGCGCGATCGTAATCAGCTGTTTTTCGCCCGCCGAAATATTATCCGAATCCTCCGAAATCATCGTGTGGTATCCACGTGGCAGCGCTTCAATAATATGGTCAACGTTCGAAGCCTTTGCTGCGCGCTTAATATCATCAAGCGAAGCAGAGAGTCGCCCATATCGTAAATTCTCTTCCACCGTGCCTGAGAATAGCCAAGTATCCTGAAGTACCATCCCAAATAGTCCTCTCACGTCAGCCCGTGTCATTTCGCGCGTCGGCACGCCATCAACTGTAATATATCCAGACGAAGGTTCATAAAACCGCATCAAAAGATTAATCAGCGTCGTCTTACCAGCACCAGTCGGTCCTACTATCGCTACATTCATTCCCGGCTTAATCTTTATCGAAAAATCTCTTATTACTGGACGACCAGGTAAATATGAAAAACTAACGTCATGAAACTCTACTTCGCCCTTAACTTTATCGATCGTTTTAGCCGGCAAAGCATTAGGTTCTTCTTCCGGCTCATTCAAAAACTCAAATATTCTTTCCGAAGCCGCGAGCAGTGCTTGTAAAGTCGAAGTAGTCGAAGCAATTTCCGTAATCGGACGATTAAATCTCGATACATATTGAATAAACGCCTGGATATCGCCAATCAGGATTTGTCCTTGCACTACAAATACTCCACCTAGTGCGCATATCGCCACATACCCTAAGTTCGTAAATATATGTGTGACCGGGAAAGATAGGGATGAATACACTTGTGCTCGTCTAGATACAGTAGTGAGTTTTTCATTGATTTTGTCAAACTCATCCAAGGCTAAATCTTCGTACGAGTTTGATTTTATGACTATTTCACCGGCGTAGTCTTCTTCGATTTCACTATTAAGCACGCCGAGGGTGTTTTGTTGTTCACGAAAATACTTCTGCGCAAACTTCATGATTTTTGCTACCACAATCACCGAGGCAGGCACTACTATAAAAGAAATTAAAGATAACGGTACTGATATCGTCAACATAATAATCATTACACCGACTAGCGTCGTCAGACTAAGTGACACATCTGCGATTTCTTGCGACATCGACGTGGTTAGTACATCGACATCATTTGACATTCTTGATAGCGTATCGCCATATTGGTGTTTATCAAAGTACGAAATCGGCAAACGGAAAATTTTATCTAGTATTTTTTCGCGTATTTCTTTGGTGTATTTTGCAGAAACCACCGCTAGTATGTAAGCCTGAGCATAATTAAGCGCTGCCGAAATCAAAAACAACACAATCACCAGAAGTGCCTTACTGCCTAGTGCCGGCCAATCGAGATCAGGATAAGAGTTTACTGCTACAGTCGTCATATCACCCAAAATTTTCGGAATAAAGAGTCCGAAAATTGCTGAACCAATCGTCAAAACTACCGCAATAATAATCGGTAAACGATATCCCTTAATGGACTTTAGGAATACTTTGAAGGACTGCCACATACTTTTATCCTTTGTTTTTTTAGGCATGATTCCCCCTCTCGGCTTTTTTTAGTTCTGCAGCGTATTCTTTATCTGAATATTGCGATTTTACAATCTCCTGATAGATTTTACAAGATTTTAAGAGTTCTAAATGCTTACCCTTTCCTACCACTTTGCCATTATTTAGTACTACAATTTGGTCAGCATCTTTAATAGTTGAAACTCGTTGTGCCACAATCAATACTACTGCACTAGCAGTCACTTCCTTTAGTGCAGCGCGCAATTTTGCATCAGTTTTCATGTCGAGCGCCGAAAAAGCATCATCAAATATAAAAATCTCTGGATTCTTGCAAATTGCTCGTGCAATCGATAAACGTTGTTTTTGCCCGCCTGACACATTGGTACCACCTTGTGCAATATGAGCATTGTATTTCTCCGGTAATTTTTCGATAAAATTTTCAGCCTGGGCGATTCGGGCGGCCTTACGCATTTGCTCGTCAGACGCATTTGGTGCACCAAATTTGATATTGGATTTCACCGAACCAGCAAATAGCATCCCACGCTGTGGCACAAATCCAATTCTAGAAATCAAATCCTTCTTGTCATATTTTTTTACCGACAAACCATTTACTAAAATATCGCCTGCACTTGCCTCATAGAATCGTGGCACTAGATTAATTAAGGTAGATTTGCCCGAACCAGTCGATCCGATGAATGCCGTTGTCTCACCAGCCTGCGCCATAAAAGAAATATTATCCAATACCTTTTCGCTTGCTTCAGGATAACAAAAATCAACATTTTTGAATTCTACAGAAGCAATTTTTTCTGGCACACCGTCTGTCTTGTCCAGCCAACGAATCCTATTTTTAGTCATTAGTACGTCATTGATACGATGCGCTGAGACATTTGCACGTGGTAACATTACGAATATCAACGACATCATCAAAAATGACATCATCACGAATGTTGCATATTGTGCGAAGGCAGTCATATTACCAAGATAAGCAAAATCTTTTGATAATAAAGAAATCCCAATCCATGAACAAAGTAGCGTCGTCCCATTGAAAATGATATTGATTAGTGGGTTTTGCAATTCTAAAATTTTATCAATAAATATTAATAAATTAGTTAACTTATCGTTAGTTTTGACGAATTTTTTCTTTTCTATTTTTTCGTTATCAAATGCTCGCACGACTTTTAGCCCAGTTAGATTTTCGCGTGTAATCAAGGTTATTTTATCAATCAAATTTTGGAATAATTTAAATTTTGGCATTACGAGTGACATAATCATAATTGCTGTGCCTACTACCGCCATTGCGCCAATCCAAATAATCCATGACATGTCTGGAGCAGTCTGCACCGCCATTATGATTGAAATTATTAAGAAAAGCGGCGATCTCAGCATAATCGACAAAAGCATAATTGTTACCATTTGCACTTGATTGACATCGTTTGTAGTGCGAGTCAACAAAGATGCAGTGCTGTATTCCTTTAAATCTAACAGATTAAAGCTAAGAATTTTAGTGAAGATAGCACGTCTGATGTCTCGCGCGTACGATGTCCCCACTCGTGCTGCAAAATAACTAGATATTAGTGAACCAGCCGCAGAAATAACTGTCAAGCCGATCATCCGAAGTCCAGTCATCCAAATATAATCAGTATCACCAGGCACTATCCCGTTATTAATAATGTCCGCCATCAAAGCCGGTAAACGTAAAACCGTATAAACCTGCAGACCAGTTGCAAAAAGTAGTATGATCACCTGCCACCAATATGGCTTCAAAAACCGCATTAATTTAAGCATATATTCTATTATACCTCATTTTATTCACAAGTGCCTGCCTCCAAATCTGATACCATCCCGCGTACTTTCAAATAATGTTCCAAAGAATCATACTCGCCATTATTATATTTACCAGTCGCTATGTCAGTGGCATTTTTTACGCCAACATAACGATAATGCCAAGTCTCAAATAAACCAGTAGAGCCATTTTCATCCACATTAAGTGGCTCGCTCATCGGCCCTCCCGCCCAAGCTTCTGGAAACCTATCGATAAACCCATATTTGTATGAATTTGCCTTTAACCACTGCCATTCAATATGCGCGTCAATCGTATCCGTATCAAGTACTGTCCCATAAACCGGATCAATCAAATCGCAAGTCAGCCCAGTGTGATGATCGCTTGCGCCAGTCGCAGCACATAGTCTACCACACGACGTCCCGCGCGAGCGAAAGCATGACCTAGTTTCCATAGTATGACCAGGATTATCTTTTTCATACGCTTTTACCATGTCATTAATATGGGTTGCAGCCTCAGCATCAAGCAAATTATCACCATTCCCCGCCACACCCTCTCGTATGCCATATAGTTCAGATATACTCACAAGTTCACTGCGTCTTGCAGAAATAAAACTTTCTTCCACCGTAAAATTCGGATTAATCAACATCAACGCGCCGTACTTAATCGTGCAGTTTTCAGACGGTGCATTGGTCGTGACAAAAGTATCGGGTTCCTCTACTTCTACTACTTCCTCCACGTCCTCATTTTCGCTAGGTGCAGTCACTTCATCATTTTCAACTTTCTTACTCCACCCAAACACATGTGCGATTCTTTCACCCAAACTCGGACTAGTCGCATATTCATCCGCCGTAACATCAACAATATATTCTGCATCGTTTACTTTAATGCTTAATTGTCCAGTATGACCATCCATATTCAATTCTTTAGTAATATTAGCTTCACTCCAAGCCAAAATTTTCAGATCTTGACTAGCGATAATATTTACCGGTCCAGTCCACCAGCTATCGTAATATCCAACTACTTCGCCCGCTTTAATTACCTCTCGCTCAGGTACCAAAGTTTGCATAGTCTCAATTAAATTCAAACTATCATCAAACGACGCTGCTCTTGTCGGTGCACCAAGTAGAGCAGTAGTGATAGTATGCTCGCCTTCTTTGTATCCTGCTATCAAACAATATCCCGAAGCATCACCAATATAACCAGTTTTAATACCGGCAATTCGGCTGATACCCAATAATTGGTTGGTATTATTAAGTTCACCCGCAACTGGCACCACATGGCTTTTGGTTGCGACTATTTCGGCTAAGACTGGCTCCGCCATCACTTTTGCTCCAATCCTCGCCAAATCTTCTGCCGTACTTGTAGTACTTTCGTCAAAACCACATGCATCTATACCAATCGTAGTATTATTGATTCCCCATTCATTTAGCATCTTTGTTGCAAATTCGCGGTAATTATCTATTGAACCGAATGCCCATACTGCCAATGCATCTGCCATATTATTCGACGAGGCAAGCAGTATTGATACTAGCGCATCATATTCGCTCATCTCTTCACCAATCATCACCCGCGTATTAGAACCACCATGTGTGACATAATAAACATATTGACTATACATTTCTGTATTGATAGTGATAGTTTCTCCTGTCTCGCCCAAAGAAAAACCTTTTTCTCGCATCACCGCCAGTGCTAGAATCATTTTTGCAGTACTGGCTGTCGGTCTAGGCGAAATTACGTCTGTACCAAATTCTTTACTCGCTACTACCTCACCATCAATTGCTACTGCATTATCACCATAATCATAGCTCGGTAAATCATTTAGACTCCCGAGTTCTGGTATTGATATTTTTTCATTAACGCTAAGTGTGGTGTCAATAGTCAATACACTTATTACTAACCACACAAGAAAACCGACCACGATTGCACCAAAAATCGCACTAATTCCCCAAACAATCTTACGCCTTCGCGTTTTCTTTGAGCTTAGTTTCATGTTTTTTCTCCAAATGCATTTTGTAATAAATGATTGGCCCCATCACAATATAGATATAGTATGAGAAGAATCTCCACACTAGCATTGCCCAGAAAATATATCCACTAGAAAGTGCTGAGAACACCACGAAAAACGTACCCTCCGCCGCACCAGCATTGCCAGGTGTCGGGATAAAGTATACCGCGGAAGTTACGGCTACGGTCGTCACAAAACACGGCAAGAAATCCACATCGCCGCCAAACGCCGTCAAAACAAAAAACGGAATCATCGAAATCAATATATGAAAAGAAACCGATAATAATACAGTCTTCAAAAATAAGCCTTTTGTTTTTAAAATTTTGCGCACGCATTTAGCATATTCATTGACTTCATATTCTACCTTTGCAATAGTAGCTTTACGATTTTTAACTAGATGAATTTTGTGTAAAAACTTCACTACAATATTAATTAACTCAGCCGTCGCTTTTGGCAAAAAAGTTGCAATCATCACCGTCACCGGCCAAAAAGCATAAAACAAAAGTCCAAAACAGGCCGTGCCGATTAGTACGGCGTTGTTAATAGATAAACTTCCGAAAAGAAAACAAATCGCAGCGATAATAATAAAACCAATCTGTCCCGAAATCATGCCAAAAACCGGAATCGATGTTGATACCCCATCGGGCAGATTGCTGTTCTTTCGCATGTAATAGATTTGAAACGGTTGTCCTCCGATCGCCGCTGGCGTAATACTGTCGTAATACTTACCAAGTAGTACCGTTCGGCGTGCCACTTTGCTAGCGCGCTTCTCATCAAATTTTTGTTTTTTGCTCATTTCGCGCATCATTAGTACGTATTTATAAATCTCAGCGGTGATTGCTGCCAAAAAACAAAATACCGCTGGAACCAAAAACCACCAGTTTATTCTAATATCCGTCAATTTGGCGGCATTAGATGAATTCCCAAATTCCGAAAACGCCGTGATAGCAATTACTGCCACATTTATTAATACAAAAACCACAATTAGAAGCGGTTTTTTCAAAAACTTCTTTGGCACTAATTTTTTGTTATCGATATCTGTCTTATCGTTTGTCATGAAAACACTAGCCTCTAGCTGCTCTGATGTTTGGATATTCCTCCACTAATACTCTGATACAACCAGCAATCGGGATTGCGATAATTGCACCAAGTAAACCGAACATATACATGCCAATTACGATGGCACACAAAATTACCACCGGTTTGAGACTGAGTGCATCACCTTGAATCTTTGGCGCAATAACATTGTTCTCGATTTGCGAGTAAGAAATGTAGATAATCGCGTATATTAGCCCAGCCCAAAGGTTGGAGGATAGAAGCAACACTGTTACAATTGTGCCGCCGATAAACTGGCCGAACATTGGGATCAAATAGAACAAAGCTGTAATCAACCCCATCGGTACAGCCAGGCTTGGTGAAAATCCTAGTATCAGTGAAAGCGTAAATACAATCAACATAGTAGCACAACCATCGATTAAAGCTACGATTACTTGTCGTGAGACATATGTTGATACCACATTCGCCATCTTTGAAACTACTCTTTTTGCTACGTTCACCATCTTTTTGTTGTCTTTATCTTCCAAACCATTCCAAAAACCATGCAGCATCCCCGGACCTTCTAATAAAAATAGCAAGGTGAGTACTAAAACTAATACGACTTTCATAATGATATCTGCAGCCCCACTTACGCTTGAAACTAAACTATTGCCGAGTATACCCATGATATTTTTAGACAAACCATCTAAGGCGTTGTCAATTTCGGCGTGGAGGTCTTGTACGCCAATTGACTGCCCAAAACTATTCACGCCGTCCCAACCACCAAAAGTAGTTTCGAAGGTTTCTGGGAATTTTTGTACGAATTTGGAGGTCTCGTTTACTACTACTGGCCCAATGATCGCAATCACTGCACCTACCACCAAAATCACAATGAGATATGCCAAAACGGCTGACAAATTTTGGTGTTTTTTATCTTTACCAAAATGTTTGGTGAAAAAACCATCAACTCGGCTGACTAGTGGGCGAAGCGCCAAAGCCAAGAATATTGATGCACCAATAATGATTAAGCCGGTCAAAGCTTTTTCTATGATAAAAAGCGCTAGCAAAATCAGGATTGGTACCAGCCAGAATTTTACGAACGTCTTTAAATCCGTTTCTATAGTTTTTGACATAAACCTCCTTATATACTAATTGTAGCATAAATGTTATAATTATGACAATGAAATTATTGATGCATACGTGTTGCGCACCGTGTAGTGTGTATTGTGTGGACAGTCTACGGGCTGAAGATATTGAGCCGACACTTTTTTGGTACAATCCCAACATTCATCCATATATCGAATACAAAACTCGTCGTGATTGCTTAAAAGATTATGCCAAGAAAATCGATGCCAAGCTAATAGTGGAAGAAGATTATGGCCTAGACGAATTCTGCCAGAATGTGGTCGGTGATATTAAAAATCGCTGTGTCAATTATTGTTATCCCAAACGCCTTGGTGCTACGGTTCGCTATGCCGCCGAGCATGGATTTGATGCCTTTACGACTACGCTTTTGGTTTCACCATATCAAAAACATGAGGAATTGATCAAGGTCTGTGAGCGATTAGCCGAGCAAAGCGGGATTGAATTTGTCTATCGTGATTTTCGGGTTGGCTTCCGCGAAGGCCAAGCAAAGGCCCGCAATCTAGGTCTATATATGCAAAAATATTGTGGCTGCATTTTTTCTGAAGAAGAGCGTTATCAAAAACAAATTTTGCGTGACATGGCAAAATAGTTATGCTATAATGTCTATATATTTAGGGAGCATAGCATGAAAAAAACAATTATTTTTAGTAGCGTAGTAGGCACATTGACTTTGGCTGCTTTATTATTTATGACACCAGTCTCCGCCACCGATAACACCGACGTAGTAGACGAAATCAACATCACTGTCCCTATCTCCTGTACTATGTCTGGTACTGGCATGACTTCCCATACTGCTAATATGAGCAATGGCTCCTATACTCCTAATATTGGTACTACTACTCTCAAAGTATTCTGTAATGATACAGAAGGCTTTGCTATCTTTGCAGCAGGTTATACTGGTGATGAGATAGGTGGTACTAATAGTACCAAACTAGTTAACTCCGCATCAGCAGTAGACAATACCATATCTACCGGTACAGCTACCAGTGGTAATACATCTAACTGGGCTATGAAACTAGCTACCAACTCATCTGCTACTTATGCTGTTACATTAGATAATGGCTTTGGATCATATAGCAGTGTACCATCAGTATATACCAAAGTAGCTCATAGAAACTCTGGTACAGATATAGGCACAACTGCAACAGGTGCAGAACTCACTACTACCTATGCTGCCTTTGTTAACCAAACCCAACCTGCTGGTACTTATGTTGGTAAGGTTATCTATACTCTAGTTCATCCAGCAAGCGAAGAACCACTTCAGCCTCAACCAGCTACTGCTGGATGTATTAACTACTTTGCTAATGCATCTAGTGCTATAGGTGAAATGGGCTGTCAGTCTGCATCTAACAATGCGTCAGTAAATCTCTGGGCAGGCAACTTCAAACGTGATGGCTATGGCTTTGCTGGTTGGAATGATAAATTTGATTATTCTGGTACTAACTATGGTCCTAACCAAACTATTACTGCTCCAAGTGATGTGTCCACTAAGGGTTTATCACTTTACGCTGTTTGGATACCATCAGCCGGAACTATCCAGAACTGGGATGGTTGCTCCTCACTAGCACAAGGAGCTACTACTGCCCTTACTGACGAACGAGACGGCAACACCTATGCTATAGCCAAACTAGCTGACAACAAATGCTGGATGATTGAAAACTTAAGATTAGACAACACTCCAGAACTCTCTTCTGCTAATACTCACAATCCATCTCTCCCACTTACTAATGTCTATGGCTCTACTACATCAAATCATCTCTCGCCTACTACTGACCCAACTACCTGGTGTAGAGATGGCTCTGCTAATTGCATTAACCAATCTATGTTGGCCACTAACAATACCACTTTATTTGTTGACAATACAGCTTCTAACTATTCTCCATCTAGTGATGTTTATGGTTATGGTAATTATTATAATTGGTATTCAGCTACAGCAGGGCATGGGATTTATCATAAACCTAGTGGTAGCGTAACAGGAGATATTTGCCCAGTTGGATGGCACTTACCACGAGGAGGTACAAAATCCCAAGAATCTACTAATGAATTTTGGCAAATGATTGTTACGGGGCTCAACAACGATATTGGTCCAACCAACTACAATAGTAACGCTTATCCAAATTACAATGGCTATACGGAAGCTGGCCCAGTATCTAATGCACTCAGGTCCTATCCCAATAATTTCGTCTATGCTGGGACCGTTACTGGGCAATCGATTTACCAACGTGCTTTCAGAGGGTACTATTGGTCCAGTTCTGAATACGGATGGAGTTCTTCCTACGGCTTATACTTCAGAACTTCCGAGGTTTTCCCAGGCACAAGCAATAACAACCCTTACAAGTATTACGGGCATGTAGTCCGTTGTATCGCTGGCGTGTAGTAAGCCACAAAAACACCCCCCATTAAAGGGGAGCATCCTCTGCTCCTAAACTATCCTAATTCCAAATATAATCTATGGTAGCCCCCACACGCTATATCTAGCGTGTCACCGAACATTTCCCGAACAAAACTCAAAAATCTAGGTAGGGGGGTTGTAATAGTTTTATAACTATGTTACCTTGCAAAAATGAAAAAGAAACAAGAAGGTAAGATTATTATTTCAAAAGGCGTAAATAATATTCTGCCATGGGAAATGCACAGCGCCATAGCATTAAAAGAAGTTGGCTACACAATCAAATTTATTCCTGCACATCAAAGCCTACGTTCAGCAGATGCATATATAAATAATACCCTATTTGAATTTAAATCCCCAGAAGGATCAAGTATTAAATCAATAGAAAACAATATCCAAAAAGCATTACGTTATCAATCAAAGAATATAGTCATCGATTCAATAAGAGTTAAAAGAATACAAGACAGAAGCATAAGAACGTATCTTATAAAAAGAATGAAAAGAAAACATGGAATCCAAAAACTATTATTTGTGACGAAAACCGGAAAAGTGGTTGACATTAATAAAGAAATAAGATAATATTAAATTAATGAAGTCCTCTGAGGGCTCACCTAGAGCCTCGCCCGGGGGCTTCTTTTATGTTATAATATATAAACTATGTTAAAATTCGACATCGAAAAACGTGATGGCCTCGCTAGAGTAGGCGTAATTCATACTCCTCATGGTGATATTAAAACCCCAGCTTTTGTCGGTGCTGCAACACGCGCCACTGTCAAAGCTCTCACCATGAAACAGATGAATGAGCTTGGTTCGCAAGCGATTCTAGCGAACACCTATCATCTTATTCTTCGCCCTGGCGTAGAGCTTATCAAAGAAGCGGGTGGGCTAGCTGAATTTTGCTCCTGGCACAAACCTACCTTTACCGATTCCGGTGGTTTTCAGATCTTTTCCCTTCCCGACGTCAAAATTACCGAAGAAAGCGTCAAATTCAAATCCCATATTGACGGCGCCAATTTCGAAATCACTCCCGAATCATCTATGCAAGCCCAATGGGCTATCGGCGCTGATATTCACATGGCCTTCGATCACCTCGCCAAATCCGAGGACAAAAAAGACATGGAGGAGGCCATGCACCGCACTCACCGCTGGCTCGATCGTTGTGTCGCTGAACACCAGCGAATAATAAAGGATGTTACATGGGCGGGTGACGAGACTGGAAGGGGCCCCCAAAATGTTTTGCGAAGCAAAAATTTTGGGGAGGGAAAAGTCTCGGCAGGACCCGCCCAGATGCAATATTTATATGCTGTTGTCCAAGGAGGCACATTTAACGATCTTAGAGCCAAGTCGGCAAAATACTGTGCAGGCCAACCTGTCGACGGCTTCGGCATAGGCGGAGTATTCACAGCCGACGGTATGGACGAAATGCTAAAAACCGTCAACAGTATTCTACCCGAAGATAAACCCCGCCACCTTCTTGGCATGGGTCAGGAGCCGCTAGACCTATTTGTTGGCGCTGAGTTCGGTTGCGATACTTTTGATTGCGTCGGCCCTACTCGCATGGCGCGTAATGGTTCGCTCTATACCTACGACGGTCGCATTAATATTAAAAACGCTAAATACACCCACGATTTCTCTCAACTCATGCCCGACTGTGACTGCGAATGTTGTAAAAATTACACTAAGGCCTATTTACATCATTTATTCAAAACCGACGAAATCACCGCCAAAGTCCTCGCCAGTATTCACAACGAGCATTTTGTAGTGTCCGTCACAGACCAGATTCGTCAGTCGCTTCTAGATGGGACTTTCCAAAATTACAAAAAATCCTTTCTTGCAAGATATTACAAATAAAGCTTTTCATAATCATACTTTTTATGCTAATATATATATAATATATAGTGTCATATTAATATATCATTAGGAAAACCATGAATAAA
>CAMKOP010000012.1 GCA_946414465.1 uncultured Candidatus Saccharibacteria bacterium | reverse complement strand
GTCCTGCCGGATTCAAACAGGGTTTCTCGTGCCCCGTCCTACTTGAAAAAAGATAAATAAAGCCTAAGACCCTTTCGCGTACAGGACTTTCACCCTCTTTGGCGCTTCATTCCAAAAGCTTCTGCTAGGATCTAAAGGATTGTATCTTTACCCGCTCAGTTAACGCTGTCGGTTCTTATGCTGAAATTCGGAAAAATCCGCATCTCAACATAAAAATTATCTAATTTCGCAACCCCTTAATCATATAGGTCGTTAAACCACTAAAATCATAAGGTTTAGGCATATTCCAATTTCGCTCGCCACTACTTTCGGAATCATTGGTTATTCTCTTTTCCTCGGCCTACTAAGATGATTCAGTTCGGTCGGTTCCCGCTTTGTACCCTATGTGTTCAGGTACCAGCAATACAACATGACTTGTATTAGGTTTCCCCATTCGGCAATCCCCGGATCATTTCTCGCTGTCAGATCCCCGAGGCTTATCGCAGACTTCTACGGCCTTCATCGGTATTGATTGTCAAGGCATCCACTATCAGTGCCCTTAATTACCTTTTTATGCATTGACTTAACTAGCAATCGAAATTTGATTGCTCGTTCCGTCTTTAAAATCTTTATCGTTTCCAAATTGTTAATTGGAGAGTCTCTAAGAACAATTTTGAAGCCATCAAAGCGACCTCAAAAGATTCCCTCGCTTTCCATTTCTTTTTGTAGAGGTCGAAAATGTCGACTTGCTTAAACTTCCCCCATTATATCGCACTTTGCCCCTAATGTCAACACCTTTTTTAGATTTTTTTCATCAAAATACCGCCCCTAGAGGCGGTATTAGGTAATATCCTAGGCTTCGCTTGGTTTTGCCTGCTCTTTTGTACGAGTTTTGCGTGCACGGCTCTTCATTACTATCCAAATCACTAGTGACACAAGCGCAAAGATGATGATAAACAGCAACCAAAGTGGACAAACCACCACTACTCTCTCTGCTACTGATGTCTCACCAAAGATCTTTACCGTCTGTTTTACTCTAAATATACCTACCATCGGTAAAGTATCGCACCACTCTTCCGTATTCATTCTCTCAGTACCAGGCATCACTGTATGTTCGGTTGGGTTTTCCTCATTAGTGCATAACTCTTCATCACCAATCAACGGCCATACTTGTAACACATAACTTGCCTTCGTATGTACGTTGCCACTATTCTGTACAGTCGAAGTAGCCGCCAATTTATTATTTAACATAAAAGCTGGGATATTATTTTCCAGAATCGCCCCCTCGTTACGTGTTTCACCTGCTACTTCAGCAAGTATAGTAGCCGCAAAACGCACAACATCCTCAATCACTATACTTTTATCTGCCTCACTATCTCTTTCAGTATCATCTTGGACGATAATAGTAGCATACTGTCCTCCTGCTGGCGCATCCTCTGGCACTGTAATAGTGAAGGGTATTGTATCAGTCGTATTCGGCGCTACCGACCCATGATCTTTGCCAAGTTTTATCCACTCCATAATCTGATTATATTCTGTGACAGTACTAATATCGGTACTGTCATAATTAGCCTTACCATTCTCATCCTTATCTAACCCATAAGAACCGATTGTTACAGAGTATTTCAAATCCTTAGATGCATTTACAGAATTACTAACTCGAAGCGTCCCTTCATACACCTCACCCGGCACCAAGACAATATCTTGTCTCGGAGGGGAAATCGTCATCACTATACTACCATCTTCGCCCATCGCTGATGTATTCATCACACTAAAGGATAACCCCACCAAGACTACTGCCAACCCTGTCATTATTTTATGTTTCAACATTTACCTCCTTCTCTATTTCTAACTATTATATCACTATTTAACCGTATTACACGAAAAACCCTTGTTTTTGTAATACTTACTTACTTCTTCCATTGAATACTTCTTAAACTGATTGACGTCTTCCTTGCTAACAAAGAAAAACACCGCAGTTACTTCATTCAATTTATCAACACTATCTGCATACACACCTATATGTAATTTTGTATTCATCTCATCATAAGCAACTGACAAATCCTCTGATTTTTGGCCGTTCTCACTCATATAATTATTATACTTAGCCTGGAATATCCCATCGTCCTGTCTCATCACATCATTAGAACGGTACACTCCATCATAAGAATAGTAAATCTTATCGATACTACTATTATTATATGTAATCTTAATCTCATTTTCTATCGTATTTACATTTTCTGAATAGTAAAACCTATCTTCCATCCCATTTGCTGTACAATAAACCGCTGAAATGGAATTATTATCCTGTGGCTCTGATGTCCGCGTTTCACTGCCATTAGCAAAAATCGCGATAAAGATTGCTAACGCAATTAATCCCACACCGATTAATACCAAAGTTAATATCTTATTACTTTTGCTCATTCTGTTTTCCTCACATTATTACTTTCTATTCTACCATACTTTTCCCAAAAAAATACAGCCCTTACGGGCTGTATTTTAATAACTGTAGTGATTAGCTATTACCAGGTACGATAGTATAAGTTACCTTACCAGTGTAAGTATCAGCTTGCTGAGTAGCGCTCACCCATACTTGATAACCAGTGTAGATAGTACCTTCATTAACAGCTGCAGCACCAGTAGCAACAGTCGTTTCAGTTGCAGGAACAGCTGCGTAACTTGCATAAGTAGTAGGAACAGTTACGCCGGTAGTCCCAGCAATTTTGAATGCCCAGTTAGAAGTAGCACCTGAAGTTGCTGTCCCGGTTGCGATAGCAGTACCACTACCACTTGGTTTCATCGCAGTAATAGGAGAACCCTCACCTGAACCGACGGCTTTTACTTGCCAACCAGAAGCATTGTTACAAGTAACCTTAAGAGTACCACCCTTAGTACCATCAGCATCATATTGATAAAGATGTTCGTTTACCGCAGCAGGTTCAGTAATAGTCTTACCAGTGCTACTCGAAGAACCACCAGCACCACCTACCGAACAAGAACTTGCAATCGTAAGTTGCACTGTATCCGTAACAGTAGCGAAAGCGCCGAGTACTGGCATCGCAGCAAGTGCCAACGAAGCCGCGCCAGTTGCAATTAATGATTTTTTCATAATTTTTTCTCCTCCACATTTTGTGGATATTAATTTTATTTTTATTGTTAAACGATATGTATAACCTTTAACACTTCTAATTTTACATAAGCATTATTATGTTGTCAAGTAATTTGCCAATTTTTTTTATTATTTTGTAACCAGAGTTTTCCACAACCTATCTAGTTTTGCAAATGACTATCCATCCACCCCTTGAAAGCATCATAGTCATTATACATTTCTACATCCTCATCACTGTCCGCCCTCAGATAATATTTCACTACACCTTTGTCCACAATTGCAACTGACGGATAATATTTTACAAACTCATGCAAGCTCGATTCTTTCGCTTCACCAAACATCATCCTGTACGCCATCATACCATGCTCTTTCATATAATCTCCCATATATCCTCTCAATCTATCCGCTGTAGTACACTCATTCTGATCTACAAATACCACAAATGTTTTTCTTTCATCGATCAGATTTTGATATTCTTCTTTATTAATATCTTTTAACTCTGGCGCATCGGTGTGATACTCTTCGCCAATAATCACTTTCGGCTCATCAAACCACCCACTCACTGCCCCCACAAATAGCAAACTACCAATCAGCGTCACCAAAAGACATATAATCAGCCCAAGCACCCCCATCTGTTTCTTTTTTTCTGCACTCACCCTATTTCTCCGTCAAACCCTCAAACTCTATTTCATGATATGGCACTTTATAAAAATCATACACTACTTCACCATTATCGAGCACTCGCTTTACTTGCACTGCATTATCACCCTCATAAAACCAATATCCGCCTACATCATAGATCTTGTTCTCATCCCAGCCCAGTTTCACTAGCATATTTTTCATCATTCCAGAGTAACCACCGCCCCCACACATCAAGAAAATCACCTTGTCCTTCGGGAAAAGTCCCTCAATAATATCCATCGATTCTGCATAATTAGCTGTATAAGACCCATCTGAATGTTGTCTAAAGAGCGTCGGCCCCGTATAGGTCCCACCTACCGCCTCCGGCAGCCCTGTCACATTTACGATATAAGGAAATGACACTACTTCAAATCCATCCACAAATCCCGACAAATACGAATCCCCGCCAATCGCTTCATAATTACCAGGATCCTTTAACATCCTGAGGTCACGATATACCGCATCACTGCGATTCAAGTATTCATCAATAGTTGATTCGTTAACATTCTTATCAATGCCTAATTCTCCTCGCTGTCCTTCCGACAATTCTGGCGCTGGCAAATCTTTCAAAGTATTCGGAAAAGCAAATCTACCCAGTAAAAATGCTCCAATTATCAGTATTACCGCCCCGATAGATAACCCCCACAATAATTTCTTCATATTAACTCCACTTTACCTAAAACTATTATACACCAATTGCCGGTTCGTGCGGACATTTTTCCAAGATTTTTTGAATTGCCTCTTTTTCCGCCTGAGTTACCCACAACTGATACTTATATTTTACTGATACTTGTCTCGCTACATACTGACAGCGAAATTTTTTATTCTTAGGTAGCCACGTCGCCGCATCCCCATCTGACTTTTGCTCGTTTGCTGGCCCATCCACTGCAAGTAGATTCAACGGATCTGTTGCGATTCTATATCTCACATCCTTATCTTTATACTGCGCACCTTTTTGCCAAGCATCCGAAAGCGCTACCACATGATCAATCTGAATTTTCGATATTTCATCTTTAGCCGTAAACACTCTATGTTCACCCGTATACGGTTCATCAAATTCTCCCGCCACCACATTGCATCCATCTAGTACCACACTATCACCAAATTCCCTTCGAATTATCCTCTGTCTCAGAGAACACCCATCCACAATCGGCCAACCATCATAAAACTGTTCTCTACTATATCCAGTCTTCGGCGCCCGCCCTTTTACCTCCAGTTTTTCCAATATTTCCGTTGCCAACTTATCACCTGCATGTGCCACCGTTACCGCTTCTGCATCATAATCTCTAATGCCATTCTCAGCCCCCGTATTTTTAACTGGAGTAAAAATCTCTTCGTAACTCGCTGGGTTGACAACCAACCAAATCACCGCACCAAAAAGCGCCACTAGCGTTACTAATATCCTACGCGTCCTAAGCCGCATTCGGATACGTTATCCCCGGATTAAGCCTTTCATTACCATCCTGAGTCGTCGCTTGTTTTTTCTCCTCCTCTTGTTCTTTTTGTTTTTCCTCAACCTCGTTTGATTGTTCTCTTTGTTGTTCTAACACTTGAAACAGTTCTGGCAAACTTTGCACTTCATAGGCCTTCGCTGCATATTCAAAAACATCCATTCCAGCCGCCCAAGCGCCTTGTCGCAATCCTTCGTATACTGGGTTAGCTCCTTTTACTTCGTTAATAATTTTCTTCATATTATTAATTTCAGTCCTGACTCCTTGTACATCCTGATCCGATGAAACTATCTCTTTGTTATCGGCTTCACCATCGGTCATCCCTACCTCATGTTTTGCTTCTTCCTCACCTTCATGAGTAGTACCAAGCCCCATATAGTAATACAAATCGCCAACTGGATCATTTGAGCCACTCACATCACATTCAGACAATTTCTGCATAGTGCGCCCATATCCATATTTACTTACTGCATCAGACAATACTTCAGACATAGTTTTTTTCGTATCACCCATTTCATTCCCCTGTCCACTTTGTTCTTCGCCCCCATCATCCTTTGATTCGCCATAAAACTCATTCTCTTCATTTGCATTTCCAAAAGTCGCTTCACCAACCTTCTCACCCGTCTTTATCACATCCATAAAACTCTTTTCCGGCATTCCTGCCATCGCCGTAGCCCACTCAGTCGCCCTTTCTACCGCACCAGAGTTTTCGCCCACCTTTTTGGCACCTGGCTCAAGCTCAAATTGATTAGTATCACTCATTTTACCTCCTATTCCATTTCCTTAGGTTTAATATTTGAATTAATCTTATCATTCAACCTATTTGTTTCAATTACATCATTATTATACACTTTTACTTTGTCATTATATTCATTTACCAGATTAGTTATCTCATCATACATCGCATCGAGCGCTACCTGCTCATTTACCAGCACGTTCCTTCTCGTATCAAATTCCCATTGCGAACCAAAACATCCCGCTGTATCTGCACAGGCATTAAACTGGTCCACATCCGTACTATACTGTCTCGCCCGTGTCTCGTATTCCAAAGTCATACTATCAATCCTGCTATTCAATTCATCTAGTTCGCTCTCCAAAGCTTTGAGTTCTGCTTTTAACCTCCTAAATACCGCAATATAACTATCATAAAAGCTCACTACCTTATCTTGATCCTTAAACACCTTCGCATAGTGCTTTTCCAAATTATCCGGCAACTTTTTCACTTCTGTCCCCGCCCTCACATACAATTCTTCAAACTGCTCCTCAGTTGAGTAAATACTCAAATCCTCTTGCAATATTTCCCCATTTTCTTTTAATACTGTTTGTAAATCTTCTTTAAGAGCGTTCTTTTCGTTATCGTCCATTCTTGCAAACACCGCATGCAGCAGCTCATGCGCCGCAGTTAATTCCCTAATACCTTTCAGCTGTTCATCCTCAATGTTATACACATAGATATTCTCCATCGCATAACAACCCAAAATCGCCGTTTCCGCATCATCTTCTCTACAATTTGCGTTGAATTCATCCCTCTCGCTCAGTACTGGCTGTGAAGCATTAAACACAAACTCCCCTTCGGTAGTCAATCCCAAACTATCCCGTATTTTCACCATTTCGCTCGACGGTTTATATATTAATCCACGATAGTAATCATATACCTTATCACGGTTCAACACCAAAATCACCGCCGCCGCCAATATACCAGCTAATAGCAACCACTTTATCAGGCTAAGTTTCCTTAACATACTTCTAGTTTACCATACTATGATATAATTACACCTATGAACAAAATTGAAACCTATAAATGTCTTGACGATAACAATATCAAATACGAAATTACCGAGCACGAAGCAGTTTACAACATGACCGAACTCGGCCGTGTCGACGTCCCCTATCCTGGCCGTGATGCCAAAAACCTCCTTGTCCGCGACGACAAAAAGCAAAACTACTATCTCATCACCGTCAAAGGCAACAAACGTGTCGATCTCAAACAATTCAAAAAAGATCACGGTACTCGTCATCTTAGCTTTGCCTCAGCCGAAGATTTAGAAAAATTCATGCAGCTTACACCAGGTGCCGTATCCCCGCTCGGCCTCCTTAGTAACGACCCACCTACCATCCAGTTCTTCCTCGACCAAGATTTTCTAGATGACAAGAAAAAACAAAAAGGCGCTGGTATTATCGGTGTCCACCCATGTGATAACACCGCTACCGTCTGGCTTCAGACTACCGACTTAGTTAAGCTCATCGAAGATCACGGCAATCCCGTCACTACTATTACTATCTAACTGCTTAACCTAGACTATTGCTATAGAAAAACATATAATATATAGTATGAAATCTATTAAATTGACTCAAAAAATCCTAGATGGCCTCAAACCCTCTACTATTCTTTATGCCGAATATGCTACCGATGGTGCTATGGGTTGTGCTGGCACCGCTCGTATTTTTACTTTAGAAAAAAGCAAACTCAATTTTTATCTCATTGACGATATTTTCAATAATGAAGCCAATGCCAAAATTTATTCCGAGGTCAACGCTTTCCTCGACAACCTCCAAAAATCCGGCAAACTAGATACCGCCTACGCCGGTTTTGGTAATTACGCCTACAAATCACCCAAAGTATCTTTCACCCGCGATGATGATAGTTTCTCATTTATCTACAAAAAATCCTCCAAAACTTATCTAATCCCAGTATCCACTCCAGGAGTCTACAATCATATCGTCGCCACCTTCGCCAGTCGCGAAGTCACTATCGAAACTCTCGAAGAATATTTCAAAAAAAGCCATCAACATTTTTCTGATTCCGAATATTTTTTCTACAAACAGTACCTAGACCAAATCAAACGAAACGACAGTGGCCAAAGCTGGTTTGATTTTACCGTTATAGATTACCTCAATGCCGTCGCTTGGCTTCAACACCTTTCTGGTGAAAATTATATTTTGAATTGGCAAGAACGCCTCGACTGCGAAAGCGCTCTTAATAAATACCGTCTCAAATACGTCGTCGTCAATCTTGGCTGGAATAAGCTCAATCACATTTTCGACCAACTAGTCAAAACTAAATCCACCAAACTCTTCGCCAAAATCGAAGAAGAACTACACGAAAAAATCGACAATATCTATAACACTCTTGAAACTATCAAGTCAAACTGTACTAGTACCGAAGTCCTCGATCCCAATAATCTCGAACATCTATTTAATCGTCCAATTCTGGTAGATTTTCCAAAATCTGCTCACACCGCTATCATCAAAGACATCGTCAATCGCTCCGGCAGTTCGTTCAATCCTGACGCCAAATCCATCGCCTACTATCTCGCCAACTATTTATTAAACGAAGATAAATTGTCCTACTCTGACATCCTTCCAGCCGTCGCTCATATTATCGAAACCATGCCAGACGACGACTACAACCAAACTCATACCGAAGACCTATTCTGGGTTTGTGGCGAAATCATCGATCACGCCTGGCGCTATATCACAGAAAATGATACCACCCAGAAAAAATACCGTGATCTCGTTTATGAATTATACTGGCCTCGTATCGGCAGTCTTTGGCCAGTTCTAAACTTCGAAAGATTCGAGTTCAAACATGAATCCGCCACCAAAATCTTCAAAGATTCTCTTAGTTTTGTCATGGCCCTTGAAGACATCGATGAAAGAAATCCAGAAATCAAAGCCTTCCTCAAAGTCAATGCAGAAAACGTCAATTACAAAGCCGGCCCACTCGGACGTCGTTCATTCGTATATACACTAAAAGGATTAAAACCTAAGCAAGAATTTGAAAAAATTCTAAAAGGCATCGAACCAGATGATTATTGTGCCTATCTCACCTACCCTAACGGTATGGAAGAAGCCGAAATCCTGCTCGACGAATTATTCCGCACTGACGAAAAAGCTCGCATTACCAACACTGCACGCCTAGCTTGTTTTGAAGCGCTCATTCTCACACCAAACACCATAGGTGTCGGCGAATATATTTTAAATTATATCGATCGTCACTTCAACCAGTTCACCGAAATCATTTCTACCGAAGCTATCAAACTAAATCAAGAGCCAGAAAATGTCCTCACTGATATGTTTATCGCTATGAGCAAGGGAATTACTGAAGAAAACGAATTCCCACCCCTAAAATCCATCAAGCGAAAGCTCCTTAACATCGGCTGTGATGCCCAAATACTCCAAAACTCCGAAAAATATGCCCGTCACCATCGTCGCACTATCCTCTTCCAGCGTTCCGCTCTACAAAAACACTTTTAACTATTGCTAATATCCTTTTTCTGATTCATTATGGTATTTATGCTTCGCAAAAAACTCATACAAGTCACTATATTCTAATTTCTGATATTTCTCGCTATGCTTATATTTCTTAATATAATTCCAATCACTATTAAACATTAATTTTGATTATGTTTTTCTTCATCAGAAAGCCTAATTACGTCAAAAACTTTATCCCATTCATATCTTATACTGTACCAAAGTCGTCAAAAATGTTCAGTCTGTCGCACCACTATCGCAAACCTTGTCTTCAAATCTCCGTTCGAGCACGAAGGATAATCATCATTTGTTACTGTATCTGTACCAGGATTTTCGATATTCTCAGCTAATACTCCTGCTCTTACTAATTGTTCAAAAACCGCATCTGACATTTTTTGATTATTTAGTGCATATATCTGATAATTCTGTGCACACGGCGAAAAATACACCTTGAGATCAATCGCCTCACATCCAAAATCATCACGTAAAAACTTAACGAACTTCTCTGGTCCATACTGCTCCACATTATGCCTTCCCGCATGAAGAAGCCCAAGGATTCGCTTTTTCTCATCAAACACCACCACCCCCACACAATCAGCAAGCGGCAGTAATAGCCCAACGTCTTTTTTTCTCGTCACCAAGCCATCTGTCACTGGAATCTTTTTTTCATAATTTCTAATCGCAAATTCTGATATATTTTCACCGATTTCATCATAAAAAGTATATTCATCTCTATCATTATACACAGTCCGAAGTCGCGCCACCTTATCACCATTTAGCCCAATCAACTCACCTAACCCTTCTTGTCGTTCTATCACTTCCGCTTCATTCCCCTCACCAAAAAACCTCATATTTCCGTCCCAAATATCCGACACCCCCATTTCCACTAGCCCATCAAATAATTCCAGTTTCTTCATACACTCTATTATATCTCATATATGCCATACATTATATCTACAATGAATATCACAGGTTAAAGCCTTTTTCCGTGATATAATGCAATCATATGGAATACTCGTTACGATCATATAATGACAGTGATTATGATTTCATTTATCAAACTAAGAAAAATGCTTACAAAGACTACGTGATAGCAAATTACGGCGAATGGAATGAAGATATTCAACGCCAATATTTCTCTGACTTCATTGATAAATCAAAACAAAACATCAAAATTATTACTATAAAAGATAAATCTATCGGTTTCTACCAAGATAAAAATCTTAAAAACGGCGACTATGAAATAGTGAATATTTGTATTATTCCAGAATACCAGGGTCAAGGTATCGGAACGCAAATCTTAAAAGACATAATCACCGAACATGCTGATCAAAACATCAAAATCCAATATTTTAAACAAAACCCAGTCGACAAATTATACGAGCGACTTGGTTTTAAGCCAAACGGCGAGACAAAAACTCACTTCCAAATGACTATGGCAGGCCACATCGACACTATTGATAATACAATTAACATAAAACAACGTTTCCGCAAAGGACAAAGGTCATAGGTTATCAGTCGAGGTCTTTTTGTATATATTATTTTTTAAGCTTGTTTTCCCAAATTTTTCTTACCAATCCCAAAGAAAGAGTAGAAAGCGTAAAACCAATTACTGGCACAAGCGAAGACAAGAAGACATTGGACCCTGCTTCAATCATGAGACAGTATATTACCACTACAATATAAGTTAAAACACAGATGCAAAGTCGCCTCGTCCAAGAAGTTTCCCATTTTTTATCTAGCTCGACCCGTGCGTTGCGAGCCTTGATATTTTTAATTTCAGTCTCAATTCTTTCATTATCCATACCTTATATTATATAACAAATTATGCTATAATTATATCTATAATAACAGCTAGAAAGGTTGGTTTTGAATTTAAAGATAGGAATCTTGTATTTTCAAACCAATCTGTTTCCTTTATCCCATTTTCCATCAAAAACCACTTATCGAAATCAAAACGAAAAATGCTATAATTAGAGCATGATTAACGAAGAATTACAAATTGTCTCTAATCTCACCGGCGTCGCGCCAGAAAAAATCAAATTCAGCGACGATGGTTTTTTGAGCCGCGGATACATTATAGACAACGGTCGCATTGTTTTCAAATTCAAAAGAAATTCAGACGTTAGCTACAAAAATGAAATCAAAATGCTAGACTTCGTTAATTCTTTAAATCTAAATGTAAATTTACAAAAAGTTGGCTGGACTTCAGAAGATGATAGTTACCTTGGTATTTATGGGGTAATCGGAAAATCGTTAGAATCCATTGAGCTTACGGATGATGGCTGCAAAAACTATGGCGAACAGATTGGTTTGTTTTTGCAAAAACTGCACTCCGTGAAATATAAAGATGCCGAAAAGCTCAGCATAAATGAAGAATTAAAAGCTTGGCAGGAAAGATTTGAAAAATCAAAGGATTTATTATCTCACTACTTCAAGGATGGAGAAATCAAGAAAATGAACGATTTTGTATTTTCTACTGCTCCCACAAGGCTATCTTCTTTGGGTAAAAATATAGTCTTTTCACATGGAGATTTAGGTATGGGTAATATATTCGTAGATGATAACGACAAAATCGGAATCATAGATTTCAGTGAATCTGTTTATTTAGATGAGGCTGCTGATTTTATGGACATTGAAGATGATAGACTGTGCCAAGAAGTTTTAAACGCATACAATGCAGACAATACACTGAGAGAAAAAGTCGCAATTAGAAGGACATTTCGCCCAATGTTCGTAATTGGCACTTATCGTAATAGGCCAGAAAATGAAATAATGCGTTTTGTTAATAAGATAGGAGAATGGCTCAATCAAAACAACTAATTTATGCTATAATATATCTATATCAACAGATATCACAGATTGGTTATGAATTTAAAGATCGGTATCTTGAATTTTTAAACCAACCTGTTTCTTTTATTCCATTTCTCAAATATCTAGTATGAAAGCTCCTTCCGTGTTATAATCAAATGGTATGAGTGAAACATTAAAACCAACAACGGAAGCACTGGAGAACGAAAGAACTAAGCAAGAATCTCCACTTGAGCAGATTTCTTATTTACCAAATATTCCAAGTGTTAGACAAGAGTTCATTCATAAAAGAATTCAAGAGCTTGGAAAAAATTCGACT
This sequence comes from uncultured Candidatus Saccharibacteria bacterium, assembly GCA_946414465.1. Taxonomy (GTDB): domain Bacteria; phylum Patescibacteriota; class Saccharimonadia; order Saccharimonadales; family Saccharimonadaceae; genus Nanosyncoccus. The sequence goes on along the minus strand of CAMKOP010000012.1, from coordinate 7,151 downwards.
CGTCGAATCGATACAGACCAATACTTATACGCTCCGATAGTTGATGGTTTTTTTGATAGCGAAATGAGAATACAGCCTGGCAGTGGTAATACTTTTTCAGTTGATGACGATAGTATTTATGAGAGGGCAATCGATAAAATTTCTAAATATGGTGACAGTAGAGCGTTAATAGCAGTTCAACATGCAACGACAGAATATTTTGGTACTCTTGTTCCAAACGCTGAACAAGAAGCGATTAGAAATGCGAAGTTTGATATGCCAAGTCCAGAGTCAAAGAATTATTCCATTTCCGACAATAAAGAAGGAGCTTTATGCACAGAGCGTGCCGCTGTTGCCCATAACCTACTTCAATTTATGGGAATAGAAAGTCATTTCGTGCTCGGCAATATGGTAGAAAAGACTGCTAGTGGAGAAAAAGATGAACGCCATAGTTTTTTATTAATTAAACCAGGCGACACTTATCTAATATATGACCCAACAAACCCTACATACTGTTATGGGGACGAAGAGCTTACTGAATTTCAGCAATATTTACCATACACAATCGATACTGGAATGAAAGAGCTACCAAATACCAATTCAACTTTTACGGACAAAGCAATTACGAGATTCAAAAGTGCAGACGGCACAAAAGGCTCAAAGAAAAAATGCGACAGAATCTATACGATAGGTTAATTCATTGTTTTATGATATAATTACATCCATAATAACAGATATCACAGATTGGTTATGAATTTAAAGATCGGTATTGTCGGCTTACCTAACGTCGGCAAATCTACATTATTTAATGCTTTAACAAACGCTGGCGCACTTGCTGCCAACTATCCTTTTGCTACCATCGAACCAAATGTTGGTATCGTTCCCGTCCCCGACGAAAGGTTAGATGTTTTAGCCAAGATGTATGAGACCAATAAAATCGTCCCTGCAACCGTAGAATTCGTAGATATCGCTGGTCTCGTTGCAGGCGCTTCTAAAGGCGAAGGTCTCGGCAACAAATTCCTCGCTCATATCCGTGAATGCCAAGCCATCTGTCATGTCGTCCGTGCTTTTAAAAACGACGACATTGTCCGTGCTGACAACAAAATCGAGGACGACATCATCAAACAAGCTAAAGATGACATCGATATCATCAATCTGGAACTACAATTAGCCGACGAAGAAACTAAAGAAAAAGTTAACGCCAAGCGCAAAAAAGACCCCACCGACGAAAATATCCCCTACCTCACCGACAAACCCGTCATATATATGTTTAATGTCGACGAATCCGGCCTCACTGATCAAAATTTGCAAACAAAACTTAGAGAATTAGTCAAACCCGCCGAAGCTATCTTCGTCAATGCCAAATTAGAAGAAGAGATGTCTGGCATGGACCGCAAGGAACGCAAAGAATTCCTCGAATCCTACGGCGTTAAAGAAGATGCCTTAGGTGAGCTCATCAAAGCCGCCTACAAAACTCTCGGTCTTCAATCATTCCTCACTGCCGGCAAAAAAGAATGTCGCGCCTGGACCATTAAAAAAGGCGCCACCGCACCCGAAGCTGCCGGCACCATCCACACTGACTTCGAACGCGGTTTCATCGCCGCCCAGATTTGTAACTACAATGATTTGAAAGAACTCGGCTCCGAACAAGCCGTCAAAGCCGCCGGCAAACTCCGCACTGAGGGCAAAACCTATATCATGCAAGACGGCGACGTCGTTGAATTCAAGTTTAATGTTTAAAACTACATGATGAATCATGCAGTAAGTTTGAGATGATACTCTTGCAAGACTTACAAAAGTGTGGTAAAATAACAGATAATTGTCTAATAATAAAGGTATAATATGAGTTTTTCAGTTTTAAAAGAAATTGGTGACGCACAAAAAAAGAAAGCCGTAGTCGACGTTCGTCCCGGCGATACTGTCCGTGTCACCCAAAAAATCAAAGAAGGTAACAAATTCCGTTCTCAGACTTTTGAAGGTGTTGTTATTCGTGTTGACCGCAAAGAATCTCACACCGCTCGCATCGTAGTACGCAAAGTTACTTCTGGTGTCGGTGTTGAGAAATCTTATCTCATCCATTCCCCATTGGTTGAGAAAATCGTCATCACTAAGCGTTCCAAGGTTCGCCGCAACAATCTCAGCTACCTCCGCGAACGCTCCGGTAAGTCAGCTCGTCTTTCTGGTAAAGATTTCGACCGCGCTGCTGTAAATGACGTCACCGTTCCAGAAGAGCCAACCGAAGAACCAAAAGAAGAAACCAAAGAAACAGAAACTCCAACCGAAGCAAAAGAAGAGGAAGCCAAAGCTTAATGCCAATCCTCGGTATCGATGAAGTTGGTCGCGGTCCCCTAGCGGGACCGCTTGTTATTGGTGCTGTAATTTTACCACCAAATGAACGTCCTTGGTTTTCCGACCTCAAAGACTCCAAAAAACTCACCACCAAAAAACGAGAAACCTTGAATGAATTAATCCTAGCCGAATCCACCACCGGTCTCGGCTGGGTTGCAGCTGAAGAGCTCGACAAATTCGGCATTACCGAATCCTTAAAACTCGCCACCCGTCGCGCCGTGAAGCAAATTCAGTCGCTTCACACACCATTTTCTCAGATTATTATTGACGGAAATATCAATTTTCTCGCAAACACTCCATTAGAAAAACACACTTCCACCTGTATTAAAGGCGATGCTAAAATCCGCGAAATCTCCGCTGCTTCCATCATCGCCAAAGTTGCCCGTGATCATTATATGATTACACTCGCTACCAAATATCCAGACTATGGTTTTGATAAACACGTCGGCTACGGCACCAAAGCCCACCGAGATGCTATTTATAAACACGGACTCACTCCAGAACACCGCCGTTCTTTTGAACCATGCAAGTCCATTTCTGGTTTTACCACACCTACCAAAATCACAAAAAACACTACCAAAACCGGCCAAAGAGCCGAATCTACCGTAGCAGAATATCTCAAATCCAAAGGTCACACTATTATTGAACAAAACCACAAAACCCCCTACTACGAAATCGACCTCATTTCAGTAAAAGACGATAAAATCTACTTCACCGAAGTTAAATATCGCAAAAACTCCATTCATGGTAACGGCATAGACGCTATCACCACTGCTAAACTAAATCAAATGCACTTCGCTACTAAGTCTTATCTCAAATTCAAACACTCAGAATTCAAAAACTACCAACCCCTCCTCGCCGTCGCCTCCGTCACTGGCCTAAACTACCAAATCCAAACCTGGTTCCCCCTATCCTAATTCCCAGCAATGCAACGTACTGTTTGTCCAAAATACTTTCTATCCCCATACATAGTATCAGCACCCGGACGAGCACCAGATAAACTAATATTAAAATTATAAGCAGAACTATTAATCCATACATTAGGAGTCCAATAATACCCTGTATCAAAACGACCATATATCGATTCTTTATATACATGACCAGAGCGAATAAAATTATTAGGATATCCCCTATATACCCTAGACATAGCCCTCGCCGCATCACCACCCTGAGCACGACCAGTTCCGCCCAATGCAATATCCAGAATACCAAATTCACCATTTTCATCCACACCCGTTGGTAAATGCCAACCAGTAGGGCAAATATCCCCCAGAGCAGTATAACCAGAACCATTAGCATATTTACCATTACCAGCTGTAGCTGAATACCAATTATAATAGTTCCCATAACTATATACATTTCCACTAGGAGAGTAATCTGAAGCAGTATTATTAGTGAATAAAACCGTGTTATCTGTACGGAGACGTGATTGATCATCACAATCGGCAGAATCGTCGGCACACCAACCATCAGGATCAGTAGTAGCATCATAAGCTACTGAAGAAGTAGGCGATAAATGATTAGAAGTTGTACTAGTATCGTAGATATTGGTGAGAGGAAGCGATGGATTATGAGTATTCGCACTAGATAGAATAATATCATTATTACTACTATCTTTATCTGCTAATCTTAAATTCTCTATCATCCAACACTTACCATCTGCCAATTTGGCCACAGCATAGACATCATTATCTCTAGTATCCGTCAGAGCAGTCACATCCCCAATATTCATACTAGAGCATCCAGTCCAACCTTGCATGTTACCAGCAGAAGCTATCCATTTAGCATAAAGCTTTAAACCACCAGCAGCATAAGTACTAGCAGGAACTATTATAGTCTGTTCTGGCCCATAGTTTATACCAGTGCCACTTGGGTTAGTATTCCAGGCAGCAAAGCCATAACCATTACGCTTGTAATTAGGAGCATAAAAATTAATATATAGTTGATTGTAAGATGTTGTATGGGTATTGCCGTCATACGTCTCACCTCGTACATCATTAGGATTAGACACATTAGGTGAGTAGCAGATTCTGTTTGGAGGGCAATCAGTCCACATAGCATAAAGAGTGATGGAACTTCCTGCTGTGGTTAGGTCAGTTACTCGTTGTTGGTTGGTATATTGTGTGCCACTACCATCTTGAGCTGTGTTCCAACCAGCAAAGTAGTAGCCAGATGGAGCTGTAAAGCTATTGCTTGTAAGTTGAGTAGCCACACCCTCATAAATAGACTGGTCGCTCATCCTGCCAAAGCCAGAAAGAGTATTGCCTTCAAATTGACTAGTACGACTATATTGTACCGTATATTTAACACAGTTTTCTGCCATAGTAGCAGTATAAACTATAGTACCATCATTATTGCTATTGTTGGTATCTGGTATCATTTTATAGGTACCTTTGGCCATAGTAGGTGAAGATGATACACCATAGTAGATATTAAAGTTATCATTAATATCAGAAGAGGCAGGAGTGGTTAATGGAGTTCTGACTGTAGCAGGACTAGATAGTGTTGGTACTGGTGAGAAGACACTAGTATTAGTAGGAGTAGTACTAGCATTATAATAGTATCCCCATTTATTAGTAGTAGCATTAAGTGCAGAAGTACCATCTATAGGCTCAAAGTAGGTTCCTGCTGTATTATTTGATACATCACCACCTAGATATAGGTTATTATCACTAACTGAAGTATTAATAGTAAAGTTATAGCCATATCTACATGTAGTAGCTACATTAATAGCATCACTACTGATGGCTGTACCTGCACTGGCTGATATATCTATGCTTTGTGAACCGGAGGAAGTGAGGGTGAGGGTGTAGGATGAAGCAGAAACAGAATCCACCAACCCCACGCTTCCAATCATCACCAAAGCTAGCATAGTTACCTTGATTATCACATTTTGTTTCAAAAACATCCTTTTCATTTAAACATAACCTTAATTATACTTCTATTATATTCTAATCAAAACCAAAAATCAACTATTTTCTCAGTGCTAATCTTACTCTCTCTTCCACCGTTAAGCTCTTATCCACTTCAGCCAGCGCCATCGTCGCTTCTTTTAGTGTAAACCCAAGCGCCATCAACGCATCCAACGCTTCATCCACCTCCCCATCACTTACACCATTTCCACGTACTTCCACTGTACCATACCGACTCGGAATCCCTACTTTATCTTTGAGATCTACAATCACTCGTTCCGCCGATTTTTTACCTACACCAGAAGCTTTTGACACAAACGTCACATCACCATTTGCAATCGCATTCCTTACTTCCTCCGCTTCTGCGAGTGACATAATTGCAATTCCTGCCTTCGGCCCCACTCCTTGTACCGAAATCAATAATTCAAATAGTTTCTTCGCTGTCAAACTCGAAAAACCATATAACTCTTCCGCATTTTCCCGCACCTGATGATAAGTATAATACTTTTTTTCTTCACCCAGATTCACATTTTCAAAATCTAACACCGGTACCATCATCTCGTACCCCACCCCATTTACATCCACAATTAGCCCATTAGCACCAAATTTCTCTTCCACCACGCCCTTTATATGTGATATCATTTTTTCCTCCTATTGTTAGAAAACTCATATTTATTATCTTGTCCCATTTTATACAAAAAACTACACGTAATTGCTACCGCCAATGCATCCGCCGCATCATCCGGTTTTGGCTTTTTTTCAAGTTCGAGATGTACACGTACCATTTCTTCAATCTGTGTTTTGGTTGCCGCACCATACCCAGTCAAAGACTTCTTAATCTCATTTGGTGTATATTCATATACCGGTAAACCTTTTTGCTCCGCCACCAATAGTACAATCCCTCGCGCTTCTGCCACCGCAATTCCCGTCGTAATATTCTTCGCAAAAAATAATTTCTCAACTGCCACCATTTCTGGCTTACATTCATCAAAAACCTCAGTCAACGAATCATACAATTCTAAAAGGCGCGCTGGCAACGGTGCATCCACCGTTGTTGTCACTACACCAAAATCCAAAGCTCTTGTCTTCTGACCAATCTCAATCAATCCAAATCCACATCTACCCAGTCCCGGATCAATTCCTAGAATTTTCATTTTACATACCTAATTAAAGTTTCGCGTAGGTCCTTCACCGGCACCACAAATTTATCACGAATTGTCGCTGGTCCAATCGCATGTTTAAATCCAAGCTTCTTTGCCTCCGCAATCCTCTGATCCGCCCGAAACGCCGACCGTATCTCACCACCTAATCCAACTTCACCAAATACTACATATTTATCATCCAATTTTCGTCCCGCTACCGCCGATGCAATCGCCATACAAACTGCTAAATCCGCCGCTGAATCAGATAATTTCATACCACCCACCACATTTACAAAAATATCTTTATCAGATAGTTTCAACTTAGTCCGACGCTCCAGCACCGCAATCAACAAATTCAGTCTATTTAGATCAAATCCCGAAGCAGTTCTTTTTGGATAACCATAATTTGATTTTGTAGCCAGTGCCTGTATTTCCACCAAAATTGGCCGATTCCCTTCTAAAGTTGCGAGAATTATCGAACCATCCGTATTAGTTCTTTCTGCCAATAACGCTGCCGACGGATTTTGCACTTCCGATAAACCAGAATTTAACATCTCAAAAATTGCCACCTCATTGGTCGACCCAAATCTATTTTTTACCGCCCGTACCGTCTTAAATCCGCCATATCTATCACCTTCAAAATTTAGCACTACATCCACCAAATGTTCTAGCACCTTCGGCCCGGCCAGAGTCCCCTCTTTAGTTACATGACCTACTATTACTACTGCCGTATCAGTAGCCTTCGCCGCCCTGATAATCAAATTTCCAC
>CAMKOP010000011.1 GCA_946414465.1 uncultured Candidatus Saccharibacteria bacterium | reverse complement strand
TAATCGCTGGCGTCCACGTCTAATGCAATGCTAACTTTGTAATCCAGGTATTTTTCTTGTACCTCGTCAAAGATTTGGCGATAAAGCTCGATGCGATTTTCGACTGCAAAATCAATGATAATATCCGTATCACATGGGAGTCGAACGCTTCTATAACTATTTTCGTGAAGAAGAGTTGCGCGGTCTCATTGCGCAGACTGATTACCGCATCGCAAGCTATCATCGGGAGGGTGGTGACGCCAAGAACAAATGGTGTGTTTTTGTTTACCAAATGAAGAAATTCTTGAACCCGTCGAAAGGTGGTGTTTTTGTTTTTATAAAGCTGGATTTCAATTGGTGATATAATGAGGTTAAGTAAAAAAGGAGGATATGGATAATAAAGAAATCTATAAGAGGACGTTGACGTTCTCGCTGAGACGATTTTTGTGGGATCTTGGTTCCATAATTGTTTTAGTTGTTTTTACAGCTGCTGGATTTGTTGTGGCAGATAAACTATCTGGTAATGGGTTGATTGGATTACTCGTAGGTATGGTGATTGCTATAATTGCTATTGCAATTGCTTCACATTTTATTTCTTATGTATTCAAAGCTGGTCAAATTGCAATGATGACGAAAGGTGTGACGGAAGGGAAGTTGCCAGAAGATGTTTATGGTGAAGGCAAGAAGATAGTGAAGGAACGATTTTTGACGGTGGCGGCATACTATGCAGTAACTAGTGCGATTAAAGGGATCTTTAATCAGTTAGGAAGAGCTATTACGTCGGTGGGTGAAAGTGTTGGCGGGGATGCTGGTGGTACGATTGGTAGTACGATCTCGAGTATTATTCAAACTATCGTGAGATATCTTTGTGATTGTTGTTTGGGTTGGGTGTTTTATCGTAAAGATGAAAGCTCGGTGAAGGCGACGATGGAGGGGGCGGTGTTATTCTTTAAGCATGGTAAGACTTTGGCTAAAAATCTAGGCAGAGTGTTTGGTATGGGGATTTTATCATTTCTTCTGATTGGCGGTGCGTTCTTTGGGATTACTTATTTAGTGACGATGGCATTTCCGGATGCATTTGCTGAACTAGCGAGGATGATTGCGGAAAGTGGTGAAGATGTACCAGAATTCTTTACAACTGCACAGGGCGTAATGTTGTCTGTAGCGGCGATTATTGGTGTAGTAATGTGGAGTATATTGCACAGTGTGTTTGTTAGACCGTTCGTGTTGGTCGGGGTATTACGTAATTATATTGAATCGGGTAAATCTGAGAAAATTTCTGAAAAAGACTTTGATGAACTTGATAAAAAGTCATCCAAGTTTAAGAAACTACGCGAAAAAGCAGCTTAAGAATTTTAAAAATACCCCACTTGGTGGGGTATTTTTATTTGCGTTTTTTGGTATTTTTCTTTTTACTGGGTAATTCTAGACGGATAAAACCGACTGCAGAGGAAATTACTTCTAGCAAGGTCATAATGAAGAGTGCGTAATTGCCGGTAACGATTGTATAAATGAGATACGGTGAGTTACCGACGGCGTTGCCGAGGCGGATCCATTTGGTTTTGCCGTACCATAGAGACCAAGCGTAAATGAGAGAGCCAACGTAGGGCAAAAGTGATAATGGGCCAGCCCAACTTATGATAGTGAGAATTGTCATAATGGCATAAATGACGAGTAGGACCCAGAGTGGGGTGCGTTTCTTGTCGTATTTTGTGAAGATGATGTCGCGGATAAAACTAACCATGGCCATAAACGAACCGGTGATAGCACCTTTGACAAGATACTGGGCGACGATGAAAGCTTCGGATGCGGTTTGAAGAACCATTAACTGGCGTTTTTTCTTGAGCTGCATGCTAACGACTGTGCAAATAAGTGCGAGAATACCAAAAGCTTGACCGAGAATAAAAATAGTGAGTTCATTGTCCATGGTTAAATTATAACACTAGTTGGTTATGGTTAGAATGATTATAAAAAGGGAGTTGATTTTACTGGTTCGTGTTATAATTTAGGTATCTAATAAAGGAGGTTTATGTGTGGGATTGTGGGATATGTAGGAGATAAGAAGGCACAAGATTTTTTGGTGTCAGGACTGAAAAGGCTAGAATATCGTGGATATGATTCGGCTGGTATTGTGACGGTATCAGAAAAAGGAAAAGCTACACTGATTCGAGCAAAGGGTAAAATTGTAGAACTTGAAAAAAAGCTAGCGAAGAAAAAATGCGATGATCATATAGGGATTGGGCATACGCGATGGGCGACACATGGTGAACCGTCTGAAAAAAATGCACATCCTCATCAGGCTGGATCGATTTATTTGGTACACAATGGGATTATTGAGAACTATAAGGAATTAAAAGCAGAGCTAAAGGAGCATGATTTTAAGTCAGAGACTGATACTGAAGTATTGGCTGCATTGGTGAATTCGTTTTATAAGGACGGAAAGCATCCGCTTGTAAATGCGGTAGTGCAGGCTTTGAAATTGGTGAAGGGAACTTATGGAATTGCGGTGGTGTCGGTGTTAGAGCCGAATGAATTGGTAGTAGCAAGGAGTGGCTCGCCGTTAGTAATAGGGGTAGGGAATAATGAGACTTTGGTAGCATCAGATGCATCGGCGTTAGTGGGGCATACGAAACGAGCGATATATCTGAATGATGGGGAAGTGGCGCTTCTCACTAAGAACAGTATAGAAATCAAAACTTTGAATGCAGAACCGGTTTCGGCAAAGGTAGAAGAGATTGAGACTAACTTGGCAGCGATCCAAAAAGGTGGATATGATCATTTCTTGTTGAAAGAAATTATGGAACAACCGGATTCTCTGCGGGAGACTTTGAGAGGTCGGGTGAATGCGGAATATGGAACGGTAAGACTTGGTGGGCCTGGTTTGTCGGAAGCAGAACTTCGTAAAATTAAACATTTGATTATTGTTGGGTGTGGAACGGCATATCATGCTGGACTTTTGGCAGGATACTATATTGAGAAATTTGCACCTGAGATTACGATTGAAACAGTGATTGCGTCAGAATATCGTTATCGTGATGCATATATTCCAGAAGATTCGGTAGCTTTAATTGTGTCGCAATCTGGTGAAACAGCAGATACATTGGCATGTCTTCGTGAAATTAAAAAACAAGGAGTGAAAACAATTGGAATTGTAAATGCGATTGGCTCGACGATTGCACGAGAAGTTGATGGGGGCACTTATGTACATGTGGGGCCAGAGATTTCGGTGGCATCAACTAAAGCGTTTACTTCGCAAGTGATTGCAATGGTAATGTTTGGTCTCACTATTGCGCAAGCAAAGGGTGTAAAGAGTTCGATTTTGGCGCCATATATCAAGGAAATTGCGAAATTACCAGAAGAAATCAGGAAAGTATTAGATGAAAATATTACGATAGTGAAGAAGATTGCAAAAGATTATGCAAAATACGAACACGCTATTTATTTAGGGCGAGATACGGCTTATCCAGCAGCGATGGAGGGCGCACTAAAATTGAAAGAAGTTTCTTATACAGATGCGAACGCTTATGCGTTTGGAGAATTGAAGCATGGGCCGCTAGCGTTAGTTGATGATAGATTCTTTGAAGTGGCATTAGTACCGGAAGGACCGCTATTGGAAAAATCGGTGTCGAATGTACAAGAAGTATTGGCGCGTGGTGGCCATATGATCGTAGTGACGAATAGTGATGATTTTGACTTACCAGTGGAAAGTGTTGTAAAAATTACAACAACTTTGAAATTGTTTGCTCCTCTTTTGATGAATTTGGTTATGCAACTTTTGGCGTATTATATAACAGTAGATAAAGGGTATAATGTGGATCAGCCGCGAAATCTCGCGAAGTCCGTTACAGTGGAATAACCTCAGTGTTTATGGTATAATAGATGTATGCGGAAGAAATCCGATTTTATACTGCGTCTCTGTCTGATTATTGGTGATGCATTGGCGCTTTTGCTGTCGTTTGCGATGGCATATTATATTCGAGTAAAAATTGATCCTAGGCCTTTTACGTTTGAATCACAGTTTTTTGAATTTACAAAAACAGTAGTGTTTTTAGTGCCAATAATGTTGATTATTTTGGCGGCGTTGGGTCTTTATCGTAAGTCGATTTTTCTAGGAAAAACTAGGATGCCGGAGCGGGGAAGATTATTTCTTGCGGCGGTGCTTTCGGTGGCGGCGTTGATTGTTTATGATTTCTTTGTAGGAGAAAATTTGTTTCCAGTGAGGGTGATGGCAGTGACAGCGATGCTTTTGTCGTTTGTATTTTTGCTACTAGAACGGATTGTGGTGAGATTTATTGTAAGGATGATTTTTAGGAGTGATTATGCAGTGAAACGAGCGATTATAATAGGGAATCATAAAAACACAGGGTATTTAGCGGATTATATTTCATCGACGCCAGAGTCTGGTTATAGGTTAGCGGGTATTGTTTCGGCAAAAAGATTTATTCCTGGGGATTTAAAAACACATCAATACTCGTCGCTTAAGGATGCTCTTAGGAAGGCACGAGCAGATGTGATTTTCCAGACGGATGAGAAGTCTACAGAATATGTATATCGTCAGGCGGTGCTGAGGCACCTCGAATATTATTTTGTACCTTCGGAAACAGCGCTTTCGTCGCATTTTGGTGAATTGGAATTAATTGGGAATACGCCTGCAGTAATGGTGATGGTTACGCCACTTTCGGGTGGATTTGCGGTAATTAAGCGAACGTTTGATATTGTTTTTTCGTTGGTGGCGATTATTATTACGGCAATTCCGATGTTAATCACTTGGATTGTATTGAAGTTATCAGATTTTAGACATTCGGCGATCTATTCGGATGAGAGATTGACACAATACAATCGTAAATTTAAGTGTTATAAGTTTCGTTCGATGAAACCTGAGTATTCGGGTATGCCGGCAGAAAAGGCTTTTGTATTAATGGGTAAACCGGAATTAGTGAAGAAATACCGTAAAAATGGAGATTATATGAAAAATGATCCGCGAATTACAAAAGTAGGACGATTTATTCGGAGAACTTCGATTGACGAGCTGCCGCAACTATTTAATATTCTGAAAGGGGATATTTCTTTGATTGGGCCGAGGGCTTTGAAACCGGAGGAGTTGAGATCGTATGGTGACAGGTCGTTGCTCCTGACTGTAAAATCGGGTTTAACTGGTTTTGCGCAAGTATCGGGACGACGAGATATTTCGTTTGAAGAGAGAAGAGCTCTTGATATTTATTATGTGAGAAATTGGTCGCTTGGGTTAGATCTTTCGATCTTCTTTAAGACGATTGCAGTGGTTTTACGAGGAGAGGGCGCTAAGTGAAAGTTGCACTAGTTTGTGATTGGCTAACAAATGTGGGTGGAGCAGAGAAGGTTTTGCTAGAGTTGCATCATTTGTATCCGAAGGCGCCGATCTTTACTTCGAAGTATAATAAGAAGGGAATTGATTGGTTTGATGGGGCTGAAGTGCGAACTGGATGGCTTCAGATGTTTCCGACGTGTCTTCGGAGAGTTTTGGGACCACTAAGACAGTGGTATTTTTCACATCTTGATCTGTCGGAGTATGATTTGATTATTTCGGTAACAGGGGCAGAGGCGAAATCTGTGAAGTCAGGGAAATGGCTTCACGAAAAGGGCAAGAAAAATGTGAAAAACCCACATGGAATTCACATTTCTTATTGCCATGTGCCGACGCAGTATTATTGGCAAATGTATGATACCTATGTAAAAAACCCTGGATTTGGAGTGTTGAATCCGGTGGTGAGGTTCTTTTTTAAGTTATTAGTAAAGCCATTAAAAAAAGCAGACTATAAAGCGGCACAGAGGCCGGATTATTATGTAACAATTTCGGACTATGCTAAGGCCCAGATTAAAAAATATTATGGCAGGGAAGCAATAGTAATTCACCCGCCGGTAGAAACAGGGGTATTTAAGCAGGGAAACAATAAATTTAAGAAAAGTCAAGTGGAGGCATGTGACAAGGGAAACAATAATTTTGGAAAAAGTCAAGAGAGTGGTTCTACACAGGTTGTGGAAAACTTTGATATAACTAAAACATATATTACTACTTCTCGTCAAGTTAACTGGAAGAGGCTAGATATTGCAATTCAGGGGTGCATAAAGGCGAAACGACCTTTGCTGGTGATTGGCGAAGGGCCTTTGCATGATGATTTGGTGAAGCTTGCTGATGGTTCGGACTATGTGAAATTTTTACCGTTGATGAGTAAGGATGAATTAGCATTTTATCTAGGACAAGCGAGAGGCTATATTTTCCCTAGTTTGGAGCCTTTTGGAATTGCGCCAGTGGAAGCACTTTCGGCGGGTTGCCCAGTGATTGCTTATGGTGAAGGTGGTGCACTTGATTATGTGGTAGATGGCAAAAATGGGGTTTTGTTTAAAAAGCAGACGACTAGTTCTCTGGCTGATGCAATTTCTAGGTTTGAAAAAATGAAATTTAATCGTAAAAAAGTGGCCGAGTCGGCAGATAAATTTGCGATGGAGAGATTTGATCAAGGAATTAAGGCGTTTGTAAATGAAAAAGTTGAGTAAATTTTTTAAGTTTTTGGTGATTATTGCGCCTTTTTTGCTGTTTTTTTCGTATTTCCCTATAATTAGTTTGGGTGCGACTGGATCGATGAACTTTGAGCTTTCCCTACCTCTGCTATGGTTAGTTTTATTTAATTTAGTGGCATTTATCTTGATGGTGCGGAAAAAATTGTTATTTTGCGACATTAAGAAAAAATGGCTGTGGTTACTCTTCCCTCTGTGGCTCTCTGTAACGATATTTTGGTCGCTGAATTTTATCAGAGGTTTGTTGGTGGTTGGGATTTTGTGGTTACTTTATTTTGCAGGGTATGCGGTGTGGAGCTTAAGGGGGCTATTTGATTCTGAATTTCGACGGAAGCTTTGGCGATGGTTTTTTGGGGCGAGTTTGGTGGTGTGCTTTTGGTGTGTATTGCAATGCATATTGGATTTAGTTGGGGTATCTAAGGAGTATTCCCTGATGTGTGAGGGGTGTACGTACGGTATGTTTGGGTTTCCGCATCCGAATGGATTCGCGATAGAACCGCAGTTTATGGGAAATTTGCTGCTCGCACCAGCGATAATAGCGGCGTGGCTACTAGTGACAAAGCAAAAGAGCAGGATTTTAGAATGGGAGCGCTCACGCGATCGTATTTTTAACAACAGGTCAGGCGGACTCGCTCCAAAATTGCAGTTTCGTCGCTCGTCCGTGACTGCTGTTAAAAACACTGTCGGTTCGCGCTCTTTATATTCTAAAATTCTGCTCTTTTGCTTTGTCGTAATCGTTACGACGTTGTTTTTGACGTTTTCGCGGGGGGCGGTCTATTCCCTAGTAGTGGGATTGGTATTTATGACGGCGTATGTGTTGGTGCGGGAAAAGAAAATGCGGAAAAATATTGCGAAGCGAGTTGGATTGGTGTGGGGGGTGGTAGTTCTCTCTTTCCTATTTGCTTTGAATTTACAGGGGTTGATGGCGGAGGTTTCGCCGACGAGTGACACCTATAAAACAGGTGTGGCTAAGGTGTTAAATCACCTGTCATTAGGGGTGATTGACATCAGGGAAGGGGAGCCAGTTTCGGAGGAAACTTACGCGCCTGAATTAGAAATAACAGGGGTGGAGGATAGTTCTCTGCCGGAAAAGTCAGCATTTAATGGCTATGTAGCGGAATCTACAGATACGAGAGTAAAATTAACAGGGGCGGCGCTTGAGGTGTGGTCGAAAGATTTTATTACGATGCTATTTGGGGTGGGGCTTGGTGGTGCAGGGCAGGCTTTGTATGTGAATGGACTGACTAGTTCTCCGAAAGAAATCGTACAAAACCAATATGCGAGTTTACTGCTTGAAACAGGCATTGTTGGGGTGGTTTTGATGATTCTGTCTTTGATCTTGATAATAAGAACAGTAATTAGGAGTCAGTTGTCTGGTGGGATTTTGGCGTTAGTTGTAGCGTATTTGATATCGCTTTGTTTCTTTGCGGGACTACCTAATGCCCTGCATATTTACCTGTTACCAATAATACTGATGGCGATAGTTGATAAAAAGGCACTTAAGCGATAGGTTTGCGGAAATAGTTGGTGTCGTAGATTTCGGCACCTTTATTCAGGTAGAATTGTTGGGCGGCTTCGCGGCCGTGACCAGAGGTGAAACAGAGTTCAGAGCAGCCTTTCCCTTTGGCCCAGCTGAGCATAGCGTCCCAAAGAATAGAACCGACACCGTGGCCACGTAGCTCAGAATCGACTACAAAATCTTCAAGATAAGCGATTTTTCTAACAATTGGCCCCATTATAATAGATAGAGTGGCGATGCCGATGATTTCCTGATTGTCAGCGTAAACGACGAGCATATCGTGATAAGGTGAGCTGATGAGGTCGTCGAACCATTCTTTGGGGATTTCGCCACGATCTTTGCCGCTGCGGGATAACTGAATGAGCAATTCTCTGATGCGATTTGCGGTCTTTTCGTCATATTTGTGCAGGGTTTTGACTTGGATTTTCATAATACTTCTCCTAATTTGTCTTTGAGCTCATTGGCTAGAGCGGTGATGGTTTTTTCATCGTTTCCCCACATGGTAATGCGGATGAGGGATTCGGTGCCGGAAGGACGGACGAGAAGACGACCAGAAGCGAAACTAAGTTTGTCGCTGTATTCTGCAAGAAGTTTTTGAGCGGATGTTTTGGAGGAGAGAGCCTTTTTTTGTTCAGAAGTGGCGGGTAAATTGACAATAACTTGGGGGAATTTGGTGATGTTACTGGTTAATTCTCCGAGGGTTTTGGATTCTTCACTGAGGATTTTGGTAATCATGAGAGAGGTTAGTATTCCGTCACCGGTTGGTTCGCCTGGTAGAATGATGTGGCCAGATTGTTCACCACCTAGTTTGATATGTTTTTTATCCATGGCGGATTTGACATTGGCGTCTCCGACTGCGGTAACTTCGACATTAATACCCTTTTTCTTAGTCCAGTTGAGTAAACCTTGGTTGACCATAACGGTAGTAGCGATGGTTTTGAGTTTGAGGTATTCAGCTAAAATGGCAAGAATAAAGTCTCCATCGATTTCTTCTCCGATTTCGTTGATAAGCATACAACGATCACCATCGCCATCATAAGCAATACCAAAGTTGAGGTGATTTTTGGTAACTAGAGTCTGGAGTGATTTGAGATGGGTGCTTCCACATTTTTGATTAATCTTGGTATTATATTTGGTGTCGGAATGGATGAGTTTGACTTTGGCGCCGAGTTGCTCAAAGAGGGTTTTATTGATAACGCTAGTGGCACCGTTGGCACAGTCGAGACCGATTTTGAGACCTTTGAAGTTGCAGCTATCGATGTAATTTAGAAGATGTTTTTTGTAGAGGTCGAGAGCGTCTTCGTGAATAGATTCACGTAGGCTAGGAGTGATAGCAGTATAAGGTTTTTGTGAATTGAGAGCTTTTTCGATGATTTCGCAACCTTTTTGGCTAAGTTTTTGACCGCTTTTTTCACCGCGTTCGAAGATTTTGATACCGTTGTCGGTGTAGGGGTTGTGAGAAGCGGTGACATCGATGGCGAAATCGAACCCCATTTCGTAAAAACAGTAATTAATAGCTGGGGTAGGGAGTATACCAGCATTGCTGTATTCTATACCGAAGGTTTCGAGGGCGGTTTCGAGGTCGGCGAGAATCCATTCGGTGGATTCGCGGGTATCGCCGGCGATAAATACCTTAATATTATTGCTTGAATAATTGACAAGTCCTTCGATGATAGACATGATGAAATCCTGTCTGAACTTGTCGGCTGGTTGACGGATGCCGTCGGTGCCAAAATATTTCATAGGAGGCTCCTTAGAACTTTTATGGTTAATATAGTATCGTTTACTGTGCTACCGCGAGAAAGATCGGCGAGAGGGACTTCAAAGCCTTGAATGATGGGGCCAGCGATAGTAAAGCCGCCGAATTGTTCGAGAGATTTGTAAAGAATGTTACCAGAGTTTAGGTCGGGTGTGATGAGGATGTTGGCCTCGCCTTTTAAAGGGCTGCTTGGGGCTTTTTTCTCAGCGATGGTAGGGTTGATGGCGGCGTCGAGTTGGAGCTCGCCATCGATGAGCCAGTCGGGATGATTGGATTTGATTTGGCCAAGACAGAATTGGTATTTAGTAAGATCAGGGTTTTTGCCACCGGAGCCGTGGGTGGAATAAGAGAGTAGAGCGATTTTGGGCTTAATATTGGTGTAAGTTTGAAAAGTAGTGGCGGTGTCTTCGATGATAGTGAGAAGTTGTTCTTGAGTTGGATTTTTGTTGACTCCGCCGTCAGCGAGGGCAAAAACTTGGCCTTGGTTTTGACAGATGAAACAACTGGAAAAGTAAGGTGATTTGAGAGGAATGTGGTCTTTATAAGCAAGCAAAACATCACGGGAGGAGTGGTCAAGGCCTGAAATCATGGAATCAGCTTCACCGTTTTTTAGCATCGTGGTGGCTTGGTCTAGGGAATCGGCGGAGACGAATTCGATATCTTTAAATTCGTTAGTAGCTTCTGTAGCGATTGGGTTAGAGGAAAGCTCGGGAAAGATAATTTTCATATTGCTATTATAACACATTGACATTGGCTTATTTGGGTTTATTTTGTGTTTAAAAATTGCTTGTTAATATTAAAAAAATGCGATAAAATAGAATTAAACATAAAGTCTTTGTGTTGTGGAGAGCGTGAAGACATTAATAATAAAAGCGAGGAGTATTAGTCATGAGCCAAATGACTGTAAATGTGGGGGAACCTGGTGTACCGGTGCCAGATTCTGGGGTTTTAACTATATCAGATTATAATGCTGATGGGGCAGCAGTTGTAGGTGCAGTTGCGGTAGTACTGTTGATTCTTATTGCGGCATTAGTCGTGATGAAAAGGCATTATAATATTAAGATAATTGGTGGACGAAGTAGATGGTTGGCAAAGGGTTTGGCTTTGCTTGCGATTGTGATGGCAGCGTTTTCTTTTAGTGCAATGCAAGCACGTTATGGTAATGATAATGTTGAAGCAGTAGATAACGATACTGATGTGCTTTCTATCTCCACAGAAGATATTATTTTGAATGTTGAAATGACAGATAAACCAGTTTATGCGATGACGGCAAACAAAGTAACTGTAGAAACTGCGACAACCGTTGGCTACAATTTGAGCGCTTACGTAGAGGGTGGCGATTTGGCAAATGATGGTGACGGAAAGATTATGAGTCTTGTTGGAGCTGATAAGAAAAGCTTAGGCGATAATACTTGGGGTGTAGCTTCTTCGCTTCCAAACGATCAAACTTCGGAAGTATTTTTCGGTTTGTCAGCTGATAGTAGCAATCCGACGCTTATGAAGGAAACAAATGAGGCAACTCCAGCAGGTGATGAAAACACATTTTATTATGGTACATATGTAACGCCAGAGCTTCCTTATGGAGTTTATACTGGCGCGACGATTAATTATGTAGCGGTGGCTAATTTTGATTATTATGAACCAGTAGAAGAGGATGAAGTAGGGGTTGTGTATGATGGAAATGGATTAAAATTTGCTGATGGGGAAGAGAAGAATCGAGTAGTGTATGGTAATGATTGTAGAACGATGTACAAAGGAGATGATTATAAGATTGTAAAGAGCGATAATATTGCTGATGATGGGACACAGAATGGTCCTTATGGTATAACAACTAGATTTGAGAGTGCAGTGTTTGATGGCGCTGATGAAATAAGAATAGAATTCAATTACGGATTTACTAGTTCAGGTAATGATATATATATCAGCAATGGTTCTGATTATATTGTTTATTTGTCAAAAGATGAGGGTTTGATGAGTATGGGCGAAGCTTTTAACATGAGTGGCGATCATTTAAATATAGCCTACGACTTATTTGGTGCACCTGTAGCTCCTTATGATTATGGCATTTGGGCCAAGATTTACCCGGTATATAATGATCAGAGGGATGGTATGTCAGAGATTTCGGTGTGTACACCCACGTTGACGGAAGGTACATATAATACTCCAGAGGTTGAATCATTTGAGCATTGGTTTATTAACGATTCTGGAAGAGTGTTAGAATTTCGTACTGAAAGTGATGTGAAGACTTACATAGAGAGAAACAAAGGGAGATTTGGTGGAGAGGTAATAACCGTGTACGCTCATAACCCATATATAATTTCTTTTGATGGGAATGGTGCTACTGCTGGGACTATGGAAGGAGCGTATAGCGACTGGGGAGATTATACTTCCGGAAAAATTGATTTATTGGCACCTAATTACATGAAGGTAGCAGAGGATGGCACGAGCTATGGTTTCGTAGGATGGAGTAAGAACCCGAACGCAACTAAGGATAGTGGGGACAAAATATATGGTCCGAGCGAAAAGGCTGATTATGATGATTTTGCATTTGATGGAGAGACACGTGAAGCGAAACTATATGCGATTTGGGCTGAGAGTGAGGGTATGATGCAAGATTTTGACGGTTGTGATGGAATGGAAATTGGTCAGGTAACTGCATTGACGGATTTGAGGGATAAGAACACTTATACGGTTGGTAAAATGCAAGATGGGCATTGTTGGATGATGGAAAACTTACGTCTAGAGTCAGAAAATTCGTCTGATAGTAGTTTAGCACAAGGATTTGGCGGGTCATTTGTGGGGTTGGCAGAGTCAGAGGTAAATACTTTCGGGACTACCGAGTTCAACAGTTTATACAACTACAATAACATTTCTTCGAATAATTTCAAAAATCGAGTACCAAGATATAATAATAATAACTCTCGTATAAGTGATGACAGTTTAGTTGCTTCGCCTGGCGGATTAACGGTTGATGATCAGTATAAGGATGGGGTTGAAGGGGTTGGCTATAAATGGTATGGATATGGAAACCTTTATTCCTGGGCGGCAGCAATGGCAAATACAGATCCTTTGGCCACTTCTGAAGATGCTGCGAGTGCTATGACTTCAATTTGTCCAAAAAACTGGCATTTACCATCTTCGTATTATACTGGAGGTGAATACAGTGAATTGGATAAAGCATTGGGTGGTACTGGTGGCCCTGAGTTTAGTCATTCGACTTGGTCTAATTATCCTAATAATTTTGTGTTTGCTGGGACTTGGATTGATACACGTGGAGCTCTTTATCGTGGTATAGAAGGCTATTATTGGGGGACAACCGTTGCTTCAGATCGTGATTATGCCGTAATAGCACCAATTAGCCAAAGAAATAATGGTGGGCCGTCTATAGCTGGATATTTGTCTCACTTTAGATATAGTGGCGCTTCGGTGAGATGTGTGGCTGACTACTAGTATTAATTAAGGCCAAAAAAATAAATCCTCGGTTTAGGCCGAGGATTTATTGTTGTTTATATTATTTGTCGACAACTTCGCCTTCGACTGGTTCATCATCGGATTTACTATCATCAGATTTTTTATCGTCTGATTTTGAATCTTCAGAAGCAGCTTGGTAGAGCTTGGCGCCGATTGGCATAATTTTATCGGATAGCTCTTTGGTGGCTTCTTCAAATTTATCTTTATCAGCGTTAGTGTCGTTTAGGACTTTTTTGGCTTCTTCAACAGCGCTCTTGATAGTTTCTTTGTCTTCATCGCTGATTTTATCCTTGTATTCGTTAGGCATTTTTTCAGCTTGATAGATGGTGTTTTCTAGGTGGTTTCGAGCGTCGACAGAATCTTTTTTCTTCTTGTCTTCTTCGGCGTGAGCTTCGGCTTCTTTCTGAGCTTTTTCAATATCTTCTTTGCTCATATTGCCAGAGTTTTGGATGGTAATGGATTGTTCCTTGCCAGTGCCTTTGTCTTTAGCGGTAACATTTAAAATGCCGTTGGCATCGAGATTAAAAGTGACTTCAATTTGTGGGATACCGCGAGGAGCTGGAGCGATACCATCAAGAATGAATCTACCAAGAGATTTGTTGTCAGCGGCAAATTCGCGTTCGCCTTGGAGAACATGTATTTCTACTTGTGGTTGATTGTCGGAAGCGGTAGAGAAGATTTCGGACTTAGACGTTGGGATGGTGGTATTACGGTCAATTAATGGAGTGCGGACTCCGCCCATAGTTTCAATACCGAGGGTCAATGGAGTAACGTCAAGGAGAAGAATATCCTTAACATCGCCTTGGAGGACACCACCTTGAATAGCGGCACCGACGGCAACGACTTCGTCTGGGTTGACACCTTGCATCGGGTCTTTACCGAAAATGGATTTAACCTTTTCAATTACGGCTGGCATACGAGTCATACCACCGACCATGACAATCTCGTTGATATCTTTGGTGTCGAGTTTGGCATCCTTTAGAGCTTTTCTGACTGGCTCTTCAAGACGGTCCAAGAGGTCGGACACTAATTCTTCGAGTTTGGCACGAGTTAAAGTATATTCGAAATGTTTTGGACCGTCAGCGTCAGCGGATAGGAATGGTAAGTTGATATCGGTAGAAGTACTGGACGATAGTTCCTTCTTGGCTTTTTCGGCTTCGTCTTTAACGCGTTGCATAGCAGCGGCATCTTTTTTGATATCGATACCAGATTCTTTTTTGAATTCGTCGACGAGGAAGTTGACGAGGATATTATCAAAATCTTCACCACCGAGGTGGGTATCACCGTTGGTGGACATCACCTCGAAAACGCCATCGCCGAGTTCGAGGATAGATACATCGAAAGTACCACCACCAAGATCGAAGACGACAATTTTTTCGTCTTTCTTGGACTCTAGACCATAAGCTAGAGCGGCAGCGGTTGGCTCGTTGATAATTCTCTTTACTTCAAGGCCGGCAATTTTGCCAGCGTCTTTGGTGGCTTGGCGTTGTGAATCGTCGAAATAGGCTGGGACAGTAATGATAGCTTCAGTAACTGGTTCGCCAAGGAAAGCTTCAGCATCGGCTTTGATTTTGCTTAAAACCATAGCGCTGATTTCTTCTGGAGTGTATTCTTTGCCATCCATTTCGACAGCTACACCGTTGCCCTTTTTGACTATTTTGTATGGGCTGATGTCGAGATCATGTTTGACTTCTTTATCGGTGAACTTGCGGCCAATTAGACGTTTGATACCGTAAATAGTGTTCTTGGGATTAGTAACACGTTGTCGTTGGGCGACTTTGCCAACTAGGCGTTCGCCCTTTTTGGTAACGGCAACTACCGATGGGGTAGTGCGATCACCTTCTGCATTAGTAATAACTTCAGGTTTGCCTGCAACCATGTAGGCAAAAGCTGAGTTGGTAGTTCCTAAATCTATACCGATGATTTTACTCATTATTCCTCACTTTCTTTTAATTTGTTGGCACTCGTGCATGTAGAGTGCTAATATACCTCTATTGTACATCACTAGCACTCGTTTGTCAACACTGCCAATTAAAATTGGCAGTGTTGTCCGCCGGGCGTCGATTCGGAAAAGAAAACAAGTTTTCTTTTCACTCATCTCCTACGGCGGTCAAGAGTGCTAACATAAAATAACTAAATTTCATGATATAATACAGATATGGCAATAGAGAGGTTAGTGGAGCCGACGACTGGAGCAAATGATAAGGAAGAGGAGCGGATTGAAATAACGCTTCGTCCAGTGAGTTTTGATGAATATATTGGACAAGAACATTTGAAGAATAATCTTCGATTGGCGATAGAAGCGGTAAAGAGACGTAATGATGGTTCGACGCTTGACCATGTGTTGCTATATGGTCCTCCTGGACTGGGCAAGACAACTATGGCCGGAGTGATTGCGCATGAATTGGGAGCTTCTCTTAGAGTGACATCTGGGCCAGCGATAGAGAGAGCAGGTGATTTGGCTTCAATTTTGACGAATTTGAAAGATGGAGATGTACTATTTATTGATGAGATACATAGATTGAGACGGGCAGTGGAAGAAGTGTTATATTCGGCGATGGAAGATTATAAACTTGATATTGTGATAGGGAAGGGGCCAGCGGCGCGAAGTGTGAGATTAGATTTACCACATTTTACCGTAATAGGAGCAACGACGCGGACTGGCTCTCTGGCGGGACCGCTTAGAGATAGATTTGGGATAATCCATCGGTTGGAGTATTATAAGGAGCCAGAAATTGAGCAGATTATCAAGCGGACGGCGGGGATTTTGAATACTGAGATTAAACCAGAGGCGACAGAACTTCTGGCGACTAGATCGAGATTGACGCCCAGGATTGCGAACCGTTTGTTTAAAAGAGTGAGAGATTATGCGGACGTAAATGGTGATGGAATTATAGATACGGTAATAGCGAGGGATGCACTAGATCTGATGGAAATTGATTACTTGGGGCTTGATCCGGCGGATAGAAATATGCTTAATCTAATGTATGAGAATTATGGTGATAGGCCAGTAGGACTTACGACGATTGCGGCGTTAACTGGAGATGAGCCGACTACGATTGAGGATTTTTATGAACCATATTTAATGCAGATGGGGTTACTAGCGCGGACACCAAAGGGAAGAGTAATAACTGAAAAAGGTAAAAAGCATTTACAGGAGGAGAAGAGGACGAAGATATGACATCATTTTAAGAGGTGGGTATTTACAAAAACCATAAATTAATGTATAATATATGTAAGGAGCTATTAATTATGGACGAAAATTTGGCAAAGATACGCCATGAGCGTAGCAAAAAAGATTTTCCAATGCTTACCCTCGAAGATGATGAGTATGTGGAGTATGCTTTTAAACGAGCTAGCGTTTGTTTGATGTTGATTATGGCTGGCACTGGTATTGGTGTAATAATAATACTTTTGGGGTTCTTATTGGTGCTGCTTGGTCAATCTATGATTGATGAGATGGGTAAGAAATTTTTGTTTATTATGTTATTTGCATTATTTGCGTCGGTGATTGTGATTAGGATTGTGGCGCTTAAAACATATCGAGGTAATAGATTGTTTATTACGAATCAAAGAGTGATACAGCTGTTGATGACATCATTGGTCTCTTCGTCGGTAAATGCAATTGATTTGACTGGTGTGGAAGATGTAAGTTTCCATCAAGATGGTATTATGCCAAGAATTTTTCATTATGGGACTTTACGTCTCGCAACGGTAGGTGATGAAACGACTTATACATTTAAATATTCGGATATTACGCCTGAAGATATGAAAGCAATTTCAAAAATGATTACAGATGCTAAAAAGAGGCATAGAAGGAACGATAAAGAAAATGCTTAAAAATAACCAGCTCAGGCTGGTTATTTTAATTGCGGTTGTATTTGACGTAAGTGTCTTCTTTTTCTAGGTCGGCTTTTAGTGTATATTCTTTGCATTTACCGTCTTTGCAGTTGGCTGGATTATATGAATAAGAGCTGCCAGTGTTGCCGAGATTGATACCGAAAGGATCGGTCCAAAGAGCGGGGTCGATGACTTTGATGTTTTCTTCGGAGATTTGCTCGGGGTAGTAGTTATGTTCTTTGTAGAAGCTTTCTTCGAGTGCGTAATACATGGCATTGATAGCGGTCTTGCGTTTTTCATCGCGATCCATAGCATCGATATTGGATTTCTGAATGAAAAAGAAAATGAAAAGAAGGGTGACAAAAACTCCGACGACGATAACTTCTAGGATAGTAAAACCTTGTTTTTTATTCATAGATTTATTATAGCATATTTGGTAGTAAACTTTTAGTCGTTCCACGATTAAAAGTGGTGCTACTGCGATTAATCAAAAAATCCAAAGCAAGCTCTGGATTTTTATTCGTAATCTGGTAGTACCGACTGGGATCGAACCAGTGACCTTGGGCTTATGAGTCCCACGCTCTAACCAACTGAGCTACGGTACCGTATATATATTATATCATATTTAGTGGTACGCCCGGCACGATTTGAACGTGTGACCTTCAGTTCCGGAAACTGACGCTCTATCCAACTGAGCTACGGGCGCGTGATGCCATTATACCGTATATATAGAGAAAAAGCTATATCTGTAAAATCCTAAAAGTGTCTGTTCTGAAACATAAAATAATTTTTTCTACATCATTTCTATTATATTATTTTGACGGTGGACAGTTTTTCAAAATTTAAATTTTCAACTCTTACAAAATTAGGAGATTTTTTTAATGTATAATATACTTATGGATGATCTAGGAAAACTAGGTAGTCAGGAGTGGCTAAAGAATGGTGAAGAAAGAAACAAACGACTTGGCCAATTAGGATTATCTAAAAGCCAAAATTACTTCGAGTTATCACAAGAAGAGAGACAGTTTCTAGACATGAATGATAGTGAAAGAGGTTACAACTATGCTGAAGAGTAATTTGATGGGCGGAAACTATCCATCTTGCTTGTTTTTCCTTTTATTATCATGAATAGGTGACTTGTTTTTATTAACGTGCATTGTTATAATCATAAGTATAATGAAGGCGCATATAATTATGGTTACAAATAAAATACTGTTTTCTTCATTTTTGATGTTTGTTCCTATACTATTATCGCAATCAGTAAATGCTGAAGCGGTACCTGTGAATACTTTTGAAGAACTAAAAATAGCTATCAGTAGCGGAGAAAGCGAAATAAGCATTAATTCTGATTTTAATTTTACCGAAAGCTTGTCAATTTCTAGTAATGTAGTAATTGAGGGCAATAATCATACTATCAAGAGAGACTCTTCTTATCTTAAAGGATTGTTTTCTATTGTTTCGACTGGTAATCTAGAAATCAATAATTTGACGATAGATGGTGGCGCGCCAAATTGGGCTATGGATTACGAGAACAGATACTATACACAGCCGGAGAATAAAGGTTATATAAGAGTTCCGACTATCAATACAAGTGACGATCTATTAGCTACAGTATCTTTGATAACTAATAATGGTAGCCTAAAGATAAATCAAGCGACGATTACTAATAACTGGTCGTCTGTCACGGGGTCTGTTTTAAAAGGAACTGGGAGCACTATAATAGCCAACTCTTTGGTTAACCATAACGGAAGCAAGACGCATGGGGGTGCTTTTTATTTAACCGGGGGGACGCTAGAAATATCCAACTCTCAATTTGTAAACAATGTAGGTGGAGTCGGAACAACAGGTGCGTCAAATGCAGGAGCAATCTATGCATCGAATTTATCCTCTGTCGTTTTTCATGATAATACGCTATTTGAGGATAACTACGCCCAGGGCAATGGTGGAGTAGCGATGCTTTATAGATGTAATGTGATTATCAAAAATACAGTGTTTAGACATAATATGAGCGGGAATGATGGTTCGGCATTGGATTTCCAATCTAAGGTTGATGGCTATGGTATTTTGATAGAGGATACGGTGTTTGAAAAGAACATTGGACTTGCAACTACAGGTCAAAGTATGGGAACGATATGGTTAGAACAATGGCGTGCGCCCGAAGAAAACCCTATAACTATTAGAAATGTGATATTTAGAGAAAATGTGGCAAGAACTGGGGGAGCTATTGCTGATGCTGCTAATGGGGGTAAAGGAGTAACAAATGTGTATCTGGAGAATGTGGAGATTTATGAAAACGAAATAGGTTCTGGTGGATTGGCTTATGTGCAAGGAGCCGATTATGTAACTAAAAACTTGAATGTCCACAACAACAATGTAACTAGTGGCTCGTCATTTTACATTGCAGGGGATGCGGATGTGTTGATTGAAGACTCAATAATCAGCAACAATGTTGGTACTAGCTCTGGGGTAGGCGCAAATTGCATTGCGGGTAGCTTGACTATCAAGAATTCCGAAATTAGCAACAATATCTCTACCGGTGCTCGTGGAGGAGGAATATTTGTAAGAGGATATTATACGGGTTATAATCCATCTCTGATTCTGGAAAATACTATTATTAGAAATAACACAGCAGCAACTACTGGTGGAGGAATTGCTGTCTTTGACAATGTCGATGTTTTTTCTAGCATAACTATAGATGATAAATCGAAAATATATGATAATAAAGCTGGGGAAGCGGGAGATGATTTTTCTTATGCTAGGGCTGATGACTCTGAAAACACTTCCGATAATACAATTAACTTGGACAATATAAGCATTGCTGGTATTAGAGGTATTGATGGTTGGTATAATGACAACGCAGATGATAGGTTTGATGATACGGATAACCCAACGGTATTTACCGCCTACAAGAATAATGATGGTACGATTGCTTTTTATCTGAAAGCGGCAGGTTTGTCAACAGCGGAATATAATGGTAACGGTGGAGAAACTGACGCACGCCCTATTGTTGTTAAATATGGCCAAACCTATGTTGTAGATAATAATACCCCCACTCGAGATGGGTATGTATTTGTTGGTTGGAACACTAGAAGTGATGGAACGGGAATTTCATTAAAAGCTGGGGATGCTTATGATGGAAGTGATGGATATACATTATATGCAATTTGGGAAAAGATTGATATTGTGGTACCAGCTACTGGGGTATTTGGCGCTGGAGTTGAAAAAGAGAAAGCTATTTTAGACTACACTATAACTATTGTTGGGTTGGTTGTGAGTATTAGTGTGCTGTTTTGTGTCGTGTGGGCAAAGAAAGATTAGAGTTTTTCGACTTTGACGCAGATCTTAGATTGTCGAATCGAATCACACAATTTACTCATGTTAAATACCTCATTCCTATTGCCAAAATATCCAGAATTGAAAGAACAATTTGAATTTGCTCGAACCGATTCGGAGCAAATAAAAATAGGCCTGGGAGTTGGCTTAATTCTTAAGTGGTACACCCTAGTGAAAGAAGTTGCAACTATGTTAAAGGAAGATTTAGCTCGTAGGAAATAATTTTCCAAACTTTCCGTAAGTTGACTTTTAAGATTGATAGGAATATAATATAGTATGAAAAGTATAACTTGTTATACTAAAAGGAGAAACATATGAAAGATAAGTTTGTAGGCATTGCTAAAGTTGGCGAAAAGGGACAAATAGTAATACCAAAAGAAGCAAGAGATATGTTTGATATTAAACCAGGTGATTCTGTCATCGTGCTTTGTGATAAACAAAAAGGGATAGCTTTATTAAAAGCGGACGCAATTGAGGATTTGTCTGATAAAGTGTTTTCAAAGGGAGGTAAAAAATAATGGCTGCAATAGAAACAAAAAAACTAACAAAAAAATTTAAAGATAAAGTTGCAGTGAATGAAATAGATTTGAAAATTAAACAAGGTGAATTATTTGCGCTTTTAGGAGTAAATGGTGCTGGTAAAACAACTACCATTAAAATGTTATCAGGACTAATTCTTCCGACTTCAGGTGATATCATGATAGAAAACATGAATATGAAAAAGGACATATTCAAAATAAAAGAAATCTTAAATGTATCACCCCAAGAAACTGCTATTGCCCCAAATCTAACAGTTAAAGAAAATTTAGAGTTTATGGCAGGAGTTTATCAGATAAAAGATAAAGATAGTAAAATAAATGAATTGATTAAAGAGTTTAAACTTGGTGAAGTATTAACTAAAAGAGCAAAAACTTTATCAGGTGGTTGGCAAAGAAAAGTATCTATTGCTATTAGTTTAATAAATGATCCAAAAATATTATTCTTAGATGAGCCAACCTTAGGATTAGATGTTATTGCGAGAAAAGAATTATGGAAAGTAATTGAAGGATTAAAAGGTAAAATTACTATTATTTTAACAACTCATTATATGGAAGAAGCCGAAAGCTTATCAGATAGAATTGGCGTAATGGCAAATGGTAGTCTTGTCGATATTGGCACATCAAAAGAATTAATTAAAAAGACTAAAACTAAAAACTTTGAAGATGCTTTTGTATCAATTGCAACTGGAGGTGAACGATAATGAGAATGATAAATTTTGCAAAGAGAAACTTTAAGGAATTAATTAGAGATCCTTTAAGCCTAGTATTTGAAATTGTTTTACCATTATTCTTATTATTTATTTTTAAACAATTTGATATTCCAGCAGATAATTACAAGTTAGAAAACTTTACTCCATCAATAATTTTATTTGGCTTTTCATTTATTACATTGTTTACTGCAACATTAGTTGCAAAGGATAGAACTTCATCATTTCTAATTAGACTTGGAACATCACCGATGAAACCAAGTGATTATATTTTAGGATATATATTATCACTATTGCCAATAGTATTAATCCAAAATGTATTGTTCTTCTTAGTCGCTGTTATCATGGGGCTAGAATTTAGTGTAAGCATAATACTGACTATATTAGTATCTATGGTTATTTCTATATTCTTTATATCGTTAGGAATACTCATCGGAAGTCTAGTTAGTGAAAAAGGAACTGGCGGTCTAGGAAGCATAGTTGTTCAATTAGTATGTTTTACAAGTGGTATGTATTTTCCTAAAGATTCAATCGGTGGCGTTTTCGAAATTATATGTGAAATATTGCCATTTGAAGCATGCTTAAATATCATACAAGGCACATTGCATAACGATTTTAGTAATTTAACGCCTGCCGATATAGTAGTATTTTTAATTTATTTTATAGCAATTATACTATTGTCAATTATTGTATTTAAAAAGAGAATGATTAGTGATAATAAATAATTTTGAGGTTGATGAATAAAAATATAGCCCTAAGGGGCATATTTTTTCTTGGTATGCCCGGCCGGAAAGGGTTTCCGTTTCGGGCTACAAATAAATATATTTGGTACACCGGGAGGGACT
>CAMKOP010000010.1 GCA_946414465.1 uncultured Candidatus Saccharibacteria bacterium | reverse complement strand
TTCGACTACCCTCACCCGCACCAAAGAAAGTAAAAATAACCACTTGTGGTTATTTTTAGTGAAATGTGTTGTAAGTATTGACAATTTTGAATAAGTATGCTATAATTGGGAGGATTTAGCAATCACATGGAAGTGTGATTTACTATTTCGTTCGTTACATCTGCGCTGTACATGGAAAGGGGATAAAAAAATGAGCAAAACTACACGCAGAAAAGAAAAGGAAGAAGCAGCTAAGGCAGCACCTAAGGTGGAAGTAAAAACTGAACCGAAGGTGGAAGTCAAGGCTGAGCCAAAGACAGAGGTAAAAGCTGAACCAAAGGCAAAGGCAGAAAAAATGACCGTTGCAAAGCTGACGGAAATCTGCCGTACTTTGGCGGAAGCGGCGAAGGAATGCAAAACCGATCTTCATGATCATGAAGATCGAATCTGTAAACTGGAGAAGGAGGTTTTCGGTGATAAGCCTGAACCAAAACCTGGACCAGAACCGGAACCAAAGTCGGAGCCAGCTCCCGAGCCTGCTAAGACTGAGAATACTGAAGCAAAACCAATCAGTGGCGCTTGCTACAGAAACGGAGCAGGATATGCTTTCAAATTCTGGCAGGCGGCTACAAGAACCTGGGGCCTTACTTCAGATGTATGGGCGGCTAAGCAGATATCCAATGGAGTTTATGATCCTATCTGGGTCTGGTATGAGGACGGACAGATTGATCATATTCTTTCGGATGATGAGATAAAAAAGTTCGTTCCATAGTCTCGCGCTTCTTTCAAAACCCAGCCGATGGCTGGGTTTTTACATGACTTAAAAACGAGGATAAGCATAAACTTGATAAGATTAAAAAATGGAGGTATAAGTATTGACAAAAAAGCTAAAGTGTGATACAATGTAGGTAGTCTGAGTTTTAGGGTGTGTTTTTTAAAACAACGACGAAATTTAACAACCAAATCATCTCAGATTTCAAATGGAATCTGAGTGCTACCCGCACAACTCCCCATAATAACCGGGGGCGTTGTCCTCCGGATTTAAAATAAAAATATTTAAAAAAGGAGGAAATGCCCTATGTTACTTATGAGTATAATACTTGCCGTAGTGATTGCGGCTTTGGTCGTTACTGCTAAAAGGCTAGTCGTAGGTGTCGAGGAATTCTCGGAACTGGGGCTTAGCGATAAATACGCTATCGCTGTAGTTGTCGGCTTGATAGTCGGTGCTATTAATTATTTTTCAGGTAATTATCTTGAAGGAACAGTATTCCTCGCGCCGATTTTCATGGTAGTCCTAATAGGACTTGCTGTGTGGCTGACCAACTGGTGGATAGCTGATGGTGGTCGCTGGGTCGAGATGGTGCCTTTTATCATCCTTGTAATTCTATTTTGCTTGGTGATGAAGGCTCCGGCCTATGCTTTTGCTAGTATTATTGGTATACCGCTGGTTGCATCTTTGGTCAACCTCGTACCTTTGTTCACTGCGATTATCGCAGTATTCTTAATGGTTTATGATTATCTGAAATTCCTGTATCTGGAGATGGACGATACGGATAGCCAGAGAAAGACTCACAAAGGTCTTGGGTGGTTAGCTGTAGCTATAATGGCATTATTGCTGACTACTACACTTGCTACAGGGTTGGACTGGAGTTCGGATGGAGTATTTGCATCAAGGGGTAATGTGGTTGCTGAGGCTTCTGATGAAGGAGTAGAGGCAAGTTCGGACGTTGCTTCTGATGTAGAATGGACGTTCTATAATACGTTACTTCAGAATGACCAGGATGAATCCAATGATTTTAACTTTGGACCGAATCCAGGGAATTTGACAGCTACTGAGTATGATACGGATTTCCGTGAAAGGCTCAGAAATGACCCAGCACTTGGTCCTGCGGCTATGGCTTGGGCCGATGCTAATCTTGGTACTCGCTATCTTGGAGAATTTTATGAGTCCTGCAAAGGTGATTGGGCAAAAACCATAAATGCTTCGAAAGAAATATTTAGGAAAAACCCAGAACTTTATACAGAGACTTTGAATGCATTTTTCAAGATGTTGGATTCTGCTGAAGTAAAGGTGACTGATGGTAATAATTTGGATGACCAGATGTATATGAATCCATATACGGTCGATGGTATTCCAGATGTTATCGTGATGGAGACCCCTGACCACACTGGTACATTCTTGACGTATGTATTTACGATTAAGGGAACTGGCAAGGTTGAGGTGTCTTATCGCACGGAATGTGGCTATCAGCCAACAAATGTTGAGGAAATAATGAATATTACTCCTCAGAAGACACCATCGAAGCCATCGAATCCGTCAAAGCCTGATAAGCCGACTAAACCAGGCGGCAAGGGCGATAAACCGGACAAGCCGTCAAAGCCAAAATATGACAAGGACCCATCGAAGGCACCGAAGAAAAACACGGAGCCGAATGATGATAAGGGTCCTGGCCCAAATACAAATAATCCATCGAATCCAAATAAGTCTTCGAAAGACACAAATGATTCGACTTCCAGTGGGGCAAATACTGACAACCTGAAGGATACGAATAAGAATCAGAAAACTGGATCTGATTCAAATAAGCCTTCAACTCCAACTCCATCGAAGGATACCAATGTCGATAATAACGGTGACAAAGGTACCGGTAATGGAGGTGCCAATAAGCCTACTCCGACGCAGGAAAAGCCGAAGGAGATAGCAAATGACAGTGCCGGCGAAGCCTGGGGAGGACCGTCGGACTAGTACAGGGTAGTAGGATGAGGCCCGGGGGAGCCTAGTACATTATTAATGGTCCCGGCGACTTAGTCGCCGGGTCTCATCCATGAAGTTTGAGATGATTTGGTTGTGCAGACGAAAATTAACAATTTACGGTTAGCACAAAAACGATTTTTATTAATTATTTAATGAAAGGATTATTATGAATAAGGTTTATAAATCTATTCTTAGTGTTTCTGCGGCTGCAATTGTAGCTGCGGCAACTATTGCTCCTGTGATTGTGAATGCTTGGGGTGATTCTAGTAATGGTCGTCCAAGCTATACGCTTGAGCAAATTAATGACGGTAAACTTGGTGACAAGATTACCTTTAACTCAATCTCCAATGGTAAAATTGGTGATGAAAAGAATTTCGTTGGTGCTAAGGTAGCTGGCGCTAATGTCAGTACTTGGAATGCTAACGAAATTAAGGTGAAAGACGGCGAAACTTATACAATTCGTTTGTTCGTTCACAATAATAGCCCACGTGGTATGCAAGCAATTGCTAAGGGCGTGAAAGCTTCTTTCTCGATCCCTACTAACGTGGCTAAATCTCAAACGATCGTGGGTTACCTTGATTCTTCAAACGCAACTCCTAACCGTGTTTGGGATGAAGTGACTTTGGTCGCTGACGAAAACATCTATCTTGAGTATGTAGATGGTTCGGCTAACTTCAACAACAATAAGGGTGATTTCAAACTTCCTAACGAGGTTATTACTAGTGGTGCTACCCTTGGGTACACTTCTATGAATGGTGAAATTCCTGGTTGTTATGAATACTCTGGTGTTGTGACTATTAACGTGAAAGTTCATAGTTCTGTTGCTGCGAAAGTTTCTAAGAAAGTTCGTATCAAAGGTACTAAGGACTGGAGCGAATCTGTCAACGCAAAAATTGGTGATGAAGTTGAATATCAGATCGAATATACCAACTTACTTGCTGAGCAAGTTAAGAATGTGATGATTCGTGATATTCTTCCTACTAATGTTGAATATGTAAACGATTCTACTGTGCTTTACAATTCAAATCATCAAAACGGTATTAAGCTTTCTGATAACACTGTAACCACTTCTGGTATCAACATTGGTGATTACAATGCAAAAGGTAATGCTTATGTCCGCTTTACTGGTAAAGTCGTGGATAAGAACATGGCTTGTGGTTCTAACCAGTTAGTAAACTGGGCCAGTGCCACTGTGAACAGCTCTTCTGTGAAGGACGCTGTTTATAAGGATGACGCTTCGGTGATGGTTGATAAGACTTGTAAGCCTGATGAACCAACTCCTACGCCAACCCCAACTCCTACGCCAACTCCAACTCCTGATACCCCAACTACTATCGTAAATACGGGTGCAGGTACGATTGTGACTGGTGCAATTGGCGCGGGTTCGGTAGTGACTACACTTGGTTACTATCTTGCTAGCCGTAAAAAGTTAATGTAAGATGACCGCTTCACGGGCGGGAACTTAGCAAAAATGGGCCGAAAGGCCCATTTTTGTTGTAAAATATATAATTTTGCTTGGATTTATAATGTTTATGCTATAATATTAGATATATGGATTCATCACAGAACAATCCTTTTGGTAGCTTTAGTTCGGGTGGGGCGGGACCGAGCGGATTTTCAGCGCCGGTAAGTAGTGGAGCAGGTGATGACATTATTCTTTCAGGAGCTGCACAAAAAAGATCAAATAAGAAGTTGATTATTGGAATTGTGGTAGGGGTGGTTTTATTGATTGGAGCTGTGGTAGGGTTTTTGATGATGCGGAGAAACAATGTATCGACTGCTGTAAATGAAAGTTTTTATCGCTATGCGAACTATATTATGTATGGAGAAGATTTAGATAGTGCTTTGGAGGGAGAATATGATGATAGTAATATTTATATGATTGATAAAGTGGGCGGAACAAATAGCAATATCACTTCGGCAGAATTTTTCAGAAAATCAGATGAGCTTTTAAGTAATTTTGAAGAGTCTATTAGAAATAAGAGTGAAGAATTGATTAATTATGTGAATGAATACAGAGGAAATTTTGAATTAATAAAGTCTATTAATAATAAGAAAAATATAACTGATGATGATTTGGTGTTGAAGGTGCTTAACAATAATCTAGACGAGGTAAAGAAATGGGTAATTGAAGAGTATTCGGATTTGATGAAGATGAACTATGATGTAATACGTCGGTATGCACAAGCCGAGATAGGTTATTATCAGTCATTTGCAGAATACTTGGAATCGCTTAAATCAAAAGGTTGTTTCGAGGAAGAGGCAAATCAGTGTGAGGGTGATGTGGATGAGAGTTTAAATCAAAAAATGATGGAATATAATGAAGAAGCTTCAGGAATAGAGAGAGATGCGAGACAAAATTTGTTAAAGGGCTGTTGGAAGATAGACGAAATGATAAATGGTGGGAGTGAGCAATGATTTTGAAACGATGTAGTGTTTTGAAACATTTGATTGTAGTTTTGGTTAGTTCTATGTGTGTTGGGATAATGATGCAATCAGATGCTAATGCTTATTTTAATACTAATAAAGAGAAAACAGCTCAATGCTTTGCAATTTCATATAAGGTTCTCGAAGCGAACGTTCAACAAATGGTTCAGGGTGAAAAAACTGATACTGGTACTGCTATGGGGGATAGGTATGCAACAAATAGGATTTGTGCATATATTGATAAAGATGGAAAAGTAAGCGGTGATCTTGTAGACAAAAAAGCTCCCCCACTTGATATGAAGAGTACTACTATACCGCAATTATCTTCTAACGGCAAGGCGATAACTTTGAGTTATTGTTCTGATGGAGATAGCATCTGTAGTTCAAATAGTTTAGTAGGGAAAATTTCAGGGACAGTTGAGACTAAGTCTTTTCTTGTGAAAGATTATGCGACTTTTTACGATCTTGCTTATGCTATTAATAATTATAGCCTTGTACCAAAACAATATAAAACTATCATTTCTGGTATTACTGGTACTAAAGAAGCTTTAAAGGATGCGAACGGTAATGAGATAAATGGTAGTGCAGCAGATGCTGCAAATGAAGCTCATGAGGCGAAGGTTGATGGTGACAAGATAGAGGGATCTGATGATGAAGAAAGTGGTAGTGATATAGTGGAAGATTGTGCTAATCAGGGAGGGGCGCAATCACTTGGGTGGATTATTTGTCCGATTATGTCGCTTTTAGGTGATGCGGCGGAAGGTTTATATTATGGTGCGGTTGAGCCTGCGCTAAATATAGAGCCTAAACTATTTTCAGATTCAAATACTAATACAGCGGATGCATGGGGCCGGATTCGTAATATTGCCAATGTTATTTTTGTGGTATTGATGTTACTTGTGATTTTTTCACAATTGACTGGTGTTGGTATTGATAATTATGGAATAAAGAAGATATTGCCTAAATTAATTGTGGTTGCTGTTTTGACGAATCTTTCATATGTTTTGTGTGTACTAGCTATTGATGTATCTAATATTTTAGGGAATTCTTTTCAGGGATTATTTGAAGGAATGAGAGAAGGATTAGATTTGACTTTGGATTTTAAAGATGGGACGGTTATTGGGAACCAAATTAAGAGTACGGCTCGTTCAATAATGGTTGGGGCTGGTATTTTAGCCGCTTTGGTGAGGATGGGTGGAGCGATTTGGCAGTCGCCTATGGTGGCGTTATCGTTACTATTAGGGGCTATTGGGGTGGTTATTTCGATATTCTTCTTGTTCGTGCTTTTGGCGGCAAGAGAAGCGGCAATCGTGGTGCTGGTAGTGTTTGCTCCGGTCGCGATGGTATTATATGCTCTACCAAATACAAAAAAAGTTTTTGATAAATGGCTGAAGGCATTTGAGGGACTTTTACTAGTATATCCAATTGCTGGCTTATTAGTGGGTGGCGGTAATTATGTTTCGGCTTTGCTGATACACTCAGGCATGGGTTCTGATTTCTTTGGGGCTCTTACTGCGATGATAGCGGGAGTATTACCAATATTCTTCATTCCTACCATACTTAAAGGATCATTTAGTGCACTAGGGACTATCGGAACGCGAATTTCTGGGTTTGGAGCTAATGCGTCTAGGGGAGTAACTAGAGCAATAGGAAATTCTGAAGCTTATAAAAATGTGCAGGAAAGTGCTAGAATGTGGGCAGATAGAAATCAAGCTGGAGCTGGGGATATCAGCAAAATGGGCCGTTTTGGTAGATTTATTAGAGGAGGTGAAAGGGGTATCACTGCAGCGAGAGCGCGTAATATAAGAAACGTCAGAGAGTATGGGAATCGAGAATTATTAGCTACAGGCGCAGGTTATGGTGCGGCATTAGCTGGAGCGGAAAGTGAAAATATGAAGCAACGAGTGGCGGGATATGAATCAATGCTGTCGGGGGATAATGATTTGGGCGTAAATGCTAATAGTGTAGATAGTTTAAGTAATTTTCATAGAAATGCTCTTAGTGAATATGCCAATGCTTCAACTAATGACGAAAGGAATACTGCTATGGCGAAAATTCGGGCTGTACAAAATATTATGTCTAAGACGGATCCTGGTCGTAGTGCAGTTGCGGCTAATATTGCGAAAAGTGTTACGGCTGGAGGGAATTCTGCTGTTGCGGCATCAAACGCTGCTTCGCATCTAATGTCTGAATATGGTGACTTATATAAAACTAAGAATCGTGGGGCTGAGCAGATGTTAAGAGATTTGACCGGTGCTAATGGATCGGTCAATATGGAGAGCATAGCAGAAAGAATCAATAATAATTCTTATGGCATGGCTGGCACTAATAAATACACAGAAGAGACTTTGGCTGGTGCAGATGAAGCTGCACTTAAGGGATTGGTTGCTAATCTTGGTAAGATGAATGATGAACAATTACAGAACATTCAAGGAACTGCCAGTCGTGCAATTCAAAAATCTATGACAGGTAGCCTTAATGTTAAGCCTGAGGTTCTAAGAGAGCTTGAAAAAATTAATAACTATAGAAAAGTAGTTGATAATACTGGTGATTTTATACCAGAATAACAAAAGTGCTATATGGACTTGAGTTGTTGAGCTTAATGATTGTTTGTAATTGATTGGATGACGTGATCGAAAAGGCAGGTGACAGTAAGAGGGCCGACACCGCCGGTGGTTGGTGTAATGGCGGAAAGGTCGGTACGTTTGCGGATTTCTGTGGCGAGATCGCCTTTTAGTACGCCGTCTTCACTGGCGGTACCAGCATCGACAAGAATGGCGCCTGGTTTAATCATAGAATTAACAATTAACCCCGGAACGCCCGTGGCTGTGATAATTGTATCATATTGCTTAAGGTTTGTCAAGTCGTCACCACGGTGAAAGAGGGTGACATCATAATTTGAGTTTGTAAACATTTTGTAGAGCGGCATGCCGACCAGTTTGCCACGACCGACGATGGCGATTTTTTGGTTGGTTAGTTTGACATCGTAACCAGAAAGAAGCCAGAGAATTGCGGTGGCAGTGGCAGAATCGAAAGAGGCATTTTGGCCGAGACCATCGACATCTTTTTGGGGTGTGATAAGGTTGCATAATTCGTCAGTCTTTGATTTGTCGATAAGTGGAAGCTGGATAATAATCCCATTAATGGATGGATCATTGTTGGCGGATTTGATTCTTTCTGATATCTCTAGAGCATTATTGGCGCGAAAATCTTCGACCTTAACACCGATATCTTCACCGTACTGGACTTTTAATTGGACGTACTTCGTGATAACTGGATTGTCGCTGTCGCGGATGATGAGGAGCTTTGGCTTCTTTTGCATGTTGGCGACTTGATGAGATTGGCGTTCCTTAATGAAGCCAGCTAATTCTTTGCCATTTAGTATTTTCATTGTAATTCTACTGGCTCCTGTTCTAACCACCAACCGAATTTATCATAGACATGGCCGACGATTTCCTCGCGGGCTTTTTCGAGATCATTGAAGGATTTGGCTGACTCGTTAATGAGGACGAGTGGAGCTTTATCGCTAACCCTAATACCATGGAGAAGCTTACCCTTGAACCCACATTGTTCGATGAGCCAAGCGGCATTGATTTTGTTGCCGTCTTTGCCACGATAAAGTGGGTAGCCTTTCTCTTCGATTTTTTCAGCTTCTTCGTCGGAGACATAAATATTATGGAAGAATGAACCGGCACTGGCAACTTTGAGCGGATCAGGGAGTTTGGTATCGCGAATAGCTGAGACAATTTGGCGAATAGATTGGGGGCTAAAGTCGGTGATACTATGATCAGCGATATAACGTTCAAGGGAATTATAAAATGGACGAGGCATTTCACCAGGTTTTAATTTAAGAGTGATGGAAATGATAAAATAGCGACCACGCTCGGTGGTATTAAAAATACTTTGACGATAATTGAAGTGTAAATCTGCTTTAGAGAGGGTTTTGTAAGTTCTGCTGGCGGTATCGTAAACGTCGACGGATTCTAGAGTGTCGGATAATTGTTGACCATAGGCACCGATATTTTGGACTGGAGCTGAGCCGGCGAGACCAGGAATCTTGCTAAGGGCTTCGATGCCGGTAAGGCCTTTTTCGCAGGCATGAGCAACAACATTGTCCCAGTATTCACCGCCCATGATTTTGAGTCGAGCACCATCGGTAGTAAAGTCGTCAGTAATACCTTGCATGCGATTAATAATAATCACACCATTAAAACCTTCGTCATGTCCCAGAGTGTTGGCGCCGTAGCCGAGTGCAAAAGCACGGAGTCGGAATTGTTCGGCAAAACCGTAAGCGTCGGCGACGTCTTGTGGAGTTTGAACTTCGATGACATATCTGGCGGGACCACCAAGTCGCATAGTAGTTAAGCTTGAAATTAAAATATTTTCATTTACTCTCATAGAGTAATTATAACACTGAATGTGGGGGGTTGTAAAAGTGTTTTTGCTATGATACATAGGAGTGCAGAAACAGGGTTGGTGAAGTTTTAATAAACATGGTAGGAGAGAGGAGGTTTATGGAAGTTGAAGTCGAAAGTATAAAGGTGACGATTAAACTGAAAATTTCCCCTCGTAAGAAGGGAAATTAACCTAAACTAAATTGATTCTACCATACATTAATGTATAAATCAACTCTGTTTCTATTTTACGATATAATATATAATAAGTAAAGAAAGGTAATACTATTATGGGAAAAAAGGATGCGGTGGATAAGAAAAACACTAAAACAGAGTCTAAGGACGGAAAGTCTGAGGCTTTGAAATTAGCAATTGCACAGATTACAAAGCAATTTGGTGATGGTTCTATTATGAAACTAGGTGAGACTCCTAAAATGGACGTAGAGCTTTTACCGTCTGGTTCGTTGTCGTTAGATTTGGCATTAGGTGGTGGTTGGCCGAAAGGTAGAATTATTGAAATCTATGGGCCAGAATCTTCTGGTAAAACGACCTTGGCGCTTCATGCGATTGCCGAGATGCAAAAACAGGGTGGGCAGGCAGCATTTATAGATGCAGAGCATGCGTTGGATCCGGCTTATGCAAAGAAAATTGGTGTGGATACAGCGAATTTATTGATTTCTCAACCAGATAATGGTGAGCAGGCATTGGAAATCTGTGAGACACTGGTAAGATCTAATGCAGTAGATTTGATAGTGGTAGATTCAGTGGCGGCGTTGGTGCCACAGGCAGAGATTGATGGCGAGATGGGCGATGCGCAGATGGGTCTTCAGGCGAGATTGATGTCTCAAGCGATGCGTAAACTGACGGGAATTATTAGTAAGTCTCGTGCGACGGTGATATTTATTAACCAGATTCGGATGAAGATCGGGGTGATGTTTGGTAATCCCGAAACAACGACTGGCGGTAACGCGTTGAAGTTTTATGCATCGGTACGGGTAGATATTAGGCGAATTGGACAGATTAAGGAAGGTGATAGTATTTCGGGAAATAGGACTAAGATAAAGGTGGTGAAAAATAAGATTGCGGCGCCGTTTAGGACAGCGGAGTTTGATATTATGTACAACGAAGGAATTTCGAAGGCTGGTGATGTGCTAGATTTAGGCGTGAATTATGGTGTATTAGAAAAGGCAGGTGCTTTTATTAAATACAATGGTGAAACTTTAGGGCAAGGACGTGAAGCGGTGAAGAAGTTATTCCGTGAGAAGCCAGAATTAATGGCAGAGATTGAAGAAAAGGTTCGTGAGAAGGCTGCTAATGCATAAGGATGAAATGTGGCAGGTTTATGCACCGAACGGCGAGCCGATTGAAGGTAAAGGATGGGATTCGGCGTTAGATAATCCGGAGGTGTCGGGGGCTGATGAAATTGTAGGTGTTGCGGTGGTGTTCTTGTATCGCCGTGGTGAATCTGGAGTAGAATTGCTATGGCAAAAACGAGCCGATAATATTGATAGATATCCAGGATACTACGATATTTCGGCAGGTGGACATATTAATCTTGGCGAGACAGTAGTGGAGGGGGCGATTCGTGAGACTGCGGAGGAAATCGGCGCGGTGATTACAGCGAATGATTTGCAGTTTGCTTTTACGAAATCTTTTAATAAAAATCGTTTTGCGTGGATTTTTATGGTAGACTGGACTGGTAAATCGGATGAGTTCCATTTTGATGACAAGGAAGTATCGGAGGTAAAATGGGTACCATTTGTCGAAATGGAAGAATTTCGTAAAAAATACGCGAAACCGCCACTAGCAAAAGATGATTTTGTATTTGAAAATCTGATAGATTGGCTGAAAATGCATGGAGAAGTCTAGGCTTATTATTACAAACTTGAAGCAGGGGGTGAAAAATCCAAATCGGGTGAATGTTTTTGTGAATTCTAAATATGCGTTGTCTTTAGATGTGGCGCAGGTGGTGGATTTGGGAGTGAAAGTTGGTCTTGAGATTTCAGAAGATGAACTAGAAGAATTTAAAAAAGCTTCGGAATACGGGAAACTGTATCAGAGAACTTTGGAATGGGTATTAGTGCGACCTCGTTCTGTTCGGGAGACTCGGGATTATTTGTCTAAAAAGCTCAAAACATCCTCTTCGGACTCGCTCCTTCGCGCCCGTCGTTACGGGGCTCAGTCGCTTGTTCCGCTCCCCGTTGGTCGCGTACAGTCCTCAGAGGATATTCTTGAGCTTTCTGAGAATATAATTCAGAAACTGCTTGATAAAAAGTATTTGGACGATTATAAATTTGCAGAATGGTATGTAGAAAATAGGTTCGTGAAGAAGGGGATTTCGAAGAAACGATTAAAGATGGAACTTATGAAAAAAGGTGTGGCACGAGAAATTGTTGATGAAGTAATTGATGATCGAGATGATGAAGAGGAAATACGCAAGGTGATTGCTAAAAAACGAGCTAAATATGATGATGAAAAATTGATGGGATATTTGGTGCGTCAGGGGTTTTCGTATGATTTAGTAAAACAGGTGTTATCCGAGGAGCAATATTAGTCTTTTTTATTTTCAGTCTTGGCTGGAGCGAAACCTTGTTCGCGAAATGGATTAACAAAATTTGGGACGAAGTCTTCTTTTTCGGCGCGAGCCTTTAGAACTTTTTCTTCATCTTTGACGATGACTTCATAATCGGTAATCTCGACGATTTCTTTACGCGAAATG
Organism: uncultured Candidatus Saccharibacteria bacterium; assembly: GCA_946414465.1. Classification (GTDB taxonomy): domain Bacteria; phylum Patescibacteriota; class Saccharimonadia; order Saccharimonadales; family Saccharimonadaceae; genus Nanosyncoccus. The sequence continues at coordinate 15,730 of CAMKOP010000010.1, read as the reverse complement.
GTAAGTTCAGGATCGACGAGAGCTTTGACGAGAGGACGTTTGACGATGATTTGCTGAACGACAAAATCTTCGGATGTAACGGTATAATCAATAAGATGGCCAAGTTTGGTACCTTTTTTGGTTTTGACTTTGAGATTGATAAGGTCGAAATTGAGTTCGAGAATTTTTTGGATTTTGATGACATCATCTGGTGCGACGAGTTCTTCGATATTATCGATAACCATACCAAGTTGAGAATATTCGCGGATGGAACGAACGTCGAGAATAGTGGCATCAGTGTGATTTAGTAGTGGGCCTTCAAGATTGAAACCGAGAATTTTGAGGTCATTTGGGTCGACAATGGCGCTTTTAATAGTAGCGATAGGTCCGCCGGCTTGAATGCTAAGGATTGGGGCACCAATGAGACGTGAATAACTGATTAACATATTAATATTGTAACATATTATTATGCGAATTGATTATGCTATAATAGACTTATGTATGATAAAAAACCATTGAAGAAACTTTGGATTGGTTTTTTTGGTTTAGTGTTGTGTTTTGTATTTGGTTTTATATTGTTAAACAATAATTCTTTTGCGACTGAATCTTCTGATGTAGTAGAAACTAATTTTTTTGGTAATGTTGAAGACGATGGCAGTGGATGTGGAGTATATACAATCCTTAATCTTGTGATTGATATTCTATCTATGGGTGTAGCTATTGCGGGCGTAATAGGCGTAACAATAGCAGGTATACAATATATGTCTGCCAAAGATAGTGAAGAAAAAACTAAAAAGGCTAAAAGAAGAATATTTGAAATAGTAATAGGATTAGTAGCATATGCCATACTTTTTGTTGGAGTTCAATGGTTACTACCTGGCGGAATGATGAATCCAAAATGTAAAACTATTACGAATGAGCAATTGGCCCAAATAAAGGAGAATGAAAAGAATCAGGAAAAAGATAATACAGAGAAGACGGCTAAGGAAAAAACCAAAAAGGAAAGACAGAAGGCCCAAAAAGAGAATAAAGAGTACAAGAAGTGTATGGAAAGAGCTGCGAAAGTAGTGAGGGATAAGATTTGTAAGTATAAAAAACCTGGCAAGAAATTAAGTGAGACTGCTCTTGCGTTGGCTTGGCCTGCGGGATATGTAAAAGAATCTGAAAATGGTCCTACGGCTGCGTTTAAAAAAGCTATGTATGAAACTAAGACTAATCAGGGCGAGAATGGTAATCATTGTCGTAGAATTGGTAAGGCTTGTGGAATGTTTGTGGGGACAGTGGTTCGTGCGGCTGGTATTGATAAAAGTTTTCCTAAAATGGCTTCAAAAATCTACCCATATGTGCGAAAATCTTCTAGGTGGAAGGAGGTCTCTACGAGTAGGCCAAAAGCAGGGGATATTTCTCTCAGTTACTTTGAAAATGGAGATGCAGGTCATGTATCTATATTCGTTAAGAATAAAAAAGGTAAAATCGTGACTGCTGAAGCTAATCTTTGCGATTATTGGGGTAGAGTGAAGGGCAGTAAGATGTACACTAGTAGTAAAAATAAGACTTTTCGCCGTGTTGACAAATAATTTGGCTTTTTTGAGCGTATTTGCGGAGTGATGGTTGTTTTGAGTGGTATAATGTAGGTCATGGAAGATAGAGTGATTTTGATTGATAAACCGGCGGGAATTTCGAGCTTTGGAGTGGTAGCAAAAGTAAGAGGATATCTAAGAAATGAGTGTGGCCATAAAGTGAAAGTTGGTCACACTGGTACGCTGGATCCTTTTGCTACGGGGTTATTGATTCTGCTTTCTGGTAAAATGACCAAAAAATCAAACGAATTTTTGAAGTTTGACAAAGAATATGTAGCAGAATTGAAATTAGGATTTAAATCTTCAACAGGTGATCCTGAGGGCGAGATCGAGATAGTCGATAACCGTGTTCCTGATATTAAAGAAATAGAAAGTGTCTTGCGTTTATTTATTGGCGATATTGAACAAATTCCACCAAAGTATTCAGCCATCAAAATAAATGGACAAAGGGCTTATAAATTAGCACGTAAGGGGGTGGATTTTGAGATGCCAGTGCGGATAGTAAAAATTTACAATATTGATGTTTTGGAATATGAATACCCTAGGCTTGCGATACGCTGTCGGGTGAGCTCAGGGACTTATATTCGGACTCTAGCAGAAGATATTGGTGAAAAATTGGGTACTGGGGCATATTTAACGGCACTTCGACGTACTAAAATCGGTGAATATAGTGTTGAAAAAGCTAGAATACTCGATGTTTATTTGATATAATAAGAATATGCGTAATCGCAGAAAGATTTTTAACAACAGACGTTTTGGTTTGGCAGTTTTTTTGGCGTTGATTGTTTGCTTTTCAACGATTGTTTTAGATGTTTGTACTGGTAGCTCTGTCTTCGCTACTACTTCAAAAGATGTAGTAGAAACCAACTTCTTTGGCAACTTCGAAGACGATGGCAGTGGATGTGGAGTATATACAATCCTTAATCTTGTGATTGATATTCTATCTATGGGTGTAGCTATTGCGGGCGTAATAGGCGTAACAATAGCAGGTATACAATATATGTCTGCCAAAGATAGTGAAGAAAAAACTAAAAAGGCTAAAAGAAGAATATTTGAAATAGTAATAGGATTAGTAGCATATGCCATACTTTTTGTTGGAGTTCAATGGTTACTACCTGGCGGAATGATGAATCCAAAATGTAAAACTATTACGAATGAGCAATTGGCCCAAATGAAGGAACATGAAAAACAAGAAGAACAAGAAAGACTGAAAAAAGAACAGGCTGAAAAAACAAATAAAGAAAATGAAAAAAAAGTTAAAGAGCAAAGACAAAAACAACAACAAGAGAATAAGGCTTATAAGAACTGTATGAAAAAGGCTGCGAAAGTAGTGAGGAGTAAAATCTGTAAACTAGAAACCGGTGCCGAAAAGATTTCCGAAACGGCAAAAATGTTGGCTTGGTCGGCGAGTCAAGCGTCTAATGCTTCTTATAAAGCAACTAGCAATTATACGAAGGCAGCTTCACAGGTTGGCACTAGTGGTTTACCGGGTAATGCTTGTAGTGGTTTTGTTAAAACTGTGTTGAGGGCATCAGGTTTGGCATCTGATTTCAGTTCGAATAAAGGCTATAATACAGCATGTATAAATGATTATCTTAAAAATTCACCGAATTGGAAAAATATAAAAACATTAAAGAATAGTACACCGCGTCCGGGTGATATTGCTGTTTTTCCGAAGCCATGTGGTTGTAATTGTGATGAAGCGCAGATGGGACATACTCTTGTATATGTAAAGAGTGGTGGAAAAACTGTGGTAGCGGAAGCAAGCTACCATACAAATCCAGCAAAACGAAAATATGGTTATATGACAACAAGTAAGAGGACTTATCATAATAGTTCAAACTTTAATATTTATCGTTACGTAGGGGAGTTAACCCACTCACTTACCAAAGTGGGAGATTAACTGTATTATATCAGAGGTTTTTTAGCTTTTATTTAGAATGCGTCTTCACAAGATAGGGGTTTTGTGGTATAATGGGGTGCATGATAACAAAAGAGAATAAAGACAAGGCTATTGCCAAGGTTGCCCGTAATAAGGCTGACGTTGGTTCTCCTGAAGTTCAAGTTTCGATTCTCACTGAACGGATCAAAGAAGTGACCGAGCATGTCAAGAATAACAAACATGACTTTATGGCCAAAAGAGGTTTAATGCAGATGGTGGGTAAGCGCAAGAGATTATTGCGATATCTGGAAGAGACTGATTTTGAGCTATACAAGAAGACTGTCAAGAAATTAGGCCTCAGGAAATAAATAGTATGAAAAAGACCCGCCAAGATAGTAGGCGGGTTTTTGTTTAGAAGGGGCTTTTATCAAGTTCTTCTTGAAATGCATCGATGAATTTTGAAATACTGTAGAATGATAAATCATTGTTATTGAGTGCAACAATCAAATTAACTATATTTCGTCTTTTTGGGTTGAGTATTGTTTTGAGTTCTCTGCCATATTCCGGAAGTAATTCTAGGGCGTGAAATGCGGCGGATACTCTTGCTACCAAGTGTTGGCTGTTTTCGTTAACCTGTTCTTGTGGGCAGGACTTTAATTTGATTTCTAGTGTAGTTATATGTCTTTCGTCATCGCAATGGATGTTGACATGGACAATATTAATCATTAGATACCCCTCCTTAAGGTACAATAAACTATAGGAAATAACTTATCTTTATTATTATAGCATATTTTGCTAAAAAATGCAAGGTTTGGTATAATAAGGGCAGTAATTTAACATGGGAAGACGGCAGATACAGGATAAGGGGCCTATATCTGAGGTTTTCCCTGGAAAGGAATATTTTTATGGACATTATAAACCCTAATGGTAAGAAAACTTTGCAGGTCTCTACAGAGTGGTTAGGGCGTAAATTGACTCTAGAAGTGAATAGAGTTGGTTTTCGGTCGACTTCTTCGGTGTTGGTGACTTATGGGGATACTGTGGTACTAGGATCGGTAGTAGTGGGGACGAAGCCAGTAGTGCAGGATTTTTTCCCACTTTCGATTGATTATGAAGAAAAATGGTATGCGGCGGGTAAGATTTCGGGGTCACGTTTTATTAAAAGAGAAGGAAAACCGGCTGATGAGGCGGTATTAGTAGGGCGTTTAATTGATCGTCCGATTCGTCCATTATTCCCTAAGGGATATCGTCAAGAGGTACAGGTGGTTTGTACGGTGTTATCGATGGATCCGTCGTTTAGACCAGATTGTGTGGCGATGATTGCGGCGTCGTCGGCTTTGATGAATGCTGGTTTGCCATTTGATGGACCAGTAGCAGGGATTCGGATAGGACAAATTGACGGTGAATTTAAGGGATTTTTGTCGCCAGAGGAAAGAGAAACTTCACCGATGGACCTCGTAGTGGCTTGTAAGGATGGTAAAGTAATGATGGTGGAAGCTGGAATGAAGGAAATTCCAGAAGAAACTATTATTGAAGCGATGAAGTGGGCAGTGAAGAACGTACAGCCGGTGCTAGATTTGCAACGTGATTTGGCGGCGAAAGTGGCCACACCAGAGAGAGAATTTGAATTGGTTTTGCCAGATGAAGAGGTGATCAAAGAGGTCGAGGCGTGGACGGATGGTAAATTTGGTTCAAAAGTGCGTGGTAACGTAATGGAACGTGCACAAATTTTGGACGAAATTAAATATGCGATGCATGATGAGTTTGCACTTTCTAAGGGTCAGGGCGAAACTGATAATGAAAAGGTAGCATGGTACGATGAAAATCTACGTGATGTCTATGATCAGGCGTTTGAATTAGCTTTGTTTAAAGAGGTGCGACGAGGAATTGTAGAAGAAGGTGTAAGGCCAGATGGGCGCAAATTGGATGAAGTGCGACCTCTCAGCTCACAGGTCGGAATCTTGCCTCGTACGCATGGTTCATCTTTGTTTACGCGTGGCGTAACGCAGGCGATGAATATCGTAACACTCGCACCTTTGTCATATTCGCAAGAGGTGGATACGATGGAAGTATCTGAAGGAAAGAGACGATACATGCATCATTACAATGCACCCTCTTATACTGTAGGTGAGCCTGGTAGGATCGGTTCTCCTGGGCGTCGTGAAATTGGGCATGGGTATTTGGCAGAGAGAGCTTTAATACCAGTTTTGCCTTCGGAAGAAGATTTTCCTTATGCGATTCGTTCGGTAACTGAGATTATGTCGCAAAATGGTTCAACATCGATGGCAGCGACTTGTTCTTCGTGCTTAGCATTGATGGATGCAGGTGTGCCAATTAAACGTCCAGTATCCGGTGTAGCGATGGGGTTAATGGTGGATGTACCTAAAGGAACGCCGATTGAAGCTAAAGATGTTGATAAGGCTTATGTGCTGACAGACTTGATGGATGCAGAAGACTTTGCTGGTGATATGGATTTTAAAGTGACTGGTACGACAGAGGGCGTAACAGCATTGCAGATGGATATGAAAGTACACGGTTTGCCGGTAGAAATTATGGAAAAAGCGCTGAAACAATCACATGATGGGCGAATGTTTATTTTGAAACATTTGACTAGTATATTGCCAGAACCTCGAGCAGATATTTCGAAATATGCACCACAGATTGAGAAATTAATGATTAACCCAGAAAAAATTGGTGCTGTGATTGGTAAAGGTGGTGAGATGATCAATAAAATTACGACGGAAACTGGTGCCGAAGTGGATATTGAAGATAATGGGTTAGTGACAATATCTGGTAATGATCCAGAGAAAATTGCGAAGGCCTTGGAGTGGGTAAAGAGTCTTACAGAAGAGCCGGAAGTTGGTAAGATTTATGAAGGTACGGTGGTGTCGATAAAAGACTTTGGTGCGTTTGTGAATATTTTGCCTGGAATTGATGGGATGCTCCATATCTCACAAATTCGAGAAGGTAAGAGATTGAAATCAGTGGACGAGGTATTGAAGGTAGGCGATAGGGTGAAAGTGCGGCTAGTAGCAATCGACCACGGAAAATTGAGCCTTTCGATGATCGGGGTGAAATAGATATATGGATAAAATCCGGAATTTTTGCATCATTGCACATATTGACCATGGAAAATCGACGATTGCAGATAGGATGATGGAATTGACTGGGACGGTGTCAAAGCGAGAAATGAAATCTCAGCTTTTGGATTCTATGGAGTTGGAACAAGAAAAAGGTATTACAATAAAATTAGCTCCGGTGACGATGCAATGGAAGGGCTATACTTTGAATCTAATTGATACGCCGGGACATGTGGATTTTTCGTATGAGGTGTCGAGATCTTTGCAAGCAGTAGAGACGGCGGTGTTGGTAGTGGATGCGACGCAAGGGATTCAAGCGCAGACCTTGGCGAATGTATATTTGGCATTGGAGCAGGATTTGACGATAATTCCGGTGATAAATAAGATTGATTTGCCAGCGGCGGATGTAGAAAGAGTGGCCGCGCAGATTATAAATCTACTGGGATGTTCGCGTGAAGAGATAATTGAAGTTTCTGGTAAAACTGGGAAAAATGTGGATTTGATTTTGGATAGAATAATAGAATTGGATGGTATAGAGGTAATTAATTCTAATCAGACGAGAGCGCTGATATTTGATAGTTATTTTGATGATTATCGGGGGGTAGTTTTGTATGTGAGGGTGTTTGAAGGTGAGATTGATAAAAATGCTGAAATTATGATGATGGCGGCGGATAGTAAGGGCTTGGCGCTTGAAGTAGGGATATTAACGCCGAAAATGACACCGCGAGAATCATTGAAAGCGGGGGAAATCGGCTATATTGTGACGAATTTGAAAACGACGCGGGAAGCGAAAGTAGGTGATACAGTGACTCTTGTGAAGGAGCCAGCAAAAGAAGCTTTGCCTGGCTATAAGAATGTGTTGCCGTTTGTGTATGCAGGGTTTTTCCCAGTGTCGAACGATCAATATAAGGAACTGAAAGAGGCAGTAGAGAAACTTAGTTTGTCGGATTCGGCACTCAGGTTTGAACCAGAAAATTCACCAGTTTTGGGATTTGGTCTTCGGATTGGGTTTTTGGGGCTTTTGCACATGGATATTATCAAAGAGCGGTTGGAGCGAGAGTTTGGATTAGATTTAATTGTGACGAATCCTTCAACGAATTATGAAGTAGTAATGAATAACGGTGAAATATTGGAGATTAAGTCGGCGAGTGATTTGCCAGACGCGAGCGAAATTAAAGAGATTCGTGAACCGTGGGTGAAGGGTGAAATAATTTTGCCAAAAGAAATGATTGGCGGAGTATTGAATTTGATAAATGCAAAACGTGGGCATCAAACGAATTTGTCGTATATTGAAGACAGGGCAGTGATTGATTTTGAGGCGCCGATGGCGAATCTTTTGACGGATTTTTATGATCAACTAAAATCAGTGACGAGTGGATATGCGTCGTTTAATTATGAGTTAAATGGATATAGAGTAGAAGATTTGGTGAGAGTGGATTTTTTGGTGGGTGGACATAAAATGGATGCGTTGAGCGTGATGGCTCATCGCTCGGAGGCGGACGGAATTGGACGGGAAGTAACGAAAAAGCTAAAAGAAGTAATTCCGAGACAGAATTATGAGGTAGCGCTACAGGCGGCAATTGGAGCGAGGATTATTGCACGTGAGACAATCGGAGCTTATCGCAAAGATGTGACGGTAAAAATTCATACTGGTGATAGAGATCGCAAGGCAAAACTATTACAGAAACAGAAACGTGGTAAAGCACGAATGAAGAGATTTGGGAAAATTGATATTCCGTCTGAAGCGTTTACAGTGATGTTGAAACGTGATTAGTATGTTATAATTTTTATATGAGAAGATTTTTGGTGGTAATTGCGACATTGGCATTGAGTCTTATGACTTTACCGGTGGGGGCGATTGCTAAAAATCAGGAGGAAGCGATTTCGGATCATTGCGAATCGATTCGGAATAGTCTAAAAATGGTACAAAAAAATGACGCAAAAGCGCGGGTGCATTTGGGGGGTCGTTATGAGACGATTTTAAATGAGTTTTTGATGCCATTAAATGTCAGATTAGTAGAAAATAATTTACCAAGTGAGGAACTGGTAAAAAATCAAAATGAATTCGCTGATACTAAAACTATATTTGTAAATGATTACATTGGCTATCAACAGAATTTGGAAGAGTTAGTAGGAATGGATTGTAAAAACGAGCCAGCGAAGTTTTATGAAAAATTAGTAAAAGTGCGACAAAAACGTAAAACGATGGAGCAGGATGTGTTGAAGTTGCGAACACTAATTACGAATCAAATCAATATCGTGACAGGGTTAAGGAGTAAGGTTAAATGACGGAAGAGGTAGCTGAAAAGAAAAAACTCCATCGTGGTGGGCGAAACTTATTATTGCTCGGGTTAGGTTCAGTAGTGATAGCATTGATTACTACAAGTATTAGCTTGGCGGTTTATCATAACTCGGGAGATATTTATATTGATAGGTCGAGGCCTGGATTTTTGCCAGATGAAAAGGAAGTGGAAGAGGAAGAAGAGCTGGAAGATGATTATAGTTTTCCAAAGAGCGGTGTGTTATCTGCAGATATTTTGGAGGAGTATTTAGAAAAATTAGATATTGAGGTGAAAGCGATTGATGGCTATGAGAATCCGTTTAGCTCAAGTGTGTTGTCGGATGAAAAATTAGGTATACCGGCGGCTACGGAGGAAGATTCTTGATTTTTGGTTAGAAAAAGCTTATACTAAAAATGGAGAGTAATATGAAACAGCAGCAGACTAAAAAGAATAACCATATGAAAATTCAAGTATTTGAGGTTTTCTCGATGGCGGCGCTTTTTGTGGCGCTAGGATTTGCGATTTTTGGAATGTCGAAGACAATTTCAGATATTGATAAGGCAGCCATATCGAAGACGCCAGATGCGATACTAGCAAGTGCTGGAGTTTCGGAAGATAAGGATGTGTTTTTATCGGTGGCGTATTTTGATCAAAAAGCAGATGAATGTATTGATTTCTATAATGAAAATGCGTGGAAGGCTGCCGAGAATCGTCAATTTGAGTGGACTGAATGCAAATACTTTAACAAAGGTTTAGACCAGGGCATAGTAGATTATCAGTTAGATGATAAATATTTGCCGGTTGCGAAAGGTGGTCAGTTAACTTCGAATCGCGGTTTGACGGATATGAATCGATGGTTTAATGCGGTTGAAGGAAAAAGTGCAAGCTATACTGGCAATTTGAAATTAGACTATCGTTCGGATATTGCAGAGTTTTCATTTTATAAGAATGAGTTTTATCCTTTGGACGAGGTAGATTTTAGTAATGGTGATATTGCTAATAGAGACGGACATAATCATTTATTTACGATGAATTTTGCAGTGCCTTTTACAGCGCTTTTGAGCGGGCAGGAAAAATTTGAGATTGAGGCGGATGACGATACTTTTGTATTTGTGGGTGATAGATTGGCAATTGACCTTGGCGGAATACATAGTGCGATGCCGGGAAGATTCATGATTAATGAAAAAGGAGAGGTATATGCGGGTGTAGATACTCAAGATATGGCATATACTGGTATTACGGTGGACAGTGAAAAAGGTTCGATTGTACGAATTTTCCATGCTGATAGAGATTCGGATGAGTCAGTTTTTAAGGTTAGATTCACTGGGATGAATTTGAGCGTGACTGATGCGAAGTTGGCAAATCGTGAAGATGAAGGTTTGCAGATTGCTTATGATCCAACTGATCCGACTTATGTAGCGCCACTTGGCGAGACTTCAGTGGTAAAGCCTGATAATACTAAAGGATTTATCTTGCTTGTGACGGTTGAGGGTATTATGGTAATTATATTTGCAATATTATTGTCATTATCGATTCGCAATATGGTGCGAAGAAAAATAGCTGAAGCGCAGAAATAATTATTTACGAGGTTTACTGATGTTAGCGGGACGACCGTATTCTGGGATGATTATTTTGTGGGTTTTACCGTGATGATCTTTCAGGGGAATGTTCAATTCGTGGGCGAGGGTGTTGACGATAGAAGCGCCAATACGAAGACCGGTAAATGAGCCTGGTCCAGACATAAAAGTAATCTCGGTGATATCTTGCCAGGTTGCGTGATTCTCTGCTAGTTTGTCTTTGATGAATTTCAGGAGTTTTTCGGCGAGGTCGTTTTTGAAAGCATATTTATACTCTTGGTCGTCTAATTTGAGAATCGTTTCAGGAGTGGATGTATCTAGATATAATTTCATGTTATAATATATTATACAATGAATATCAAATCTGAACAAGCGATGCTGAAGTATGGGCGTGATTTTGCTAAGAAGGTTACAGCACCTTTTGTGATTGAGTTAGTGGGTGATGTCGGGGTAGGTAAAACAACTTTTGTACGCGGTTTGGCGGAAGGATTGGGCGTGAAAGTTCCAGTGACGAGCCCTAGTTTTACTATTTCAAAAGAGTATGCTTTACCTAGTGGCGGGAGTTTAATACACTATGATTTTTACCGTCTAAAAGAACCGGGATTGATGATGGACGATTTGATGGAAAAAATTAATAATCCGCAGAATATCGTAGTAATTGAGTGGGGAGAATCAGTGGCAGAATTATTGCCGGATAATCATGTTAAAATTGAAATAGAATATGGTGAAAAAGGGAGAGAGATAAAATGAGAATCTATATTTCTGGAATATCAGGGACTGGCATGGGACCACTTGCCTTGATGGCAAAAGATGCTGGGATTGAGGTATGTGGTTCAGATTTGAGTAAAGGGGCGATTTATGATGAATTAGTGAAGGCAGGAATTGAAGTTGAAATTGGTCCGCAAGATGGAAAATTTTTGCAGAAAAAAACTGATGAAGGGATAGATTGGTTTTGCTATACTTCGGCTTTGCCGGAGGATCATGCTGAACTGGTGTTGGCACGAGAAAAGGGCATCAAATGCACTAAGCGAGATGATTTGACGGCGTATTTGGTTGATGAATTGGGACTAAAAATGATAGCGGTAGCGGGGACACATGGCAAGACGACAACTACTGCAATGATTGTGTGGACTGCTTTAAAGCTAGATTTACCGGTTTCTTATATCGTGGGAACAACTTTAGGATTTGCTCCTTCGGCTTCGTACAAAACAGGTGACAGATATTTTGTTTATGAAGCGGATGAATATGATAGGAATTTCTTGAAATATCATCCGTGGTTAGCGGTGATTCCGGCTGTTTCGTATGATCATCCGGATATTTATCCGACTAGAGAGGATTACGAAAAGGCGTTTTTGCAATTTGAGGAGCAATCGGAAAAGGTGATTCTTGAGGGTGTTGATAGTGCCGAATTTAAGTTGGCTGGAAAAGTACGCAGAAAAGATGCAGGGTTGGCGGCTAAAGCAATTTTAGAGATATTAAAGAATGAAGGAAGAAATGAGGGAATAGTTGAAATAAGAGAGATTTTGGATGATTTTCCTGGTGTGGGGCGAAGATTTGAAAGAATTAGTGACGGGGTTTATACGGATTATGCACATCATCCAGAAGAAGTAATGGCGACGGTTGATATTGCTCGAGATGAATGTCGATTGAGAGAGAAAAAGGGTGTGGTGGTAGTGTATCAGCCGCACCAAAACACTAGACAACACGAAGTAAAAGATGGTTATAAACGAGCGTTTGTGGGTGCAGATAAGGTATTTTGGTTACCGACGTATTTGACAAGGGAAAATCCTGATTTAAGAATAATAGAGCCAGAAGAATTTATTGCTGATTTGGAGGGTGTTGATGCGGAGGTTGCGGAACTTGATGTTAATCTAGAAAACAAATTAAAAAAGTACTTAGACGATGGATATTTAATAGTGTTGATGACGGCGGGGCCGGCTGATAGTTGGTGGCGAGGTAAATTTGCTAAGCGTTGATAGTAGATTAATAGAAAATTGACTTATAGATTGTTCTTATGCTAAAATTTTCTTATGGAAGAGGGTATTATAAAAAAATCAGCGGAAGCTGATGGTAGATTAAAACCAGGAGCTTTAGTTATTATTCTGGTATTGCTTTTAGTTGTAATTGTAGGATTAGTGATTTGGGTTGTTTTTAATAGTATCAATAATAATGGACAAAAAGAAGTAACGTGTGAAGAGATGACGGACGAACATGAGATGATGACATGTCTGAGTCATGAAGAACCTGGCGAATCATTGAATAATAGATATGATACTACTTTACAGAAATCATTTGATGAAGAAGACTATGAATTGTTTAATGAGTTGATATCTGATAGAACGACAGATCTTATCTTAGAGGAGGATTGCGAAACGCCTTTGAGTTGGCTTGAATCAATTGAAAGTAAGTATGTATCGTCTTTGCCGATTTTGAAACAATATGGATTTTATGTAAGTGGTATGGAAGTGGCTTCGGAGTGTGGTGACTCTGAAAAAGAAGAATACTATCAAGGAAAGATGTACGCAATAATGACGAGTAAAGAATATGCCGATGCCGTGGTGGGCGATGACTATCGTATAATTGGTGAAAACGATGGGGATGAATACATTGAAGATGATGGGGATAAATATGAAGAGTAGAATAGTTAAAAAAATAATTATATTAGCAATAGTAGGAATGAGTTCATTCGGATTGTTTAATGATGCGGTGTATGCAAGCAGTGGTACTGGTTCTGATGGTAGTGGAGTCTGTACTAGCAATTGTGGTGATCCTGAATGGTGGGGGGTTTATCCTGGTCCTGACGGAACAGGTGGTATAAGCTGGAAAATGTTTAGAACGAAAAACGAATATTACAAAAAATATCAATTGTATAAAACTTCCTACGAAAAAGGTCCAGTATATTGTAAAGATAGAAAAAAGCAGGAGAGTAAAGGTTGTAGTGGTAGTGATGTTATTGGGGGATTAAGAGGAGGTGGTTACGATAAGAAGCTGGCTACTAAATGTTCAAAGGCTGGGTATGATTGGTATGCAGTGTTGGCTTTTGATGGATGGTATAAGACGGATAAAAGTAAGGTTAGATATTTTGGCCCATCGGCTGTTGGAGCTACTTATGAAAGTTATTATGGTGGCGATGCCTTGTTTTATAGGACTGATACTACTCAGACCAAGAACCAGCTTAGCAAAGAAACTACTTTGGCTGCTCTAAAAAACGGTACACTTGCTGAGGGGTCAAGAGTCGATAAAACTGTGGTAAAGTATTTTTGTCAAATGGATAAAACTAGTTCACTGTGTGCTAATTATAATGGTGGAACTTTGCCAAAGGGACTTGGATATGTTTGCGTAGGAGACAGTGAATGGCAAGGTCAATCTATTGCATCTCGGACTAAGGGTGGTGCTGCGATTGCTACAGCTGGATATTCTGATGATACTGAAACAGGAAAGGGGTATATTGATAATTGCGATCCTGTGAAGGGCTGCAATGTATACTTTACGCATAATATTAAACGTACTGCTGGTTCTGGTACTACTAACTATAAAGTAACCCGGACTTCAAATATGACTAAGAGTGATGATAAAAATAAAGGAATTGATAACAATAGCAATGTAAAAAGTGGAAATTCTAACTCAGATGGTTCGGCTAAACAAGCTAGCACTTCTGGACCTTTCAAGCTGTATCCTGGGATGCGTCTTTGCGAGAGAATTACTTTTAAGTCACATGGCGCAGCGAATTCACCAAATGTATATACAGAAGTATGTGTTTATGCTCTTGGTGATGCTCAGCCAGGCGATCCTGGTCAACCGAATAATCCGGGTGGAACGCCGGATGATAAGGAGAATCCAAACACAAACTCTGGAGATACATCATTTATTAATATAAAAGTGCGTAATAGTAGCGTTACTAAGAAGTATAATGAGTATCAGCGTTTTGTATATGCTAAGCCGAACGATGTGTTGATGTATCGGGCTACTTATTGGCCTAATTTGCAGTATACATATAATTTACGCCCATCCCAGATCCAAATAATAGCTGATAAAAGTGGTTCTATCATTAACAATACTAATAATAGTAAATTAGGCGAGTTTTTTAATGCAAAAAGAGGCGGTTTAAATGCGTGGAATAATGGTTTTGCTATTCAAAGAAAAAAGGTGGAAAGTGATAACGTCAATTATGATACAGATTCTAATATAATTGCTTATGGATATAAACAAGGTGATACTAGCAGGAAACAGCCTGATCCACATTCAGTTACTGTGGATATGGATGATGTGGGTAAAAGTATAAATGAGAGAGCTATTACTAGTGTCAGTGGTAATCCGGATACGCGAACTACTCCAGGACAGGTGACCTTTGTAAAAGACAATTTAGGTAAAATAGATACAAGAAGTAGGTATCAGGTCGCTAAGGCAAGAGTGCCGTATAATTTTGAAATTGAGGCTGAAATTAAGGACAGGGTCACCGATAAGAATAGTCCTGATCCTGACGTGGTGTTTGCTGGTGAAGAAATTACGATTAACTACAATATAGACATAAATGAAAGGAAGAATTGTTTAACTACAGATAATTGCAGTGAGGAAGAGGCATATGCTACTAAAGTAAATGATGCTAGGAGAGAATTGGTGATATATGATCCTGCCGTGGTTCCAGAGAAAGGTGGCGGCATAGTGAGTGGAGATCGTAGTGCTGATATTTGTCAATCGTATTTTGGGCATGTGGCCGATAAAATTAACTGTGGATATAGTGCGGATATAACTGAAAACTTAAATCCTGGTTCAAATCCTATAAAGAGCTCTTTCTTAAATCAGGACAAGAGTGCTGGTTCTAGGGTTTGCGTAGCGGCGGCAGTTTTTCCAGCTAACAGTGGTGCTGAGAACAACTGGAATGATACGCAATATAGCAAAACGTGGAGAATCTCAAATTCTATGTGTTTCACTATCGCCAAACGTCCTTCTCTCCAAGTCTGGGGTGGCAACATCTACTCTCGTGGCAAAGTATCAACTGCTACTAGTACTAAGTATAATCTAGCAGGATATGGTGAGTATAAAATTGAAGGTAAGGACAATCCCCATGTCTTTGGCTCCTTTGGTGAACTTGGTCTAATTGCTAGTGGCTCTGTAAAAGGACTAGCTAGTGGAGCAGCTACAGGTTATGCAAGTATTGATGCTAATGGAATCTTATCTCCTGACCCATTCAGCAGTAATAATACATCCGCTACAGCACCTGGTGGTGGGACAAAGAGTAGTATATGTAACAGAAGCCCATTAACCTTCTCCAATACCCCATGTAGTAGTAATACAGTAGGTGAGCTTGGCAAAACTGCAACTACTTCTAATGTAGAAAATGATAAAACTA
>CAMKOP010000009.1 GCA_946414465.1 uncultured Candidatus Saccharibacteria bacterium | reverse complement strand
AAAGGGTTTCCGTTTCGGGCTACAAATAAATATATTTGGTACACCGGGAGGGACTCGAACCCACGACCCTCTGTTCCGAAGACAGATGCTCTAATCCACTGAGCTACCGGTGCATGTACTAATTATAACATATTTTGAGCCTGTTTTCTAGGTGGGGGTTGTAAAGTGAGGGGTGGTGTGATAGAGAAATGGTATGCTAAAAAAGCTGTGGAGTTTTGTGCACCAATCGTATTTGGTGGTTATGCTAGCGATTGGAATAATAGTCGGGGCGATATTAGCGGTGATTTTTCGGGTGAATTATTTTGCTTCGCCGGTTTGGCTTTTATTAGTGGCACTAGTTTTAATTATGGTTTATTTAAGACCTAGATTGGTGTTTATTGGAGTAGCGCTAGTGGCTGGAATGATACTAATTTTTTTTCGGGTGGCAAGTCAATTAATTGGCGAAGATTATATTCGGCAGTTTTGGGGGCAGACGGTGATGGTTACTGGGACGGTGGAGGCTGATCCGAATTCAGATGAGAGTGCGACGAAAATTAAACTAACTAATCTGAGATTTGGTGATGAAATGAAACAAGCGCAGGGAAGCATTTATATATCTTTGAAACAAACGCAAGAGATATATCGAGCGGATGAGGTGACTTTGGAAGGAAAGATGTCGGAAGGGTTTGGGATATATGCTGGATATATGTATCGGCCGTATTTGAAAAAAATACGCAGGGCTGAACCAAAGGATATGGTGCTTGCGGTGAGAGATGGTTTTTCTGAAAGGATCAGAAGTCTGGTATCAGAACCGGAAGTAAATTTGGGGTTATCATATCTTTTAGGGATGAAATCGGGATTACCAGAAGATTTGAATGAGAATTTGAGAATGGTGGGATTAACGCATATCGTGGTGGCGTCGGGGGCGCATCTTTCAATATTGGTGGGATTGGCACGAAAAATATTTGGTAAATTATCAAGGTTTGCTGGACTATTCTTTTCGATCGGATTCGTGGTGTTTTTTATGTGTATGGTGGGATGGACGCCGTCGATACTAAGGGCGGGAGTGATGGCAATTTTGTCACTTGTTACATGGTACTACGGGCGTAAAATGGCACCGTGGCGGTTGATATTAATTACGATGGCGTTTACATTGATGCTTAATCCAATGTTTTTAATAAATCTGGGATGGCTTTTGTCGTTTGCGAGTTATGCGGGGATCATGATGCTAGGGCCTAAGCTAATTAAATTCTTTTATGGCGCAAAGAAACCTGGGTTTATTGGATCTATGATATTGGTGACGGTGAGTGCGACTTTGATGACTTTGCCAATATCTTTGTATTTTTTTGGGACGTTGTCTTTAATATCAGTACTAGCAAATTTGCTGATACTACCGACTTTATCGGTGGCGATGGGATGCGTGTTTGCAGTAGGTGTAGTGGCAGGAATTCCTGGAGTGGAACAAGTGGCGGGGTTGATCGCGACGAAAATTCTAGACTTTCATATAATGGTGATTGAGTTTTTTGGTGGAATGAAGGAGTTTATGATAGAGATTCCGCCGTATCAATGGTGGGTGTTTTTGATTTATATTTTGATTATTGGTTTGATGATGGTTGATTATATAAAGATTCTGTTTATTAAAAAAGCTTATGCTATAATAAAAGTATGAGTAGTAGTAGTTTATTTAGTCAAAAAATGTTATCAAATATTAAAAAGACCCATAATATATTCTTATGGGTGGCGACCGGTATAATGATCGTTTCATTAGTACTTGGGGCAATTCTGATTTTCGTTGATACGAAAAATGATATGTTCGGTAAGATACAAGGTACGTTCTTTATCCTAGCTTTAGCGGCATTTATTTGTGTCAATAATTTCATTAGAATTGAAAAAGGTGGTAAGCTTATCCAAGGGTTTGCTTCGACTGGATTCTTAGCTAATATTGTTTGGCTTGTTTTAAGTATATTGATGATTTGGGGAGTTTGTACACCAGTACAGGTTGCTACTACTACTGTAAGAGCGAATAATGCGTCTACTCGTACTTATGAATTGTATGATGAATATGACAGTGAGTACGATGATTATGACGAACTTGATGATTATGACGACTATGACTATTATTATGATGATGATGAGTATGATTATAGTGATTATGAAATGGACGACGTCTATTATGACGTGGCTCACCCTTCTTCATATACTCCTAAGACATACACTATTACAGTTGCGGCCAGAATTCTAATTGTTGCAATTAGTATAGCGACGATTGGTTTTTGGGTATCGAATGTTTTGGCTATTAAGGATAGAATGAAAGCTGTGAAACTATTAAAGATAACGGCTATTGTTTGTGTAGTATATGGTGCGGTGTTTGTAATCATAATGGCTTTGGCTTGGCCAGTAACTGTTGATCAGAACCTACTAAAGTGGGTAGAACTGTCTGGTTTGACTGCTTCTGGGTTCATTATAACGGCTCTAGCGGCTTGGATTATTTCTAGAACACACAAAGAAGTTGATTTAAATATTGTGGAAAATGAACCAGTAAAGATAGAACCAGTTGTTGATACTACGAAGAATGAGAAAAATGTGGCTGAAGAATCTGTAGGTGACGGTCGAGTTGAGGATACTGTGATTGAAAAGACTACGGATGATGGCAAGGTTGAAGAGATTGTGACTGAAGAGACCACAGAAAATAGTCAAGAGAACATGTGATTATTTCTCTGCTAGCTTTTATTGATAGAAAATGATATAATTAAGTTATGTCAGGACACAGTAAATGGGCTACCACCAAGCGCCAAAAAGCGGTGGTAGATGCTAAGCGTGGCGCATTGTTTACGAAAATTGGCAATCAGATTGCGATTGCAGCGCGAGCAGGGGCCGATCCAGCAATGAATCCATCACTCGCGATGGTGCTTGAAAAAGCACGGCATGCTAATATGCCGAAGGCGAACATTGAACGTGCGATAGCACGGGCTACGGATAAATCGGCGGCAGCGTTGATAGAAGAAGTGTATGAAGCATATGGTCCTGGTGGAGTAGGTATTGTAATTGAAGTTGCGACAGATAATAAAAACCGGACTCTGCCAGAAGTGCGACATACTTTGGATAAAAATGGTGGACGGATGGCGGATAGTGGCAGCGTGATGTTTCAGTTTGCACGTAAAGGTGTGATTGTGATTTCGGAAAAGGGCGATGAAGCGATGATGGCGGCGTTAGAGGCTGGAGCGGAAGATGCCTCTGAAGAAGAGGATGGAATTGAAATAATTACTGAAGCTTCAGATTTAATGAGAGTGCGACAGGCTTTGGTGGATGCTGGTCTAACAGTGGTATCAGCAGAACAGCAATATGTGCCATCGTCTTATGTGCCAGTTGAAGGCGAAAGCGCTGAGAAGTTAGAGAAGCTATTATCGGCGATTGATGATCTTGATGATGTAACGAATGTTTATACAAATGCAGAATAAAATAACCCCGCTTAGGCGGGGTTATTTTAGCGACCGTTTTTGAGGCGCGGATGTTTGCGCTTGTCGCTGTGTTTATGATTATTGTTGCGATTCTGTTTTGAAATTGGTCGCAGTTTGATTTTTCTTGCCATGTGGATATTATAACATATTTTATTAGTTTATGATATAATTAGAGGTGGAAAGGTGGCCGAGTGGTTGAAGGCACTGGTCTTGAAAACCAGAGATGGAAACATCCGCAGGTTCGAATCCTGTCCTTTCCGCCAAATTAGTTAAAACAGAGCTTGCTCTGTTTTAGGTAATTTGAAGGAATGGATTATGGATGGACATCCTGTCCTTTCCGCTATTTTATCGCCTGTCTAGGCGTTTTTTAGTTGATGTCGATTTCGGTGCCGGAGGTGGCGTTGATGCCGAGATTGGAGAGGATGACTAGTTCGTCATCGGAAATCATGTGAGTAGAGTGAAGTTCGGAGTCTTGGAGCTTGTCAAGACTCTCTAAAGTCTTTTTAACAAGTGGATTGGTAGTAGAACAAATTGATAAGGCTATTAGTACTTCACCGAGTTTGAGATAGGATTCTTTAAAGTTACTGGTTTTGTTTTTGATTTCGAGAATTGGCTCTAAAACAGTAGGAGCGATAAGATCGATTTCGTCTGGGATACGATTGATGGTTTTTAGGGTATTCAGAAAAGTGGAGGAAATGGGCGATAAATAGCCGGTCTTACGACCAGTAATATACCGTTTACCAACTTTGATGCAGGCGCTAGGTAGATTACCGGAACTTTGACGTTTTTCGATAGCTTTGATGGCGACAGTGCGGTTGTCTTCAGAGATGCCGAGTTCGTTCATTAAGAGTTTTATTCGTTCTGGGACTTCTGGAGTAACAGCGCCTTTTTTAAGATCAACTTCGGCACGGTAGAAACGTCTGATGATTTCATCCTTGGCGGCACGCTGAATGGCTTTGTCGTCGGTGATGCATTCGCCAATGACGTTGACGCCCATGTCGGTTGGGGAATAATAAATAGTCTTGCCAGTGATGCGATGAAGGATTTCTTTGAGAACAGGGAAAGTTTCGAGATCTCGGTTATAATTGACGGCTGGGATGCCATATTTTTCGAGATGGAAATAGTCAATCATGTTTTTGTCGGCAAG
Organism: uncultured Candidatus Saccharibacteria bacterium; assembly: GCA_946414465.1. Taxonomy (GTDB): domain Bacteria; phylum Patescibacteriota; class Saccharimonadia; order Saccharimonadales; family Saccharimonadaceae; genus Nanosyncoccus. The sequence continues at coordinate 29,194 of CAMKOP010000009.1, read as the reverse complement.
ATCAGCGGTGGCAGCTTCGTAAGCAATATTGACAGGGTGTTTTAACGGAAGCGACCAAACTGGGAAGGTTTCAAATTTGGCATATCCGGCATTAACACCGCGAACGCTTTCGTGGTAAAGCTGGGAAAGGGAAGTAGCGAGTTTGCCAGAGCAAGGACCAGGAGCGGAGACAATTACTAGCGGTTTGGTAGTTTTGATGTAAGGGTTAGCTCCATAACCTTCTTTAGATACGATAGTATCGACATCGGTCGGATAGCCTTTGGTAAAGGTATGGAAATAGGTAGCAACGTGGTAATCTTTGAGACGGTTGGCGAAATCGACGGCCTTCTTTTGACCTTCGAACAGAGTAATGACGACTGAGCTAACATAAAGACCACGACTGCGTAGGAATTCGATGAGGCGAAGAACTTCGGTTTCATAAGAAATCATGTGGTCGGCGCGGATTTTGGATTTTTCAATGGCGTTGGCATTGATACAAAGGATGATTTCGGCGTCGTCTTTGAATTCTTGTAAGAGTTTGATTTTGAGGTCGGGGTAAAAACCGGGCAGAGTGCGAGCGGCATGTTGGTCGTCGATAAGTTTGCCGCCAAATTCAATGTAGAGTTTATCAAACATTTTGATGCGCTGTTTGATTTTCCTTTTTTGAACCTTGAGATATTTTTCTGCATCAAAACATTTTTTCATAAAAACTTGACCTCCTTTTAATTAATTATAACATTATGTTTTGGAAACTAAAAAGTATAATTTTTTGTTTCTCTGTTAAAAACTGAGTTATGTTTTTAAAACTTTAGGTTATGTTGATTTCGGATGGGGTAATGGTGAGGGTGGAGCCGGCATCGGCAGAGCCAGAGAGGATGGCGGCGGCGACAATGTTTTCGACGGTTTTCTGGACTATGCGACGCATTGGGCGAGCGCCCATTTTAGGATCGTAGCCTTTTTCGATGAGAATTTGTTTGGCTTCGGGTGTAAGGGTGACGGTAATTTTTTGTGGCTCAAGGGTTTTGTTGGTGGATGCGATGATAAGATCGAGGATGTGAACTAAATCGTCTTTGCTAAGTGGCTTGAATAAACAGATCTCGTCGAAGCGGTTCAAGAATTCAGGCTTGAATTCGCCGTTGGCGATGAGGTTGTCGACTATTTCATCTTTAAAATCGTTGATTTTTGCACCGGCGGTGATTTTGTCACGGATGGTGTTGGCACCAGCGTTTGACGTAGCGATAATAATGGTGTCACGGAAGCTAATTTCGCGGTTTTTCTCGTCACGAAGGATGCCTTCGTCGAGTACTTGAAGGAGGGTGGTGAGAACGGATGGGTGGGCTTTTTCTATTTCGTCGAGTAAGACGACGGCAAAAGGTTGCTTCATGACTTGAGCAGTGAGGCTGAGGGCGTCAGAGGCACCATCTTTAATAAGGCGTGAGACGTCAGAGGCGGAAACGAATTCGTTCATATCGAGACGGATGATGTTGCTTTCGCCTTTGAAATAAACTTCGGACAAGGTTTTGGCGAGTTCGGTTTTACCAACGCCAGTGGGGCCAAGGAAGAGAAAAGTACCGATGGGACGTTTTTGGTTTTTGACGCCAGCGGCGGCACGGCGGAGAGCGTTAGCGATAGCAGAGACGGCTTCTTCTTGGTCGATCATGCGTTCGTGGATGAGTTGCTCGAGATTTAGAAGCTGTTCACGGTCTTCATTATTATCTGCGACTTTGACTTTGACGCCGTAGGATTTTTCGACGGCAGTTTGGACTGACTCGGCGGTGACTAAGCCGTTTTGGGCGTGAGCTGCGGCTGATTCTAGGAGTAATCTGGCTTTGGCTGGCATTTCAATATCGTGAATGTATTGTTCACTGAGGCGATAGGCTTCGGTGAGAGCGCGATAGGTGTAAATGACATTTTTTTGAGCTTCGAAGTAAGGGACTTGATCCATGAGGATTTTGATAGTTTCTTCTTTGTTGCTAGGATTGACCATTATTTTATTGAGCGAATTAGCGAGGGCAGGGTTTTTGGCGGAGATTTCGAGGAATTTTTGGTCGTCCATGATGAGAATCATACGAATATTGCCGGCTTCTAGGATTGGGACCAAGAGATTGGCAATGTCGATGGAACCAGGACCTTCTTCGAAGAAGAGATGGGCATTATCAAGGCAGAGAATAATGTTTTTAGCGGAGTAGATTTCATTCATGATTTTAATCATGAGGTATTCGAGCTCGCCTTGGTTTTTGGCAGCGGAAATGAGACTGGGGGCATCAAGAGAATAAATTTGGCGAAACTTAAGATCGTTTGGGATTTTGGAATCGGCGTTCATCAAGGTTTCGGCAAAATAACTGACAATAGTAGAGCGACCTGAACCAAGCGCACCAATTAAAGCGACGTTTTGGCGGCCGCCGTGAGTGAAAGTATGAATCATTTTTTGGATGATTTCAGCGTTTTCAGCTTGTTGAATTTTGTAACTAGTACCAGTATAGCGTTCGGAAAGATTGATGGCGAAATGTTGAAGAGTTGGTGTATAGCCAAAAGCAAGGTCGCGAGCGATACCACCAGAATGGATGGGTTTTTTGCTGTCTTTGGCTAGGCCGTTTAAATAATTAAACCAGTCAATGCCTTGGTATAAATCGGTAATATTTAATTTAAGCTGGTTTAAAAGTTGATCGTAATTAGGGATGTTTTCGATAGTGGCAACGGTAAGAGTGGCGCCAGTTATTTCAGTGGAATTGGTTTTTTCACGGATGATTTTGGCGGTGTTATAAATTGGCTCAATGGTTGAAGGGAGGAAATTCAATAATTGTTCGAAGACTGGAATAGTGAGACCAAAACGAGCCATGATGAACATACCGCCTGGAGTTTTGGGAAGGATGTTGACTAAGTCGGTGGGGACGGTTTTTTCGTTGAGGAGCAGGAGCAAGTTTTCGGACAATAGGTCGGTAAGGTTGTCAGATTGTTTGACGGGGATTTCGGCAAGATCGCTTTTGATCCAGAAAACCATCATGAGTGGAATAACTGAAAAACCGATTAGAGTCCAGCCAAATGAATATTTAAAGAATAGTAAGACGATGCCACCACCTAAGAGAGCAATAAAAATAATAAAATTAAGAATTAGAATGAGAGGAGTATTAAGTGCGCGTTTTTGGTGCGCTTTTTTAACACGAGAATTATGTGAATCAAAAGAATTATTCATAGGACAACTCCTGCAACTGTAAGTATAATGCCAGCGATTGGAATGAGTGGTACGATTGGCCAGAGCAAGACGAGAGCTAAACTACAGATAGCGCCAGTAATAATGATGATAGTGCCAGCGATTAAAAGAAAAAGTCGTGAGAAGAATCCAATGAAGCGTGAGATAAGTCTGTCTAAGAACATGTGCATTTTGAGTTCGAGAGAGGAATCTGCGCTGGCGGTTTCGGCAGAAATTTGACGGAACGGTTTGAACAAAGTACGAATCAGTGAATTCATGGAAAAGAAGTCGACTATATTTGATAAGGTGTGTCGATTTTTTTGAATAAAAACATTCCAACCGTGAGCGTACCACCAGGAAAGCATTTCAAAAATTGCCATAATTATATTATATCATGCTTAGACGCTTATGCTATAATAGTAATATGAATGAAGAAGAATTGCAGTTAAAGAGGCGCGAGAACGAAGAACAGGCCACGGCGGGTCGGGCGCGGATTCTGGGTTTGCCATATCTTGATACGAGAGATTTTGAGGATGAAATACCATTGGTGCCGGATTTGCTTGAAAAGCAGCAGATGCATCAGGATTTTATTATTCCATTGCAAAAAGGCGGTGGCGAAGAGCACTATCAATTTATGGTGACGAGTCAAACGCCGCGTTCTTTGATTAATAAGATGCAGAAAGAATATACCGATGAAGGTGAAAGAGTGGATTTTTTCTTGATTTCAAATTCGGCGTATAAGGTATTCATGTTGAGATACGATCCGCCGAAGGTAGTGCATTATGATGATATTAAAATTGCGGGTGAAGGTGATTCAGAAACAATAGCTTCGGTTTCGCGAACTTTGGCGACAGTGTCAACTGAAAAGGTTTTTGACTTTTTGATTGATCAGGCGGATAAACTAACTGCTTCGGATATTCATATTGAAAATTTGCGAAATGAAATAAGAATCCGGATGCGGGTGGATGGAATTTTGCACCCAGTGGCAACAATTGATAGAGATAGATATCGAATTTTTATGGGTGAGCTGAGTTCACGTGCGAACGTTTCGACAGCTTCTAATAAACCACAATCTGGACATATGCAGAAGGAAATAACACGGGATGGAACAACACATCTTTTGAATATTCGTGTGGAAACAATTCCGACGATGTATGGTCAGGATGCAGTATTGAGATTATTTAATTTTGATGAGTCACTTTTGAATTTAGATTTGCTTGGTTTGTCGGAAGAGGAGCGAACTGAAATCAATGAAGTGATATCGCATCCAAGGGGACTGGTATTAATGGTAGGTCCGACAGGCTCGGGTAAATCAACTACGCTTTATTCGATGCTTAATGCGTTGAACACGACAGATAGAAAGATTATTACTTTGGAAGATCCGATTGAATATGGAATTACTGGGATTTCACAAATTCCGATTAATACTAATGCGGGTGGTTCGTTTGCAGAGGGACTGAGATCGGTGCTTCGTTTGGATCCAGATGTAGTGATGGTGGGTGAGATTCGTGATTCAGATACGGCTAAGACAGCAATTCAGGCTTCAATTACAGGGCATTTGGTGCTTTCATCTTTTCATGCCAATTCGACATCTGCAGCGTTTTCGAGGATGATTGATCTCATTGGCGTGAATCCGATTTTTTCATCATCGATTCGTTTAGTCATAGCACAGAGATTGGTGCGTAAACTAGCTAGTTCCAAAAAGCAAAGACCAGCAGACGAGGCAGAAATTAAGTATATACGTAAAGTGTTGGAAGGGGTGCCAGCGGATACTTTGAGTGATTTTGATTTGGAAGCACCACTTTTGTTTGATCCGGTGGAAACTGAAGAGTACCCGTTTGGCTATGATGGTCGGACAGTGATTATGGAGCAATTGGTGGTTTCAGAGGATATACAGGCGTTTATTCGTGGGGATGTGGAAGATATTAATACTGATGCGATCGAAAAGGTGGCTAAGCAAAATGGAATGCTAACTTTGGAGCAAAAGGGCGTGTTGGCGGTGCTACGTGGCGATACGACTTTAGAAGAAATCTCGCGTGTAATATAAATTATGGTATAATATAGCGTATGAGTGAAAAAGTTATTTCTGACTATAATGGTTATGATTATAAAAAAGAATTTTGGGAAGACGTGGATCGTGAATATGAAGATCAAGCTGATCGAATGGCGATCCGTAAATTGTTGCCTAAGAGGATGGAAAAATTTGCAGATATTGGTGGTGGATATGGACGACTTGCGAATGAATATTTAAAGAGAGCGCATAAAGTTATCATTTTTGATTATTCAAAGTCGGAATTGAAACAAGCGAAAGAAATTTATGGTGATAAGATTGAGACTAGGGCTGGTGATATTTATGAGTTGCCATTTAAGGATGGTGAGTTGGATGGTTTGATGATGGTGCGAGTTACGCATCACTTGAAAAAAATGGATAAGGCGATGGCTGAATTGTATCGTGTGTTGAAGCCTGGCGGCGTAGCGGTGATAGAAGTAGCGAATAAACGAACTTTGCCAAAGATGGTACGATATGCAACAAGGCAGAGCAAAGTTAATCCTTTTGATAAGTCAGTGGCAAATTACAAGGAAATTAGTAAGGATGGATTTTATAATTATCATCCAAAATATGTGGAAGAAATTTTTGATAAGACTGGATTTAAGACTGAAAAGGTATTGTCAGTTTCTAATTTTAGAAGTAGAGGATTGAAAAAATTGTTTGGCACGAAGAATTTAGTGAAGATGGAGGATAAGGCACAGAAGGCATTAGCGCCGATAAGATTTGCTCCATCAATCTATTACAAATTGCGAAAACCTGAGAAATAAGGTATAATATTCGTATTGAAGGGGCCATCGTTCAACGGATAGGACATATCCCCTCTAAGGATACAATGTAGGTTCGATTCCTACTGGCCCTACCATAATTTAGTATAAAAAATGAATTGGTAGTGAGTGCCAATTCATTTTTGTTTAATTATTTAGTCTTCGTCTTCGGGAATGATGGCGAGGTGGGCTTCGTCGAGTTGGATTTGGTCAACTTCGGATGGTGAGTTCATCATGAGATCGACGCCGTTGCCGTTTTTCGGGAAGGCGACAATGTCACGAATGTTTTCGACTTCTTCTAGAACCATGAAAATACGATCGAGGCCTGGAGCGCAACCAGCATGTGGTGGAGCACCGAACTTAAAAGCATTCAACATGCCGCCGAAGCGAGCTTCGACATATTCGTTATTGTATCCGAGGATGTTAAATACTTTGTACATGATTTCGGGGTTGTAATTTCGGACAGCGCCAGAACAAACTTCGTATCCATTCATTACCATGTCATATTGGTCGGCAAGGAGAGCGAGTTTTTGCTCATCGGTTTTTGCGGATTCGAGGGCTTTAAGACCACCTTTGGGCATACTAAATGGGTTATGCCCAAAATCTAGGCGATTATTTTTGTCATCCCATTCGTAGAATGGAAAATCGACGACCCATGCGTAAGCAACTTCTTTGGGATTTTTGAGGCCAAAATGGTTGGCAAATTCGATGCGAAGTTGACCGAGTACTTTGTTGACTTTTTCGCGCTCGTCGGCACCGAAGAAGACAGCATCGCCTTCTTGGGCGTTTGTAAGTTTTTTAACGTCTTTGATTTCGGATTCGCTCATGAATTTGAGGATTGGGGATTTGGCACCTTCTTTGGTGTAGAGGATATAGGCGAGACCGCCGGCACCGAGTTTTTTGGCGGTATCGGTGAAATCGTCTATTTCGCGACGAGTAAGAGCGGCGCCGTTTTTAACGCAGATAGCTTTGACGCATTCGGTTTTGAAAACTTTGAAATCGGTTTTTTCGAATACTTTGGTAAGGTCGATAAGTTCCATACCGTAACGAAGATCTGGTTTGTCAACGCCATAGGTATTCATAGCAAAGTCAAAAGGTAATCTTGGAATCTTAGAGCCTTTGATGAGGTATTTTTTAGCAGGCTCGGATTTTAAGACGAGTTTTTTGTCGCTAAATTTGGTGGCAAGGTCGATATACAGTGGCTCAAGCTCTTGACGAACAATTTCGCCATCGTCAGCGAAGGATATTTCGCAGTCAAGCTGATAAAAGTCACCATATAGTCTATCAGCACGTGGATCTTCATCGCGGAAGCATGGGGCGATTTGGAAGTATTTATTGAGGCCACCAACCATGAGAAGTTGTTTGAATTGCTGAGGAGCTTGGGGAAGGGCATAGAATTTACCTGGGTGCAATCTAGAAGGAACGAGAAAATCACGAGCACCTTCGGGTGAGGAATTAGCAAGAATTGGAGTAGTGACTTCTGTGAAGCCGTGATCGTACATATAATTACGAATGAAACGATAAAACTCGGAGCGGCGTTTTAAAATTTTTTGCATAGTGGGGCGACGAAGATCAAGGAAACGATATTTGAGACGAAGTTCTTCGGAAGATTCGGCACCATCGTCGTGGGTATTAACTGGAAGAGGTTCGGATTTATTGAGGAGAGTGAGGTCTTCGACAACTAGCTCGATTTTGCCAGTGTTGATATTCGGATTAACTAATTCAGGAGTGCGCTTGCGCATAGTGCCAGTTGCTTTGAGAACATACTCGTCACGAACAGATTCAGCGAGTTTAAAAGCTGATTTAGTATCTGGGGTGATTACTAATTGAATAATATCGGTATGGTCTCTTAAGTCGATAAAGATGAGGCCGCCATGGTCACGGCGAGAATTGACCCAACCTTCGACAGTTACTTTTTTGCCCAAAAAATTGTGTAAATCGTTTGCTAAAATTCTCATATCTGTTATTATATCACATTTTTGAGGCAACTTTCATAATTTGTTACATCTCGGAAGCTTCGCGATGTGATAATCTTCGATTATATCACATCGCTTCGCCCCTTCGGCGACAAAATCAAAGATTTTGTCTTTATGTTCCTCGACTGTAACGAATTATGAAAGTAAGTAGTCTAAAAGCATCTGTATAGTAAAGAATCCGGCAAGAGAATCGTTTTCATCGAGGACGAGATAATAGTAACTATTGGTACGTTCTATTTCTTCGATTACAAATTGTAATGAATCGTTTAGATGAAGATAGGTGACATGTTTATCCATGTATTTCTCAGCGCGGTCGGTTTTTTTGATTTCGAGTGCGTTGAGTGCTTCGGTGTGGATAATGCCTTTAACTTTTTCATGATTATCAAGAACAGGAAAATTAGTGAAGCCAGATTTGTAAAGTTTATCGAGAGTGAGAGGGCCGAGAATATCTTTAGCGTTAACAAAGACCATTTTGGATTTTGGCACCATTAATTCTTTGACGGTACGGTCATCGAAACTCATGATGGCGGCAATACGATCGCGATCCTTACTACTAAGTATATCGTGAGAGGTGCGTCCAATTACTTCTATGAATTCTTCGAGTGATTTGGGAGTGTATTTGGCTGGTTTGGGGGTTGATTTTTTGGGACGAAAACGTTCTAATTTAGGATCAAGCCATTTAACAAATTTTCGCATTAACGTATCGAACATGATATAATAATTATATCATTATTTAAAGGGAGTTATTAATGAAAAAGTTAAAGGGTTTTTCTGTAGTCTCAGTGATTATCTGTATTGCGATTGTAGCATTGATTGGTATAGGGGCATACTTAGTAATTGATGGTAATAACAATGCTACGGATTTTAAAGATTATGACTTTTATTCGGTAATTGCACCAGATAAGAATAATGGTAATATTGGAGATCATGTGAAAGGAGACGAAAATGCTCCTACGTTGATTTTTGAATATGCAGATTATCAGTGTCCTGGATGTGCTTCAATAAACACCAAAGTTAATAAGGCTGTTGAAGAGGCGGGTGGTAAACTAGCGGTTGTATATAGGAGTTTTTTGTTGCCTTATCACAAGAATGGTACTGCGGCAGCTTCGGCAGCGGAGGCAGCAGGGCTTCAAGGCTATTGGAAACCTTATGCAGATAAATTGTTTGCAGAACAGGCAGAATGGCAAGATACTTCATCTTCTGAAAGAACGGCTTTGTTTGATAAGTACTTTACTGAAGTATCAGATGGAAAAGGTGATTTGGATAAGTTTAATCAGGATTTAGCGAGCGAAATGGTGTCAAAGAAGATTAGTTTTGATATGGGGATTGGTAAAAGGGTGAATGTTGAGTCAACTCCGGCTTTCTTTGTAGATGGACAAAATATTAACTGGAGCGAGGCTGGAAGTGTTGAGGTAAATGGCAAGACGATTACTTGGGACTCTGGCCGAAGCGGTGATGATTTTGTGAAACTGCTAAAGGATATTGCAGAAGCGAAGGCCTCTAAATAAATAAAATTCCCCTCTTTACAGAGGGGAATTTCGAGATTAAATCTCGATGAACTCTTGCCATGGCGCAGGAGCGATTTTTGCTTCCTTTCGTCCACTACTTCTGCGTTTTGGCCGTTTGATACGCATGTATCTAGTTTTCTCCTTAACTATTTTCGCTCGTCGACCGGCCCACCTCGCGAGAGACTTTTTAGCCATAAAGTCTATTGGGAAATAAATGAGCGATAGGAATTATTCTAGCAAACATTATAGAAACGTGCAAGCATAAAGTGTTTCATGTTATAATTCATAGTATGAAAAAGCGTGGGCGTATCAAGTTCCATAAGGTTAAGACTTGGCAGCTACTGGTGATTTTGATACCATTGCTTTTTGTTGATGCGACACTTCTCAGAATGGACCATGTGCGAATGACGGAAATGCGAGATGCAGTGCTCGCTGCAGATGAGGAGAACAATGATGAGGTGGTCGCACAGAAATTAGAGGAGTTAAAAAAATTTGTTTTTTCAAATATTGTGATTAATGTGGTTGATGATAATGGGGAACAGAGAGTGATTTTTGGAACAGGGCCGTTTTATCTTGAACATCAATACATTCGGGCGGCTAATGCGGCACTTGAGGAAGCCGAGAAAAATGTGGCTGTAGACGGGAATCCGAACGGTAATATATACGCGGCAGCTTCGGAGGTGTGTCGAGCTCAGGCGATTGCAAATGGTTGGACTTGGGATAATCCAAATTTTATTAATTGTATGATGAGCGAAATCCAGAAGTATCCTGCAGCGGATGAGTTGTCGAATAGTATTGTGGCAAGCTTACCGTCTACGGAATTATACCGTAAGAACTTTGCTTCGCCAATTTGGGCGCCTAGTTTAACTGGGTGGATGATTTTGATTACTTTGGTTATTATTGTTGTAATAATTATCAGAGCGTTTATTTGGATGATATTACGCTTATCCCTGTTATTTTTGTAATTATGGATAGATAATGAGAAAAAACAAAAAAACCTCTTGACATTTGTCCTCAAGGGTCATAAGATAAGAATATATTAACTTAAGGAGGAAAGCTAAATGGCTTACGAACATACCAATGGTAAAGGTGTGAAATATTACCTACATAAATCTGAAGTTACTCTTCGTGGTGGCAAGCCTCAAACTATTTATTTCTTTACTAAGCAAGAGAATGGTGGCAAGGGTACTCCATGCGATTTGCCAGCAGATCGTATGGTTGTTGAGAATCCACGCAATGGTTTCTTGACTCTAAAGAAGAAATAATAATTTTTTTGTTAAAGCTCGCTATCTTGAAAGATGGCGAGCTTTTTGTTGCAAATGCTTTTTAATTACTTTATTATAATTGTTTCAGACGGGCACGTTTTCCTGTGAATCCTTTAAATGGATCAAATGAGGAATTAAATGAACCGTGATTTCGGTATCTCGTGTTATCGCTGGCCCTTGTTACAGCCATAGTGGTATATGCTGCGCTATCACAAGTTTGTAATACTGTGAGTATATTTATAAAACCGTTTATTGTGTCTTTATCTATTTGGTCTGTATTAAAGTATTCTTTTGCAATTTTTTCACAAAAATAATATAGTCTCCATTTGATTGCCACATTACCACGATCCATAATTAATTCTGAAGTTATTCCCAAGCCTTCTCCAATCATTGAAGTGATAAGATGTCGTGTCGCATCGTCTATATCATTAAGCTTCATAAATTTATTTGCATATTCTACGTTATACTTTCTTTGGTTTGCTTTGTCATGCCTTTTTACGGCTTCCGGTTTTCCTATATCGTGGACTAAGAGTGCTAGGCGTATAATTGGCAAGGTAGAGGCTGGCATGATGTCAGCGTAATTATCATCAAATAGTCTTAAGGTGGTTTCAGTGTGCTCACCGAGTTTAAACTCTTCCCAGTTTCCGCAGTCTGCTTCAAAAATTTCTTCAAAACCTGGGGTTTGTTTTGAAATTTCTATAATTTCTTGGGGCTGAATGTATAGATTTGTATTTAATGACTGCAATAAATTACTATTATTATTAATACTATTTTCACTCATCTTTAATGCGATTTTGCCAAAAAATTGATTTCTTTTATGTTCTAGATGTTCGATTCTTTCAGGCGTATTAATCTTTGCTAAATCAAATATCAGGTAGTTGTTAATGGTTTTCCCTACTGTTACAGAGTTAACTGGTAGTAATGCACCAATGATATGGCTAGATCTAAAGAAGTTGGCTAAAAACTCATGGTTTATTGGTATGGATTGAGTTTGTTTTTGTAGCTCGTTGTCATTTAAAAAAACTTCTATGGAGCGTCTGTTATCTAGAAAAGCATTGCAAAGCTTATTAAAATATCCGTTTTTTAATAATAGTTGCGTGTTTATGGCCGATCCAACATGAACTATTAGGTTTTGATCTAAACCTGTTTTTTGAGCCACTCTAGGAATATCTTCTTTAAACATTAGACCAAATTTATCGTTGAGAAAATCTCGTGGTTTGGTTTGGCTAAGATCATTTCTATTAATAAAATCTATCGGAGCTCCAGCCATAATTGAAGGACAGAGTTGGGAAATTGCTTCGTTTGCTTTTTTTCTGTCTTGTTTACTAAGATTATTTATGTCAGAACAAACAACCATTGCATCAGGGTCGTTAGATATTATTCTATTGATCTCTGGGGTACCACCATAATAGGATCTTGCTTCTGCAAACTCTTTGGCTATAGAATAATCATCAGAAGTACTTAATGCGGCTACTTTATTGACATTATAATTGCCTGTGTTGTTGTCAGAATTATTGAAACTAGGGTCGACTTTCCATTTGCTTTCGTTCCCAGCACGTCCATGATATAATTCTAAGTCTTTAACTTTTTTACATATACCTAAATTCTGTAAAGTTTGCATGGCTTGGTGGTTTTGGCTTTGTTCGATTTGCTCAGCCATTATATCTCTACGGGTTGGGTACTTTTCGCTCATGATTAGATTATAACACAAGGTTATTCAGTGCAATATGTCTATAAGGCTTTGGTTTAGTACTATTCTTAGATGCAATTATGCTTTGGAAGTGGATTGAATAGGTATTAATAGGTTATATAGCGAATTGGGTGGGGATAATTCTTTAAAACGTGTAAGCGCCTATTAACAATAAAATAAATCCCTGAAGGGATTATTTATTGGTGGGGCTCAATTCACCAGGTTTTAACAGAATACAGTGAAAACTTACAAAATAGTTGTGGGTTGATGTTATAATAATCATATGGAACCTAAACAAATACAAAATAACATACCGAAAAGGGCAATAAGCAGGCCTAATGTCATTAGCAGTATCTTTTTTATAATCATTTTACTTATCTATGTACCAAATACATTATTTGCGGGTGTTCAATTACTCGTCGCTATTTATCTTGCACCACTCGCAATTGTAGAATTGTTTTTGGCATATAGTTTTGGTATAGTTCTAGCCAAATATAATTATAATCGGGTAAAAAGGGGAAATTTGTTTTTGCCATATTTAATATTGGTAGTTATCCATATCGTATGCATAGCGGTATGTTTAGCTATTGAGTTTGGGTTAGCTGGCTATCCAATAAAAGCTTGTTTTGATACTTGTACAAAAATAGATACAATCACGGCCGTCGTAAGATATAGTATTGTTTCATTCGTATTATTCTTACCAGCATACTGTGCTATATTTCAATATCGTAGATGGATTTTGAAATACAATCTTCCTAACCCAAACAAAAATTGAGATTTGCGATTTATTGAGGATTTAACAGCTGAAATTATAGAGGTAGGTTGCGGTTTTTGGCGGGTTTTTGCCGTAAAAATGGCATAAAAATAGCCCTCTATTTTTGCGAGGGATTTAACAGGCATTTATAGATTGCGAAATAGTTGAAAATTATTTCATAAACCGTTTGGTGGGGGTACTTGGACTAGACTTTTGCCGAGGCAAAAGTCTTCCTTTCTGCGTCACTCGAAATTAGAAGAGCAAGCTCTTCTAATTTACTCGTTTCCTTGAAAGGGCGAACCTTTGGTTCTCGTCCAAGCACCGATTATAGAAATCAAAAAAAGACCTGAAGGTCTTTTTGATTTCTATGGTGGGGGTACTTGGACTCGAACCAAGGACACTGCGTGTATAAGACGCATGCTCTGACCAGCTGAGCTATACCCCCGCTACTCTATTTTATCATAAAATGGTATAATGGTAAGCATGAACGGGATAAAGATGAAGTATAGACGTTTGATTTATAAGTTGAGGCATGATTATTTTTCGGTTGAAAATGTGGTGCTAGTTTTGGCGGTTTTTCTTTGTTTGATGTGGACCTATCAATCGATTACAGCGATGTCGCGAAATTGGGGTTTAACCGAACGATTAACTGCCGAGAAGAAATCGTTGGAATTATTGAATGTTGAGGTGGAGACGGCGGAACTTGAAAATGAGTATTATAAGTCTGATGAGTACCAAGAATTATTAGCAAGGAGGGTTTTAGATAAGCAATTACCTGGTGAAAAGTTAGTAGTAATGCCAAGCAATTCGGAAGAAGCTAAAAATAAACATAAGACAACTATAACTATTGATAAAAATGATAGGGATTACTCCAATATTGAAAAGTGGATAATGTATTTATTTCCGAGCAACTGATTTTTAAATGTGTAGTGCTTATGCTATAATATTTAATATGAAGAAGAGATTGAAAGGTTTTACGATAATTGAGGTGTCGTTGTTTTTGGCGATTACTGGATTGCTATTCCTTGGCGTGATTATTGGTGTACAAAGCTCTGTCTTTAGACAGAGATTCAATGATTCGGTACAGAATTTTGCAGAATTTCTGAGAGGTGTTTATGCGGAAGCTATGAATGTGCAAAGTGCGGATAGCGGACGTTCGAATCAAGCGATTTATGGTAAGTTGATAACATTTGGTGAGAAAAGAGGGTTTGATGGTAAGGACGTGGATGGAAGAAATCAGGCTTTTGTATATGATGTGGTAGGTAATATAGATGGAGATATCGGAACTGGTGATGTTTTAAAACTACTCAGTAGTAATAATATAAATGCGGACGTGATAGTAAATGAAGATAATACGTTGAAATTAGCTGGGATTGTTGAGAGTTATAAGCCGAAGTGGTCGGCACAGATTCAACCAACGAATCTTTATGAACCAATAAAGGCGGCCTTGCTAATCGTGCGTCATCCTATGTCTGGCACAGTCTATACTTTTGTAATGAAGGATAAAACAGTTGAGGTTAACGATAAAAAGTCTGGAGGTAATTCGGGTGTGCTTAATGGCTACTGGAATGATTTTAGCCCTGATAAAATAGATTTTTGTATTAATCCGGAAGGAGAGAATAAATATGATAATCGAGCGGATGTAAGGATTAATGCAAATGCACGAAATTCGTCGGCAATTGAGATAATATACGAAGGCGATAATCCATGTAGGTGATAAAATGGGTGACAAAAAGTTGTGTTATAATAAGCATATGCGTAATAAAAAGGTGAGGACTGGTTTTACTTTAGTTGAGCTTTCTTTGTCAATTGTTTTTATAGCGATTCTTTCGGTGGCGGTAGCAATTATTATAACAAATGCAATTTCATCATATCATCGAGGCATCATTTTAAATCAGATTAATACAACAGGAATGGAAATTGTGGATGATATGCGAGCATCGATTCAAAATGCTCCTGCTCGTTCGGTGAAGAATGAGTGTAGCGGTGTTTATGAAGAAGGGGATGTTTTAAAAGGATGCGAAGAAGATGGAGGAAGAAATTTCGTGGTTGTGTCAAAGAAATCTACTGTAAAGGTAGGAAATAATACGATAAATAGCACGCCGATATATGGAGCGCTGTGTACTGGAGGGTATTCTTATATTTGGAAGTCGGGTTATTATTATAGTGAGGATGTGAATAGAGATGAATCTGAACTTCCAGATGTGAAAGTGACTTACAAGGTAGGTAATTCCGATGCGAAACCTGAATCTCCTGAAGATAATTTTCGGTTGCTAAAAATACATGATAAAAATAGAGCAGTATGTATCGCGGCGATAGGGGAAGAATATGCGAATGGAGCTGGTGAGGCTAATAATACAATAGATTTGACAAAAACGGAATTTGGAGGAGTATTAGATGAAAAACCATATGATTTAATGGATGACAATTCTGGATTAGCATTGTATGATCTCAGTGCAGCAACTCCTGCATCAAGTGTGTCTACTAATAATATGTTTTATACGGTTTCTTTTATTTTAGGAACGTTAAGTGGAGGAATTAACGTGATGTCAACTGGTGATTTTTGTACTCCACCGGGTGATTCGAATAGTGGAGTTGAGAATTTTAATTATTGTGCGATTAATAAATTTAATTTTGCTGCGGAGGCAAATGGAGGATAAATTATGAAAAGAAGGACAAAAGAAGGAGCGGCGTCTTTTTATGTTGTGGCGTTTTCGACTCTGATTTTGATGATAATTGCAACAAGCTTTGCAGCTATTATTATTTCTGAGGTGACTAGAACAATGAATGATGACCTTTCTCAGTCGGCGTATGATTCAGCAATGGCTGGAATTGAGGATGCAAAATTGGCTTTTTACAATTATCAAAACTGTTTGACTCAGCAAAATAATGAGAATGGAGGCATGACGGAAAACTGTGCGATGATAATGGATTTGATAAATAAAGATACTTCAAGTGGTGAATACTGTGACATGGTGGCTAAAATGATTGGGCGAGGTGAAGATGGTGTGATAATTGAAGAATCAAACACAAATGATGTAGGTAATAATATGCAGCAGTTTTATACTTGTGTAACTATGTCAAATAAGGTCTCTAATTATTGGTCGACTTTGTCTTCATCGAACTTAGTTAGAGTTTTTAAGGCAAAGTTTGATGATGGAGTAAATGCTTCTCAAGTTGACAGAGTAAAATTAAGTTGGTTTTCGGAACAGGATGCAATAAACGGAAAAACATATAATAATTTTGAAAACAATAAAGTTGTATTTAGAAAAACAACGGGTATTGATTCAAAGCCGGCGTCAGCTCCACCGACTGTTTCATTGGCAATGATTCAGACCGCAGATACTTATACCATGTCTGATTTTGATGTGACCGAAGGTGATAGGACTAATCGTGCCATGGTGTATTTAGTCCCGACTGAAAATGGATCTAGCGGTGCTGAAGGCAATCATAATGTAGCGGCTAATAACATAATCACTGCAGCGCAATTTGCTAAGTCTAATGATAAAACGTTGGAGAATGTCCCTTTTACTGTAGCTTGTAATGGTACTGAGTTTGCATGTTCTGCGACGATTGAGCTTCCTAAACCTATTGGTGGCGAGCGAAATGATGACACTTTTATCTTTGCTATTGGATTGCCGTATGGCGAACCTAATACTGAGATTTCATTAGAGTTTTTTGGCGAGGGTATTCAAGCAAGTTGTGTTGATGAAGGCAATTGTGATGACGTTTCGTCATCTGATGAACCATTGAAATTAAAAGATGTGCAAATTGCAGTAGATTCGACGGGAAAAGCAAATGATTTATACAGAAGGGTATCTGTAAGGCTTGATAATAAGCAGGATTTTTCACTTTCAATTATGGGTCCGCTTGAACTATTGAATGATGGAAATGGTGAGTCGTTGGCGAAGGATTACAGCGTCACATGTGAGTATAATTTTGGAGCGACTTGTCAATAAAAAAGAGAGCCGGTAGGCTGCTCTATAATAACTTGGTTGCGGGGGTTGGATTCGACTTTTGCTTTGCAAAAGTCGTCCGCACTGCGTGGCTCGAAATAAAATAAGCAAGCTTATTATATTTGCTCGCTCACTTGTGCGGTTGAACCAACGATTATGGTTGCGGGGGTTGGATTTGAACCAACGACCTTTTGGTTATGAGCCAAACGAGCTACCAGGCTGCTCTACCCCGCGGCATAAAGAAATTATATCCAAAAAATTAAAAAAAGTCAATACTCTGGACGGGTCCTGCCGGACTTTCCTCCCCCAAAATTGGCGGCAATTTTGGGGGTCCCCCTCCAAGTCCGTCACCCGTCCATGTTGTTAGTGTTTTTTAGGGAGGAGTTTTTTGGCGGCGAGTTTGATAGCTTCGCTGAAGGAGTTGCAGACGTGGGGAGTGCTGGCGAGCTCTAGGGCGGTAAGGTTATGGCGGACAGCGATAGATAGCTCGCTAATCATTAGACTAGCATTCGGGGCAACAATAGTAGCACCGATGATGTGGTTGTTCTTATCTGCAAGAAGTTTAATAAACCCATGTTCAATGCCGTAGATTTTGCTGGCGGAAATCTCATCAAGTTTAACGAGAGCTTTTTTGTAACCACGATCACGACGTAAGAGATCATTTTCATTGAAACCGGTGGTGGCTACTTCTGGATATAAGTTGACGAGACGAGGCATACCTTTATAATCGACTGTAATTTTGGTTTTGTTGACAAGGTTGAGGGCGACAGTGAGACCTTCTTTTTCGGCTCGCTCAGTTGAGGATTCATTGCCTAGGCAGTCTCCAATTGCGTAGATGTTCTTGGCGGAAGTTTGAAATAATTTGTCTACTGTGATGCCAGAATTCTTGAATTTAATATTAGCATTTTCAAGACCGTAATCTAGAATTGGTTCGCTACCTGTGGCGAGGATGATGCATTCAGTACGAATCATCTTTTCGACACCATTTGTTTGAAAAATGATGTATTTGCTAAAATTATCTTCTTCTAGAGCTACGACTTTACAACTGGTGAGGACAGAAATACCGAGATGTCGAGAAAAATAATTTGATATTGTTTCGCTAACTTCTTTATCTTCGCGAGGTAAAAGTTGATCGGACGTTTCGAGAAGTAATACTTTGACACCTAACTCAGCATAGTATTCAGCGATTTCGCAGCCAGTAGAACCTCCACCAACTATGGTGACAACTTTGGGCAAACGACGAATTCTAATGGCGGTGTTAGGTGAAAGGAAATCAACATGATCGGTGCCAGAAATACCTAGAGTTTTGAGTCTAGAGCCTGTTGCAATTACAAAAAATTCTGCGGTGATTTTTTGTTGGCCGATAGCGATAGTGTGTTGATCAAGGAAATTTGCGTACCCATCGATACAAACGATACCAGCGTTTTCGAAGATTTTTTTGTCGTTACCGCCGGTTTTCATAACTGTATTTAATTCGCGTGCAGTGACAGTGGGAAAATTAAAAGTCAAATCTTGATTTCTGAATTCGGGATATGAGCTGAGTTTGTGATAAGTGTGTGAAAAATCAAGAGCTACTTTGTATGGAACGTCGCGCGTGTTGAGATTAGAGCCACCATAATGACGACTCTCAATTAGAGCGACACGCTTTTTAGATTTGGCTAGAGTTAAAGCGGCAGTTGAGCCGGCTGGTCCACTACCTATGACTATATATTTAAAATCGTATTTTTTACCCATCTTTATATTATTGTATCACGATTTTGATAAACATAAGCTAAATCGGCGTGATATTTTTTTAATTCTTTCGTAATGGCGCGCTCCAGATCTTTTTCAGTAATAATGGACTTGTTTTTGAGAGTTTTTTTTGCATCTTTTAGAGTACGGTCGATAAAGATTTCGGCGGCACCTATTGGAATACCGAGTGCATGGGCATCGATTTTGAGATCTTTTTTGATTTCGGCTTCGTTAAACTCTTTCATAAGATGATAGTCCTAAAACATAGTATTATTATAGCAATAATGAGATAGTTAAGACCGAGGATAAAACGCGTGAAAAACTTGTTTTTATTGCGAGACTTGATAATATCGGCTAGGGAATAGCCTGCTTGGAATTTGTAGTGGATGACGAAAAGAGGAAGAAGTGGTGCTAAAACGAAAAGAAGGGCAAAAATATTAACGGGTATATCTTGGAGGCCGAGGTACATGATTTCTGCTGAAACTACGATAAAGAGAGGGAATGTATAAACGAATTCTGAAACGCTAGATAATACGCCAAGAACAAAGGCGTCGGATTTGGTTTTGATGGTCTTGGCGCTGTATTTTAGGCCTTTGGTGTATTTGGCTGGGATGAATAATTTGGTGCCACTTCCTGGGCGAAAATAGTGGAAAAAAGCAAGAAAACCAAGGGCGATTAGAATGCCGGCGAGAATCCAGGTAGTGACACTGGTTTCAGGTTTAAAACCGGCGAAGAATATGATTGATATTAAAAAGAAAGTTGAGAGGAATAGGCAAGTTGAGATAACTTCGACACCAATGATAAAAAAGAGAGTGAGGGAAGAGGCTTTATTTTTAGAATATTTGCCAAGAGCATAATGATAGGTTAGAGCAAAAACACCTGGTGCGAGTTGCAAAAATGCCAGGATAAGCATAGATAGAATTAAGACTCCAATAGATATGAAAGCGCTCATGTTTAAATTATACCACGTGGGGGGTTGCTTTTCCAGTATGAACGTGCTAGGTTCCTTGGCATGAAGAAATTTTTACTATTTTTGACAATAATTATGGGTGTGGCGATTGGGGGGTTTGTCATTGTTCGTGGTGTTAATGCAGTGAATGATGAACAAATAATAATCAATGAAATTATTCCGGAATTGTATATTAGGGCGATTAACCCTGGCTATACGATTGACGGAAAAAGTAATGTCGGAGAGATGATTGAAATTTCCCGAAAAAACTCTGACGCACCGATTTCGCTCGCTGGAACAGCAATTAGCTATACTAACTCAAGCGGGAATAATTCAACGCTTTTTGAATTTCCCGAGCACAGCTGGATGACCGGCGAGACCATCCTCCTTCGTTTGGCTAGCTCGCCTGAGAGCGAGCTAGCTGCTGTGAATTATCGGAAAACGATCGCGTTGGCGGGGGCGATTGAGTTGAAGGTTAATAATAAAACTGTTGATGAAGTGTGTTGGACGGGAAAAAATGATTGTTATAAATCTTTTAAGTCTGCTCACCCGACTATAATGGTGAGAAATTTGGAAACTGGGTTATTCGAACATTTAGAGGAATATGAACCGCATTATGATGAGAAGAGTTATTATGTTGAGCAGACTGAAGAAGAAGGATATGGCAAAGCAGCGAGCCAATGCAAGAGTATGCAGTTTTCGGAAATACTGAGTTATTATGAAACGACTAAGTCGGAGCAATTTATAGAATTATACAATACTGGCTCAGAGCAGGTGCTTTTAGATGGTTGTAAGATACGTTATAAAAACAAGAATTATTTGTTGAAAGGAATAGTGAAGCCTGAGGGATATTATGTATATTATCCAGAAGGATTTAGCTTGACGAAAAATCCGACTAATTCTAATACGCTGGAATTAATTGATACAAATGAGACGACGGTTGATAAGTTGGTTTATCTGAATGGTCAAAGAAAAGGAACTGCGTGGGCTCTAGTTGGGTACGATGAGAAGGGTGATGAGATTTGGAAAACAACTTATGCGCCAACACCAGGTGCGCCAAATAATTATCAGGAATTTCGAACCTGTGAAAAAGGGAAGGTGATAAACGAAGCGACGGGAAACTGTGTAAAAGTGGCGGATTTGAAGGTCAAGATATGTAAAGATGGATATTATTTAAATATTTTGACAGGTAGATGTAATAAGGTGAAAGAGACCAAGGATAAAACTTGTAAAGAGGGATACTATTTGAATCCTGAAACAGGTAGATGTCGGAAGATAAAGGAAAATAATGGTGCAGACTATAGTTTGGAGCCAGAAAATTATGAAGAGAGTTCGGCGTTTATTGCATTGTATGCAGTGCTGGGTGTAATAGGAGTTGGCTTAATCTATGTGATATATGAATTTAGGAGTGAAATTTGGAAGCTTTTTGGTAAAGTTTTTCGACGATTTCATTAAAGACAGCTTCGCGAGATTGATCGCCGTTGACTTCAATGAGTAAACCTAGAGAATTGTAATGTTGAATGACTGGTAGAGTTTTTTCGTGAAATTCTTTGACACGGGTTTTGAAGATTTCGAGATTTTTGTCGTCTTCACGTTCGCCACGATCGTCTAGGATTTTGGCTTGATCAAAACGACGTTCAACGTCAGCTTCACTAATATTAAGGATGATAACAGCTTTGATTTCGTGTCCTGAGCCAGCAGCAACGGACATAACTTGGTCTTCTTCGCCGTGCCAGCGTCCAATGGAAGAAAGGACGAGAGGGTATTTAAACAAATCTGGTCTTTCGAAGTATGGAAGCACCCATTCGTAGAAGAGATTAGTGGGGATGAGAGCGCCAGTTTTAGAAAAATTATTTTTGGTTTCTTTTTCCATGGCGCGAATGATTAGGCCGGATGAGAGGAATTTTGCGCCTAGGGCTTCGGCTAATTTTATACCTTGAGTGTCTTTGCCGGACATAGGCAGGCCGAAGATGTTAATACTGCCAGTGCCAAGCCATTCTTTGATAGTTTCAATTTTCTCTTCCATATTCACATTATAGCATATTAAAAAAGGAAAAACCCCAGTCACTGACTGGGGAACCTGGTAAAAAGGTTAGAAGGCGGCTTCGAATTTGTTCTTGACATTTTTAGGGAGTGAATCGTTGTGCCATGTTCTGGTGGCGATATCGAATACTCCTACGGTCATATGTTGACCTGGAGCGGTACGAGCTGTAGTAACTCTGATTTTCCCGCTTTTGATGGTACCTGTGTAGGTAGTGCCATTTTCTGTCAATGTGAAGCACTTGTTTTTCTTGCCATTATTAGCCATTTTTACCCTCCTTTAATGTACACCAGTCAACTAGCTAGTTTATTCGCGTAAAATACTGGCTCTTTTGCGCGAGGTTTTTTAATTGTATCATATTTTTTAAAAAAGTGTGAGATTTTCGAAAATTAGCACTCTTTACATTTTAGTGCCAATTTTGTATAATATAAGATATGGAAATAACAGAGCGACAGAAGCAAATCCTTTGTCAAATTGTAGAGGAATATGCGGAAACAGCTTCACCTGTAGGTAGCGTGACGATGGCGAAACTTTTTGGTGTGTCGCCAGCTACAGTGAGGGCCGAAATGGCTAAGCTTGAAATGTTAGGTTTGATTTCGCAACCCCATACTTCGGCAGGACGCGTACCGACAGATGCTGGATATAGATTTTATGTAAATAACTTGGAAGATAATCGAGAGATGAAAGATGATGTTGAATCAAGTGTTGAAGCTTCTTCTGATATGAGCCTGGAACGAGGGATACATGCTTTGGTGCGAAGAGTTTCTTCTCAATCACAGACAGATGCGGCGATTCGTGGAGCGGTTGATACTTTGGTGGATTTGACTGGGAATTTAGGGCTAGCGACAATTGGTGGGCAACTATATCTATCTGGTATTTCACGTTTATTTACACAGCCGGAGTTTGTGGACACTAGGAAAGTGCAAGCTGTGGCGAGGTTGCTGGATAATTTGGAACCATGGCTGAGGGAAGCTGCACCAGGTGAACCGCTAAATATTTTTATCGGTCAAGAAAATCCGATTGGTAGAAACTCAGAAGTTTCTTTGATAATTTCGAAATTTAGGTCGCCGTTTTCGGATAGGAGCTATATTGGGGTGTTAGGCCCGACTAGGCAAAACTATTCGCGGGTAATGACTTTAGTTAGAAGAACTGGTAATATGCTGGAGGAAATATTATGAAAAAAATAGAAAAAAAAGAAGAAATAGATGCAAAAGTTACAGAATTGACTAGTGATTTGCAAAGAACACGAGCAGATTTTGAAAATTTTCGAAAACAAGTAGAAATGCAAAAAGAACAAGAAAAGAAGGCAGTAAAATATGCAACTGTTTATAAAGTGTTGCCTTTGATTGATGATATGAGTCGAGCGATTGCTACTTTTGAAGAATTAACACCTCTAGGGAAGACTTTAGAAAAAACGATGAAGGAGCTTGGTTTAGAGCGAGTTATTTCTGATAAGGGGACGGAGTTTAATCCGGATTTGCATGAGGCGGTGATGGTAGAAGGTGAAGGTGAAAAGGAAGTGATAGCTGAAACTTTGAGGCCTGGGTATTATTATGAGGGTGAAGTCCTTCGTCCAGCTATGGTCAAAGTGCAAAAAGTATGATATAATATATAATAGTTGAAAGGAATTATTTATGGCTGAATATAAATTGACGCTGGAAAAGCGTGAAGTGACAGGTAAAAAATTAAAAAGTTTACGTGAAAAGGGATTAATCCCATCGGTGATTTTTGGTGGTGGCAAAGAACCATTTTTAATGGCTTCAGAATATGTAGCTACAGAGAAAGTGCTTCTTGGGGCTGGCTATCATTCGCCAATTGATTTGATGGTTGACGGAAAAAAGAGATTAGCAATTGTTGAAAATGTGGACATTGATCCGGTAACTCGTCAAATCATTAATATCGAATTTCGGGCTATTTCGGCGAGGGAAGCCGTGGTGGCGACAACACCAGTGGTAATTGTGAATTTTGAGGAATCAGAGGCTTCGAAGATCTACCATTTTGCGATGAACCAGTCTATTGATGAGATTGATGTTAAGGCAAAACCAGCAGATTTGCCAAAAGAACTTACGATTGACGCTACGAAAATGGTAGAAATTGAAGATAAGTTGACCTTAGCTGACATTGTTTTACCAGAAGGTGTAGAATTTGCTGACAAAGAGCTTGATCTTGAACAAGTTGTAGTATCACTTTATGATCCAGTAGCAGAAGCTGAAAAACGAGAGGCTGAAGAGGCGGCGGCAGCTGAAGCAGCGGCCGAAGATACTGAAGGCGCTGAAGGTGAGGGATCAGAAGCCACTGATGATACTGAGGAAAAATCTGAAGAGTCAACAGAATCAGCAGAATAATTTAATTGTTTTAGATAAGAGTTTGTTTTTGATGATATAATGTAGATATGAAAAGAGTACTTGCATTTGATATAGACCAAACATTAAATGTGGCGAAGACGCCAATTACTGAAGACATTGCCGATTTGTTGGTGAAATGTCTCGATCATTTTGAGATATGTCCGATTTCAGGGCAGAAATTTGATCAATTTTTGATTCAGATTGTGGATCGATTACCGAATCCGACACCAGAGCAATTATCACATCTACATTTATTTGTGGCACAGGGGACGCAATATTATCGGTATAATGTTGAAAAGAAGGATTGGGAACAAGTTTATAATTATCCGCTAACAGATGAGCAAGTAGCTAAGATTAGTGAAACGATAGAAAAGGCGGCAAAAGAACTTGGTTATTGGGAAGAGGATAAGTTGAAACCAGGTGATGAAATAATTGAGAATAGATTGTCGCAAGTGACATTTTCGGCACTAGGGCAAAAGGCTGGTACTGAGGAAAAATATGCTTGGGACCCAGATTGCAAGAAGCGTGAGAAAATTGTAGCACGCTGTAAAGAGTTGGCACCGGAATTTGACTATGAAATCGGTGGGACTACCTCTATCAATGCGATTACGCCTGGGATGAATAAAGTATTTGGTATGACGCATCTCTTGGAAGAACTAGATGTTAAAAAAGAGGATATTTTGTATTTTGGCGATATGACTCAACCCGGCGGAAATGATTATCCGGTGGTAGAGATGGGAATTGATACGATTACGGTGAGGAATCACGAAGATACTGGGTATGCTTTGCGGGGAATTTTAGGTATATTGTAGTCTAGATTGTGATATAATAGGCTTATGAATATATTGGTAGTGGGCAATGTTTTGAAGGATGTGTATCTGAACTTAGATAGCAGAACAGAGGAATTTGAAACGGATAAAAATGGTGTAAAATGGCTAGATTTTGGATTTAATGCTAGTGAACACCATTTTTTTAGTCGGGAACCTAGTCTAGGTGGTGCAGCGGTGAGCCTGGAAGTACTATCTAAAATGGGACTTACGACTTCGGTAACTGGCTCAAAACTAAAACTAGAAGACGGGGGGTTGGTTGCGGATGATACGGCGGATACTTATAGATATATTATGGTTACTGATGGAAGGCCAAGTTATTTGGTGCCGATTGAATACAAGACAACGCATTTTGCGACTCCTGGGGATTATTATGATTATGTTTTTATTGATCGTTCGGCAAAACTAGAACCAGAAACGATAAAGCAAATAGAGTCGTATTTGGATTTGTCACATAATACTAAGTTGGTAGTATACCTTAGGACCTTGCTTGATGTGACATTGAATCAATTAGTGTCAAGAGCAGATTTGTTATTTGTAGAAAATAATAGGGGTGATTCGGAAGAACCACAGGCGCTTCAATTAAACGAGTTGGATGAAAATAAGTTGGTATATATTTCCGAAGAACAATTATCGTATCGTGATATCAATGAGAAGGTTACTGTAGGTAGAATAGATGTATTGACACATTTATCGGCGTATTCGATTGCGGCGGCGACGATTCTGGGTGGTTTTATTTTGGGAAAATCGGTAGAAAATAGCCTAAGAATGGCCAGGGTGAATATGGAGAATTCGAAACTAAACTCGGTATTGTCTTTAGAGGAATTAGAAGACATTGCTAAAAATATGGATCCAGAAGAGGATTTGGAGCTATTAGCGGCTAGTTTGGTATATAAACCGAAGGGTATTTTGGCAGCGGATGAGTCAGGAGGTTCAATAAAAAAGAAATTTGGGCAGTTAAATATTGAAGATACGGCCGAAAAAAGGCGAGACTATCGTAACATATTCCTCAGTACCTCGGATTTAGGAAAATATGTGAATGGAGTAATATTGTTTGACGAAACGGCTAGGCAACAGGCAGATAACGGACAGAATTTTGTGGATTATTTGATTTCGCGGCGGATTGTTCCCGGTATTAAAGTGGATCAGGGGTTAGAAAAAATTGAAAACTCCGTAGAAACTTATACAAAGGGGTTGGATGGTTTAGCATTGAGACTAAGGGAATACTATCGAATGGGATTGAGATTTGCGAAATGGCGGGCGGCTTTTGAAATTCATATTAATGAAGCGGGCAAAATAATTACTCCATCGGAGATGGCGATAGAGAAGAATTGTCGGATTTTGGCTGAGTATGCGAAAGAGTGTCAATCAGCTGGGCTAGTGCCGATTGTAGAGCCAGAGGTGGTTTATGATGGATATTATGACATTGATAAATCTGCAGAGGTGACCGCGAGGATATTAGACAAGCTATTTGCTACTATGGCGGATTTTGGAGTGAATTTGAAAGCGTGTATCCTGAAGTGTAATATGGTGCTAGCTGGAAAGCAATTTGGCGAATCTACTCCAGACGAAGTGGGTGAGGCTACGGCTAAAGTTTTGAAGGAACATGTGCCAAGTGAGCTAGCTGGGGTGGTGTTCTTGTCTGGTGGACAGACGGTTGAACAAGCAACAAATAATCTTGCAGCTGTAATAAAAAATGGACCTTTTGAATTTCCAGTGACGTTTTCTTTCGCGAGAGCATTGCAAGATCCGGCTCTATTTACCTGGAAGGGCAACAATGCAAATATAGAGGCAGCAAAAGAGGCATTCAAAGAGCGTCTAATTGCTAATACAGATGTATTAAGATAATTTTATGATTTAATTTTGGTGTGGTATAATAAGCTTATGAAAACTTATATTGTGGGCAACTGGAAGCTTAATTTTACTATAGGAGAAGCTTCTATCTATCTTCATAAACTATTAAAATCATTACCGAATTACAGAGATATTGAGGTAGTTGTAGCACCTTCAACTATTGCACTTCAACCGTTGTCTTTGCAGATTGATCGTCACAAGATGAAATTAGCGGCACAGAATGCATTCTATCGAGATTACGGAGCTTTTACGGGAGAAACTGCATTTTCACAATTGAGGGGATTGGTGGATTACGCGATTATTGGGCATTCAGAGAGAAGATATATTTTTAGAGAAGATGATAAGATGGTGGCAAAAAAAGTTGCGGCAGCGATTCGGAACAAAATTACGCCGATTTTATGTATTGGTGAAACTGAATCGGAAAGAGCTTTTGGGGAAACGGCAGATGTGATACGAGATCAATTGATTGGTGGTTTGTCAGAGGTAGCGGACGATGATTTAGATAAGGTGATTATAGCTTACGAACCAGTATGGGCGATTTCTTCAACAAAGGCGGCAAAATTGGCTGCGCCGGATGAAATTGCAGAGGTGGTAGAATTGATACGTAAGAATTTGGCTGAGGTTTATGGCGCTAAATTGTCTGAACAGGTGCCAGTGTTATTTGGAGGAAGCGTGAACCCATCGAATGCCGGAGCGTATTTGATGGTGCCAGGGGTGAATGGACTTTTGATGGGGGGATCGAGTTTGATTTTGAGTGAATTTACTGATATAATTGAAACAGCTAAAAGAGTAAGAGCATGAACAAGAGATATATAGATTTTGTACCGGCTAATTCTGCTAAAACAAAGGTAGTCAGACGTGGTCAAGCGGCACCGAGGGTAGTGCATGCCGAATTACCTAAGAAAACAGTCAATAGAGCACCTGCTCCTAGGCCTAATCAAGTTATCAAGAAAACTGCAGTTTCTACTGCTAGGGTTGTTGAATTGAAACCAGCTTCAAAAGTGATTAAGAAACCAGTGATGCGGAAGGAAACAAGTTTAAAAGTTGAACCAAAGCATTCAACGGGTACTGTACCTGCTTTAGGAGTAATTGAGGATTTGAATAGTAGGAAAGCTAATACGGAGTTACCGAAGCGTCCTTTGGGCTCTAGTGCGACGGTTTCAGCTAGTGAAGTGAAGGCTAAGAAGGTAAAAGCGGAGGGATTGTTTAGAAAGAATCAGAAGCCCGAAGAATTTGCTAAAAAGCCTGCTACTAACAAGGCCAGCACTACTTATAAGGCGCCAAATTCACCATTTATTAACCAATCTAAGGTAGAAAAGCGTCCTTTATCTAAGAATGTTTACCAGAAGAAGATTGCTGTGCCGAAAGAGGAGCCGAAAGGCCCGGTGACGATTATTTCGAAACCCGAAAAAGATTCTCATGTGGGCATTATCGTAACGATTATTATGACAATAATATTAGGAGCGACGGCAGGTACGGTGGCGTTTCTGCTTTTACCTAAGTAGGATATATGGTTGATATTAATGCTCCATTATTAAATAGATTGATGAAGGAAAAAAAGGAGGATGTGGTCCATTCTTCTGCTTATGCTAAGGCGCAAAACCAAGGTGGGATTGGATCTTTTTCGATGCAGTCTTTTGAGCAGCGTAAGGTAATTGACCAAAACCGTAGTATGATAAGAAAATATGGTGATTCTAAGATAGCGATGGAAGCTGGTAAAACTTCTTGGCAAGCGCGAAGAGATGCAACACAGTTTGGTGAATCTGATGATAGCGGCAAGACCCCTTCTGTAAATGGGTTAAGGGGAAAGCTGAATTCGAAGGATGCTGATGTGGGTACTAAGGGTGGAGATACGACGGTGAAAAACGGACCGTCGCAAATGCCGACGAGAAGAAATCCTGGTATTTCAAGATAGATTATGGTATAATTGTGGGTATGGTGGGATTAGCTCAGATGGTTAGAGCGTCTGATTGTGGTCCAGAAGGTCGTCGGTTCGATCCCGATATCCCACCCCAGATGCTGTGCGGGTGTAGTACAGCGGTTAGTATGCAAGTTTTCCAAACTTGAGATAGGGTTTCGACTACCCTCACCCGCACCAAAGAAAGTAAAAATAACCACTTGTGGTTATTTTTAGTTTCTGTGGAGTGGGGCCAGGGGAGATTTCTACCCTCACCCGCACCATTGTGCCTCCAGGGGCACTTTTTGTTCGGGAGTCGGACCTTCGGTTCGACTACCCTCACCCGCACCATTGTGCCTCCAGGGGCACTTTTTGTTCGGGAGTCGGACCTTCGGTTCGACTACCCTCACCCGCACCA
>CAMKOP010000008.1 GCA_946414465.1 uncultured Candidatus Saccharibacteria bacterium | reverse complement strand
CAAGCTGATACTTATAATGGGAAGGTGAAGTATACGTTGGTGCATCCGGCGAGTGAAGAACCACTTCAGCCTCAACCTGCTACTGCTGGATGTATTAACTACTTTGCCAATGCATCTAGTACTATAGGTGAAATGGGTTGTCAGTCAGCATCTAATAATGCATCAGTTACTCTCTGGGCAGGCAACTTCAAACGCGAAGGCTATGGCTTCGCAGGTTGGAATGATAAATTTGATTATTCTGGTAACTACTATGGCCCTAATGAAACTATCACTGCTCCAAGTGACGTACAAACTAATGGCTTATCCCTTTATGCAGTCTGGATCAAATCTGCCGGCACTATTCAGAATTGGTCTGGTTGTAGCAATTTAGCTCAAGGTGCTGTCACTGCCTTAACTGACAGTAGAGACAATGATACTTACGCCGTAGCTAAACTCGCCGACAATAAATGCTGGATGATAGAGAACTTAAGATTAGCAGATAAAGATGCAAGTAACAACGACATTAATCTATCCAGTGCCAACACCCACAACCCATCCACTCCACTAAACAATTCTTGGTATTATAAGAATCACCAAAGTACTCTCACCACTTCTAACCATCTCTCTGCTACTTCAGATCCTACTTCTACTGACCCAGATACTGCTTGGTGTTTCACTCACTCATCCAATTGTTATGATCAATCCATGCTTGCCACTAACAACACCACCCTATTCACCAACAACACCGCATCAAACTATTCTGCCTCAAGCGATGTTTACAGCTATGGCAACTATTACAACTGGTATTCAGCTACAGCAGGGCATGGTAAATATGGTAGCAGTTACGGCTCAGACTACAATGCTCCAGGTGACATTTGCCCTGCAGGCTGGCATCTACCAATAGGTAAAGAAGCCACAGGAGACTTTAGCGTATTAGATATCGCTATGGGTGGTACAGGAGCACTCCAAACTACCGCAGAAGCTTCCAATAGATGGCGAACATATCCTAATAACTTCGTCTATTCCGGGTTCGTGGCTGGTACGTCAGTCACCAACCGCAATCACAGTGGATACGGCTGGTCCGCTTCTGGGCGCACTCCTAGTAGCGACGCTTACGGTATAAGCTTAGGCGACACGAGTATCAGTCCAGGCACGACTAGCGGCTACAAGTACAACGGGGAACCAGTCCGCTGCATTTCTGGCGTCTAACTAGTATACTTTATTCCAACGATCATTTAATACAACATGTAATTTATAGTTTTCTTCATACGCTACATCTAGCGCCCCATATCTAGCGTGCTCCGCTACATCTAGCGTGCCACCGAACATTTCCCGAACAATTTATGAATCTAGACTAATAATAAATAATTGTGTAGTACAATATAACTATGAGAATCGCGTTTTTTTCCGATTGCTATCTTGATCTCACTGGTGGCATCGTTTCGTCTATCAACGCGCAAAAAGCCGCGCTCGAAAAAAGCGGTCACACGGTCTATATTTTCAGTTCTGGTTATCCACGCAGTCGCGAAAAGCTAAAAGAACTCGCTAAAAACCACATTTATCAAATCCCTAGTTGTAAGCACTTTTTCAGGCCACTCACACCAGTTTCGCGTCGCCCCAAAATCATCGAAAACTGGCTTATCAAAAATCATCCAGAGCTAAAAGATTTCGATGTATTTTACATCCACTACGAATCCGGCTGCTCTATCGCGGGGCTAAGACTAGGCAAAAAGCTCAAAATCCCCACCGTCCAAGTCATGCACGGTCGCGAGGATATGGGCGAAGCCAGCCTCATCCCCTTCGGCTGCCGCACTCTCGTCGCTACACTCTTAAACTGGTTTCATTCGTGGTATCTACCCCACAAAACTGCAGTTCACCGCGACGATTACTATGCCGACACCTACGCCAAAGCCAGAATGTGGACCCTCATGGTTAACCACGCCAACTTTGCTGACCTAGTTCTCACTCCATCCGAGCATTTCAGGAAAAAACTCATCCACTATGGCGTCACTAAGGATATCAAAGTATTCCCAAATGGTTATCCCGATGAAAAATTCCCGCCCAATCCTTCCATCAAACAACTAAAGCCAGGTGAAGAATTAAAAATGATTTGGCATTCACGCGTTTCTGCCGAAAAACGCATCATGCCCTTCCTCCACGCTCTCACCGGTATTCGTGGCAAGTATCGTCTCGATGTCTACGGCGGTGGCGGCGATTTGAAACGTGCCAAACGCTTCTCCAATAAGCATCAACTAAACGTCCACTTTCACGGCGACACGCCGTTTGCTGAGGTCCAAAAAGCCATCTTAGATTCTCATCTCGATGTCCTAGTTTCTTATAATTACGACACCTTCGGTATGACCCTGATCGAAGCCGAAGCCGCTGGCGTGCCAGTCTTTTTCTGCGACCCAGACATGGAAGAAATTATCCCACCAGATAGTTTCATCATATCTAAAAACGAATATCCAGAGGAAATGGCAAAAGCCCTCAATTTCATATTCAAACACCCCGAAAAAATCGCCGAGATGTCCAAAATCATGCTCGAACATCGCGATGAAGTTCTCATTAGCCGTCGCATCAAGGCGTTAGAAAAAATCTTTAATGGTATAATTAAAAAATGAGATATTTAGCGGACATACTTACATTATCAAGACTTATTATCGCTATCGTCATTTTTATTTTGGCACTGACTGGCGGTGCACCCGAAGTGGTGTTTATATTATTCATTATTGCCGAACTCACTGATGCTTTTGACGGTACTTGTGCACGCAAATGGCCTTTTCCTAAAAACAAAACTCCTAAATATCGTAAATATGCCGCTACCTTTGACATGGTGGCAGATGTGGCTTTAGCCGGTTTTCAAGTTATCTTCGTAATATTGCAAATTAATCAGCCACTTGGTCTCGCGATTATTATCTACGAGCTAGTCTCATCCATCGGCGGTGACTTGCTGGTATATGGTAAAATACTTGGCCACCCAGATAATTGTACTAAAAATTCCCTTGCTAGCCGCAACTTCCCACTTGCCAAAAAAATCATCCTCACTCGTCGTTATATTTACACTCTTTGCATTGGCTTTGTCAATGCTGTTATTCTCTTCGCCACCAGCTGGCCAGATCCAGTCAAATACGGCCTATTTGCTTTTGGCTGTTCTATCTTCGTTTTTGCTTGGTTTTTTCTTCGTCAACGCCGTCAAAATATTTCCCGTGATGCTGTTGATATTGAGAAAAAACTCACTCAAAAATCGCAGCGCAAGTAGCCTCAATAAATCTATTCGGATTATACAAATTCATGCTCACAATTTTTCCTGCCAATTCCCCATTCCATATCATGATCGGCGAGTAGCCAGATTTTTCGAGTGGCACTGCCTTCACGGTGCCGTTATCGGCCAATAGAATTTGCTCATTATGAAGCGTCATTAGAGCCACCGGGTAGCTTAATGTGAATTTATGCAACACTTCCACTACCTGTATCAAAGATTGCGATAAAAGTAGCATTTTAGGATAGTATACTGCACGTAATAACTTTTGTAATTGCGGCATCGATGCTAATAGTATTACATTCTCATTCATCAGCCACCGTTCTGGCTCGTGCTCCGCTAGCAATTCCACCGCATCTTTAGTAATCAAAGTCATCCGCTCAGCTTGCCGACAGGCCTGCGACAAAGCCTTTCCAGTAATCGCATTACGTGATAAATCACCTAGCACCAAATTATAATCCGCTATATTAAACACACTACACAATTCCTGGCTTTCAGCAAAAGAACCCGTCTCAGTCGCCGGCATAAACACAAAATTTGGCAAAGGTGGCAGTTTAGTTTTTAGGCTACTAGGCAAAACTACCTTCACATCCTGCACCGGATATTTCTCTCCGATAAACTCGGCAATTTTTATCTCATTATTAAAACTACCAGTATTCCCACCAATAATATTTACCGCACCTTGCTTTCTTTCTGGAATATTCCAATCAAAGTCCTCGTCGGGTTGCTCGGTAATCTTTTCAAAATAATCCATCTAAAACTCCAATTCAATCGAAACTGGGCAATGATCCGACCCCATCACATTCTCGTAAATTTCAGCCGACTTTAGATTTGGTTTTAAACTACTAGAAATAAAGAAATAGTCAATCCGCCAACCAACATTATTGGCCCGCGCATGGCCCCAGTGTGACCACCAAGTATAACGTACCTCATTTGGATGTAAATCACGGAAGGTGTCTACGAGCCCAGCTTTAACCAAATTCGTAATTCCCTGCCTTTCCTCATCGGTAAACCCAGCCGAATGATGGTTGGTGGCTGGTCTTGCGATGTCAATTTCCTCGTGCGCCGCATTAAAATCTCCGCACACTACTACTGGCTTGGTCTTTTCTAGTTCCATTAAATAATGTTTAAATTCTGGATCCCATTTTTTGGCACGAAGCGCCAGCCTTTCTAATCCATTTTTAGAATTAGGCGTATATACATTTACTAGGAAAAATTTCTCAAACTCCGCCGTCAATACGCGTCCTTCCGTTAATGGGTCGCCGTATTCATCTGCAAATACTACGCCAGTCGGTAAATTATTCCTTACCGAAAGCGGCTTTATTTTAGTAAAAATCGCCGTACCAGAATACCCCGCCCTTTCAGCCGAATTCCATAATTCCTCATACTCCGGCAAATCAATCTCAGCCTGCCCTTGCTTAGCTTTCGTTTCTTGTAGACACAAAATATCCGGATCGTATTCATTCAAAAAATCCTGTAGAGCACCTTTACGAATCACGGCTCTTAAGCCATTCACGTTCCAAGAATAAATTTTCATAAGTATCGTCCTCTCTCAATATCGCGTTTTTTAATAGTTTCACGCTTGTCGTATTTTTTCTTACCTTTACCTACGGCAATCACCAGCTTAATGTGTCGTGATCCACCAAGTAACCTAACTGGCACGATGGTCGAACCAGCTACCTTTTCTCGCTCCAGTACTGCAATCTGTTTCTTCGTGGCGAGTAGTTTGATATTCCGCGCCGTCTCAGCTCCGAGTGTCAAATTATTGAGCCACAGTTCAGAATTTCGAATTGTCACAAAAGACCCCTTCAGTTGCACATGGTGGTCGCGAATCGAACGCACTTCTGGACCTGCAAGTGCCATCCCGACCGTCAACTCGTCACCGAGGGTGTAATCGTATCTCGCCTTGCGATTTACTGTCACATTATCTGACACTCTTTTCTTTTTCATGCCCTAATTATACCAAAACTCCAGTTGATTGACAAAGCCACCAGAGGAGCTCTAACGAACCTTCACACTATCCGTCCCGACCAGCTCTTTCAATTTATCAAGCAGTTCTTCTGTCACCTCCACCCTAAATGGCATCCTGAGTGGCCGTTTGGTCTCACCTTCTTTTATCACGAGTACTACTTCTTGTATCCCTAAATTGAGGTCAGCCAGTCGTCGAATTGCCGACAAAGTTTCTGTATCTGAAGCATCCTTAATCAATATGTACAGACGCTCCTTACGAGGGTCTTTTGGTGGTTCCTTGATAACTCTATGTTCCTCTGTTATCGGAGATTCCTTACGCGCTCCTTTCGCGCCGCCACTTTTGTTATAAACATGCTCTGCCGAAGACTTCCCACGCCTATTATTAGGGGCTAGTTTTGGGGCAGCTAACTTCGTACCAGTAGAGGTATACGATTCCAGCATCTCGTCAGAGATAATCTCTACCTCCTCTGCCAAAATCTTAATCTCAGAAGATATCCTACCCTCTTTATCCTTAGCGTTAACTCGCCCCTTTACTCTTACCACATTATCCACCTCAAGCTTACCACCACATTCTGCAAATACAGATGGAAAAACGATAAATTCCGCTTCCCCAGTTTTATTCTCGATACTCACAAATGCCATCTTATCACCCTTTTTAGTCAAAATCGTCCGCACGTTGGTGATAATTCCACCTACTGTCACCATTTTGTCATCGTTTTCTTCCGAAATCAAAGACATTGGATGAGTCTGCTCTTCAAAATACGTGTCATATTTATCTAATGGATGTGCCGACAAATACAGCCCCATCAAATCACGTTCCCAGAGGAGCTGTTCTTTTTCCGGATATTGGACAGGCGCTGGCTTGATTTCAACTTCTGGCACCGCCCCCGCCTCGCCCATCATACCAAATAAATCAGTCTGTCCCGAGCCTACATCTTTCTGGATCTTAGCTCCATAGGCCTGAATTGCCTCGAGATTAAATAGCAAATCTGACCTTGAAGCACCAAATCTATCAAATGCACCAGTTTTAATCGCAGCTTCCCAAGATTTCTTGTTAAATTTAGTTGAATCTACTCGTTTTGCAAAATCGCAAACCGATTTAAATGGACCATTCTTATCGCGCTCTGGAATAACAATGTCTTCAACCAGTGATTTCCCCATGTTTTTAATCCCAGATAAACCAAACCGAATCGTATTTTCGCCCCCGACAATGCCGAAATCCCCATATGATTGATTAATGTCAGGGCCTAATACTTTTAATCCCATTTTCTTACATTCGGAAATCTCAATTGCCAAGCGGTCAGTCCAACGCATATCAGATGTCATTAGCGCCGCCATAAATGCATCTGGATAATGCGCCTTGAGATATGCCGTCCAATACGCAATCAAGGCATAACACGCCGCGTGCGACTTATTAAAGCAATAATTTGCAAACTCAAGTAATTGATTCCAAAATTCCTCGGCGATTTCTTTAGTCGCCCCACCGACTTTCATAGCTCCTTCGATAAATTCAGGCTTAACTTTTTTCATTAAGTCAATTTTTTTCTTACCCACTGCTTTTCGCAAAGTATCTGCCTGTCCGCCTGTAAAACCACACCAAGTTCTCGAAATCTGCATGAACTGCTCTTGGTAAATCAAAATTCCATAAGTATTCTTTAAAGCCCCCTCCAGTCCAGGATGTAAATATGTGATCGGTTCTTGCCCGTGTTTTCTTCGAATAAATGAATCGATAAATTGCATTGGACCAGGACGATAAAGCGCCACCATAGCGATAATATCCTCAAAAGTTGAAGCCTTTAAATCTCTCAAATAGCGCTTCATACCGGCAGATTCTAGCTGGAATACGCCAGTAGTTTCTGCTCGTTGCAAAAGCGCATATGTCTCGGGGTCATCTAGTGGCAAGTTCGATAAATCAATATCATCATGATAGACTTTTCGTATCATTCGGAGCGCGTTATTAATTACTGATAGATTAGATAGTCCCAAAAAG
The DNA here is from genome assembly GCA_946414465.1 of uncultured Candidatus Saccharibacteria bacterium. Classification (GTDB taxonomy): domain Bacteria; phylum Patescibacteriota; class Saccharimonadia; order Saccharimonadales; family Saccharimonadaceae; genus Nanosyncoccus. The sequence continues at coordinate 37,923 of CAMKOP010000008.1, read as the reverse complement.
TCCATTTTAAGCAACCCAAGCTCTTCCACCTGCCCCATTGGGAATTGTGCCGCAATTGGTCCTTTCGCCGATACTTCAAGTGGTAAGAATTTCACTAAATCATCCGGTGCAATAATTACGCCGCAAGCATGTACGCCGTGATTGCGGATAGTTCCCTCTAATCTTGAAGCAAAATCAATCACCTCTTTGGAAGTAGGATTTGTTTCATATTCTTGTTTTAATTCAGGTACATCTTTGATAGCGTCTGCCAAATGTACATGATGGCCCTGCACAGGGTCAGGCACCATTTTGGCGAGCCTATCGGCTTCTGCATAGGGTACCTCAAGCACTCTTGCCACATCGCGCACTGCGTTTTTGGCCATCATCTTGCCAAACGTTACGATATTTGACACCCTATCAAATCCATATTTATCTGAACAATACTGAATTACTTCATCACGCCTTGTATCCTGAATATCTGTATCGATATCTGGCATGCTAATTCTGTCTGGGTTCAAAAACCTCTCAAAAAGCAAGTCATATTTTAATGGGTCAAGCTCTGTAATACGTAGAGCGTAAGCCAAAATCGAACCAGCAGCCGAGCCACGTCCTGGTCCATATACGATTCGCTGTGATTTTCCCCAGTTAATAAAGTCCTGTACAATCAAAAAGTATCCGTTATAGCCCATCTTATCCACTACAGATAGTTCATAATCAATCCTAGGCAATACCTTATGCTCATCATCTCGATCTTTATCGACCTTCTCTAAAATCTTTCTACATTCGTTAACTTCCAGACCGCTAACATCTTCTAATGTTTTGTTTCCATATCGATACACTAATCCTTGAAAAACCAGCTTATCTAGGTAAGTTTTTTCATCTTCGCCATCTGGTACTGGGAATTTTGGAATCAAAATCCGCCCAAGTTGCAAATCTACATCACATCTATCTGCAATTTTTTTCGTATTAAGCACTGCTTCTGGGCAGGTATCTTGCCAATGCTCGACAATTTCAGATGCTGAGATTACATGTAGATCAAAATCCTTTAGAGTCATCCGATTCGTGTCGGATAAATTCGCCGCCGTGCCGATACAGAGCAAAACTTCATGTGCGTCTTGATCTTCGTGTTTCAAATAATGTGCATCGCAAGTCACTACTAGTGGAAGCCCCAATTCCTTAGCGTGTGCCATGTGCCAATCATTAACCTTCTTCTGCTCTGCTGAATGAGTGGATGATTTTGGGTGACCATGGTCCTGCATTTCTAGGTAGAATCTGTCCTTAAATACGTTTCGATACCAATCAATTAGTTCGAAGGCTCTCTCGTCATCGTCATTACGTATTGCCTCTGATATTTCTGAACCCATACAACCAGACAAACAAATTATGCCTTCGTTGTATTTTTTGAGCTCATCATGATCGGTGCGCGGCTTATAATACTTACCGTGTTCTTCGGCGTTAGACATAATACGGCAAAGGTTTTCAAATCCCTTATTATTCATAGCAATTAAGGTAATGTGAAACCTCTGCTTGTCATGTGCTGGATCCTTGTCGGTCATCTTACGCGCTGCCACATAAGCCTCTAGTCCAAGTAGAGGCTTAATACCATTTGCGTTACATTCCTTATATAGTTCAACCAGCCCCGACATCGTACCGTGGTCAGTTACAGCCACAGCTTCCATACCTTGTTCTTTGACGTATTTTACTAATTCTGGAACCTTAGTCAAACCGTCCAACAATGAATAATGCGTGTGGTTATGTAGATGTACGAAGTCGCTAGGCTTTAGCTTAGGCGTTTTAGGCATGCTCGATAGTCTTTTTTACTTTTTCAGCACCCTTTTCAGCTTTTTTGGCAACCTTTTTTACTTCTTTTTCAGCTTTTTTAGCGACCTTTTTTGCACCTTTTTCTGCCGCTACACCAACTTTCTTGGCTTCTTCTTTTGCAGTTTTGCCAACTTTTTCAGCCTTTTCTTTTGTGGTTTCAACTTTATCTTTAACCTCGTCTTTTAGTTCTTCGACTTTTTCTTCTACTTCATCTTTTTTTTCGCATATACAGTTTTTGCAACCACATTCATCGCAGCCATCATCTTCGTGTTCAAAAACGTTTTCGTCAAAATCTTTGTTTTCTTCTAGTTTTTTTGATGCAAACTTACCAGCAATCGCGCCGGCAATCGCACCAAGTGCCGCACCCAAAATAAATTTACCTGCACCACCTTTATTTTTTTCCGCCATTTTCGCTCCTTTCTTTGGCTTTGGCCTCTTTAATTTTTTCCTTCATCTTTGGAGTAATATATTTATCTACAAACATCTCTATCGTGCCGCCAAATGAAGTCATGCCTTTGACATTCGATACGATTCCATTTGCGTTTTTTGCAATATCCTGACCCTCAACTACTACCTTTTCAACTTCTTTGCTAAGTTTGATTAATTTAAACAAAAGTATAATTGCTAAAATTAAGAGCAACAACAAAGTTGTACTTAAGATTGCTACAATTATCCACTCTGCTACATTCATATTTACCTCCTTTATTTAGCTTTAGTGTGTTTCGATAAACTTTTTTACGTCTTCTGCATAATCAGTATGATTCAACACATACTCGAGATGTGCCATAAAATAATTCTTTGGATCACCAGTAGTAATCCATTTACCTTTACTGTGTGCTACCACTACATCACCATGTTCAGCTAATTTAGTAATTGCATCAACGGTCCATAGTTCATCGTCGAGCCCAGTATTCTCTGGTACTAGATATTCAAATACTTCTGGCGTCAACAAATAACGCCCATAACTTGTCAGATTACTTGGCGAAAGATCTGGTGTTTTTGGCTTTTCTACGATATGACTCAAAGTCCCATTGTCTTTAAGGGCCACCATGCCAAACTTACTCCATGTCTCTTCAGGCATTTCTTGAGTAGCAATCACAGCTTTGGCCTCAGGATGTTCTTTATACTTTTCAATCAAAGTTTTGACATCGCCCTCACCCAAAATCAAATCATCGCTATAAAGCACTACAAACGCCTCGTCATTCTCGACAAATTCCTTTGCCGACACAATCGGCGAACCATTACCATACGGCAAATTTGGATCCTGTTCGATTACAGTTATTTTCGGGAAGTTCAAAACCTTTTCCACAGGCTCAAAACGTTCAGACTTGCCTTGTTTATCGAGCAGAGCCTTCACATTTTCCGATGGATTATGGAAATAATCGTCATAGATTTCTTTACTTTTAGTGTTCGGTGTAGCGACGATGATAATTTCGTCAATTCCCGCTTCTGCGCACTCCTCCACGCAAAGTTGCATTACTGGCTTTGCGCCAATTGGAATCATGGCCTTAGGGATAGTTTTAGTAATAGGTAGATAGCGGCTCGCAAACCCCGCATCTGTAATAATTGCTTTCATTAAAGCCTCCTTAAAACCTAATTATAGCATATGAATAAAGAATACTAAAACTATTTTTTTCTGCTGGATTTTTTCTTCTTAGCAGATTGTTTGCGCGCAACTTTGTCTTCGATCTCCTGTGAACGGTTGTGAACACCATAAATCAAACTGGTAGCACCTACGATTAACATGTATGCACCAAAGAAGCGAATAAAGGTAGTTATTTCAAAACCGCCAGCGTTTAAAATCACTAGACCAATTACACAGCCAGCTACACCAGCAAGTACTCGGATAAATCTATCGGTCGGATCAACTGTTGACAAAAATCCGTGGAAAATATCAATGATACCAGAAGCAATCGTATAAATAGAAATGATAATCACCACATTAGCAAGATTACTTGCCGAAAACAGCAATGCTAAAGCTGCTGCTACATCAATCGCCGCATCTATTACCGCGTTGAACCAACCGTGCTTTTTGGTTGAGCAATATAGTGCCCCCACCGCATCTACGATACCCATCAACAGTAAGAATACACTGATGATTGCGATTACGTTTTCTAAACTAGCCATCCTTGTAAAAAGCGCAAAACAGCCAAACGTAGCTGCAAGAGCACCTCTAAACAAAAACACTAGCCAATGCTTGTCAATAAATTTTCGATTAATCTTTGCCATATTTTTCCTTATTTACTTATGCTTATTATAGCACAAATTATACTTTTTATGCTAATATATATAATATATAGTGTCATATTAATATATCATTAGGAAAACCATGAATAAACAAGTCTTAATTGGTCTATCAACTCTAAGTCTAGTTACAATACTTTCTGGCGTAGCACTATCAAGCAGTAATTCCTCTGCCGCCTCCGCCTCTACTGCCACAGCTGCAGTCAAAATAGCTGCATCCTGTACTCTCACTTCCACTGGTGGTGGTAACTATTCTGCTACAGTACCAAATGGTACCAGTGCAGAAATACCAGGTAGTACTCTTTCTGTTTCCTGTAATGATGCTGGAGGCTTTGCATTATATGCTGTAGGTTATTCTAATGACACTATTGGTAATAATAATATGATAGGACAAAGTACTAATATAGCCACTAATACATCCGGTACAGACTCCTACTGGGCTATGAAAATTAATCCTACCACAGGTACTACTCCTACTATAGAAAACTCCTTCAATAACTACCATATAGTACCAAATGCTCATACCAAAGTAGCCTCATATACTAGTTCTACTGGTACTGGCTCTTTATCCGTCAATGCTACTTATAAAGCTAATATCTCTTCTACTCAACTTGCTGGTAATTATTTAGGTAAAGTCAAGTATACTCTTATACACCCAGCTGCTGGGCCTGCACCTGTTGCTCCATTAGCTGCTTCTGATTGTCCTGCTAATTCCATCTGTTATGCTCCTAATGCCGATGATATAGAAGGCACTATGCTTGGTACTGAATTTATAACTGTAGCAGCTTCGACCAAAGCAGGCAGACAAATTGAAGTATCGGCTAATTCTACCGCAGAATTAAGAGCCTACAACTATTCCCGTCCAGACTACGGTTTTGCTGGCTGGTCACCAAGTTATGAAGCTTCTACTACATCTGGCTCCACTGACATTATCTATGGCCCACAAGCTACCATCTCTACTAATCCTAGCGACCCAGAAGGCGCTGATGTATCTACTAATGGTCTCATCCTTTACCCAGTCTGGGTAGCCTCTACTGGTTCAATGCAAACATTCTCATCCAGTGATTGCAACGCTATGAGCATAGGCGATGTCACGGCTAGAACTGACATCAGGGATGGGAATACCTATACCATAGCCAAACTCCCAGATGGTAATACTGGTAAATGCTGGATGGTAGAAAACCTAAGGCTCAGTGACGACGCGGCCATAAATTCATCCAATACTCAAAGCAATAATGGCGCTTTTGGCGGAGTATTCACTGGCCTCGCCAAATCAGAGGATTCTAACTTTACCTTTAGTTATTCTGCCCCACCAGTGCCAAACAGCCTTTATAGTACAGACGGTACTACAGCAAACGTAATTTCGGGTGGAGATTTACATATGCGCATGCCTCGTTATAATAACAGTAATATTAATCGCTCTCTCACGGCTAGTTATGGAGGAATTACTACTGCCCACAGACAATGGTACGGTTATGGTAATTACTATGCCTGGCCTGCCGCTATTGCTAGCACAACTAACTATAGCACCAATAACCAATCTGTTACTTCTACCTCACTTTGTCCAACAGGGTGGCGTCTACCAAAAGGAGGTAATAAGAATAATGGAGCCAACAATGAATTCTGGTCACTCATTGTCACAGGACTAAATAATGGAATTAAACCAGTAGATTATGATAGTTCTACACGACCAGTATACGAAACGATTGCAGAGGCAGTCCCAGTATCAAACGCTCTGCGCTCATATCCTAACAATTTCGTCTACGCTGGCTGGCATGATGCTTCATCGGTCAGTGGTAGAGGATCGCTAGGCTACTATTGGTCGTCTACTGCGGGTGATTACAGCAGTTCATATCAACTGTTCCTGCGAAGTGCTAAAGTCAACCCAAGTACTGATTATAGCGCTAAATATAGTGGTGTCGCTATTAGATGTACATTTGGGTCTTAAAACTACCTGTAGACCAAAATCACAAGAATTACTAAAAACCGCCCTCTCGGGCGGTTTTTAAAATACTTGACAATTAAAAATATAATGATAAAATTAAAGCATAAAGGGCATAGCTCTAGAAACTATACCCGAGGTTGGATCTAGTTAGCTTAGCTAACTAGATTTTTTGCTTTGGTTTTCTTATTGAAAGAGAGTTTTACGGTAATCTGAATCCGCCAAAGCGAAAACTTTATACCCATCTGCCTCCTTTCTGAACTTCTGACGTATCTAGAATAGTAGTTTAATGAAGCTCCACACCCGCACGAGCAAAGCTCCTGCTGTGGACAGCCAAACTCCACCAACCCCAAAGCCAACCCGCCATTTAACCTAACACAAAGATAATAAAAATACGACCACCCACCCTAGACATGCCGGATTCTTTTTCTTGCTGACTCTACCAACTTTGTCTTTTGATAAGCCAAAGGTTTTAATATCATATCATGCGCTGGTGTGTAGCGGAGTTCCGCACAGCCAAACGAACGTTTAAATTCTGACACACCATAAAATCGGTGCGAAGTCTCATCAGGCTCCACAATCCCCCACAAATTATACCGAATGCATCCACGTTTTCTAGCTTCTTCCATCGCTGCCATATGCAGTAGCGGCGCTGCCGAATACTTAGTTCCAAGCTCCGACGACACCCCATAATGATAACTCGCCTCCGGACCGTAAAAAATCATAAAATTCTGTGCTAATACTTCCCCATCCTTGCGAGCAGTATAAATCATGATTTCTCCACCTTCGCGAAATGCTTCAAATTGTTTAGTGAGAAATGACGATGAGAATGCCACGTATTTCTGCCTCTCAGCATGCAACTTCTCTAACCGACAGAATTCTTTAATCGACGCATCATCTGTATCCGCTGTAATCTCAATTTCATTCTTAGCGGCCTTACGTAGTTTACGACGAAATCCCTGTGATGCTCCCGCCAAAATCTCTTCTTCGGACTTTCGCAAATCCAGTACCCCAGCAAACTCCACCGACAAATACATTGGTGCTTTCTTTAATCCCAACTCGCTCATCAGTTTCAACGAATTATCTGACAACTCCAACTGTGGTCTGACCCGCACAAATACACACCCCGATTTAGACCCCTGCTCACGAATATCAGCAAAAATCATTTTCACCGCTTCTTTATCTTTCCAATCTACAATCGGACCGCCCGCAATCGCCATATAGCGCCCGCGTTTAGCCGTCTCTACTACCCCAGCATAGGCACCTATAATCTTTTTTTCGTCCATCAGCAAGCGTCGCACCACCTTTTTGCCGCGGCTAAGATGAAACTCATAAAAATCCCACGATTGCAAGAAATTTGCTTCCTCGTGCGAGGCCACAAACTTATCCCATTCTGCACGTTTCACTCCGTCAATTATCTGCCTCATAAATGCCTCCTTTTCTTACGCGCAGTTTCCACAATATAATCTTTCAAATAACCTACTCTTGATATCACTAAATCATGTGCCGGCACATATTCTACTACATCACCGCCAAACCCAGTCTTAAAAGTAGTCACGCCTGCATAACGGTGATTTGGCTGGCCTGCAGGGGCAATTCCCCACAGATTAAAGCGTTTACATCCATCTGCTTTCAAATCTCGCATCGCTCGCCAGAGCAGTGCATACGCTCCTGGTAGCTTACGATTCAGCATAGTCGAAGCTGCCTCGTAATAATCCCCTTCATGTTTATCATGGATAATTAATCCATACGCCACAGCCTCGTCTTCTTCCGTCCGCGCCACATAAATATCAATATTTTCACCGAACGCTTCCCTTTCAGCCATCAAAGTCTTGAGGTCCGGCGGGAAAAAGTTCTGTCTCTTAGCTGTCTCTGCCTGCACCTTATGAAATTCTTTAAAGAGTGCCTCAGAGCGACCCTTTTCTACCTTGATACCTAGTTTATCAGCCCTTCGCACTTCATAGCGAGTCTGCCTTCGCATATTGGCAAGCAGTTCGTCTTCCGTTTTAGTTAGATCAATCATCACGGTATGTTCTGCCGCGAGATGCATCGGTGATTTTTTTAGTCCTAAATCTGCTAGAACCTGCAAATTCTTACGATTTGCCATTAGCTGTGGGCGAATTCTCACAAATACGCATTTTTCGCGTCTTGCTATCCCGTTAATGATTACAAAAACCTTTTTGGCAAGTTTTTTATCATCCCAATCAATCAAAGGCCCACAGGGGATCTCTAGATATCGGCCACGTTTGGCATCCCTTACTATCATCTGCGCCCAACCCTTACCGCCAAAATCTTCTACAATCACCTTGTATCCTAAAAGCTCATTCATCTTACCGTACTCTGGTGATTGTAAGAAATTTGCCTCTGGGTATTTTTTGATGATATCCGTCCAAGTCATTTTGCCTCCTCCCATAAATGCTCTCTTACGATATTAATTGCCGGCATTAAATCACTCCTGCGGTAATAATTTGGAAAATTGATTACATGTTCTGCTACCAGTACTGCAGTGGGGCAATCTTGCTCTGGGAAATCAATTTTCTGATAATATCGCTCTGGTGAAATCGGCTGTTTATACCATAATCCGTCAAAATAATATCCAGCCTTCGCCAATTTCTTCAGCACAGCGTCACGGTCCTTCACCAAGCAAAACTCCCGAATCGGCAATTCCCCAGATTTACGCAAGTTTTTAAACTGTCTTAAAGCGAGTCTAGCCTCAAATTTACTAATCTTTCGCCTCAAGTCTAGCCGATTATCCGCCGATTTTTCTACAAAATGTAGGGCCACTAGGATTTTCATCCTTATGCCACCCAGATGTAATGCAGTTAATTTACGGCAAGACCACCCAAACCAAGGATAAAATCTTGCTCTCAAATGGTCAGATGGTCTCGGAGCAACGCTAGGCGCTTTAATGCGGTGTTTTACAGGGGTACGCAGTACCACTGCTCCGCCCGAAATCGTATCTATCACCTTATCTTTACCAAAGGAAAATGCCGCAGCTACCCCCACTGTACCGCATTCTCTTCCATCAGGATATTTCACTCCAGCGCAATGCGCCAAGTCTTCAATTATACTCAAGTTATACTTCTTGGCAAATTGTTCAATCGCCACAATACTTACCGGATTACCTAAGCTATTTTGGATAATTATTCCCCTAATTTTTTCGCGTGGAGCCTGCGCTTTCTTAATTGCAGCTTCTAGCGTATCAACATCAAAGTTTAAGTCTTCTTTTGTAATATCCGCAAATACCGGCGTCAAGCCAGCGGCTTGAATTGCCTCATATACCGCATAACAAGTAAATCCGTTCACGATTATTGCATCACCAGTATCAAAATATGATTTCAAAGCAATCGCTAGTGCCGAGCGACCATTTTTACAGAGTATCGCTTCGCCCTCGTAGCGCTCCTTCAAATAAGCACATAATTCATCACAATCCTTCTGCCGTCCTACGGTAAAAAGCTGCCGAAACACATCGCGTAGGCGATAAGTTGCTGCCATACCTAAGAAATATCGGCTCACTTTTTCAGCCTTTCTAAAAGTGTACCTAGAGCTCGTGCTAATTCCTCTGGACTAGAAATATATGGTGCATGTGTCCAGTTCGCATAGAATTTCAACTCAGCATTTGGCAATTTTTCATACATCTGTGTCGCCTGTCGTGGTGGCGTGGTAGTATCCTTCTTGCCCCACAGTATAAAAGTCTTTGTCTCAACCTTAGAAAAGTCCAGCTCTTTATCCGATTCAATCATATTTACCAGTGTTTTTTTCATATTTTCTGGCGCTTTCGAATAATCAGTTGAACCAGTAATCCGATGAAAAGCCTTATCTACTAGGGGTATTTTCTTGAGTGGCTTGCCAATTTTGGCCGCTTTTTCTACTAACTTTTTCTTTAGTGATGGTTCATAAATTCCCGCCGCATCAAGCAAAATCAAATATTTCAATTTTTCTGGTTTTTCGGCACATAAATTTAGCAAAATTCGCCCACCGTTTGAATGGCCTAGCGCAATCGCCCCATCCGGTATCTCTGAATCCGCCCACTTCACATAGTCGGCAATGGTAAATTCCTTCTTTGATTCCTCAGTCAGCCCAGGTACGCGCAGCATCTTCACGCTTAAGCCCTTCTCGCGCAAAAGTTCAATAGTTTTTTTCCACGGTTCTACCGTATAGGTCCACCCGTGAATAATATAGAGATCAGCCATAAAGCCCTCCTTTTTGATTTTTAACGCACCTAAGTTTTACCATTACGAATCTAGCCCCCAACTTTTACGCCGCGCCACCGCAGCTCTTTCTCGTCGACAGAGTTTTTTGGCGTCCTTTGGATTAGCCAGTAATTTCTCAATAACCCACTCTAAATATTGGCTTCCCTTAAAGATTAAAGTCTCTCTGCCCCGTATACGCTTCTCGATGTATTCTAAGGCCTTCCTCGGGTCAGTCGTCGCTACTGTTGAAACTCCAAGTTTTTTGAGTTCTGGCGCCGTAAATTGCTTTGTTCGCCGACCCACCAAAATCACCTTTTCCGGGTCAACATCTGCTATTAGCTTGGCCAATCTGATATGCTCTTCCTCTGTCATCGATCCTTGATCCACGATATCACCAATTATTAGCCATTTGTGTTCCGCATGCATCCGCTTGGCCATATCTAGCACCGATATCATCGAAATCATATGCGCATTATAGCTACTGTCGATAATATCAATCCCCTTAATGCCCTTAAAATGCGAACTCCTCCCTGGCGCAATCTTGAGTCCAGTAAAATCTGGATTAAACTTCAGCTTCAAGTATTTCATTAAATCCTTCGCTACAAACAGATTAAACGAAATATCCTTCGGCTCAGGGTGATCGAAATGAAATGTCGTATCGCCGTAGGTAAAATCTGTATATTCTGGGTATACTACATATTTTTTTAGTTCAGATTTATTGATTGGAATTACCTTAGCGCTAATCCCTTTGGTGGCCTCTACCATAATTTTAGATTTAGCGTCGATATATACCCTTTTAGTGGTGTTAGCTGGCAAATTTGCAAATTCTGCTGCAATTGCTTCCTCTACGCTCTTAAACTTACCGTCGGATACTACTTTTTCGAATTGTACTGCATGTGAAAGCCCAATAGACACCCAGATTGTCACCTCTGGTTTGAGCCATTCCGCTAAGAATTCTGCCTCATGCGGACGTTCCCCATCGATTTCTACTACATAAAATTCCTTACGTCGCCAAGTAAAAATAGCCTTTATTGGCGCCGCAATTAATAACCAAATCCAGCGTAGCTTCGAACCCCGTATCCCTTTTAGACCCAAAATATCAAAAGGCACCCCAAAAGCTGAATTCGCATCGTGCGAATAGTGGGCTTTTTTGCCAATTTCATGCTCTAGCATCATCATCATTGTGGTCTTACCGGCTGAACCGGTCACCGCTATAATGCGCGGTTTCCACCTCTTAAGAACAATATTTGCAAAATACCGAAAATATCGGGCCACAACGAAATAAAAGCGTTTCTTAAATTTAGCAACACTCATGCTCTAATTATACCACATCTTGCTTTTTTGGCGAAAGTATGATATAATTAGTACATAACCCGTTTTACCGGTGTTTTTTAGTACGTTAATATTTCTCAATTCGTTGTTCATCTAAGGAGGTGGTTAGTATGGACACTCGACACCTATGGGTAGCAGTTATTGCTGGTGGTCAGGGTACGAGATTGTTCCCAATTAGTCATATGGATAGACCGAAACAGTTCTGTCAATTAAATCAAAATAACACATTCATTCAAGCGGCTATCCAAAATTTTACTAATCTTGGTATCAAGCCGAGTCAGATTGTTATTGTTACAACTAATGACAATCAGACAAGATTAGCAAAGGAGCAGACTCTAAAAAAAGGTATTCTTTCGCAGAATATCTATCAATTACACCCTAATCTTGGCTATGCTGCGGCAATGTGTTTAGCTACCAAATTTATTGCGGAAATTGATCCAGAAGCGATAGTAATCAATACTCCATCAGATCAGTATATTTCTACCGAAGACGATGAATTTGCTAATGCTATTAAATCTGCGGTTGCTGACGCAAAAAAAGGTCATGCTGTCATTGTCGGAGTCAAAGTTAATGATTTAGTCACCGCAACAGGCTGTGGACATGCTTTGTACAAAGATGACGATAATACTTGCCATGACGTTACCGGTTTTGTTGAAAAACCGGGCTTAAAAGAAGCTGACCGGATTATGCGTGCAGGTAATAGTGCATGCAATACCGGGATTAACGTTTGGGAGGCAAAGACTTTTCTCAAAAGTATTCAGGCTCAAAAGATCAAAGGAATGACTACCGATCAGCTAATGGATAGTTTAGACAATCTTAAAATTGCTGTCGGTAGCTTTGAGTGGCATGATTGCGGAACTTTGAAGTCTCTCTACGAGATATCAAAGAAAACACCAAATCACAAAAATGCTAGTTTGGGTTCAGGCTCTTTTGAAAGGGTAGATTGTCGTCGTAGTTTGCTCTACGCCGCCGAAGGCATGGAATTACGCGTCACTGGGGCTAGAGATGACGCTGTTATCTTCACTACGATTAATGAAAAACCTATCGTAGTGGTGGCTAAGCTATCTGAAAGTCAACGTATCAAAGCGTTAGCTGAGGATTACGCCATGCATGAGGATTTTCTCACAGACGATTTCTCGTTCGGGGCTAGGAATAACATTGTACTTGGTTCAAATATCTCTGATGAATTAATCGTCGGATTTGTCGGTGTCAAAGACTATGCTGTATATGTTCATAAAAAGCCAGACTGTACCTTAGAAGCAGCTGTCTCACAACAGCTAGCACACGATGAGAAATAACAAAACCCCCAGACTCAGTCTGGGGGTTTAATTGTGACTAATGATTACTCCTGATTTCCTTGGGAAATCTGTGATTCGCTCAAAAATCCCAGAAATGAAATATCTGGGATTTTTATTCGCTACATCTTGATTTCGGCATCAACGCCAGCCGGGAGTGAGAGGTTTTGCAAACTCTCAATCGTCTTTGGCGTAGCATTAGAAATATCAATCAAGCGCTTGTGTACTTTCATTTCGAATGCTTCCCCACCGGTCTTGTAGACGTGTGGCGATTTTACTACTGTAAAAGTACTACGTTTAGTTGGTAGCGGGATTGGCCCACTGATAGTAGCGCCAGTACGAATGGCGGTATCTACGATTTGCTTGGCACTCTGATCAATCACGCGATGATCATAAGCTTTCAAGCGAATTCGGATTTTGAGTCCTTCTTGCTTCTTTTCTGTCATTTTTTCCTTTCTTACCTGATAACCTCCAAGACACGAGTTTTTCAGGCTAGATAATTGTTATTGTTGTAATTTCATTATAACACAAAAATCTCCTCCCGTAAAGGAGGAGATTTGCTACATAAAGTATTATTACTTTATGACTTTGGTGATAACACCAGAACCGACGGTCTTGCCACCTTCGCGGATAGCGAAGCGGTCTTGATCGTTCATAGCCACAGGAGCGAGCAATTTAACCTTGAAGGTTACCTGATCGCCAGGCATGACGATTTCCTTATCAGCTGGTAGTTCAACTTCACCAGTTACGTCAGTAGTACGGAAGTAGAACTGTGGTTTGTAACCCTTAGAGAACGGTGTGTGACGACCACCTTCCTCTTTCTTAAGGATATAAACCTCAGCTTCAAACTCAGTGTGTGGAGTGATAGTACCAGGCTTGGCAATCACCTGACCACGTTCAATTTGATCGCGCTCGATACCACGGAGGAGCAAACCGGCGTTATCACCAGCTTGACCTTGGTCGAGAGTCTTGTGGAAGGCCTCAATACCAGTTACAACTGACTTTTGAGTTTCTTTAAGACCAACGATTTCAACTTCGTCATTTACCTTGATTACGCCTTGCTCGATACGACCAGTAGCTACAGTACCACGACCCTTGATTGAGAAGACATCCTCGATTGGCATCAAGAATGGTTTGTCGAGATCGTGTTCAGGAATGTCAAAGTATTCATCCATCGCAGTGACAAGTTCCATGATAGCGTCTTCGTTTTCCTTATCACCCTCGAGAGCTTTAGTAGCAGAACCCTTGATGATAGGAGCGTTGTCACCATCGAAACCATACTTGTTGAGAAGTTCGCGGACGTCCATCTCGACGAGCTCAACCAACTCTGGGTCAGCCAAGTCCATCTTGTTTAAGAAGACGATAATCTTTGGTACGTTCACCTGGTGAGCGAGAAGTACGTGCTCACGAGTCTGTGGCAATGGGCCATCGTTAGCTGCAACCACGAGGATTGCGCCATCTACCTGAGCAGCACCAGTAATCATGTTCTTAATGTAGTCTGCGTGACCAGGCATATCTACGTGTGCATAGTGACGCTTTTCGGACTCATACTCTTGGTGAGAAGTAGCGATGGTAATACCACGTGCCTTTTCCTCTGGAGCGTTATCGATTTGATCATAAGCGACTGCCTTATTCACGTCGGACGGCAAGCGCTTCGCGAGTACGTTAGTAATCGCAGCAGTTAAAGTAGTTTTACCATGGTCGACGTGACCCATAGTACCCACATTAATATGTGGCTTGGAACGGTCAAAATTTGCCATTCAATCTCCTTTTATATTATTAATGTTTGGAGCGCTAATAAAAACCAGCTCCAAAACTCTACCATACTATTTTAGACTATTTTTACTAAATTGTAAAGAGTAAAATTCAAAATACTGACACTAAAAAAGGTACAAACATCAGGATAATATAATTCTTCTAAAAAACTATTGACAAAAATAATAAACATGAGTATAATAGAGATAGCAAAAGGTCATCAAAACATAAAAAGGAAAATAAAAATGTTTAAAATTTCGCACAGGAAACATCTATTCAGGGTCACCTGTATAAGTGCTATTGTTGCAGCAGTTCTCTGCGTGACTGGAATAGTAATATCAAAACTGAATAATACCGAATCGTACGCAACGACAGAAGATGGCGCCGACGTGACACTAACTCACGGAGGGACTATCGAATATGACGATTGGCAAACTCACAAGTTTAATATTAAGTCAGGCGGTAAAACCTATCAAGCTTACTGTGCTAATCCAGTAAAGGATATGCCGAACGAAAGAACATATTCAGCTATAAAAATTCAACAAGATTCACTCAAGTATAACGAAATGAAGTTGATTATGTATATTCACCAATATGCCGGTACGAACTCAGATGTGACTGCTGCGAAAAACCGCATTTTTGGTTCCTGGCCTGATGTCGATAGCACCAAGGACCGTTTTGCATGGACCCACGCAATCCTAGGTGTAATATACGCGGATGATCATTCAGGCGTAGATGACGCAAACTTAACTAGAATTAATAATGCTATCCGAATACTAGCCGATTATATCAACGACGATAGCAATGTGTGGACGTTGGCTAAGAATTACCAGCTCTATCGCATCGAAGGTGGCTCTGGTTATCAGGATATTGTCTGGATTGAAGATGCCACAAAGTATAGCAATTTAAACATCAAGAAATGTGACCAGGAAACACGTCAATGTGTTCCTCAAGGCAATGCCAGTCTCGCAGGCATAAGATTTGAAGTTATTAATGCCTCGGGAGAAAAGATTTTTAATCCTTCTACTGGTAATTTCTATGAGGACGGTGATGTAGTGAGAACTGGTGTCACAGACGCTAACGGGAATCTTTCCTTTACTAATTTACTTGCTGACGGTACGAAATACCGCGTAATAGAAACTGCAACTAATACAACATATCAATTAACAGCAGCAGAACAAACTATTACTTTGAATCAATCGCAAAATCCGACCCTTTCCTTCTATGATTTGGTCCGTAAAGGTAATTTCATCGTCGACAAAGTCGACAAAGAAACTCATAGCTGTACAAATACGGGCGAATTATCCTTTGCCGGTACAGAGTTTCAGATTGTTAATAGGTCGGCACAGGCCGTCTATTACGGAGGAAGGACTTATGGCGTTGGTGAAGTAGTAGCTACAAGGACAGTGTCTGCAGGCGGATGTGGCGTAGAGTTTAACTCTTTGCCATACGGTAAATATGAACTCACAGAGACCGTTGCAGCAGAAGGGTACGTCAAAGACAGTACCCCAAGAACCATCAATATTCCAAGCAATAATCAAGATGTAGTACATTACACTTTTGAAAACCAACCGATTCGTGGCGATCTTAAATTCGTCAAGAAGGACAAGACTAATAATATGGTTATGGCTAACACCATCTTTAGTATCTCCGCCATCGACAAAAACAAAGAAGTCAAGGAAACGCATATCGTTGTTACGAATCAAGAAGGTGAAGTAAATACTTCGAATTCATTCGCGGCTCACTCCAACAATACCAACGGCTATGACTCGATTTACAACGATACAGACGAGAACATTACATTTAAAGGATTCGGTACATGGTTCGGCAAAGATGCTAACGGTAACCCATTACCAGTTAATGATTCCCTGGGCGCATTACCTTATGGTACCTACATCATTCAAGAATTGAAATGTGATCATAACTTCCACTGTACTAATATTATCACCGAAAAAGTGACAGTAAATATCACTGAAAATAATAAAGTCGTAGATTTAGGCGATTGGGACAACGCTTGTGCTCAACTTCAGCTTAATACTACAGCGAGCGATAAAAAAGATGGTGATAAAGTCGTAGAAATCGAACAAGAAGCAACCATAGTAGATAAGATTGACTACTGTGCCAAAAAGAACACAGAATATACCATCAAAGGTTATCTAATGGATAAATCAACCGGCGAAAAGCTACTCATTAATGGTAAACCAGTAGAGAATTCTATTACAATCAAAACAACTGACGAATGTGGTACTGCTGAGCTTGAATTCAAATTTGACGCATCTGAACTTGGCGGAAAAGAATTGGTCGTATTTGAAGAACTGTACTACAAAAATGAAATGATATATGATCACAAAGATATTAATGATTTGAACCAAACCGTAGAAGTCCTAAAGCTGCATACCTATGCCTTTGATTACGATACCGGTAGCAAGACTGTACCTATGGCGGATAATGTAAAGATCAAAGACGTTGTGACATATTGTCTGAAGCCAGGAGTCGAATATACGATTAAGGGTGTCGTTATGGACAAGAATACTAAAGGCAAACTACTAGTAAACGGTGAACCAATTGAATCTACACTTACGTTTACCCCCGAAGAAACCTGTGGTGAAGTGTATATGTACTACGACATCAACACCAACGATCTCGGTGGAGCGAAGCTTGTAATATTCGAAAGCCTATATCGTGGAGATGATTTACTCGTAGAGCATAAAGATTTCGAAAACGCCGACGAATCATTTGAAGTAGAAATTCCTGTGCCAGATACCGGCTTTTTCACTGCCGCTTTCTCTGGACAAAAAGAAGATTACAAAGTATTGTTCATCGCATCAGTAGTCGTAATCAGCGTAAGTGGCTATCTAGTCTATCGTCGCATAACAAAGAAGAGTTTCTTTAAACGCTGATAACCATTCTCTTCTAAACCCATAATATGCTACAATAGTAAAAGTTTACAATTTGTAGAAGAACATTAGGAGGGTTTAGATGAAGGAGATAATCGGAATAGTATCAGTAGTATTGTTTCTCATAGGCAATTTTACAGCCTGTGGTCAAGAAGGTGTTCAGAGTGACGCCCAAACAGAATTAATAGCGAAGCAATCTTATATTGATGAGTTAACAACACAAATTAATGACAATGAATTCTGGGACTCAGCCTACACGGCTACAAACCTCGTGCAAGATAGTATCGAAGACAAATATCCAATTCAAGTTAGTTTTCGTCTAGAGACAAGTAACTCCGAACGGATAGTTACTGCACCGACTGAAGTCTATCTTGATATGGATACTAGGACGCATCGCGAATCAATCGCGGCGGATCTAATAATATCTCTTGTGGATGATGGAATCATTAATGAGTATGCATCAGGAAACACAGTGCGCGTTACAGGCGTCTTAGTAAATTGGTCTAAACGTAAATCGTTATTGGATAAAGAGATTCAGCAATTTTCAGCTTGCGATCTCGACGCAGATGGGCTATGGGATTATGCCTGCGCCAAAAAGACCTCATTCACAGGCGTACCGCACGTCATTTCTCCTGAGTATGAGCTTACAGATGTAGATGTATTCGATCTAGCACCAGTCAACAAAGAAGCTTCACTTAGCGAACTTCGTCACATTGCCCGTTAAAAATCCCGACCTATATGGTCGGGATTATCTATATTCTGTAATTATGTAAATTCAAAGTATTGCAACATAAAAAAGCCCCAGCATTATATGCCAGGGTTTTTTAGAACGAATGACCACTATTCAATCATAGTGAATGTAATGGTTGTGGCGGGGCCCATTTCGTGATAGAATGTCACGTATGGACTCTGCTCCTCGTTCTGGGTATAGCCCACCAGATAGTAGCTTGGTTTGCTTTTGCTATCTGGGTGCAGAGAGACACCGAATTTTGGATCCTCAAGGCTACTGTTTAGGTACAGTATATCCTCGGTTTCCAAGACTCTTAGTCTTTCTGAGATGTCGAGCTCTAGTTGGATACCGATATCGGCTATCCCGTCAGGCGAGTAGAAGAGTACTCTTCTTATTCGCATTTCGGGGTCCCTACTAGCGAAGACATCCTCAGCGTGTTCCTTCAGATAAAGATAAGTAGGCTCATTTTCCGCATCTACTGAATACGAAAAATCGAACAGACTTGCCTTATCCTCCAGATCGGAGTAGATTCTCACTTCCTGTCCGTACCCTCCTAGCTCATAGACTATGGTGGCTGGTGCATAGATGGAATCGAGTATCTGGTTCATTTTTTCTTCTCTTGTCATAGTTGACCCCTTTCGCGCGAGAAGTGATAGCTTATCTGTGGAAAAGAGTAACCCTTAACCGCAGATTCCGAACCCTACCCCGCTTCAAAAGTAGAGCGCGAAATCTGCGGTTAATAGCATGAAAACCAAGGAAATGCCCCCAGCAAAACTGCCGGAGGCAAGCAAACTCTTAGGGCGGCACATCCCGCCCAGACTTACACGAAGGCTTTCACCTTTCCTTCTGCTTTTGCAGAAGTTATCCCTGGGTCCAAGGTCGTGCTCGTTCAGGCTTTTTCCATTCTCGGTAGGAAAAATTCTGCCCTGCGAAAAATCATCACCTCTGTCTGCACTCGCTGCTTATAAGTCATCTCTCGGTAGCGTCCCACCAAGAGTAAATGATATACCTTGGTGCGTCCACCAAGATATATATTTCTTGGCTTTTTTCGCTCCACGAGAGACCAACCGAAGCTGGTACGAATACAGATACTTGCATGAGATACTACCGCAAGAAGTAGGCAATGCCGTGGCCCCGTTACGGGACGAGGACCCAAACGAATGCGACAAAGTCGCACCCCCTCGCTCTTGGGCCGAGGCACCCCGCACTGAACTTTAGTAAAATCCTGCAGGACTTTACATGGCGCATAGCGGCACCAAATTTATCTTGCAGATGATGTGTCTGCTAACGTATTATAAAATTGCGAGCTCGCTATTTCTAACGAACTAAAGCAATTATACAATATATTTGACAAAAAGTAAATATAATATTAAATTATGTATAAATTACAGAGGTAAAAAAAATAAATAAATGTAAAATTAGTTTTTACATCTATTGTTCCTGCGGGAAATTCTTTTTATAAAAATCCATCATAATCTTAAGAATTTGGCGCATTGCCTCAGCAATCGCAGGGCTAGTGATAATTGTTGATATCTGTGTCTCACTATACGTGCAAATCGCAACTTTATCCCCATAAACCTGCACTTCTGCTTTAGCAGTATAAGCATCTTTTGGCATCCAAGTTCGTTCAAAACTCCATGAATTATCTCCCCCACTTCGAGTGTGTCTTACGGCATGATTATTAACAGGGGTTAGCGCATAAGTATGAATACCTAGGATTGCTCTTTTTTCACGATAGTTCTCAAGGAATTCTCGCAACTCTGCATTATTATGCCAAAATTCAGCATCAGCTTCAGTTCTCAAGAAATAAACGTCTTTCTTTACGCGTAGAATATCAAGATAAACCTCTTTGATTCCATCTGGTCCTTCCAAAGTTCTCGCTCCCGGCATCTCATTATTAGCATAAAAAATGTCCAATAATGAAGAAATATTCTCTTTCACAAACTTCTCATTTTTTGCCACTACTTTGCGACGCTTTTCGGCTAATGTTTCTAGGGTACTTGGATTAAGTACCTGATACTTGGATTTTTTATCATCTGTCTGTTCAATTACCCCTAGCTCTATTAGTTTTTTCGCAACCGCATAACAGTTTTCGCGCGATTGCCCAGTTTCATTGGCAATCTCCACCGGTGTCATAGCGCCATTTTTAAGCAGCACATTATAAACTGAAGCCTGAGCCTCATTTAGTCCAGCTTTTTTAAGAATTTCAATTTCTTCCATATACTCATTTTATCATACTCTTATCAAAAAAATCCCCCGACAAAGTATCGGGGGAAATGGTACTAGTCTTTTGTCATTCCGAAAAATGGACAACAATAGGTCTAGTACCTCTGGGGAGGCATTGTTTGATGGTTTCAACCGAGAATCCTCGCTTGTTACCAATCACGACGATGTCGGCCCAGATTTGTTCTGGTAGTTTTTTTACAGAGTCGGTTTCAAAAACTTTTTCTCCGCTCATAGCTGCCAGACTAGATTTTCCCAGGCCACTAGAACCCTCGAAAATCCAGACAGGGCGTTCCGACATGGTACGCCTGGTGGAGATGAATAAGCCTTCGTCTATGGAGACAAACCCCTCCGGATACCATGGATCGCCACCATCTTTCTCGACTTCAGCAATAATGCATCCGTCTTGAATAGATGTAACAGTAATGCTAACTTCCTCCTCCTCTTCGATTTCAACATCGATGGGGCCAGACTTGAGTGCATACGAGAAAGGCATTCTCTTATGACTCCACTGCCAGTTCCCCCAGCTAGCAGTTGTCCATCCGGAATAACACATGCCAGAAGTTTCCCAAAGGACAAGCGATTCACCATCGCCGAAAACCAAACGGTAGCGTTTCAGTTCTCGATCCTCGTAGGAATACTCACTGATACATACTTCTCCGGAATATCTTTCGATCTCCATACCAATCAATTTCTTGATCATATCTGTCCTCCCTTTTTCTGTAAAAGTGCGAATATAGCTATATTATACAATAAACTTGACGAATGGTAAATATAATTATAACAATATCGTCAATAACAGAGGTAAAAACTATCAAAAAATGTAAAAATAATATTTACGAATGAAGTTTTTCATATTAAAAACCCTCGACCATTAGATCGAGGGCTTTGTTAAATAGAGCTTAATTTAGCAGATGAATAAGCAACATACGAGTTGCTTGAGCCATATCTTCTGCTTCATTCAGGTCTGCATCATCTCTGAACGACGCTGATTCATCGCAAGCTGATAAGGCCGCTAGATCAAGCTCAAAGGATTTTCCTTTCCCATCCAAAATTGCCCTAAGGCGTTCTTGGTTTCTGCTGCGGAAAGGCTCAGGAGTGGTCAACCTCACACCAAACGGTAGCATATGCGCTCTAATGAGTGCTACCACTGTTTGTAATTCTGGATAATCCAATGCGAGAAACCTACCCACTTCTTCATCTGTCACATTTTCGTGACCATAGAAACAGGCTTCATTTCTCTTATTTAACCCAGCTGTGCGCGGTTTTGCGATGTCATGAAGGCACGCGGCTACGAGGGCTGCTTCAGATACCTTCCCTGAGAGAAACTCATTTATCATCCTATAAATGACAATCAGACAATGGGTCGGATAGTCCTCCCTGTGATATCTGCTAAGATGCAGGCAATCACTGTGATTATCGAGGAATGTTAAAAGAGTTTGAATATCAAGAGAGCGAAGAGCTATTCTTACTCTGTCGAGTTCGTTCTCATCTATCATAACCTGTCTTTCTTTTATGCTCATATCTGCCATAATTATTCTCCTTGTCATAGTAAAGTGCTTTCGGTTTTTTGAACTGTTCTAATTATATAATATTTTTGACAAAAAGTAAATTAAGTTACACAAATAGTGCAATTAACAGGGGTGAATAATAAAAAAAGTGTAAAACTAACTTTTACAAAGCACAACTAAATACTATTATGATTGACAAAATCAACATCATATGGTATAATCTACATAGTAGATCACAATTGTAAAGTGATTGCATATTTATAGGGGGTGATATGAATGGGGGGTATAAAGCTGGTTAGACCCAGCGTAAGAAAAGCCGAAATGTCCGAGCGGGCACAAGGCTCTGTAGTCCGTCGGATTGATTTTAATTATATGGGAGGCCACGGGACCTTCTATCGGTTCGATGAAGAAAATATGCCAGATAATCTCTTTGGCGCCCGCCGCGGTGATCATCTGACAACTATTCTATATAATCTTAATACGGATCAGCTGGATGAGGTAGTTTTCGAGCTTGAAAGCTATTCAAAAATTAGTGAAAATTGCACCTGGATCTATGGATATATCGTGGGAAGCAAAGATTGCTATCAAATCAAAATAAGGTATTATCACGATCGTCCATTAAAGAGCAATATTCTAGTATCCGCAAGTGCAAGACCAGATTATGATTATATTGCTCGCCTCTGATTTATCAGGGGCGTTTTTTTATTAAGAAATATGCCCCTTTTCGTACTCCACTCGAAGCCGCGCAATTTGTTCGCGGAATCGTAATGATTTATGGTCTTTTTCATCCTCATACGCCAGAGGAACTCCCAAAAAATCTCCTCCGAATTTTGCGGCACGTCGCAAATTATCTGGGCGCATTTTGTATTCTTCCTCGTAGAACCCTTTTCGTGGCCCCAGAATACCTCGCCCAGTGCCATTATCGTGCTCCAAAGAATACCAGAAAGGGATCCTTAGCATTTGTCCATTTTGGGCACTGTTGGCGTCATTCAGTGTTTTAGCTTCGTAATAGACGTAGAAATTTACACTGGCTGCCTCTGGAAATGCCCATGAAATGAAATGTTGAGCGATTTTGCCGGTTGCTCCAGATCGTTCGACTTCATCAATAATAGTGATATTTTTCCCTTCCATACCAGTAGGATAATCCATAATCCTCTCCGAATTCTTTATATCTTCTTCTGATAGACCACCAGGTACGAATAGTCCCCGAATTTGCTCAGCGATAATTCGGGCCTCATTGATATGTTTCAGTTTATCACCGATATCTAGAATCTTTATTTTTTCCAATGCTTCATTTTTGCAGTCGTCAAATTCTTTTCTAGTTACTTCGCCGCGTTTAATCTTCTCAAATAGGCCACGTTCTTTGAGTAATGCGTCGATTGCACGTCCACTAATTCGATCTTTAATTTTAACGTTCTTTTCGATACACTCATCGAGCTCCTCATGCGTGATTGTTCCACTACTTAGTAGCCATCTTAATTCGCTTATTTCATCCTTCTTCACATCGTGGATGGGCAAATGTTCCCACGAGGCGAGCGTATCGTTGTCGATATATTCGCCGCTTTTAAGCTCAATACCATAATGGTCAAACCAAGCCTTTCGGTCAATCGCTAAGTGCTCAGTCCTTGGCTTAAGTATATCAGTCGCGTCATCCCAAAATTCATCTACAAACCAACTTATCGGTCTTGCTGATTTATCTAGATAAATAGCGACGTCCGTCTTAGGTAGTTTTTCACTCTTACCAGTCAAATCATCTATAGTGTCAAAAGTTTTTGACAAATATGCGTTCACTGTCTCTCTGTAAGGACGATAGATTTTTTTAAACTTATAGCTCCTATCCCGGCTATTATAACCATCTTCAACCAATTCTTCCTGTAAGAATAAATCGAACATTTTTTTATAATCTTCTTCCGTTTGGAGAGGATTTGGTCCATTGTCACGTTCAAAATGCTGTTTTGGACTGATATCATCTGGAAAATGATCGTGCACAAAATCGACTGCCTGGACTGCTTTTTCTAAAACTTCGCCACTACCACTTTCAGTATCGGTACGAGCTTCTACGGTCTTCTTAAGGGCAGCAATCGCTACATCTGTTGTTGTAATGTCGTCTAACTCCTCGTTAGTTGCATGAAATTCTGGCGTCTTTTCCATTCTACCTCCATTTACATGCTAATTGTATCATATTTGTGTCATAAATTAAGTGCACATAAAAAATATCCCAACCATATGTCGGGATATTTTTATGAAGGAATCTACTTTGTATTTCTCGATTCAATAATCTCTTGTGCCACATTTGGTGGTACTTCTTCGTAGGCAAAGAGCTCCATCGAAGAAGCTGCACGACCTTGAGTCATACCACGAAGATCACCAGTGTAACCAAATAGATTAGCCAATGGACAAAACGCCTTGATTAGCTTAGCGCCACCGTTCAAGTCTTCCATCTCATCGATGCGACCACGCCTAGAGTTGATATCACCAATTACGTCACCCATGAATTCTTCTGGAGTGGTAATCTCAAGCTTCATCACAGGCTCAAGTAGTACTGGATTTGCTTTTTTAATACCTTCACGGGTAGCCAAACTACCAGCAAGGGTAAAGGCTAGTTCAGAAGAGTCTACGTCGTGGTAAGAACCATCATAGAGGGTCGCCTTGATATCAACCACTGGATAACCAGCAATCACACCGCCAGCTAGAGTATCCTCGACACCTTTTTGTACTGGTTTACGGTATTCCTGAGGCACCACGCCACCTTTTATCTGATCAATAAACTCGAAGCCTTTCCCTGGTTCATTTGGCTCAAATTTAATCCAAACATCACCATACTGACCACGACCACCAGACTGCTTGATGTGTTTACCCTGTGCTTCTGCAGTGCCACGAATAGTCTCACGGTAAGCTACCTGAGGTGCACCAGTGTTAGCTTCAACATTGTGCTCTCTCTTCAAACGATCGATAATAATCTCAAGGTGTAGCTCACCCATACCCGAAATAATAGTTTGCCCAGTTTCTTCATCGGTGTGAACACGGAAGGTTGGATCTTCCTCAGCCATCTTTGAAAGGCCAATACCCATTTTCTCTTGGTCGGCCTTAGTCTTTGGCTCCACCGCAATTGATACTGGTGGATCTGGGAATTCAATTGATTCAAGTAGAATCGGAGCCGAAGGTGCACAAAGTGTTGTACCAGTAGTACAGTTCTTGAGACCTACCACTGCAGCGATGTCACCTGCGCCGATTTCTGTAATATCTTTACGGTCATTCGCGTGCATTCGGACTAGACGACCAATACGTTCTTTGTCGCCAGTTGAGGCATTAAGAACTGTATCGCCAGATTTCAATTTACCAGCATATACACGAATAAAAATCAATTTACCTACAAATGGATCGGTCGCGATCTTGAACGCGAGGGCAGTCAGAGGCTCTGAATTATCAGCCTTGCGCACAACTTGGTCGCCAGTTTTTGGATCAGTACCCACAGTTTGGCCTTGGTCGCGATCAAGTGGACTTGGCAAATAATCAGTCATGAGGTCGAGCACCTTCTCGACAATCACGCCACGACCATCACCACCAGTCACCAAGAAGAAATCGCCATCAAGTACGCGCTTACGGAGAGCGGCTTTTAATTCTGCCTCAGTAATTGCCTCCTCACCTTGCTCAAAGAATTTCTCCATCAATTTTTCATCGGCTTGTACTGCCTCTTCAATCAACATTGAGCGAGCATTTTTGGCTTTTTCGACCATATCGGCTGGGATTTCACCTACAGTCAGCTCATGGTCAGCATAATCTTTGTAAGTGTAAGCCTTCATGTCGATTAGGTCGACTACACCGCAGATATCTTTTTCAAAACCAATAGGAAGATGAATTGCTACTGCGTTTTTAGACAAACGCTTGTGAATGGAATCGAGCGATTTGTAGAAGTCACCACCAATCTGGTTGATTTTATTTACGAAACAAATGCGTGGCACGCCATACTTAGTTGCTTGGCGCCAGACCGTCTCAGACTGTGCTTCGACACCCATTTTGCCATCAAATACTACTACGGCGCCATCAAGCACACGTAGAGAACGCTCTACCTCAGCGGTAAAATCAATGTGACCTGGGGTATCAATAATGTTGATTTGATGGTTTTTCCAATAAACCGTCACAGCAGCTGAAGTAATTGTGATACCACGTTCCTTTTCCTGCTCCATCCAGTCAGTATCAGCACCACCAGTGCCGCCCTTGACTAGGTCAATTTTATGTTTCAAGCCAGTTCGATACAAAATCGCTTCCGAAGTTGTCGTTTTACCGGCATCAATATGGGCAATAATACCAATATTGCGAAGCTTACTTAAATCTTTAATTTCAGTAGCCATATGCTCCTTTTACTTATATTATTTTATCTAACTTCTTAAGTAATCCACTCAAAAAGAAAGTACACTAAGACAATTATACCATAAAAATCAAAAAATAAAACGGAATTCACTTCCGTTTTATTTTTAATACTGGTTTCTTTTGTTGGGGTTTTCTTTTCCGAAAGAAAACCCCAAATCTAAAAAAATCCCAGTACAAATGAGTACTGGGATATATATAGAAAAGAAAGACATTGCGGAGCAGGAGTTGAATAATTATAAACGGCTACACGAGCTTAGATATACGGTGATATTTAGTTATGCTTGTTAAATGCGAACCGTCGTTCGCTCACTAAATAACGTTATGAAATTGTTCACCCCGCGTGTCTTTTCTGTTCTATCATTTTAAGGAGCTTGCCTATAGTTATCTCCCGACAGCTATAGGCAATTATGATAAATGAAAAAGCATTGGACAAATGCTTTACGCAATTATAGCATAGCGCTCAAAAAATGTCAAACTTATTTCAGTTTTTTACGCAAAATTTCCTGCACACTAGATGGATTGGCCTTGCCGTGCGATTCCTTCATGACCTGACCCACTAAAAATCCAATTACCTTCTCTTCACCAGCTTTAAAATCTGCCTGTGCTTTCTGAGTTTCTGGTTTCGCTAAAACAATATCAACTATCTTTTCTAGCGCTTCCAAGTCATTCTCCTGAATTAATCCTAATTCTTTCGCAATCTGCTTAGTTCCCCTCCCTTTCATTTGGGGATCAAATAATCTTAGAAATACTTCTTTGGTAGCAGTAGAGGACAATTCTTTTTTCTCGTTCATCTCAGCTAATTCGTTCAAATCTCTAGTATCTGGTAAATCATTTAAGTATTTAGCTGATTTTTCTTCTGCTAATAGTACCGACGTAAACAAGTTTGAAATAATTTTGACGTGTTTGTCCTCAATTTCATTTAATTTGATCATCAAACTAGGATAATCCAATAATACTTCCAGGATTTCATCAGTAATCACGCCGTTGAACTTCCTGCGATAATCCATCGGCATCAATGGTAATTTCGCAATTTCAGCATCGATAAACTCACTAGTGAGGTTAATCGGTGGAATGTCAGGCTCTGGCATATAACGATAATCTTTGGCTTCTTCTTTTGAGCGCTGAGCGGTGGTTTTACCAGTTGTATCATCCCAACCTCTTGTTTCCTGTTTGACTTTTTCACCAGCCTCTAGTAGTTTAGTCTGTCGTTTAATTTCGAATTCTGCTGCTCGCTCTGCTGATCTAAATGAATTTAAATTCTTAATTTCAGCACGAGTACCAAGCTCCTTCGCGCCCTCTTTGGCTACCGAAATATTGACATCAAACCGCATATTGCCATTGTAGAGATCACCATTGGTTACTCCAGCATGACACATCAAACGCCAAAGTTCCTTACAGTAATCGTGTACATCCTTGGCGGAGTGGATGTCGGGCATTGATACGATTTCAATCAAAGGTGTATCTACTCGATTCAAATCTACTAACGAATAATCCTTAAAATGTGTCAACTTGCCTGCGTCGCCCTCGAGATGCGCATGTTCAATTCGCACGCGTGTACCAGAAGGTAATTCCACATAGCCCTCGCCAATAATTGGGTGATAAAACTGAGTAATCTGGTAACCTTTCGGTGAATCTGGGTAAAAATAATGTTTGCGATCAAACCTTGACGATGCATTTATTTCACAATTCATTGCTCTACCAGCTCTAATAGCAAATTTAATCGCCTCGCCATTTAAACGCGGCAACATACCGGGCAATGCGTAATCAACTGGCGATACGCAGGAATTTGGCTCCTTACCACGTGCATCATTATCAACTTCTGAGAAAAGCTTAGTCTTGGTACAGAGCTGTACGTGACATTCAATACCGATAGTTGGGATATATTTCATTAGATGGCTCCTAAATCTTTTAATGCTTGTTTGTAAACTTGCAAAGCATTGAATGCTTGCTTATAGGTAATCTCAAGACCAGCCTCGTGCGCGAGAGCATTGCGCAGTTTGTGTGCTCGCCATACAGCATTGAGATGTGTAAATCTATCACCGCACTTTTTCAAACGCTCGCCCATAGTTTTACCGGGAATCCCCATCTCGATCATAGCCTTATCGAGCAATTTATCTGCTTCGATTACAGTAGTCATAAAAGTTGCTACACTATGTTGATTTAAATTGTTTTCAATTGCTAAAAATTTCGTCTGATAACTTTGTTTGTTAAATACATAACCACGCTTGCCAGTTAAGAGTATTGCTACAAACACCAACACCGCTACAATCAAAATCGCGATAATAAAAGTGACTACCCCACCATCCATTAGATTAGCTCCTTCGAGAATTCAATTAATCTTTTATCACTGCGCCTTGGCCCGACCAATTGCAAACCGAGTGGCAAGCCTTCTTTTGTTTCCCCCGCAGGAATAGCCAGACCAGCCACCCCGGCAAGATTTAATGATACACTCATTACGTCTTCGAGATACATCGCTACTGGATCATCGACTTTTTCGCCCAACTTAAAAGCCGGATTTGGCGATACTGGCGTCAAAATAAAATCAACCTTTGAAAATGCCTTCTCGTATTCTTTTACGATCAAAGTGCGAGCTTTGGCCGCTTTCAAGAAATACGCATCATAAAATCCAGACGACAATACAAAATTACCAATCATAATTCGTCGCTTGTTCTCCGGCATAAAACCCTCGTTACGGGTATTTTCGTACAAAGCATCCAAATCCTTGGATTTTTCCGAGCGGAATCCATAACGTACGCCATCATGTCGTGACAGATTCGAACAAAGCTCTGCTGGTACCAAAATATAATACGCCGCTAACCCATATTTAAGTGCCGGCATCTCAAGCTCTACAATCTCATGTCCTTTTGATTTCAAAAGCTCAACTTTATTCTTCAGCGCCTTTCTAATTTCCGGATGCACTGAATCATTATCGAAATCCTTGATAATACCGACGCGAGCGCAGGAATTGGGTGATTCGAGACCGTACGCGACGACGGGAGCGGAATGAGCGCCGGAGCCCCGTGACGACGGGCGCGAAGGCGCGAGTCGAGAATCACCTGATTCTGCGCTCGCTTCCGTATTATAATAGTCTGGCAATGTCGTCATATCTTTCGGATCTTGGCCAGAAGCGATCGACATCAAAAGATCCATATCTTCTGGAGTTTTGGTAAAGAAGCCGATACAATCTGTCGATGATGCCATTGCTACTACACCATAGCGCGAAATCGTACCATAAGTTGGCTTCAAACCGTAAATTCCATTAAAGGAAGCTGGCTGGCGTACTGAACCACCCGTATCAGTACCAGTCGCAAATTCTACGATATCTAATGCCACCGCCACTGCCGAACCACCCGATGACCCACCTGCTACACGTTGTTTATCATGCGAATTCAAAGTTGGCCCAAAATATGAATTCTCTGTTGATGAGCCATGCGCAAAAGCGTCCAAATTAGTTCGTCCAATCATAATGGCGCCCTCTGCTTCTAATTTTGCCACCGATGTAGCAGTAACTGGCGAATTAAACCCTTGCAAAATATGCGCAGACGCTGTAGTTTCGCCTTCAGGGCTAAGAAAGTTATCCTTCAGAGCATAGGGCACTCCAGCTAGTCGCCCCACTTTTTCCCCACGTGCAATTCTCTTATCAATTTCGCGCGCTTTTTTCAAAGCTCCCTCTTCATTCAAAAAGGTAAAAATATGATAATCCTCAAAATGCTTAGCTTTCTCTAAAGCATCACGGACTAATCTCTCAGCAGTTACTTTTTTGTTAGCAATTTTCATAATACTTTTGGCACCTTTATTTGGTTATCTTTTGCTTCTTTAGTTAATGCAAGTAAAGCCTCTCTGTCAGCCTCCTGTGGTAATATTTCATCCTCTCGCCAGACATTTTCCATTTCAAATACCTGATAAGTTGGTTCGACATCGTCAACTTTTAATTCATCAAGCTGTGAAATATATTTAATGATACCTTGCAAATCTTTCTGGAGTGATTTAATCTCTTTTTCTGGCAAAGAAAAATTCGACAACTCTGCCAAATGAACAATATCCTCGCGTTTTATATCCATGCACTAATTATATCACTATTTTACGTTTCTAAAGAGTATTTTCTTAAAATACCTAAAAATTGGCAAAGCTTCCTTTAGATTTAAGAAATAGCTTGCGACTAGATATGCCGATGCCGAAACAGCTGTGATCACGAGGAATTTCGGAATTGTGATAACCAAAGATGTATCGGTCGCCATTAAGGGGATGAATTTTGTCATCGAAAAAGCTACACATCCAGCTATTGCGGTAGCGAACATCATCCGCATTATTGCTCGCCAAAACGCCTTGTCTAGTAATTCCCCTCGCGACCGTTTCTGTAGTATATATAATAATATAATTATTTCTAACAATGCCCCGATTGATTGCGCCAAACCCAACCCATCGACTCCCCAATTTAGCAAATAAAACCATACTGATAGTGCTATCGTAAGTCCAATTGCAAAAATCGAAATAATAAATGGAGTTTTGGTGTCCTGATAAGCATAAAACCCACGTGAGGCAATATGAAAAATACTGCGCGCAAAAATTGCAACACAGAGCGTACCTAACACCGACGCAATCGTGCCGTTACTGTCATTATTGCCAATATTCGAAATAAAACTTGTTACATATCCTCGTCCAAAGAACGCAATTACCGAAACTGGCAAAGCAATCCAAGTAATTGTACGGAGCGCTTGTCGGAACGTACTGTTGAATTCTTTTTTATCACCATTACCAAGTTCCTCAGTCAATTTCGGGAAAAATGCTGTCGAAATCGCTACCCCGATTAAATTTACTGGCATTTGGTGCAGCGCCGACGCTTGATTAAATGAACGCACTGCCCCAGCTCCCATCCGTGATGACAAGTTGGTGTTAACTATGCCATTTACGTAATCAATTCCCTGGTCCAAAGAACGTGCTGGCAATAATTTCAAGATCGAACGAAATCCTTGGTTGCGCCAATAGATTTTAAATTCATAATCCATGCCAAGACCAAATAAGCCAATCAAAGAAACAATTAACTGCATAATGGCACCTAGTATCACGCCGAGTGCCACGCCCATGATACCACCTTCGAATATTTGTACACCAAACAAGTTTATTCCGCCAGTAAACCAAGTGATACCAATAATAATACCTATATTATATATAGCAGGCGCAAACGCATAAAATACAAATCGTCCCACTGCTTGCTGAATTGAAGTTACTACCGTAGCAATCGAAAACAGAAATGGATTCATCGCAATCACACGCGTCATATTAATAGCAAGTACCATACCCGATTCATCTAGGCCAGGACTCACGACATAGCGAATTAATGGATCAGCAAAAATCATAATCAAAACACTTGAAATCAGAGTCAAAATCGCAAGCAGGTTAATCAAGGACGATGATAATTCCCAGGCCGATTTTTTATTACCTGAAGCTAATCTTTGATTGAATACCGGAATAAATGATACCGCAAGAGCTCCCGAAGTTAGAATAAAAAACATAAAGTCCGGAATTGTAAACGCCGCCGTATAAGCATCAATACCGGTAGGATAAGTGCCCAAATAATATGAGTTTAAAAGCCGGTCACGAAATAATCCTAAAAGTGCTGAAATTAAAGTGGAAGATGCTAATACTATCGCAGCAGATTTAACTGACAAACGCATGTTCGCAAGTGCTACAACCGACTTAAACTTAAATTTCCTCATATATACAATAATAGCACATAAAAAATTATTATGTTTTTAAAAATTAGTGTATAATATATACATGACTAAGAAAAAATCAGAGGTGATTTTGCCGTCCAAGAAGCGGAAAAAGTCAAAATCATCTAAAAAAACTGCGAAATCTAATATGAATTTGTACTCGAGTTTGAGTTATAAACATCGAGCCAAACAAGAAGCTAATTCCAGGCGGCGTGCCGAAGATTTAGCCAAACTTCCCAAGGAGCCGGTCAAACGTTTCTTCGCTAGGCTTCATCCAAAACGTGTCTTCAAGTGGTGGTTTTCTTGGCGTGGTCAAAAGGCTATTTTGAAATTCTGTGCAGCTTGTTTTCTGATTCTAATTATCTTTATTGGTGGCCTCTTCCTTTATTACAAAAAGGATCTCGACGAAATTCGTCTTGATGAAATGTCCATTTCCGAAACCGTCAATACTTATCTCGATCGTAACGGCGAACTTCTTTGGAAAGATACCGGTAATGAGGATTATCGTCTAGTAGTTGATGCTGACGAAATTTCAGATTACATGTACAAAGCCACAGTAGCGATTGAGGATAAGAATTTTTATAATCATGCTGGTGTTGATTTTGGCGCTCTAATTCGTGCAACATTCTCAACCCTAGGTGGCCATGGCGTACAAGGTGGCTCCACTCTAACTCAACAGCTTATCAAGCAGGTGTATTTCTCCGACGAAGCTGCTAGTGAGAACCGTGGTGGTCTCACTCGTAAAATCAAGGAGTTGATCCTAGCCATCGAGCTAGAAAAAATGTATAACAAAGACCAAATTCTTACTATGTATCTAAACCAGTCTCCTTACGGTGGTCGTCGTAACGGTGTCGAGTCAGCCGCTCAGACTTATTTCGGTAAAACTGCCAAAGAGCTAAATCTTGCCGAATCAGCTCTTCTCGCCGCAATTCCAAACAACCCAGGCGTATTAAATCCATACAATACTTATGGCAACGAAATGTTAATCGAACGCCAACACAAAGTCCTCGACGACATGGTGTCAATGGGTTATATCACTGAAGATGAAGCCAAAGAAGCTAAAGAGGTTGCTATTTTGGACACGATAAAACCAGAATCGAGCCAATATGCTGGTATGTTAGCTCCACACTTTGTTCTTGAAGTCAAAAAACAACTTGAAGAAAAATACGGCATCCAGACTATGCGCGCCGGTGGTTGGACCATCAAAACCACCGTTGATTTACGTGCTCAAAAAATTGCTGAAGATGCCGTTGCGGTCGGTGCAGCCAATACTTATAAAAACCACAGTGATGATGTTGCCTTAGTCTCAGTAGATGTGGAGACCTCACAGGTAATCGCTATGGTTGGTTCTATTGATTTTTTCAACGAAACTTATGGTGAGATGAACGCCACCACAGATTCCATCATTGAACCAGGTTCATCCATCAAGCCAATTCTAGATTACGCACCGCTATTTATGCAACGTGAAGGCATCAACTATGGTCCAGGTTCTGTCTTAAAAGATGAAAATATCAACAAACTATATTGTGCAGGTTATTCTGGTAGTTGTTCGCTCACTAACGCTACTGGTTCCTTCTACGGTAATGTGACTATTCGCTTCTCACTGGGACATTCGCTTAATATTGCTGCCGTAAAAGCACTTTATATTAACGGTATTGATAATTCACTCGAAGTTGCTCACGCTCTTGGCGACAAGACTTATTGTGATGGTCGTGAAGGATATGGATTATCAATCGCTATCGGTTCAGGTTGCGGTGTCAAGATGGTAGAACATGCCAATGCTTATGCCTCAATTGCTCGTGGCGGTTCTTACAAAGATTTAGCTTATGTTCTCGAAGTTAAAAATTCTTCTGGTGAAGTAATCGAGTCTTGGACTGATTCCGAAGCTACACCCGTCGTAGATGAACAGGTCGCTTATATGATCTCTAATATCCTAGCAGATGGTAGCGCTCGCTTCGGTATTTATGCAGCAGGCGGCTCTCAAAGCGCTGGTTATGTCATTCCAGGTGTTTGGACTGCTACCAAGACCGGTACTACTACTACGGCTAATTCAGCAGTCACCAAGGATTCGCTCATGGAGAGTTATTCTACAGCAGTCTCAACTTTGGCCTGGAATGGTAATCATGATGGTAGCGGACTTACTTCAAATACGCACGATATCGCACGTCTCACTATTGCTGAGTTTATGGGCCGCGTTCATAAAGAAGTTTATGAACCAGACGGTCGTTGGCATCCAGGCGATCAGCCAGCCAAACCAGCTGGCATCCAGACTCTTACTGTTAATGGCAAGACCGATATTTGGCCGAGTTGGTTTAATGCCTCCAAGAACTCCGGTGTCGCTAAAGAAACTCTCACCTTCAACCGTTATAACCATCTCCTAGCCTCCGACTGTACTCCAGAAGATCAAAAAATCCAAGTTGAAGTTACCAAAGTCACTGACCCAATGACTGGCAATGCCGTCTATAGTGTTCCAGAACCATATCAACGCGACACTAAGGATACCTGCGATTATACACCGCCACAACTATCACTTTCTACCAGTGACAATAAAATTGTTGCAACCATCAGGCGCGGTAGTTATGATATTGCCGGTTACACCCTCTACATTAATGGCGTAGAGCAGAGCGGTATCTCACTTGGTGGTAATGGTGTTATTATTGGCTACACTCTAAAGGAATCTGATAAAACTGTTAAACTCGTTATTACTGATGCTGCAGGATATTCTGCATCTAGTGAGATGACAGTCACTGTCAAGCCAAAAGTAGATAGCAATAACCCGTAGCCTAAAATCCCCAGCCACTGGCTGGGGATTTATTTATTTTCGCACGATTTTTGCAAAAATCATTTTACCAGAAGATGTTTCATAAAATCTTACAAACTCTACCGTTACATCTTTACCAATTTTGTTGCTAGCTCTATCAACTACTACCATTGTACCGTCCTGTAAATGTCCTACACCTTGACCACGATTAGAGCCTTTTTCTGTAATCTTCAAACGGATTTTCTCACCAGGTAAAAACTCCGTACGTACTGCCAAAGCCAAATCATTGACGTTTAAAGCCTGAATCTTTTCAGCTTCAGCGACCTTTATAAGGTTATAATCAATCGTGAGAATTACGCCCTTTGATTCTTTCGCATATTTTAAAAGTTCCTCGTCAACTTTCTTTCGTCCTTCCCCATCATCAAGTATCTCGGTATTAATCTCTACTATTCGCTCTAATTCAGCTACATTATTTAGTCCTGCTCTTGCACGATTGCGTTTTTCATTATCTTTACCATCAGCAAGCAATTGTAATTCCCTTAATACGCTTTTTAGGATAATCAA
Source organism: uncultured Candidatus Saccharibacteria bacterium (assembly GCA_946414465.1). GTDB lineage: Bacteria > Patescibacteriota > Saccharimonadia > Saccharimonadales > Saccharimonadaceae > Nanosyncoccus. Next base: position 2,591 of record CAMKOP010000008.1, on the reverse strand, counting down.
ATCACCATCGATAAACCCAGTTCTTGCGATGTTTAATATTCTGCCATCAATCAAAACTGAAGTATCCACATAAATCTTCCGGTTTCCACTTCGCATCGGTTTGTACTTATGTACGGTCAACCAAGTAGTCTCCGCGAGAATCATTAAAACAATAATCAAAATCAAAAATTCCATAATGTGTATTATATCATATAGCGTTCAGGTAAGATTATGCCTAAACTATTAAATCCGTTCCTGTATTGATGGCGTGCAAATGGTTTTGTTTTAATATTTCTTGATATTTTGACACCAAATCAAAACGATTTAGTATAGTCGCAACATCGATAGCCAAATCATATCGAGATGCCATATTACGCCTCAGCATCTCAAATGGCGTAGTGGTGGAGCCTTCTTCATTAAATCCATGCACACGAATTCGGTATTTCGACGTGTAATTCTCCAATATGTTTTCAAGAGTTTCCGGATAGCCATGAAAATTAGCAATAATTGGTTTGTCAACTGTAAACAATTTACTAAATTCTGATTGTTTTAATTTATTGTTAGTAGTACCAATTGCGCGATACGAAAGTGCATTAATGCCAACAAAACGTAGCTTAATCTCTGGTATATCATTTTTCAAGAGCTTAATCGCCTCAATTGCTTCGTGCGATACAATATCACCTACCCCCGTCAGGACAAAATCTGGATCCTCATCAGAAGCAAATTCAAACAAAGACGCACCACCGTTATCAAACTGAAATTTCGCGTGATTCATATCAATATAACGCGGACGTTCATTCTTATCAAATGTTGTAAGATTTACAACATTGGTCGAATCAATCATGAATCTATAAGCCGCTTCTGCGGCGATATCGTCAATCGGGAAAATACAGTTAGCGAGATTAGAAGGTATTGATAGTAAAGTTGAAATCAAGGCTGGTGATTGATGGGTAAAACCATTATGGTCCTGTCGCCAACAAGTCGAAGTCGATAGTAAATTCACCGCTGGCATCGGCTCGCGCCATTCTACCTGTTTTGATTGATTGATAAACTTCATTTGCTGTAAAATTTGAGACGTAACTACTGGGAAAAATGCTTCATAACTTCCCATCATGGCTTTTTCACCATTGGCAAGGTGTCCAGTCATTACACTGAACAATACGTTTTCAGACAGCATCTCAACGATTCGCCCATCCGCAGATTCGGGCAAGTCCCAAGGCTTAATTGGCATATCGCCCCACGCCCGTTTCTCTACATCAAATATCTCATCGAATTTATTAGATGTTGTCTCATCTGGCGAAAAGAAATAAAAATGTGAATCTTTTTTAAATTCTTCAGTGAGTAAGTTACCAATCTTAACAGCAGGTGAATATTTTTCCGCGCCAGGTATTACTGCATTATCGTTCATATCAATAATCCTTTCTCACGATCAAACAATTCCTCTACATGATAACTCTTGAGCCAGTATTCTAAGGCTTTCAGTTCCTCGCTATTCTCCTTAGGGTTTTTAAGAGGGATTTGATGTGCCATCTGAAAACGCGTTGGCCCACCAAATCCTTTTTCGTTTTTAAAAATATAAAATGGTGATTCTTCGCTGGTATTCAGTGCATATTGAAATTGTTCTGGTTCTTTCTCCTCAATCCAAATCGGAGAGAATCCAAACCCACGAATTAATTCATTTAGTTCGCGTTCAGATTTTCTGCCGTAAATAGTCGGTGCCGAAATCTTATATCCATTCAGATGCAAAATAGGTATGATCTTGCCATTTTTCGGTCCAGTAAGTAGATTTCTGAGATTCAAAGAATCGATTGCTGTGGCAGTTTCGAGTTCACCGTCGCCAATTAGTACAGCCGTAGTTTTTTCCGGATGTCCTAGATTCATGCCATAAGCGTTTGCCAACGCATAGCCAAGTTCCCCACCCTCAGTAATAACTCCAGGCGTAAATGGGCTGGCATGACTTGGAAACCCGTCTGGCCACGAAAAACTCTTACATATATATTCTAGTCCTGGTGTATCAAGAGTAGCCTTTTTGTCTACCTTAGCAAGTTCTCCATCTAACCACAGATTTGCATTCAAGGCTGGAAACCCATGCCCTGGTCCCAAGATGAAACTAAAATTCTCATCATCACCATATTTAGCTCTCAGGTTAGCATATACTACATTAATACCATGACAAGTTCCCCAGTGCCCCAGTAATCTGACTTTAATATCATCGGCGGTCAGTTCTCTTTCTAGTAAAAAATTATCTTGTAAATATAGCTGCGCCACTACCAAAAAATCACACAACCTAATGCGCTGTTTGATTTTTTCGATTTCGGCGATGCCCACCGTGCTCATATCTTCAGTATAACATAAGCATGAGCGAAAATAAAGTATTGACTATTATCCTCACGGAAGGTAAAATATAACCATGAGTATTAAAAGTTCATACACTCTTACAATTAGCTTATTTGCTATTTCAACTCTTTCTGGAACAGTACTGTCTTCTACTGCCTTCGCCACCAACACCAACACCGCCCAAGACAACGTAACTGTTTCTGTCCCAGTCTCCTGTACTATGAATGGTACTGGTATGACTTCCCATAATGCTAATATACCAAATGGTACCTATC
>CAMKOP010000007.1 GCA_946414465.1 uncultured Candidatus Saccharibacteria bacterium | reverse complement strand
TGCTTGGAGTTTTGCGTGAGTTTTTTGAGCGTTATTACGAACAAAAACTGGAAATCAGGACACAACCAGGATATTTCCCGTTTACTGAACCTTCTGTAGAACTGTTAATTGAAAAACCTAAGTCGCTAGGTGGTAAAAAAGGTGATTGGCTGGAAATGCTTGGTTGTGGAATGACACATCCGAATGTATTACGAATGGCTGGTATTGATCCGACTGTATATCATGGTTTTGCGTGGGGTGGAGGTATTGAGCGTTTGGTTTTACTTAAATATGCTCTGGGTGATATACGTTTGTTTGAATCTGGTAATCTTAATTTCTTAAGGGAGTTTAATTAAAATGAGAATTTCGTTAAATTGGTTAAAAAAATATGTAGATATTAAGATTTCGGACGAGGAATTGGTGCGGCTGATTGGTGCGCGCTTGGTTGAAGTTGAAGGAGTTATAGATGAGACGCACAAATATGACAATATATATGTAGTGCGTGTTGAATCAGTTGAGAAGATTCCAGATACACATTTAGCTTTATGTAAAATTAATGTGGGTAATATTGAAGTCAAAAATGTACCAAAAAGCGAAGGTTTGGTACAAGTTATGTGTGGTGCGCCAAATGTACACAAGGGGATGCTAGCTACATGGATTGCACCTGGTGCAATCGTGCCGGCATCGGTACACGAGGATGCGCCTTTTGTGATTGGTAAGCGAAGAATGCTTGGCAAATACGACTCTTACGGTATGTTGGCGGCGGCAGATGAATTAGATCTTGGTGTTGATCATGAGGGTATTATCGAAATAGATCCTGAAATGGCAAAGCCTAGCGATGAGTTTGCGGATGTGTTTGAATTGAGAGACAAAATACTAGATATTGAAAATAAATCCTTGACGCATCGACCGGACTGTTTTGGTTTGATTGGATTCGCACGGGAAGTGGCGGGGATTTTAGGACAACCTTTTATAGAGCCAGATTTTTTGACGCATGAGACAGTTTTTGAAGAAGGATTTTTGGAATCAACTAAGACTGGTGTTCGTAAAAAAGATACCAAGATTAAAATCGAGATTGAGGATGCGAAGGTTTGTCCGCGTTATACTTGTGCGCAAATTAAGATTGTTGATCCATTGGCAAAGAACAAGTATTTCTCACTGACGGATACCTTGTTGGCAAAATCTGGCATGCATAGTGTATCAAAGATAGTTGACGTGACGAATTATTTAATGCTACTAACTGGTCAACCATTACATGCATTTGATTATGATAAGTTTAATAAAGTTGGGAAGACTACAGATCCGAAAATAATCGTACGTTTGGCAAAAGATGGAGAAGAAATTGAACTATTGGATGGGACTGTATTAAAATGTACCGATAATGACATTTTGATTACGTCAAATAATGTGCCGGTTGGATTGGCGGGTGCGATGGGTGGTGCAAATACAATGATTGATGAGGATACAAAAAATGTGTTGCTCGAAGTTGCTACATTTAGTCTGTATAATTTGCGCAAAACTCAGATGGCGCATGGGATTTTTTCGGAGGCGATTACGAGATACACTAAAGGCGTACCGGCTACTGGCACATTTAATGTGTTGGCGGAGGCTGTTAAAGAAATCAATGGTAAGCCGATTGACATGAACGATGTGTGGCCTGACTTTACTGTGCCAAAAGCAATTGAAATCAGTGTTGATGAAATAAATGGGTTGCTTGGTACGCGATATGATGAAGCTTTGATAGCAAATACTTTGAAAAATGTTGGATTTATGATTGAAAAGAAGGGGAAGGATTTGGTAGTCGATGCACCGATTTGGCGAACCGATATTCACATCAAAGAGGATATAATTGAGGAGGTGGGGCGTCTACTTGGCTATGATAACATTACGCCGGTCTCGCCGCTTCATTTGACAGCTGAGCGAAATCCGGTTTTTGTGCTAAGGAAAAGAATTCGTGAATTGATGGCTAGGTATGGAGCAAATGAAGTTTTGACTTATAGTTTTGTGAGCGGAAGACTTCTTGAAAAAGTAGCCCAAGATCCTAATAATTCTTACAAGATTGTTAATTCGATTTCGCCGGAATTACAATATATTCGTCAATCGATTATACCAAGTTTATTGGATAAAACATATATGAATGAAAAATTACCAGTAGAAAAGTTTGCGATCTACGAGATGAATGCGGTATATCGTAAAGAATCTGGGATGGATGATGAAAATGTTCCAGTTGAAAAACACTCATTAGGATGCGTAATAGCAGAACGCAAGAATAATGAAACGGCGTTTTATAAGGCGAAAAAATATGCGGCGAAAATATTTGAAGAACTTGATATCACTGTGGAGTTTGTGCCAATGCAAGGGCGAAAGGTACGAGCAGAAGAAAAACCGTTTGAGCCAAAGCGTTCAGCAGAGATTATGTTGCAAGGAAAACATATCGGTATCGTTGGGGAATTCAGAAATTCAGTAAGAGCAGATTTTAAATTGGCGCCGTATGTAGCTGGGTTTGAAATCGATATGGATTATCTATTAGAATATGCAGGACACAAAAAAATAGTAGATTTTGGCAATAAAAAACATGAGGATTTGACGATTACTACTGATAAATCTTATGCAGAAGCATTGAAAGAAATACAAAAGGATAATCCTGGAGCGAAGATTACGCCGGGCGTTATATATCAGGCTGAGGGTCAAAAAACTCGTAATATTACCTTTCATATTGAGAAAAAATAGCATTTGAATTCTTTTTCTACTTATGTTAATATGTAGTTATGATACTGCTAGATTCGGTTACGAAACAATATCCGGGTGATTCTGAGCCGGCGCTTGACAATGTTTCTTTGCATATTGAGCCAAATGAATTCGTATTTTTGGTGGGTAAATCTGGGGCTGGTAAGTCGACTTTGATGAAAATGATTACCAAAGAAGAGAACCCAGATTCAGGGAAGATTATTATTGGCGGGATTGACCTTGATTATGTAAAAAAGCGTCATATTCCTGGATATCGTAGACGGTTGGGTGTGGTCTTTCAGGATTTTAAATTATTACCGAGACGTACAGTTTATGAGAATGTGGCATTTGCGCTTGAAATTGCTGGGATGAGCGGTAAAGAAATTCGTAAAACAGTGCCAAAAGTTTTGGAGCTCGTTGATTTGTTGGATCAGGCGAAGAAATTTCCTGATCAGTTGTCTGGTGGACAACAACAAAGAGTATCGATTGCACGCTCTGTAGCAAGGCAACCGAAAATATTGATTGCTGACGAGCCGACGGCAAATTTGGATAAATTAACTACTGAAGAAATAATTCAGCTTTTAAAGAAGATTAACGATTTTGGCACGACTATTTTAGTGACGACGCATAATGAGAATATTGTGAATACTTTACAGAAGCGTGTGGTAACTTTGAAAAATGGTAAGATTATAAACGATCAGAAGAATAATGGTATTTACAAACTAGATGATAAAAAAGTGCCAACGCGGCGAGTGCAAACCCCTGGGCACGCATTGAAACCAAGGAGGGTGATTTAGGTGAAAAAAGTTGAAGGTGAGAAAAAACTCAAAAGAGTCTCAAAAAAAAGTTTGAAGACGATGCAGAAAAATCGCAAGCGTCACGTGGTGCGAGAAAAAGCACGTATTGTGAAATATGGGACTCGCGGATTTTCACGGAATATTTGGCTATCTAGTGCGGCGACGATTGTGATGGCGATAACGTTGATTATCTTGTTTGTGACGGTAGTGGCGAGTGTGATTTTGACTAACACTGCTGAGATGATGAAGGACAAAATTGATATTACGATTTATCTAAAACCAAATACTTCGCAACAAGATTTGGACAAATTGACTGAAGAGATTAAGAAGGATCCAAATATAAAAAGCGTAGAAACTTCGACTTCGGAAGAAGAATATGAGAAGTTTTTGATTGAGAATGGCGATAGCGAAGAAATTTTGAATATCTTGGATGATGAGATGACTAAGATGATGATTGCGAAAATGCAGGCGACGATGCGAATTAAAGTTTATAATGTGGATAACTTAGATAGTATTAAAGAGACTGTCGAAAATGGCGAAATGTTTCGTGAGTTTACCGATAAAGAAATGCCACCAACTTATGATGTGAATAGGGCAGAAATTAACACGATTACTTCATGGGCGAGGATGGCGCGAACTGGTGGTATTATCTTGGCAGCGGTGTTTTTGGTAATTTCAATCTTGATTATTTTTTCGACTATTAGGATGGCGATTTTCTCAAGGCGAGAAGAAATATACATGATGAAATTGGTGGGTGCGGATAGAAGTTTTATTCGAGGACCATTCTTGATTGAGGCAGAAATTTGCGGTGTGATTGCTGGCATTGTCGCGGGGACGATTTCATACTTTGGGTTTAGATTTTTGTCGCCGAAGCTTGCAAATTATGGAATTAACGTCGATTCAATTAATGGGGTGCTAGAATCGAACCAATTGATTATAGTGTTTTTGATATTTATCGCGGCTGGCGTAGTAATTGGTAGAATTTCGGCGTGGTTAGCTGTTTCGAAATATCTTCATAAGACTTAAGATATGGGTTTTGGTGGTTTAGTACTTGATTTATTTTGGTGAAATATGTTATAATGAGTTTATGGTAATACTTAGAAACAAAAACAGAATAATAATTTGTTTTATTGTAACAGTTTTGTTGATTACAACTGTTTTTGGTATGGTACGGAGTAGTAATTCGTGGGCAATTTCGAAGGCTTGCCAAAATTCATCGGCTTGTCTTGAGGCGGTCGAAAAAGAGAAAGAAGCGAATAAGAATGCAGCGGCAGCGGCAAATTCAGCTAGTGCTTACCAGCTTAAAGTAACTGAGCTGTCGTCTGAGATTGCTAGCAAAGAAGCAGAGATTGCCGGTACTGAAGCTGAAGTAAAGGAATTAAAAAAGCAGATAAAGATTACTGAAGAAAAATTGACGGAAGAGCAGGATGCTTTGGCGGAGCTTTTGGTGAATATGCATTTTGAATCGGACGCTGAGCCAATTAAGATTTTGGCAGGTGCGACTTCAATTTCGGACTTGGCAGAAAAGGCTGCACGGGAGGAAACTGTAAAAGGACAAATCTCAGCTTCTGCTACGACTATTAAAGAAACTAAGGAAAAATTAGAAGAGGAAAAATCTGAAGTTGAGACTTTGTTAGCTCAGCAACAGGAGGCTAAAAAGTCTTTAACAGCGAAGCGTTCCGAGCAACAAGCATTGGTTGAGAAATACGAAAACGATGCAGAATCTTATAATGAAGTAGCGAAGGCGGCTAAGGAAGCGCAACGTGCGGCAGAAAAGGCGGAACAGGAAGCTCATCCAGAACTTTATAGCGGTAGTTCTTATACTGGAGCGAATACTTATCCATGGCAGGCCGATTGTCCTGCGAGACAAGATGATTATGGCACAACTATCAATGGTTATTACATCGGTGGATTGGTGTGCGAATGCGTAAGTTATACTGGTTGGAAAGCATATGAGATGTTTGGATTAGTATTAGCCTGGGGTAATGCCTACAACTGGGACAATCGAGCACGTTCAGCTGGATATGTGGTGGATCATAATCCTGCTCCTAATACTATTGGGCAGATTGATGGTGGTGCCTATGGGCATGTATTCTGGGTTGAGAGTGTGAATGGTGACGGTTCGATTGGCGTAACTGAATACAATAATGCTTATGCTACACAGCTTTATACTGGTTCGTTCCATTACGGCGATTTTGGTTCACGTACGATTCCAGCTGGTGAAGTAGGCCGATATAATTACATCCATTTGCGGTAATTTGTGATATAATTTACTTATGGATAAAAATGTGGAGTGGAAAGAAAAACAAACTAGTCTTGGCAATGCAATAATTATTTCGGTTGTAATGCTAGTAATTGGTTTAACTCTTGGGTTGAACTGGAAAAATTGGTTTGGTGGATTTGCGCCATATCTAGGGTTTGAGAAGGACCATAGCTCTGAAGTTGATTGGTCTGGCTTAGATGAAGTATATAATAAATTAGCTAATTATTATGATGGTGAGATAGTTCAATCGAAAATTGTAGAAGGTGCAAAAAAAGGTTTGACCGATGCTCTCGGTGATGTTTATACAGTTTATATGGATGCAGAAGAAGCTAAAGAATTTGAAGATGATCTCCATGGTAATGTAGGAGCTGGTATAGGTGTAGAAATGGGGCTTCGTGATGGATATGTGAGAGTACTTAGAACTTTGCCGGATAATCCGGCTAGGAAGGCGGGGATATTAGCGGGTGATATTTTGTATAAGGTAAATGGTGAGGAAGTATATAGCTTGTCGACTGAGGAAATATCGAAAAAGGTGAGAGGGGAAGAAGGTACAGAGGTAGAAGTAACTGTTATACGTGATGGTGAGGAAAAAAGCTTTAAGATGAAGCGTGAAATCATTAATAATGTTTCAGCGTATGTAGATTATGATGGTTCTACTGCAATAGTGACTGTAACAAGATTTGATGAAGATACTGGTACGATGGTGCAAAAGTTTGCGAAGGAGTTTGAAAAGAAGGGCGTGAAAAAAGTGATATTGGATTTGCGTGGTAATGGTGGTGGTTATGTAAATGCAGCAAAAGATCTCCTGAGTCTTTGGATCAATGGGGACACGATTTTAGTACAAAAATCGAAGCATTCTGATGACAAAAAGACCACATCTGATGCCAATAAAGCTATTTTATCTGATATGAAGACTGTAGTACTAGTAAATGGCTCGACTGCGTCAGCATCGGAAATTGTTGCAGGAGCCTTGCAAGATTATGAGAAGGCTACGGTAGTAGGAGAAACAACGTATGGTAAAGGTGTGGTGCAGAATTTATTCGATTTTAATGATGGCTCAAAATTGAAGGTTACGACGGCATCTTGGTATACACCAAAAGAACGTTCGATTAATAAGACCGGAATAGAGCCGGATGTAAAGGTGGAACGTTCGTACGAAGATATTAATGCTATGCGCGATCCGCAAATGGACAAGGCCAAAAAATTATGATTTTGATGATTAACAGGGATAAATCGGAAGAAACTTACGCGCTCTTTTGGGAGGATTGATGAAAATTGTAATTGCAACAGCTGTATACTACCCACAAATAAATGGGGTAGCGGTGTTTTCACATAATTTAGCAGTGGGTTTAGTTAAACGTGGTTATGAAGTGATAGTAATTTGTCCGTCACAAACTGGTAAATCGTATGAGGAAAATGTAGATGGCGTGAGGACGGTATATTTGAAATCAGTGGATGCTAAGGTTTATCCTGATCAAATTCATGCAATACCCGAAAAGAAGCGGTTTTTGGGTGTGAAATTACCACATTTATGGTATAAAAATGGTTTTAGAATCTCGGTGTTTCCTAGTCAAGAAATAAAGGCGGTGTTAGATGGGTTTCAACCTGATGTGGTACATGTACAGGTATCTGATCCAATTGGTTTATCGGTGGTATCATACGCTAGAAAACATGATATCCCGGTAGTGACAACCGAGCATAATCAACCTGAAGTATTAACTGATCCTTTACATGTGCCAAAACTAATGAAGAAGCCTGCGAATTATCTACTTTCTACTTATTTCAGAAATCGGCAAAGTAAAAGTGATTTTGTGACGATGCCAACTGAGCAGGCGATTCGAGGATTGCTGCGTGAAAAAGAATTAGGCGTGCCAGTGGCAGCAGTGTCAAATGGGGTGGATCTTTCGCATTTTAAACCGGGCAAGGCAGGCGAGGCGATTTATAGGAAGTATGACATTTTGTCTGATAAAAAAACTGTACTATATGTGGGGAGGATAGATCCAGAAAAGAAAGTGGGGGCAGTAGTTGAAGCATTTTTGAAAGCTGGGGTAGATAATTCGCAATTAGTGGTAGTAGGAGATGGGGTAGATAGGGCTAGGCTTGAGAATAAGTTTGGTAAATCAGACAATATCCATTTTTTGGGTAGAGTGGCTGGAGATGATTTGTATGAACTGTATAGAGTTGGAGATGTATTTGCGACGGCATCAGAAATTGAAACTCAAGGAATTGTATTAATTGAAGCGGCAGCCTCAGGTTTGCCGCTAATTGCAGTTGATAAAGGGGCGGTTTCGGAAGTATGCATAGATGAGGAAAATGGATACCTTTGTGAGCCGGGTTCGGTGCCTGAAATTGCGGCGGCGATCAAAAAAATCCTAGTTGATGATAAATTGAGGGCTAGGTTTTCAAAAAAATCACTTGAAATTGCAAAAGAACATGATTTTGAGACGACTTTAGACAAATTTACTAATATTTATAAAAAGGTCACTAGCCGTTAGTTTATAATAAGGGGGATTTATGGTATAATATTTTTCATGGAAAGATACGAACCGTTAAAAATAGAGCAAAAATGGCAAAAAAAATGGGAAGAAACTGAAGCTTTTAAAGCTACTGAAGTTAAAGGTCAACCGAAAGTGATGCTCGCTGAGATGTTCCCTTATCCATCGGGTGCAGGTCTTCATGTGGGGCATGTGAGGAATTTTACAATTGTAGATGTTTTGACACGGTTCTTTAGACAACAGGGATTAAATGTGATGCGGCCATTTGGCTATGATACGTTTGGACTTCCGGCAGAGAATTATGCGATTAAGACTGGAACAGCGCCACAAGAAGTAACTGCGGTAAATATTACAAATTTTCGTAAGCAGGCTAAAAAATTGGGATATGCGATAGATTGGTCACGTGAAATTAATACTTCTGACCCTGAATATTATCGTTGGACCCAGTGGTGTTTTTTGCAATTATTTAAGAAGGGATTAGCTTATCAAAAAGAATCATATCAATGGTGGTGTCCCGAAGATCAAACAGTACTTGCGAATGAGCAAGTTGAAAATGGCAAATGTTGGCGTTGCGGGCATGAGGTCGAAAAGAAAAAAATGAAACAATGGTTCTTTAAAATTACTGAGTATGCGGATGAATTACTAGATGAAATAGATAATCTTGAGTGGCCGGAAAAGATAAAAACGATGCAGAAGAATTGGATTGGGAAAAGCGTTGGTGCTGAGATTGATTTTGAAGTCGAAGGTGGTGCGCCAAAAATTAAGGTATTTACTACGCGTCCTGATACGATTCTAGGGGCGACATTCTTAGTACTGGCACCGGAATATGTAGGACTTGAGTATATTGTCTCGGAGGATTGCAAAGACGCGGTAGCAAAATATAAAGCAGCTGCACTAAAGAAATCGGAAATTGAACGGCAAGAAAACAAAGAAAAAACTGGTGTGTTTACTGGGGCTTATGCTATCAATCCAGCAACGAAGGAAAAAATTCCGATTTATGTGGCAGATTATGTATTGGCTGGTTATGGTACTGGTGCGATTATGGCAGTGCCAGCATATGATGAAAGGGATAGAGAATTTGCTGAGAAGCTTGATTTGCCGATTGTGGAAGCGGAATTAATTGATCGTGATGCGTATGGTACGCCGAAAGTTACTTATCGAATGCGTGATTGGCTAATTTCACGTCAGCGATATTGGGGCTGCCCGATTCCGATTGCATATGATAAAGACGGCAATCCGCATGCGATTTCTGAAGATCAATTACCTGTGATGTTGCCAGAGGTAAAAGACTACAAGCCTGATAAGTCAGGACGTTCGGCTTTGGCTAAGGCTAAGGATTGGTTGACGGTAGAGATTCCAGTAAAAGATCCAAAAACTGGCGAAGTTCATATGAAAAAAATGACCAGAGAAACTGACACGTTGGACGGTTATGCTTGCTCATCGTGGTACTTGTGGCGATATGCTTCACCGCGTGATGATAAAGCTGCTTGGGATGAGAAGGCAATTTCATATTGGGAGCCACTAGATTATTATTGTGGTGGCGATCACGCAGTAGCACACCTTCTTTATATTAGATTTTGGTGCAAGTTCTTTGCTGATGAAGGTTATTTACCTTTTAGAGAGCCAATTAAGCGACTCTTATATAACGGTTATATTAATGCGCCAGATGGTAAGAAAATGAGTAAGTCCAAAGGTAATGTAATTGATCCTTTGGATGTGATAAACGACGGGTATGGGGCGGATACTCTCCGTACATATGAAATGTTTATAGGACCATATGATATGGATGCAGCGTGGGATACGCGGAGTGTTGGTGGCGTGTATCGTTTCCTGAATCGATGTTATAATCTATGCTTTGGTAACACTTCTAAAGTTGATAAGAACGTCGTCGTACGCAATAAAACAATTAAGAAAGTGACAGAGGATATACACCGCTATAGTTTTAACACGGCGGTGGCGGCGTTGATGGAATATGTGAATGAGTTATACAAAAACGGTGCTAGTAAGGAGGATTTGATGGTATTGGCTAAGCTGTTGAAGCCGTTTGCTCCACACTTAGCTTCTGAGATGTTGGAGAAACTAGATAGTGACGATGAATGGCCGAAATGGGATGAAAAATATTTAGTTGCTGATACTGTGGAATTAGTAGTACAAGTAAATGGAAAGCTTAGAGCTAAATTTGAAATTGAGGTGGATGACTTGGAAGATGAAGAAAAGCTAACCGAAATGGTTTTAGCAGACGAAAGAGTGAAAAAATACACTGAAAAAGGTGTAAAAAAGACAATTTTTGTGAAAAAGAATAAACTAATTAATATTGTAGTATAGGAGGAAAATGATAGAAATATACACAACCCCAACCTGTGGCTATTGTCACGCCTTGATGGATTGGTTAGAATCTAAGGGTATTGAGTACACTGAAAAAGATGCAACTAAAGAAGAAGATATAGATATCGTACCGGTCACGGTAATTGGTAAAGAAAGAATTGTTGGTTTTGACCGTCCAGCAATAAAAAAAGCTCTTAAAGCTGAAGGATTATGGAATTAGTACTGGTACTTGATAATATCCGGTCGACTTACAATGTAGGGGCAATTTTAAGGACAGCAGAGGGTTTTGGTGTGTCAAGGGTGATTTTGTCTGGTTATACACCAAGAGTTCATGATGGTTCGCTTCTGCCACATTTACGTGATAAGCTTGACCATGAGATACATAAAACTGCTCTAGGCGCAGAAGATATGTTGGATATTTATTCATGTGGTGATATATTTCAGGAGTTAAATAATCATAAAAAAGATGGTTGGCAGATTATTGGCTTGGAGAATAATATTGATATTGGAACGATATATAAGCTAAACAGTGATGAATTGAGATCCAGATTGAGCGATAAGGTTGTTTTAGTGTTGGGTGAAGAAGTCAATGGAATAAGCACTTCATTGTACGAATTAATTGATTTATTCGTTGAAATTCCAATGAAGGGGCAAAAAGAGTCGTTTAACGTTTCGGTGGCGGCTGGAATTGCGATGTATGGATTAATGAATTGATAGAGTGGATTGAAATTAATCTTTATGTAATGATTTTGACTATTAGTCAACTACTTGATTATTGATAATAATCGTGGTAGAATAAGTAAAATTATCTATTAAATTAAAGGAGCAAAATGCCTGAACCTAAGAAACAAAGTAGTCCCAGAAAAACTGGGCTTCGTAGGAGTCATCTTAGGCTAGAATTAGCAAAGCGGGTGAACAAACTTTCACCGGTCAAAGCGTTCGAAACCAAGAAAAAGACCCCGAATTTAAAAGTTAAAACTAATAAATAAAAGAGAATTTTAAAAATGGCAAGTAATCGACATTTAGGTAGAGTAATCGTTTTACAGACTTTGTACGAGTATGAAATTAGAACTTTGGCTAATGACCCAGAAGTCGATTTGGACATTATTATCGCAAAAAATATCGAACCATATGAAAAGGCGCTTGGTGATACCGAGTTTGTGTATAATTTGGCGCGAAAAGTGGCAGATAATTTTGAGATGTTAGATAAAGCACTTCAGCCAATGGCACCGGAGTGGCCAATAGCATCTATTGCGGCGATTGATCGAAATGTCTTAAGGATGGGCCTTTATGAGCTTTCGGAGTGTAGAGATTCAATTCCTCCGAAAGTCGCCATTAATGAAGCTGTAGAGCTAGCCAAATCATTTGGTTCGGAAAATTCATCGAAGTTTGTCAATGGTGTGCTCGGTACAGCTTATAAAAAACTAGGAATTACTGAAGAGAAAAGTCATGGAGCAAAGAAAAAGACCGCAGGTTCTAAAAAGAGCGGGAAGCCTGCCGGAGGAGCCGACAGCAAGAAGAGCGCTAAAAGTTCCGGAAGCGTTGCCGACGGAAAGAGTTAAAGAATCGGCTTTTGACAAGCTCAAATCGGCTGTTTTTCATAGAAAAGCGGCGATTCAATCAATTGTGCGTGAGCCGACTTCGGGCGGGATTATTTTTCGATTTACTAAAGATAAAAAAGACATCGAGATACTGTTAATTCAAGACTCGAAAGAACGTTGGACTATTCCGAAGGGACATATTGAACCTGGAGAAACGGCTAAAATGACGGCTAGACGTGAGATTGAAGAGGAAACTGGGCTTAAAAATGTTTCGATTTTGGCGTGGCTTGGTAAGATACATTTTAAATATCGTAGATTGGACAAGCTGGTACTAATGACTACGCAGATTTATTTAGTACAAGCGCTTGATAGCCACGAGACGCCGATCCCAGAGAAGTGGATGAAGGGGATTCGTTGGTTTTCATTTGCGGATGCTCTTGAGGCAATCGAATATGAAGACATTGAAAAATTGATGCTAATAGCCAAGAAGAAAATTCGTGCAGGTGATTATAAATAAAGGAGGAAAATGGATAAGACGCCTTACGTAGAGTTTGCAAAAAACAAACTAGGGTTTGAATTTAATAATATTGATTTACTGGTGACGGCTTTGACGCACCGTAGTTATGTAAATGAGCACAAAAATGCTCACGAACATAATGAAAGACTGGAATTTTTAGGCGATGCAGTACTTGAATTAGTTTCTTCAGATTTTTTGTATCGAAATTACAACGAACCTGAGGGAATTATGACAGCAGTAAGAGCGGCGCTAGTTAGGACTGAGTCGATTGGGGCGGCTGGTCATGAGCTAGGCTATGCTCCACTTGTAAGGATGTCAAAAGGTGAAAGAATGGGGTCGGAACGAGCACACGATGTGATATTGGCGGATTGCTTTGAGGCAGTGATTGGGGCGATTTATTTGGATCAGGGGTATGAAAGAGCACGAGATTTTATTGATAAACATATTTTAGTGAAAATTGATACAGTATTAGAAGAAGGGTTGTGGCGTGACCCAAAATCCTATGTCCAGGAGTTGGCACAAAAAATTGATGGCGAAACGCCGGTGTATAAGACCTTGAAAGAAGAAGGTCCAGATCATGATAAAAAGTTTACTGTAGGGCTTTATGTGGGTAATTCTCTGAAAGGTACAGGGGTGGGCCACTCTAAACAAGAAGCGCAAACAGAGGCGGCGCGTGAAGGGGTGAAACAATACAAAAAATTGAATAAATAGGTATAATAAGGGGTCATCTTGAGGTAGGATGACTCCTTTTTGTTGACTTTTTTGCATTTTTGTGGTATAATGAAGATATAAGTTATCACTGCATGGTTTTACAGGAGGGTGTAAAATGGCAGAGAATAAGAACATTAAAATTTCTGATACTACGGTTAAGTACTGGACGGCGATTTTTGAATTGATCGATGCAGCGGGGGATTATTCTTCTGCCGCTAAGCTTTATGCTAACTTGATGGATCAGGCCACTGCATGGCAGGTACAGTCAATACTCGATGAGTATTACGATGGAAAAATCTCTAATCTCAGGGATAGAATATCGTATTGCGAGGAGCAGTTCTATGCGAAGGTTAACAAAGTTAACATTCAGTGT
This sequence comes from uncultured Candidatus Saccharibacteria bacterium, assembly GCA_946414465.1. GTDB lineage: Bacteria > Patescibacteriota > Saccharimonadia > Saccharimonadales > Saccharimonadaceae > Nanosyncoccus. The sequence goes on along the minus strand of CAMKOP010000007.1, from coordinate 31,828 downwards.
ATGCAGAATGGCGTAATGCCTATCAAGAAAAAGAAAAAGTTGCTGGAATTATTACTTAGTGTTAATAGAAGGAGATCATATCGTGATAAAGCAACCAGAAGGTTGAACAAGAATGTGATTTGTCCTTTACAAGACTTCGAAAAAAAGAAGTAGTATTGTACGAAGGGAGACTCATTAGGGCCTCCCCTTTTCATTTTCTGAATTTTATGATATAATGGCAAAAGTAAATAATTTAAGGAGAAATATGCTAGCGATTCGCATGCAACGTAATGGCCGGTCACATTATCCAACGTACCGGATAGTCGTCCAAGAATCACAGCGTCATCCGCTTTCGGGACGTGTGGTAGCTGAGGTCGGCAATTACAATCCCGCAACCAAGGCTTTGACTTTGGATAAAGAAGCGGTGGAAAAATATTTAAAGAATGGTGCACAACCTTCTAGCCGTGTAGCTTTTATCTTAAAGAAGAACGGCGTGAAGTTGCCAAAATGGTACAAAGAGGCACCAAAAAAGACTAAAACAGCTAAACACGCTGATAAATTGCGCAAAAATCAGCCAAAGGAAGAGCCAGCTGAGGCGGCTGCTCCAGCTGAAGAAGCACCAAAGGAAGAAACTCAAGAATAATAAAATAGTCCCCGCGGGGACTATTTTTGTGCTATAATTTTAGTATAACAATAATAAATGGAGAAAAAAATGGCTACTATTGATCAGCAATTTGTAGAATATATCGTAAAAACCTTAGTCAATAATCCTGAAAAGGTAGCAGTAGAACGTAAAATTGATGAAAAGGGTGTGCTTTTGTCTTTGACCGTTGATCCTTCGGATGTTGGTCGCGTGATTGGTAAGCGCGGTGTAACTGCGCAAGCTATTCGTGTGCTTTTGAGGGCACTTGGCACCAAGCAAGACGCTAGATACAATTTGAAGATTGTAAATACTGATGAAGAAGGTAATGAAATTAAGAGTGAGAAACCAGTAGAGAAAGAGACGGAAGAAGTTGACGAAGCAGAGGAAGTAGAAGAAGTGGAAGATGATGAAAGGGAAGATGAGGACGAAGAGCAGACTTCGGAATTAGCTGAGAAAACTCGAGCTGAACTTGCTGATTTGGATGATCTCGACATTTAGTCTATTTATAAAATAGCCCTTTGGGGCTATTTTTTTGTGGAAAAGTTTGATATCTACTGCAAAAAAGTGTTGACAAATTGAATATTTTGAATATAATTATACTTAAGCTAACTAACTGCGAGTTCGCTTACAAATATTACACAAGGTTGAGAGTTTTATATATGTCTAGAAAATTCCGTTCCGTTGCGGAATTTTTTGGTTTTGGTGTTGTAATTATTGTTAGTTTGTGCTATCATGGTTAATAAGAAGTAGTGTGCCTTGTTTTTGTGCAACTCTAGATGTAGCGGGGCTAGGGTAAAAACAGGCAGTAATCTTCGGCGCTGAGACAATTTGACAAGCAGAGTTGGTGGTTCTCTGTGTCTTTAAAATTGTCAAAAAGATTATCAACACTAAATAATAAAAGAGGTAGAATGGCTACAAAACCGAAGTCAGGTGAGAGAGTTTTCTTCACCGAGGGCGACCAAGCTTTGCCAATTCCGGATCTGACGGCACACCAAAAGGATTCGTGGGCAGACTTTGTCGAGAATGGACTGAGGGAAGTTTTTGCTGAGCTAAATCCAATCGACGATTATACTGGGCAGAAGCTATCTCTAAGGTTCAAAGATTATTATTTTAAGGAGCCAAAGGAAACCGAGCAGGAAGCTAAGTATAATTTGGCTACTTATGAGGCTCCACTCCATGTTCTCGTTGAGTTAGAGAACAAGATTACGGGGGAAAAGAAGGAACAGGATATTTACTTTGGTGATTATCCGTGGATGACTGAGAGGGCGACTTTTATCATTAATGGTACAGAGCGTGTAATTGTGTCTCAGTTGATTCGTTCTTCTGGTGTATTCTTTAATGCCACAACGATAGGACTTCGCAATTATTATGGTGCGAAGGTGATTCCGGGTCGTGGTGCATGGTTGGAGTTTGAAACCGCAGTAAATGGTGCGATTTATGTAAAAATAGATCGTCGTCGCAAGATTCCAGTGACAACGTTTTTGCGTGCGTTAGGTATGACGCAATCAGAAATCAAAAAGAGTTTCGAAAAAATTGACACTGGTGAGTGTAAGTATATTGAGGCAACTCTCGAAAAGGATACTAGTTCAACTCAAGGTGAAGCTTTGCTTGAGGTATACAGAAGGCTTCGACCTGGTGATTTAGCTACAGTGGAAAATGCTAAATCGATGATTGAACGAACTTTTCTTGATCCGAAGCGCTACGATTATTCAAATGTGGGACGTTTTAAGATTAATCGTCGATTAGGATTTGATACACCAAATGAGCCAGAGTTTAGAACTTTGCAGAAAAAAGATGTACTAGCGATAATTGCTGAAATAATTCGCTTGAATAATACGCAGGAACCTGCAGACGATATCGATTCATTGTCGAATCGTAGAGTTAAACTAGTAGGTGAATTGGTGCAACGTCAATTCCGTCTAGGTATGCTTCGTTTACAACGTAATATTCTAGATAGAATGTCAATGGCTAATGCGGAGGATGTGACACCGTCACAACTTTTGAACTCACGCCCGGTTGTGGCTGCAGTGAAAGAGTTTTTTGCTACTTCACAGCTTTCACAGTTGATGGATGAAGTTAACCCATTTTCTGAACTTGCGCACAAGAGGCGTCTTAGCTCGATGGGCCCTGGTGGTTTGACTAGGGAGCGAGCTGGCTTTGATGTACGCGATGCACATCCGACGCACTATGGGCGTATTTGTACAGTTGAAACGCCAGAAGGTGGCAACGTTGGCTTGGTGCTTAACTTTGCTACTTACGCCAAAATTAATAAATATGGGTTTATTGAAGCGCCATATCGTGTGGTAAAGAATGGTAAAGTGACCGACGAAGTAGTTTACATGGATGCAGACACTGAGAATGATATGATTATTGCAGATGCTTCCGTAAAACTTGATAAAAATGGTAAGTTTACAGAGGATTGGGTATCTGCACGTGTACATGGTACTCCTGCTCAGGTTGAAGCTAAGCGTGTAACTCATATTGATGCGGCTCACAAGGAAATCTTGGGTGTATCAGCCTCACTAATTCCATTTGTTGAGAAAAACCGTGTTGATCGTTCTTTGATGGCCTGCGCAATGCAAAAACAGGCAGTGCCACTACTCAAGCAAGACAATCCAATTGTTGGTACTGGCATTGAGGGTGAAATTGCTAAGAATACTTCACAATTAGTAACGGCTACTGGTAGTGGTGTAGTGAAGAAAGCTGACGGCGAGTCAGTGATTGTCACTTATACTAAGGGTGGAGATGTAGAATACAAGTTGCAGCATTTTGAAAAAACCAATGACGACCGTTGTTACAATCAACACTGTCGAGTAGTTCGTGGTCAAAAAGTCAAAGCAGGTGACACATTGATTGAAGGCGCCTCAATCAATGATGGTGAACTTGCACTTGGCCGCGATCTTTTAGTGGCGTTTATGCCATGGCGTGGCTACAATATGGATGACGCTATTGTGATTTCAAATCGCTTAGTTGAGGACGATACTTTGACTTCAATCAATATCAAAGATTTTGATGTAGAAGTCCGTGAGACCAAACTTGGTCCAGAACAGGTAACTCGTGATATTCCAAATGTATCAGAACATTCACTTCGCCACTTGGGTGAAGATGGTATTGTAACGATTGGTTCTGAAGTTAAAAATGGTGACATTTTAGTCGGTAAAATCACACCAAAGGGTGAACAAGAGTTAAGTTCAGAAGAGCGTTTGCTTCGTGCTATCTTTGGCGAAAAAGCTAAAGATGTACGTGATACTTCAGTAAGAATGAATGGCTCATCGACTGGTAAAGTGGTTGATGTGCGCGTTTATACACGTGAGCAAGGCCATGATCTCAAGGCTGGAGTGATTATGCAAATCAAGATCTTTGTAGCCGAAATGCGTAAGATTGGTGTAGGTGATAAGTTGGCTGGTCGCCATGGTAACAAGGGCGTGGTTTCTCGTGTACTACCAGTAGAAGATATGCCATTTATGGAAGATGGTACTCCAATTGATATCGTGCTATCGCCAATGGGTGTGCCTTCACGTATGAACTTGGGGCAGTTATTTGAAACGCACTTAGGTATGGCAGCAAAAGCTCTTGGATTTAAGGTTGCAACACCTTCATTTAACGGTGTGCCAGATGAAGTGATTTCAGATGAATTAGAAAAAGCTGGATTTGCTCGTGACGGTCGTGTGCAGTTATATGATGGTCTTACTGGCGAACCATTTAATGAACGTACGTCTGTGGGTGTGATGCATATGCTGAAACTACACCACATGGTGGAAGACAAGATTCATGCTCGTTCGACTGGTCCGTACACGATGGTTACTCAGCAGCCGCTTGGTGGTAAAGCTCAAAATGGTGGTCAGCGTTTTGGGGAAATGGAGGTCTGGGCACTAGAAGCTTATGGTGCAGCTACCACTTTGCAGGAAATGCTTACTATCAAGTCAGATGATGTTTATGGTCGCGCAAAGGCCTATGAGTCAATTATCAAACACGAGCCAATTGAAGGTCCAAAACTTCCAGAAGGCTTCAATGTCTTGGTAAAGGAGTTGCAGGGTCTTGGACTCAAGGTTGATCTTTTGGATCACGGTGAATCAGCAGATGCTGGTGATGTGATTGAAAAGACATCTAAAGAAATTGAAAAGGATAAAGATGATCAATCCATCTATGATCAACATAAGAAAGATACCGAGCCACAAATTTTGGATCTCGATGATTCCGAAGCGGAAGCGATGATGGCTGAAGAGGGTATCGAAATAACAGAGATTGACGAGGATGATGGTACCGTTGATCTCGGAGAGGAGTTCTAAGATGGCGTGGATGGATAATTTTATCAGCGCTTCGGACTTTGATTCGATTCGTCTTAGTGTTGCAAGCCGTGACGATATCTTGAATTGGAGTTATGGCGAAGTAACAAAGCCTGAAACGATCAATTATCGTACTCAGAAGCCAGAACGTGATGGTTTGTTCTGTGAACGTATCTTTGGTCCAACTAAAGACATTAATCCGCATGATTCTAAATTAAAAGGCGTAAGAAGTCGTGAAGCGGCGGTCGACAAGGAAGGTAATTTAGTTACTAAGTCGATTACGCGTCGTGAACGGATGGGACATATTGCGTTAGCTGCGCCAGTGGCACATATTTGGTTTATGCGTGGTATTCCGTCAGCTTTATCGTTACTACTTGATATTACAGTGAAGAATATTGAAAAAGTAGTGTATTTTGCAACTTATTTGATTACGGATGCAAAAACTGACGAAATTCAAAAGGAATTGGAAAAGTTGGAAGGTCAGACTAATGCTGCGCGTGATGCAATTAGATTACGTTACGAAAAAGAGTCTAAAGCTGAAGGTGCGGATGTAAAGGCTTTGGCTGAGGCTCAGACTAAGGAAATTGAAGAGCTTGAGACTGATTATGCAGCGAAGAAATCAATGCTCGATTCATTTAAGAAGGGCGGTGTAATTACTGAGGTACAGTATCGCAATTTGCCTGAAGAATACGAAGATTTGATTACAGTCGAAATGGGCGCAACAGCAATTAAGAAAATGCTCGACGAAATTGATCTTGATAAGCTGATTGAGGACTTGCGTAAACAAGAATCTGAAGCAAAAGGTCAAAAAGAGAAGAAGTTACAGAAGCGCTTAAAGACCTTGGAAGGTATGCAGGCGGCGGGAATTAGGCCGGTAGATTTGATTCTTACGGTGATTCCGGTAATCCCACCGGATCTACGTCCGATGATTGCACTTCCTGGTGGTAGATTTGCCACTTCAGATCTTAACGATTTATACCGTAGAGTAATAAATCGTAACAATCGTTTGAAGAAACTACTTGATCTTAATGCGCCAGAAGTGATTTGTCGAAATGAAATGCGGATGTTGCAAGAAGCAGTTGATGCTTTGATTGATAATTCTGCTGCGCATGGTTCACGTGGAGCTAATTCTACAAACGGACGACGCAAACTCAAATCATTGTCTGATTTACTTAAAGGTAAACAAGGCCGTTTTCGCCAGAATCTTCTCGGTAAACGTGTAGATTATTCTGGCCGTTCAGTGATTGTGGTAGGTCCAGAGCTTAAACTTCATGAGTGTGGCTTGCCAAAACAAATGGCGCTTGAACTCTTTAAGCCATTTGTGATTTCGTGGTTGATTGGCAATGAATATGCTAATAATATTCGTGCAGCTTCAAGATTAATTGAGGCAAAAGAAACAGTAGTTTGGGATGCGCTTGATGATGTGATTAAGGGTAAATATGTACTTTTGAACCGTGCTCCATCTTTGCACCGTTTAAGTGTACAGGCTTTCCAGCCTCGTTTGATTGATGGCAAAGCTATTAAACTTCATCCATTGGTTGCGTCTGGATTTAACGCAGATTACGATGGTGACCAAATGGCTGTGCATCTACCTTTGTCCGATTCTGCACAGGCAGAAGCAAAGGAACTGATGTCAGCAGAGAAAAATCTTTTGAAACCTGCAGATGGTTCGCCAGTGTTAGCTATTTATCAGGACGTAGTGCTCGGTGCCTACTATCTGACTTATGACAAACCAGGCACTGACACAGGTGATCCGAAAGCATTTTCAAGCGTTTATGAAGCTGAAATGGCTTATGATCAGGGAATTATTGCGCTTCAGACTCCAATTCGAGTATTTACGAAGCGTGAGATCCGCGATACGACTCTTGGTCGTGTAATATTTAACGAAATCTTGCCAAAGGATTATCCATATGATAACTCTGTGCAAACTAAGAAACACTTGTCTAAGGTGATGGCGGATATCTTTGATCTTTATGGTTCAGAGGTGATGGTCAAGACCGCAGACGCTTTGAAGGACTTGGCATTTGAATATGAGACAGTTGCATCGATCTCAACGGCAAAGGATGATTACCCAACGTATGATGAGATTGATGATTTTATCGCTGAAGGTGATGCCAAGACTGCTCTTATTCAGGAACAATTTAATGATGATTTGATTACTGAAGATGAGCGCCATAAGTTGACGATTGCAAACTGGCGAGATATCGACAAGAAAATCTCAGAATTCTTACAAGGTAAACTTTCTGAGATGGATACCGATATTGCGGTGATGGTGAACTCGGGTGCACGTGGTAATATTTCCAATATTAAGCTTGCTTCAGCTGAAATTGGTATCATGGTAGATATCAATAACAACGAAATCGAGCTTCCGGTTAAGTCTTCTTATAAGAAGGGTTTGAATACTTTGGAATCATTTATTGCAACTCGAGGTGCACGTCAGGGTCAGGTTTCGACGGCTTTACGTACAGCTGATTCTGGTTATCTTACTCGTCGTTTGGTGGATGTATCACAAGATGTATTTACTACTGATGAGGAAGCAGAAGATCCTGGGTTTACTGTGTATCGTAACGAAACCGAACTATCTGGTATTAGCTTTGCAGCTAGACTAAACGGACGTTATACAGCTGAAGCGGTGCCAGGCTACCTAGAAGCAGATGAGCTAATTACAAAAGAAATGGCAGAGCAGATTGAGGCTGATGAGAACATTAATTCAGTAAAGATCCAATCAATTCTATCAACTACTGCCGTTGAGGGTATCCCACGTAAGGCTTATGGTGTTGATATGTCAACTCGTGCACTTGTGGCTGCCAACGAACCAGTTGGTGTGATTGCGGCACAGTCGCTTGGTGAGCCGGGTACTCAGCTAACACTTGATACTAAACATGGTTCTGGTGTGGCGGGTTCTGGTGCAATTGCTCGAGGTCTTCCTCGTGTAGAAGAGCTTCTTGAAGCTCGCACGCCAAAAGGCCAAGCCTATGTTTCACCGATTGATGGTGTTGCGGAAGTTTGGGAAGATGGCAATCGATATGTTGTTCAAATTACTCCGCAATCTGGAGCTGTTGAGAAAATTGCTCTTGATGGTCGTAAGCCAGCAGTAAAAGATGGAGAAAGCGTAAAAGCTGGTGCTACTTTAGTAAAGAAGAGTGGTGAAAAGCCAGCTATTAAGGCTCCTCATGATGGTGTAGTGGAGCTTGTCAAAGATGCTATAATGCTGGTGTCGACGGCTAGTGGAGCAGTAAAGATTGAAATTCCTGGTGATGCTGAACTCGTTATTAAATCTAACGATTCAGTGGAGGCTGGTGATCGTCTTACTACTGGTTCTTTGAATTTGCAAGATTTGCTCAAATATAAAGGGGTAGAAGCGACCGAACGTTACATTATGAATGATGTTCTCAATGTATATGCAGCTCAAGGTCATGAAATTTCACCGAAACATCTCGAAATCTTGGTACGTCAAATGTTCTCAAGAGTGCAGATTAATGATCCAGGCGATTCGTCATTTGTGACTGGTGATATCACCTCTCGTGCAACAGTAGTCCTAGAGAATCGTGAGCTTGAGGCAGCCGGTAAAGAGCCAGCAACCTTTACTAATTTGTTGCTTGGTATTACCAAAGTGTCAATATTCTCTGATTCATTCTTGTCGGCAGCATCATTCCAAGATACTACGCGTGTGCTTATCAATGCGGCTATCAATGGTCGTGTGGATAGACTACGTGGTCTCAAGGAAAATGTGATTATTGGTCGCAAGATTCCGGTAGGAACTGGCGTAGCTCCTCTCGAAGAATTTGAAACGTCAGATTCTAAAGAACCTACTGAAGAAGATCTCGAGAATCTCTAAACTTTATAACAACTAAATAAAGCCACTCGGGGTCGCGTCGCTCGCGCCCGTCGCCACGGGGCGAGCGCGCTAACCCTCGCGCTGCCGCGCTCCGGAATACCCCGAGTTGACATTATTTAGTTGTTTTTAATCCTAAAGTGTGGTACTATTATAGGTAGTACAAAATCAGAGGTTTTATGCATTTCAAGACTATTTTCAAATCCCTAAAGAATAAAGACATGTTAAAACGAGTACTGGTGATACTCGGTATTATTGTTGCATATCGTTTGATGGCGCAAATACCAGTACCGATGGGCGATGCCGCTACGTTTAAAGAAGCAGTATCAAATTTATTGGAAAAATCTGATTTTTCGAGTTTTTTGAATTTAATTTCTGGTGGCGGATTAGCATCGTTTAGTATTATCCTGGTTGGTTTGTCCCCGTATATCACAGGGTCTATCGTGGTGCAATTGCTTACTAAAGCTATTCCTCGACTTGAAGAATTGTCAAATGATGGTGAGACCGGTCGTCGTAAGATTAACCAATGGACTCGTATTTTGACTGTTCCTCTAGCTATCGTACAATCAATTGCATATATCTTCATTTTGTATCAATCTACGATTGCGGCAAATGTTGCCTCTGATTTTACACCAACCATGGGTGATTGGGCTTTGTCGGTGACAGCTATGACGGCTGGTTCGATGATTTTAATGTGGTTGGGTGAGTTGATTACGGAGCAAGGTATCGGAAATGGTATTTCGACTCTTATCTTTGCTTCGATTATTTCGCAATTACCAAATACAATGGCGACATTGTGGGCTTCGCTTACGGATACCTCACAGGGCACTTTGAATTTATTTGGTTGGTTTGAATTGCCAGTAAATCCGACGACGTTTTGGATTATCTTGGGCTTTTCGGTAGCGATGCTATTCGTGATTTACTTCTTGGTAAAATTAAACGAGGCTCAGCGTATTATTACGGTAAATTATGCCAAAAGAGTGCATGGCAATTCATCATATGGCGGGATTAAGTCAATCTTGCCTATTAAGATGATTGCGGCGGGTGTGATTCCAGTGATTTTTGCTACGGCCTTCTTGTCATTGCCTGCTCTTGTGGGACAAGTAATGATGTCAATTGATCCTAGTAATGAAGTGGGTGCTAGCTTGGTTTCAACTTTTTCAGCGCCTTCAGCGAGCAACTTTAAGACAATGTATCCTGATGGTATAACTGGTCAGTGGTTTGTTTATCCATTGATGTATTTCTTATTAGTATTCGCATTCACTTATTTTTATACTTCGATCATCTTTAATACTAAGGAGATTGCAGATAATTTGCAAAAACAGGGTGGTTTTATTGAGGGGGTGCGTCCTGGTATTCAAACAGCAGAGTATTTGAATAAAGTAGTTAATAGGTTAGATTTATTTGGGGCATTGGCACTCGGCCTTGTGGCGATGTTGCCGTTTATTACAGATTATATCTTTATTGCACTTACTGGTGCGCCGATTGGCTTATCGATTTCGGGTACTGGGCTTCTAATCGTGGTGACGGTGGCGTTAGAGAATCTCAGGTCGGTGGATTCTAGGGCACTAATGATAACATACGACGATTTTGGTGATGAGCTTGAAAGTGAATAAAGGGTGGCGTAGTATTTTGAAGTGGGCGATATGGTCTGTACTCCTGGTTTTGTTCTTGATTTATTTTGTTAGGGTGATTTCTTTTGAAAATTATTATTACAACGAAAAGGAGGGAAGCGAACGCGCAGCATCGACAACTATACAGGGCGATGAAGAGTTAGACGAAAAAAAGCCTAGTAATGATGAGATTAAGGAATATATAGTTGCGCCAGACAGACCACGTTATTTGATGGTTGATCGTTTAGGGATAAGTAAATCGCGTATTTTACCGATGGGAATAAATGTGAGTGGTGAGTTGGATACCCCGCGTAATATTTTTGATGTGGGTTGGTATGAAGGTTCGGGCAAACCTGGACAGGGCGGTACTTTGATGATTGATGGGCATAATGGTGGGCCGCATGTGCACGGTGTGTTTAAGGATTTGCCAAAATTAGTAAATGGTGACGTGATTAAGATTGAACGGGGAGATGGTGAAGTCTTTGAGTATCAGGTGGTCGAAAATATAGCTGTGCCATTGGATGAAGCTAATTCATATATGGTGACAGCAGCAAATACGCCAGTAGAGGGAAAAGAATCAGTTACATTAATTTCTTGTACCGGGGAATGGTCGCAGCAACAGGGTACATATCTTTCTCGTCAATTCACGAGAGCAATTATCGTAGAAGACTAAAATAAGGTATTTTGGGACACGGGTCGCTCGCGCCCGTCGTCACGGGGCTCGCGCCCTAATTCTCGGTCGTAACCTCCGAAATGTCCCAAATCACCTTATTTTAGGCTTTACAAATATTTGTTTTTGTGCTAGACTAGAAGAGTAATTTATGGCTAGTCAAAAGGAAGTGATTAAACTCACTGGTAGTGTTGTTGAAGCATTGCCTAATACCCAATTTCGGGTTGAACTCGAGAATGGTCATATTATTGTTGCCCATATGAGCGGGAAGATGCGAAAAAACTATATTCGCTTAGTCCCGGGCGACAGAGTCGAGGTTGAGTTAACCCCATACGATCTTACAAAGGGCAGAATCAGCTTTAGGCTCAAGGATTAATATTAACTGTTGTGATTTTTACAACATTTAATATAGGGAAGAAGTTAAATACTATTTGCAAAAGTATTTAGCGGTGATTCTTTATATCAAAGTAATAATTACAGCAATAACAAGGAAAGGATTTTAACACAATGAAAGTACGTGCAAGTGTTAAAAAAATCTCCCCTGATGACATTATCGTGCGCCGTAAGGGTGTGCTTCGTGTTATCAATAAGAAAAAACCTAAGAATAAGCAAAGGCAGGGTTAAGATATATGGCTAGAATAGCTAGTGTTGTAATTCCTTCCGAAAAACAAGTGTGGATTGCACTCACTTATGTTTACGGAATTGGACGTACAACTTCAAAGAAAATCCTTGCGGAGGCTAAAATCGAGCCTACCACTCGGGTGAAAGATCTCACCGAGGCTGAAGAACAGAAAATCAACGATATTATCTCCAAGAAATATCACGTTGAGGGCGATCTGAAGCGTCTCGTGAGTAACAATATCAAACGTATAAAGGATATTAATTCCTATAAGGGAATGCGTCACAAGGCAAAGTTGCCAGTCAACGGCCAGCGTACTCGTACGAATGCACGTACTCGTAAGGGTAAGGCGATCGCGGTCGGTGGTGCACAACCTAAAGCTGCAAGTAAGACTTAAAGGAGAATTAAAATGGCAGAAGAAGAAATTAAAGCTACAACTGCTGCTGAGACTACTGAGTCAAAGGCTCCTAAGTCAAAAGCAGGTAAAAAAGCTAAAAGAATTGTTAATAGCGGTGCTGTTCATATTCAGTCGACGTTTAATAATACTATCATTAGTGTGACTGATAAAACTGGTGGAGTATTGTCGGCGTCTAGCGCTGGTGCGAATGGTTTTCGTGGTTCTAAAAAAGGTACAGCGTTTGCGGCCGGTGTAGCTGCTGAAAAGGCGCTTGAGACTGCTAAAAAGAACCATGCATTAAATTCAGTTGATGTATATGTAAGCGGAATTGGACTTGGTCGCGATGCGGCAATTAGAGCAATTTCGACTGTAGGTATCAAAATTGATAGCATCGTAGATGTAACCCCGATTGCACATGGTGGTGTGCGACCGAAGGGAGAAAGGAAACCATAATGGCTAGAGACAATTCCCCAATTGTAAAACAAAGTCGCCGTGAAGGTTTCGCGTTGGCGCCAAAAGCGCATAAGGTGATGGCTAAGAAATCTGGTATCCCAGGTGAGCATGGTGATAAGAGAGTACGTGGCGGTAGCTTGTACCTCACTCAGCTTCGTGAGAAACAAAAAGTACGTCGAATGTATGGTTTACTCGAGAAGCAATTTGCAAAACTAATGCGTGAAGCTCAAAAGGCTGATGGTTTGACTGGCGAGAAATTGCTTGAATTCTTGGAGAGGAGAGCTGATAATGTGGTTTTCCGCGCAGGATTTGCTTTGACCCGTCGTCAGGCACGTCAATTAGTTTCACATGGACACTTTACCTTGAACGGTCGTCGAGTTGATATTCCATCGATTCGTTTGAACCCGGGTGATGTTTTAGAGGTTCGTCCGAAATCAGCTAAAACTGAATATTTCAAGAATCTTCCGAATATCATCGGAGCGGCCAATGTTGTTCCGCTTTCATGGATGAAGGTCGACGGCAAGAAAATGAAGATTGAAATTACCGCAACGCCGAAACGCGAAGAGGCGGAAGCTGGTATTAACGAACAATTAATCGTTGAGTATTACTCACGCTAAGGAGAATATAACATGACAGTAAAGAATATTCATGAAGCCAAGCTAGACTCAGTTAAGGAGCTTAGTCCAACTAGTGCTGAATTCGTGATTAAGCCGCTTTATCCTGGCTATGGTAACACGCTCGGAAATTCGTTGCGTCGCGTGCTCCTTTCTAGCGTGAAGGGCGCTGCGATTACAGCATTTTCAATCGAAGGTACTACGCATGAGTTTACTTCGATCCCTGGCATACGCGAAGATGCAGTTGATATCATGTTGAATCTTAAAAATATTCGTTTTAAGATGCACACTGATGCACCAGTTGAGCTTACATTAGAGATGAAAGGCGACAAACAATCTGAAAAAGATGGTGATAAACGTGTGGTGGCTGGTGATATCAAACTTCCTTCTGAAGTTGAGATTGCTAACCCAAATCAGACAATTTGCCACATCGATGATCCTAAGCATGTGCTTAAGATGCATTTAATTGTGGAGTCTGGTCGTGGTTATTTAACTATTGATAAGGCGAGCGAAGAGCGTTTGCATAGTGATATGATCGCAATCGATGCAGTATTCACTCCAGTACTCCGTGTACGTTATAAGGTGGAGAATACTCGTGTTGGTCAGGATACCAATTTGCAACAATTGACGCTTACAGTTGATACTGATGGTACTTTGACGCCGAAAGAAGCTTTTGAGGAAGCGGCTGCAATTTTGGTAAATCAATATTCTGCACTTGCAGGTTCAACCAAGGTAGAATCGAGTCCAGCTCCTGGTAGTAATACCGAAGATGAAGATGCTGGTTTGATGCTTCCTATTGAAGAGCTTGAATTATCTGCTCGTACAGCTAATGCACTTCTTAATAATGACATTCGAACGATTCGAGATTTAGTCACTTTGTCAGAGACTGATTTGAAGGATTTGAAGGGATTTGGTCAGAAGGCGTTAGATGAAGTAAAAGAAAAGTTAACGGAGTTAAATATTTAATATGCACAGGCACGGATATAAAGGCCGAAAATTTGGCCGCGAAACCGATCAGAGGTTGGCGCTAACCCGTGGGCTCCAGTGCTCTCTGATCAAGTACCAAAGTATTACTACTACTTTGGCACGAGCTAAAGAGATTCGTCGTTCAACTGAAAAGTTGATTACGATGGCGAAAAAAGGTGGTCTCAATAATCGTCGTTTGATTATTGCCCGCCTTAATGATTTAGAAGCTGCTTCATTATTGGTCGATGTAATTGCACCACAGATTAAGCGTGATTCTGGCTATCTCAAAATTGAGCGAGCTGGGTTCCGTCGTGGCGATAATGCTGAGATGGGCACGATTAGTTTTGTGGATGAAATTGACTTTGATGTTGAGTCTCCTAAGGAAGAAAAACCTAAGGCTAAAAAGCCAGCCACTAAGAAGGAGGACAAGTAATGAAAACTTATTCTCAGAAATCTGCTGAAATTAAGCGTGAATGGTGGGTGATTGATGCTTCTTCGATGCCTTTAGGTAAATTGGCAGTAGTTATTGCTGATAAATTGATGGGGAAGAGTAAAGTTACTTATACTCCACACATTGATAATGGTGACTATGTCGTAGTTACTAATGCTAAGAAATTGGTAGTGACTGGTGACAAAATGCTTCAGAAGAAGTATTATCGTCACAGTGGTTATCCTGGTGGAATCAAGGAATTACGTCTAGAAGAAGTAATTGAAAAAGATGCCTCACGCGCAATTCGTGAAGCAGTGAAAGGCATGATGCCTAAGAACAAATTAGCAGCAGAGCGTTTGAAGCGCCTTCGTATCTTTGATGGTGCTGAGCATGCTCACGCAGCACAAAACCCAAAGGAGATTAAATAATGGTAGATAAGAAGAAATATACCTACGGGCTTGGGCGACGTAAAGCTGCTACAGCTTCGGCTCGCCTCTATAAAGGTAAGGGTGATATCAAAATCAACGATAAGCCAGCACTAGAATATCTTTCTGGTAACAAGACTTATTTAGCTGAGATTACTGATCCTTTAGCTTTGGCTGAAAAGCAAAAAGAGTACGATATTACGATTCTCGTTAAAGGTGGTGGTCTAGCTGGACAGGTAGATGCGATTAAGCTTGCTATCTCGAAAGCTTTGGTCACGGAAGCGCCTGATCTTCGTCCGGTTTTGAAGAAGGCTGGTATGATGAAGCGCGATCCTAGAGAAAAAGAGCGCAAGAAATATGGCTTACGCTCAGCTCGTAAGAAAGAACAGTTCTCTAAGCGTTAAAAATAAGCCCCCTCAGGGGCTTATTTTTATGGTATAATATAGGTGATGGGGCGTTAGCTCAGCTGATAGAGCGCAGCATTCGCATTGCTGAGGTCGCGGGTTTGATTCCCGCACGCTCCACCAAAATAAAAAATAGCCAATCTAGGCATATTTTTTTTGAAAAATTGTTGACAATCATAAATAAACCATATACACTATAAATAGAGAAAAGAGTATTGGAGGAAAAATGCAATCTGACGTTATTGTCAATGTGAAGGATATTTCTAGTAAGGATATTGTTGTACCGAATACTAGTGCTGATACTCCTAATACAGGATATTTGGGTGTAGATGATAACGTGGGTGGTGATATTAATGCTTCTAGCGATGGCTTTATGGTACTAGGCATTGTAAGTGTGGTTGTTGTAGTGACTGTTATTTTGCTATCACTAGTTGCCAAAAGACATCACGTCAGATTGTTGTTGCGATGTAATAAACATGTTGCTCGTGCATTAGTCCTTTTAGCAATAGTTACGTCTGCTCTCTCATTTGTTGGCTTAAAGGAATTAAATAATTCATATAATCAAGCAAAAGCAGAAGGGAACACTGTAATATCAGAGGATTCTTTAGCTATCTCTACTACTGATTCTATATTAAATCTAGATTTGGGGGATGATTCAGTTTTTGATTATGCTAAAAATACTATTACTGTAACTTCTCCTACTGTAGCTGGTTATACTCTTGCGGCTTACATCGATGGCGATACTAGAGATTTAGCCAATGTCACAAATACGGAAGCAGCTGATGTTAGGATAGCTGGCCTTGAATCTTCTGAGCTTCAAGCTCTAACTGATAATACTTGGGGACTAGCTTTGCAGGAGCCAGATAGTAAGGATTCTGAGGTATTTTCTGGCTTGCCTACTGATGAAAATGCGCCTCTAATTCTTAAAACGGAATGTGCTACTACTGAATCAGATGATGAAACTGATGTTTATATAGGGGCTTATGTGGTGCCAGGACTTCCAGCGGGTACTTATTCAGGAGTTACAGTGAATTATGTGGCTGTGGCTAATATAGTGTCTGATGATATTACGGTAGATTTCCATGGTAATGGCCTTTTCTTTGATGAAGAGCAGACCCAAAATGAGAATACTGTAGTTTATGGCTACCTACATAGTGCGATAGACACCAGCGAACAGGGGGTATGTGGAATCATCACTAAATCTGGTACCTATATGAATACATTCAATAGTGATAATTCAACCTGGTATTCATTAATAAACAATCCTGATGCCAGTAACCCTAATGATACTTTAGGATTTAGTGGTGAAGATGGCGTTAAGGATTATCTAAAGGAGAAACATGATGAACATGAAGGTCAAACTATGGACCTTTATGCTACGAAGGATTATACTATTCACTATGACGCTAATACTGGTGAAGGTGAGATGGCGGATCAAATACTATCTGCTGCTGGTCGTCTTTCTGCAAACACATTTATTAAGGTTGACTTAGTCTTTAGTAGTTGGAATACTGAGGCTGATGGTTCTGGAACATCTTATAGCAATAAGCAGCGAGTGGACCAAATTGCTAAACCAGGTCAAACTATTACGCTTTATGCACAGTGGGCGGATTGTGTTAATAATAGTGTTTGCTATAAGAGGAATGGAGATGATGTAGTGGGATATATGGACGCTCAGGCATCTCCTCTTAATGGTGTTATTCAGGCTAGTAGTTTCAAACGTGATGGTTATAGTTACGCTGGCTGGAACACCAAGCCTGATTATACGGGTACTTTCTATGGTCCAAACCAAACTATTAATGGAAGTGAAATTGCAAATGGTTTAATTCTATATGCCGTATGGCTATCACCTGCTGGGACTATCCAGAATTGGGATGGTTGTGCTAGCCTTGCTCAAGCTCCTACTGATGGTACTGCGACCCTTTCTAATGTCGTTTCGTTGACAGACGAACGGGATGGTAATGTTTATACTGTCGCTAAACTTCCTGATGGCCATTGTTGGACTACTGAGAACCTTAGATTAGATAACACCGTTGAACTTACTGCTACTAGTACTCATAATCCATCACTACCAATAACTAATGTTTATGATTTGGGTTTGACTTCCAACCATCTTACCTCATCTTCGTCAGTAGCTTATAATGTTGATACCGCCCCAGAAGGTTGGTGTTTTGTTAATTCAGATGCTTGTGTAAATCAGTCTCGCTTTAGAATAGATAATACATTTGGTGGTTATTACAACTGGTATTCAGCTACCGCGGGGAATGGTAAACGTTATAGGAATAATGATACCGATGGTGATATTTGTCCGGTTGGCTGGCGTTTGCCTACTGGGGGAAGTAGTAGTGGAGAATTTTTCGATTTAGCTAATGTTTTTAACGGTGGTGTAAATGATCGTAATACTAGTAACAAAGCACGTTCTTTTCCGTTTAATTTTTTACTATCGGGTCATGTAAATAGAGATGGTGCTATTGAATTTGCTGGTTTTAACGGGAGATATTGGTCATCAACACCTATGAAGTATACTGCTGGAGCTTATGGTTTGAATGTGACTCTCGATAGGCTCGATTATGGTATATCTGGTAATTCGATTAGTTCTTATGTTGGAAGTGCTGTACGTTGTGTTGCTAACAATTAATGTGGTAGATTGCTTCTGATAAGTAATTAGTGGTGCTTTTTTGGTTGAGTGTGATGTTTTTGGTTAGTGGTATGATATAATTAGTTGAAAATGGAGGTGAAATGAGTAAATTTGACGATCAGTATATTGACCTTTGTAAGCGAATTCTCAAGGAGGGGGAAAAGATTACGAATTATAAGAAGTCTGATAAGCGGAGTAAGAAAGTGGCTCAAGCGATACCGGATCATACAGCGCAAGGTGCTTCCGCGGCTTCGACAATTCGTTTGCCTCATCAAGTAATGCAATTTGATTTATCAGAAGAATTTCCGATTCTCACTACTAAAAAAGTTGGCTTTAAGACAGCGGTACTTGAGATTTTATGGATTTATCAAGAAGCATCGAACGATGTGAGATGGTTACAGGATAGAGGTGTGAAGATTTGGAATGAGTGGGAAGTGGCAGAGGATGGTACCTATCAAGGACGGAATCTGAATGAGATTTTTAAAGAGAAACACCCAGATTTGAAGCCGGAGAATTTTGCACATACGATTGGTACGGCGTATGGTTGGATTGTAAATCGGTATGATTTGATTCGGAATTTGATCGAAACTTTAAAATCGAATCCTGGCAATCGACGAATGGTGCTTAGCCTTTGGCAGAATGAGTGGTTGGAGACTGCGGCATTGCCGTCTTGTGTGTGGAATTCGCAGTGGAATTTGATTGATGGCAGACTTAACGTATTGGTGACTTCACGTTCATCTGATGTACCACTTGGGTTGCCGTTTAATGTGGTGCAATACGCGGTACTTTGTCATTTGATTGCAGCTTCGGTAGGAGCGAAACCTGGCCAGATGACATTTATTACTAATGATGCGCATATCTATGAAAATCAGATTGATGGAATTAAAGAGCAAATTGAGCGCTATGATAAAGCGATGAAGGAAGGTGGTTTGCCAAAGGCACCAAAGCTGTGGCTTAATCCTGAGATTAAAGGTTTTTATAAGTTTGATAATTCACGTGAGCTCAAAGATATTAAACTTGAAGGTTATGAGCACCTCGGTG
This sequence comes from uncultured Candidatus Saccharibacteria bacterium, assembly GCA_946414465.1. GTDB lineage: Bacteria > Patescibacteriota > Saccharimonadia > Saccharimonadales > Saccharimonadaceae > Nanosyncoccus. The sequence goes on along the minus strand of CAMKOP010000007.1, from coordinate 12,815 downwards.
TGATTAAAATGCCAGTGACGGAGTAGTGATGATTAGTCTGATTGCAGCAATTGGTAAAAATTGGGAACTGGGTAAAAATGGTGATTTGATTTTTCACATCAAAGAAGATATGAAGTATTTTAAAGATACGACGATGGGCCACAAAGTAGTGATGGGTCGAAAAACCTGGGAATCTTTGCCTGGGAAGCTACCTGGTCGGGAGAATATTGTGGCTTCTCGGGGTGAAATAGCTGGTGCAGATTTAGTAATTCATGACTTGAAGGCATATTTGCAAGAAAATGAGAATACAGAGGAAGAAATATTCATTATTGGGGGTGGGATGGTATATTTTGCGGCGCTTCCGCACGCAAAGACAATATATTTGACCGAGGTTGAGGCTGAAGACGAAAAAGCCGATTCATATTTTCCAGAATTTGATAAAGCTAAATATAATAGAGAAGTTATAAAAGAAGGGAAAAATGATGATTTAGCGTATACTTTCGTAAAATATACTAAAAAATAAGGAGGTTTTATGAAAGATTTAGTGTTTGATTTAATTGAACAAGAGAAAATTCGTCAAAAAGAGGGACTTGAATTGATCCCAAGCGAAAATTATGTATCGGCGGATGTTCTGGAAGCGATGGGCTCAGTACTGACAAATAAATATTCAGAGGGCTATCCAAGTTTTGAAGGTGTGCCTGGGTGGGATGAAAAACGGATTGCTGATGAAATATTGCCAAATTATCGTTACTATGGCGGGCAGATTAATGTAGATAGGATTGAGAGACTGGCGATTGATCGAGCGTGCAAACTATTCCATGCGGATCATGCTAATGTGCAACCACATTCTGGCGCGAATGCAAATGAGGCGGTATATTATGCTTGGCTAGAGCCTGGTGACAAAGTGCTTGCGATGAATTTGGGGCATGGAGGTCATCTTACCCATGGTTCACCAGTGACTAGAAGTGCACACATTTATGAATTCGTAGCTTATGGTACGGACGAGAGTGGCGATATTGATTACAATGAGATGGAAGAATTAGCGCTTTCGAATGATGTGAAATTGATACTGGTAGGATATTCGGCGTTTATGAAGATACCGGATTTTAAACGGGTTGCGGAGATTCGAAATAAAGCTGAAAAAAAGTGGGGGCACGAAATACTTTTGATGGCTGATATGGCACACGTAGCCGGATTGATTGCGGCGGGCGAGCATCCTAATCCTTTAGATTTTGGTTTTAACGTGATGACAACCACTACGCATAAGACATTACGTGGTCCGCGCGGAGGATTAATAATGACAAAAGGTAAGGTTGGCTCGCCACTTAAAAAGATGCCAGAAAAAACCTTAGAAAACATTCCGATTTTAGTAGATAAGGCAGTATTTCCAGGCACACAAGGTGGGCCGCTTGAACACGTGATTGCAGCGAAAGCAGTGGCGTTTGGCGAGGCGCTTAAGCCTGAGTTTAAAAATTACGCTAAGAAAATCGTTGAAAATGCGAAGGTTCTAGCTAAAGAATTAATTGACCGTGGTTTTGTGCTTCAGGGTGGCGGGACAGAGAATCATTTGATTCTGATTGATATGAAGAAGAGTTTCGACATTAATGGCAAGATATACGAAAAAGCATTAGATATGGTGGGATTGACCTTGAATGCAAACGCTTTGCCGGGCGATACAGGCGGTGCGTTTAAGCCGAACGGTGTGAGGCTCGGCACTCCGGCGATTACGACTAGAGGTTTAGGCGTAGAAGAGATGAAAGTTTTAGCTGGATGGATGGAAGATGTCGCAAAAATCTGCCAGAAAGCAGAGGGTGACTTAGATAAATATGAGAATGATTTAGAGAGAATTCACGCTGAGGTTAGAGGACTTGCAACAGAATTTCCAGTACCAAGTCTATGAAAATGCCCCGACATTGGTCGGGGCAATTACAAGGGGGTTCAACGGTAGTCATGGTCGCGCCAGATGTACCAGCGACCATTGACTGCTAACGTATAGGCGACGATTAGAGCGGTAAAATAACCGGTATCGTCATATTGTTCGAGTTCTCTCATTTTGAAATAATCGATAGCCCACATCTCACTAGCACGGTAGCAACCGTTTACCTTATCGTCACAGATTTGCATCTCAGCAAAATCACGACCAGATATTTTGCGGCTTTTTGGGTGCATTAGTGGATGACGACCAACACTATCATGCCAAAGCGTGATAAATAAGGCCGAAATCTTGTCGGTGACATAAAGCATCCTTCCGAAAAATGAGGATTTGTCTTCCATTTCGGTTAAGAGACGATTGACGTTTTCTTCGAAGAAGTGTTCACGTAGAGGTGAATAACTAGCAAAAGCGTTGAAATAGGTTATTTCTGTGGCTCTTTTGCCAGAATTCTCTGCTTCTCCGTTGTCTGGAATGTCACCAATTATGTTTTCTGGTAAATCATGCCTGCGGAGCGCTTCCATCAATTCACGATATGTGTACATGTCTGGTAAATCCATGTCTGGTCCATACATATAACTGAGACAACGATCTAATATTGTCATACAGAGATTAGTGTGTGCGGCGACTGATTCATAGGCACACTTATCTCGTGTCAAGCCATAGCGATTATTATAAGACCGCAACACTGAACTAGATTCGACGATTTGGCCTATCTGTTTGTTAGTTTTGAATACTTCACGAACTGGTGGAATTATCCAATTCTTGCCAGCAATCTTGGATTCTCTTTGCATGATTCTTTCGTATTCTTTATGTAAACTGAGTTCTTTTGGACTATAATTACCATTATGCTTCTCCATCTTGAACCTCCCAATTATTAATGTACTACCCCCCTGCAAATATACTGCTAATTGTACTATATCTTGACATTTTTGACAAAGTATGCTATAATATAGATATATTGGTCATTAATGGGAGTTTAATATGGGCAAGCGCCTTTTTTTGTTTATTATTTGTAGTCTACTGGGGCTCATGAATGCTCCTGAGATTTTGACGGCCTCTGAATCTGCTCCTGTGACTGGCCTATCTAATGCTGGGGTGGTCGAGACTATTCCTTTGCCTGAGCCTGAACCAGAACCAGTGATTGCGACGGCTGCAGTTAATCGTCCTCAGGTAGCTTATACTGCTCCTGCAGCACAATCTGTAGAAGTGGCGCCTGCTAATGCGATTTCGGTGGCAGGTCGGACGATCCCAATTGTAGATGTAGCGGATACCGCAGTGGATGCAGGAAATCATGTGAATAAATATGGTGCAAAATTCTTGTATGGGCATAATACCGGAGCAGTGTTTGGTAATTTGACGAGTGTAGGGGTAGGGAATGTATTTACGATTGCTTATAATGGCACATCGCGAAATTACCAAGTGAAGGAAGTGATTATTTTTGAAAAGACTTCGCCAACACAGCTATCTGCGAACGGAAGGGATTATCGGATGAGCTATATTGCGAATGGCATGGGTCGTTACGATATAGTATTGATGACTTGTTATGGCACGATGCTGGGTGGTGGCGATGCTACGCATCGGTATGTGGTGTTTGCGAATGGGATATAAGAATTGGTCTAAGAGCCGGCTAGGCATCTGCTTGATTTCCCATTATCCTTCACATCATAGCTGGTACCCGGGTAGACACGGGAATTAATCATAGACATTGAGAAATAATCGTAATCACCGTCTGCTGTAGATGTATTATAGGTGCCCATTGTGCCTCTTCTATTGGACGACGATCCAACGAAATGGCCATTATAGAGGAAGTTGTTGGGATATGAACGTAAGGCGTTAGATACTGGCTCTGTTTCTGCGTCTGTGTAAGAAGGCCATGCAGTACTATCATAATTAGCAGGAGCTACACCGTTGTTTAATCCGGTCACAATGAGAGCCCAGAATTCATTATTGGATTCATTGTTTTTATTACCACCTCTGGGTAATCGCCAACCAGTGGGACAAAGCGAAGTTGTATTTATGGATTGATTGGCGTTTCTATACTCAGTAGTATCAGCAATAGCAGCAGCCCAAGTGTAATAATTGCCATAGCTATACCATTGATAATAATAGCCGGAACTATTGCGACTATAGCTAACTGTTAGAGAACGATTGGTGTTATCATTGTTATAGCGAGGCATACGATATATTTGGGAGTTATAAGCGTTGCCACCCGAGATTACGTTTGCGGTAGTGCCATCAGTACTATAGAGACTATTTGGGTTACTAGTTCCAAAATTAGTTCTTTCTGGCTCAGCTAGACCTGTAAATACTCCGCCCCATGTGCCATTATTGCTTTGAGTATTAGATGTGGTAATATTGGCGTCATTATCTAGCCTTAAGTTTTCTATCATCCAGCATTTACCATCAACTAGTTTGGCGACAGCGTAAACATTGTTATCACGTATATCCATCCTAGCTGTGACATCGCCTATGTTCATAGCACTACAATTTGCTGAAGTGAAAGTTTGCATAGAGCCAGCAGAAGCTACCCAAACTGGGTAGAGAATGAGACCATTAGTAGAGATATCTACACCGTCTGGATCGCTAGGATTGGTAGAGATGGTAGCCTGAGGACCATAGATAGTATCAGTAGAGCCAGAAGCGGTAGAAGCTTCATAGGATGTCGACCAGCCAGCAAAGCCATAACCTGGTCTTGAATAATTGTATCCAGCCAACAGAACAGTGGAGTTTGTCGTTATGTTGACGCTACTACTGCCGTTGAGTGTCTTAGTTTGTCTACCCGCCTTGGATGAAGCAGCTACAGTACTAAAATCAGCGTCACGCATAGTTCCTTCAATATCATCAGCATTAGGTGCGTAGCAAATTGAGAGTGCAGGGCAGTCGGATGATGCTAACGGAGTAACTGGAGTAGGCCCACTCGATGGATGGATAAGGGTGTATTTAACTTTGCCTAAGTAATTACCGATAATTTGGGAAGATATGATATTGGCTTTGTAAGTAGCATTGACTGATAAACTACCTGTGCCAGTGGAGCCTGAGTAGGAGGCTACTTTAGTATGAACGATAGGGACATTTTTGAAATCATTGAATGAATTCTCTATGGTGGGAGTGTTCCCTGTAGCTGGAGTGATCTTCATAGCCCAATAAGAACCAGTACTTGTTGTATCAGAAGGAATATTAACACTTGGGCCTATCATATTATTATTGCCATATTCATCGCCAGAATTACCTACAGCATAGAGTGCAAAGCCTCCTGTGTCGTTACACGTGATAGTGAGAGTACTGCCTGCTATTTCGGCTGAGGTTCCAGGCGGTACAGTTGCATTATAATTACCACCACCAGAGATGGTACATGATGCAGCGATTTTAACTGTAGCGGTGGCGGTAGAGGCGGAGGCAGCGGAAGTGGGATTGCTAGATAGACCTACGCCAATAAGAATTGTGAGGGTAGTTAATGTTAATAATAAGCAAAATAGAATATTTTTTTTCATAGTTTTCCTAATAATATACTTTATATGACACTATATGCTATTATTTTAGCATAATTGGTATGATTTGGTAAATATTATTTAGAAAATTCTATCGCCATTTTTGACGGGTTCTGTGGGAGTCAATAAAACTACGCCCTGTTTTGATTCGGTGCCGAGAATACGGACCTCGCTTTTGACGCTGCCGATATGCATTGGAGCAAGATTAACACAGCAAATTACTTGTTTGCCGACTAAGTCCTCTTCTTTATATAGATCTGTGATTTGGGCTGAGGAAGTTTTGATGCCTATTTCTTCACCGAAATCGATTTTAACTTTGTAGGCTGGTTTGCGGGCTTTTTTGTTAACTCCTACTTCTACGATTGTGCCGGCGCGCATTTCTACTTTGTCGAAATCTTCGATATTGATTTTTTCGTCCATTTTATTATTATATCATAACCACGATCTGAATACTATTTACAGATTAACTATTATTTAATCTTAGGTTTTTTAATAATTCTTTTTATTTTGTTTTTTAATTCTGAAGATATGTCAAAACTCGCGTCGGCTAACTTAGTGATAGCGTTATCATAGGTTTCATTGTCTTGTGGTACTTGTGTTTGACTGCCTACTACTGCTTCGGGTGTAGGGTCAACTCCGAAATTTGCTTTTATGGTCGCTATTATTTCTAGTATTTTGCCTTTTTCAATTCCTCCAAAGTAGAATACATCTTTGCCTGCAACTAGTTTTAATAAACCTAAGAAACAATCTATCGTGATAATTGAGAACTTTATTTCATTTTCTTTGAGCTTAACTTTGACATCTTGTATGTCGAGCACTTCACCTAGGAAAAGGGTACAAGGATTATCATCTTTTTCGTTTATTATAGTAGCGGAGTCAAGACCAACTTTGGTAATTGTGTTTTTGGGTGGATGATTTGACGTATCATTATAATGTTTATTGAACTCCTCTAGGCTATCCCAAACTGCAAATCCATATGCAAAAGCAGATAGTCCAACGTAAAAATCTTTGCCTTCTAATTTTTTGTCCCAAATTGCATGACGGTTTACTGCTTCAATCACAAATGAAGGTGTAGGGAATAAAGAGTCTTCTTTTGCAAGATAGTAATCGTGTGTTTCTTCGTCAGAAACCTTTAAGTGTTTGTGTAGATGTATTCTTTTAGGCTCTGCGTTAATTGTTAAATTGCAATCGCGAATTAAAATCTTGCTATTTTCGATTTTTAATAAATTAGTTATTAACCCAAATTCTTCCTTTGTATACTCATCTATGAGTGGATATTCGTACATGAAATACTTTGGGGTTTTTGATTCAAAAGAGGCAAAACCCCATGAATTGCAAGTGGAAACGATATCACTTACGATATTTTTTTCATTTTCGTCACCTTCTCTTATAAATGATTCAAATCGTATTGGCATATTATCATTATATCAAATTTCAAAAAACATCGCCCCACTTCTTACTGGAGTGTTATTGGTTGACTTTTTTATAGACAAATTAAAACTTATGTTATAATGGTTATGTAAAGGTAATACTTAAGGATATATATTTAGTATGCATAAAAACAAAGCTCTTATTGCTCCACTAGGACTAGTAGGTATAACTATCCTTTCTGGAGTATTTTTAATGTCTTCTATTACTTCTGCTACAGACAATACTGATGTAGTAGATGAAGTAAATATTACTGTTCCTATCTCATGTTCTATGGAGGGTACTGGCATGAACTCTCATAATGCCAATATAGTAAATGGTACCTATCAAGCAGATATAGGCTCTACTACACTTAAGGCATTCTGTAATGATGAAGAAGGCTTTGCTATCTATGCGATAGGTTTTACTGATGATGAATATGGAAAGACTGTACTAACTAATAGTGCTCTAGGTTCTACTTACGATATAGCTACAGGAACAGCTACAAGTGGAAACACTAGTAACTGGGCGATGAAACTAGCTACTAATACAAGTGCTACCTATGCTTTAACTTTAGATAATGGATTTGGTAGTTATAGTTCAGTACCAGCAACTTATACTAAAGTCGCACATAGAGATAGTAGTACAGATACAGGCACTAATGCTACTGGCTCTGAACTAACTTCAACCTATGCAGCTTATATGAATCAAACCCAACCTGCTGGTTCTTATACTGGTAAAGTCAAATATACCATGGTTCATCCGAATACCGCTCCAACACCAACCCCACCACCAGCTCCACCACCAGCTCCAGCATCTTCCTGCAATACTCCAGTCCCAGGTGTCACTTATATGCAAGACATCACTAGCTCTAATAAAGCCACTATCCTAGGAAACATGACGCAAGGAAATGCCTATTATTTACGTGATAAGCGTGATGAAGAGCCATACTGTGTATCCAAACTAGCCGGTGGTAACTTATGGATGTTAGATAACCTAAGACTAGATATTACAGACTCTACTATCCTTAACTCCCTCACTACAACTAATACCAATGTAAACGAACCATCACTAATCTCCCTAAAGAGTGGTAATCGCACAGCTGGAAACCAATACGCTGATGGTGCTATAGTCCAGTGGGATTCTAATAACACCACCAACTATTTCAACCGAGCAGCTGCTAATGCAGAGTCCAAAAACACAATCGCTTCAACTACATATGGCAATGGCTCTGGCAAAATAGGTGTCTACTATAACTACTGTGCCGCATCTGCTGGTTCCTACTGCTACAATGCTGGTGCGGGCACTGGTAACGCTTCATACGACCTTTGTCCAGCCAACTGGCGTATGCCAACTGGAGGTTCATCCGGTGAATATAATACTCTATACACTACTGGCTACTCGTCGGATGCCACTAATTTCAAAACAGCTCTATCTACGCCTCTCTCTGGCGGCTTTGGCAATGGCTCGGCGGTCGGTCAGGGCTCCTTAGGTATCTTCTGGTCTTCTACTTACACCAGTATTAACGATATGTACTACCTGTACGTCCTTCCTAGCAGTGTGCTTCCTACCAATAGCAGTAATCGCAGCTACGGCGACTCGCTACGGTGTTTACTAGGCGTCTAGCTATTCCTAGTATTAGTTTTCCGCTCTCCTTTCCGGAAGACAGCACCCCGAGCCCTTGGCGAAGAGGTGTGGAAGAGTAAAGCAATTAAAACAAAAGGGTATAAGAAAAGGTGAATAGAAAGAGAAAACCAAAATCTTCACTTGAACAATCTGAACTCCCTTTGGCGGGTAGCATAGCTCAAGATGGAACAACAAAGGCTATGCCCAAGCCCCATAAGCCTGCGACCGAGCTGATGAAGACCGTTGCTTCTAAAACACTGAACGAAAAGAATATGAAGAAGGTATTCTCGCAAGATGAAATTGATGAGATTCTAGCGAGGCGTGATTCAGGACTTGAGATTACTCCGCTAGAACATAAAGCGATTCGTGAACGATATCGCAAAATAAAACGATGTGTCAGGGAGCTGGAAAAAGGCAGCCAAGGTAGGTTGATCGTAGTCCCATCAATCGTAACTGACGACGGCTTTTAAGCGATAATGATCGTTTCTCTAAAATGGTACACATGGCTAGTATTACGAACATAGATAAGTTCGTTTCGCAGATGAAATACTTTGAGGATGCGGATTTAGAAATTACGGAGGATGATATTCATATTTTTGAGCTGAAGAAACCACTGACGGATGATGAAATTGGTCAGTTAAGAATGATAGAAGAGACAAGACGTGAAAAACTACATAATGTTCTGAAGCCTAAAACGATGGATTCAGCGGTATATCAAAGTATTCTGATGATAATCAGGCAGGTAGCTCCAAGAGTAAAGAAGCTAGCAGACACTATTATTACGCTATCGGCGAGGATACATTTATGGTGGAGCGTACGAGAATACTGCGTAATCTCAGGCCGCTCCTAAGAAATAAAAAACAAGTCGCAAGCGACTTCTTTTTTTATCTTTGCCAATATATTACTTATTGGAGTGTCATATTTTGCCGTTTTTTTAAGACGTCTATTTTTCTTTGCCGTTTTTTTAAGACACCAATTTTTCGTTGCCGTTATTTTAACACCTAAAATAGTGTTTCTACCCCTGTTATCGTGTAAATATCATCATTTTTATGGTTATTATGAAAAACATGGTATAATGGCTATGTATAAGATTAACAAAGCAGGAAATTTCTATGTTTAATAATAAAGCTCTAATCACTCCACTAGGACTAGTAGGTATAACTATCCTTTCTGGAGTATTTTTAATATCTTCTAATTCTTTTGCTACGGATAATACTGATGCAGTAGATGATGTCAGTATTACAGTACCAGTCTCTTGTTCTATGGAAGGTACTGGTATGACCTCCCATAACGCTAATATAGTAAATGGTACCTATCAGGCAGATATTGGCTCTACTACACTTAAGGCATTCTGTAATGATGAAGAAGGCTTTGCTATCTATGCGATAGGTTTTACTGATGATGAATATGGAAAGACTGTACTAACTAATAGTGCTCTAGGTTCTACTTACGATATAGCTACAGGAACAGCTACAAGTGGAAACACTAGTAACTGGGCGATGAAACTAGCTACTAATACAAGTGCTACCTATGCTTTAACTTTAGATAATGGATTTGGTAGTTATAGTTCAGTACCAGCAACTTATACTAAAGTCGCACATAGAGATAGTGGTACAGATACAGGTACTAGTGCCACTGGCTCAGAACTAACTTCTACCTATGCAGCTTACATGAACCAGACTCAACCTGCCGGAACTTATACTGGCAAAGTTAAATACACTATGGTGCATCCAAATAATGCCCCAGCTCCTACTCCACCAATGACCTTTGATGATGCCTATGCTAAGGCTGGCAAACAAAAGGTAGGTAACTACTACGCTATGCAAGATATGTCATCATCTATTTGTAGTGCAGTAACCTTCGTGGATGACGAATCAGAAACTACCCTTATTGATTCACGCGACAATAAGACTTACACAGTATCTAAACTAAAAGACGGTAACTGTTGGATGACGCAAAACTTAGACCATAATATCGTAACAGATGGTTCAGTAGCCTATACTCCAACTACTACCGACGTCCCAGCCACTTGGACACCAAGCACTGCTACCTATCCTACAGGAACTACGACTTGGAACTATTCAAATACCACTCCAGAATCCTATGATCCAGGAGAGCTATACTGGAGCGGAACGCCTGACGACTCTACCCCAGTCTCCACTGGTGATTCACATTATCACCTCGGCAACTACTACAACTGGACTGCAGCTGTAGCTATGAATGATAGCTCTAGCTACACCACTGATAACCAAGACGCTAACCAATCCATCTGTCCAGCTAACTGGACATTACCAAAGAGTGGCTATGACACCCCTGCAAGCACTGCGCCTGGCTCCTTCCAGTATCTAGTTACCCAATATGGATGGGACAGCAGCTCACAAACGATGACAAACCCTAATATCTGGAACAGCCCAATCAAAGCTTCTCTTAGTGGCAACTGGAGCGGTTCGCTAGGCGGCGTTGGAGCGAGCGGCGTCTTCTGGTCGCCTATGGTTGACGGTAGCGCCGGCTCGTATTACCTCCGCGCCTATTCCGGTGGGTACGTCGGCCCTGACCACACCTACGATCGCCGCTACGGGATTAGCGTGCGTTGTCTTGCTCGGTAATAGTTTAGTTTATTATAGAGGTATCAGTGGCTTCTATTGGTCGTCTACTGCGCGCGATAGGAGCACTAGCTTCAGCCTGGACCTGGGTAGCTCCAGTGTCTACCCGGGTACCGATCCCGGCAATAAGTACTATGGCTACGCTATTAGGTGTACGCTAGGTTCCTAGCGGTTTCCCCTTTGGTTATTCCAGAAATCTGGTTAAGGTGGTTTTGGGCTTGCCTCAAGGGCCCATCAAAGGGCTCCTGTGTCTAGAATCCCCCGCCCCTAGCAACCGTAATTTCTGACAACTCTAGCCTTCCAGTTCATATACTATCAACAGTAATTGTTCCATTTCTCTTATCACTTCACGATATTTCTGCCTCTTTCCTGAATCATCAGTAGCAAATGTCGCATCGCTGGTAGCTTGCCCACAGTGGGTGTCTTATCGCTGGTCTTTTGCACACGGGGAGTGTCGCATCGCTGGTTATTTGCACACACTTTCTAATAATAGTGGATAAATATAACACTCTAATAAAGCGTATATTGCCGTCAGTTGTTAATTTTAACAAAAAATACCCCTGTAAATGGGTATTATTTGTGACACGCCACAAAATGCTTATGCTCTGGTGGAGCGTATGAGATTCAAACTCATGACCTCTACTATGCCATAGTAGCGCTCTAATGTTGCCCCTTAAGGTTAACTTTAGAGCATCCTATACAGATACTCGCTAAAAGAAACATGTCGGTTTCAAATTAGTTTGTAATCTGCTGGATGGCGAGTTCTGAACTCCGTACGTCCACTCCTTTCTAAACCCCGTGGGTTAAATTGTTGTGTTCGTATCAATGTTCAATACCATCGATACTCCTATTCTATCAAATTTTCACGCTTTCGTCAAGAAGCCGGTTATACTTAGCACTCCATGTAGCCGAAAATAGATAGCCGACCACATGGAGCATTGATGGAATTAGCACTTATACATATCAAACAAGTTGGCTAATTGCCCATCGAGACTATGTAGATATTTTTGAGTCGTTGCGATATTTGAGTGTCCCATCATTTCCTTGATTACAAAAATATCTGCACCTTGTCGCTGAATATCCGAACCAAAGCTATGCCTTAATGCGTGTGGGTAAAAATCTTCGTGTCCACAACGAATAAAGGCTTCTCGCATAATTCTCCGAATTGTGTCGACGGACATAGGATAACCCCACTCATTCATCCATATGCGGTCTTCGATTTCTGGATGCTTTTCAATGTATTCCAAAAGTCTTTCATTTGCGGCAACAGTCAGATAAACTTCTCGTTCCTTAGTTCCTTTTCCAATGAAGTTGATTCGTCGACCATGTATTTGCGAAAGACTTAAGTTTCTCAACTCGTTAATTCTCATTCCGGTATCGAATGCGATTTTAATTAAGAGCCATTGAATATCAGAGTTGCAGTTATCTAAGACTTCCTCGATTTCTTGTCTCGTATAACAAGCTCTGCGTGGTGGCTGTTCCTTTAGTTTAACGATGAGTGGGATTCTGATTGGAATCTTCATATCAAGCTCTTTCCAATACTTGATAAAAGCCACAATATGAGCCGTTTTTGTATTAATCGTTCTGCAAGATACTTTTCTATCTAGCTCACATTGAACGAATCTGTCATAATCGGCATTAGTCAGTTCCTGCAAGTCTTTGCATTTACTTTCGATGATTAGATTTCGCAGGGCTGACTGTTTGCTTCTGATTGTCATTGGACTCATTTGTCTCGTTACTGAGCAATACTTTAGATATTGATTTGCTTGGTCGTAAATA
>CAMKOP010000006.1 GCA_946414465.1 uncultured Candidatus Saccharibacteria bacterium | reverse complement strand
TACTGTAGCCAGACTCGCTGACGGTAAATGCTGGATGACAGAAAACTTAAGACTTGCTGATACGCATAATGACAACGGTAACACAGTAACTACCGCCATAACTACTTCTAATACTAATAACCCGCTAAACACCAATGGCACAGTTAATCTCATAATAGATTATGCTAATGGTACTACTGCAAACCATCTTGCTTCCACTAGTGATTCTTGGTGTTATAGTAACAACGCCAACTGCCTTGACCAAGCTAAGCTAAATACTAATAATACTAACTACGGCGGCAAGAATGCTTCAAACACCGACCTTATTCCAGGTTACAACACTAATACTGTTACTGCCCAATGGTATGGTTATGGCAACTACTACAACTGGTACTCTGCCACTGCTGGTAATGGTACTTATAGTAAATTCTCTGGTGATGTAGATGGTGACCTTTGTCCAACCGGTTGGCATCTTCCACAAGGTGGACTGGCCTACGCAGAGGGCAACACTAGCGGTGTAAACGTGACAAATGACCCTTCCACCTACCGTGACTTCTATAATCTAGGTTATACACTAGTAGGTACAACAGCCTATGAGAACACGCCAAGTGGTGGGTATGCATATTATAATGGCTCTAACTATTCTAATCTATTTAGGACCTTCCCTAACAACTTTGTCTATTCCGGCTACTTCAATGGCTCGTCCGCCTACTTTCGCGGTTCATACGGCGACTACTGGTCTAGCTCAGCGCACAATAGGGACATCGCTTACACTCTGTTCTTGCACAGTAGCAAAGTCTACCCAGGTACTAACTACAGCAATAGGAACTACGGGTTTAGCGTCCGCTGTATATCACAGTAGTTATCTAATTTCCGCCTTCTTAAACCCCGGGTAACAATGTTTTTTAATTGAATTGTCAAGTTTTGTGATGGCAAGTTAATATGATAATATATATTTATGACTGGTGAAAAATTAATAACTAATTCTAATACTAATTCTAGTGCGTGGGATAGTTTAAGAAGTGAGGCTGAGCCTTTACATAAGAGTCCAGAATCGATGGCGAAACGTTTTGCTAAGGAAGTTTGTGATATTCAGGTTGATTTTGCTATGCGCCTCAAGCGCTCCAACGACAATGGTGAAAAACACGTGCCTCAAAAGGAATTCGAGCGTTGGGAGGACGATTATCGTGATATGTGGCAAAATATGGAAGAGAAAGTGCACCAGACTAATAGACAGAATACTGGTGACACGATGGTAAAAGCCGCAGAGCTTGAGGAGCCGATTGTTGCTTATTTTAAGGAAGAGGAACTTTATCAGACTATCGAAGCCCAGGCTGGGGAATACTATGATAAGCGAAGCGACGCGCTTTTAAAGGCCATTCGAGAATCTAATGAGCCGGACAAGGATAAGGACTTAGAATATGCCAGGGGTTTTCGTCGTTCGGTGCTCGACCATTTAGCTTATAAATATGTAGACGTGAGAAATGGTGGTTGGCAAAAGGAGGATGCAGATTATTATAATAAAGCGAGGGAGAGGTCTCATAATAACGTGATAAAGCATTTAAACGGTCTTAATGCACTTTCTTCTAAATACAAAACTCGACGATTTACGCCACGTGATTTCTGGACAAGTGAAAACAAAAATCAAACTCCGGCTATGGCTACACGTATGCGATACGACCGAGATGTCGTGGAAGAGTATTATGCTATTGCATTTGCTTACGAAATCGACGAGATGGAGAAGGAACAGGAAAGAAATAACAAATACCATTGACATTTTTATCAATATGTGCTATAATAAGGTTATGTAACTCGTATTTTTGTGTTTAGGGGGGGGACAATATGAAATACACGGAATTATTGAACTTTATTAATGGACTGAAAAAGGAAGAGTTTTATCAGCGTTTTGTGAGAGGCGTCGGTGCTTCGAAACTGTTTTCGCGTTTTGCGACCGAACCTGAGTTTACTCATGAAGAGGAGAAGAATGAACTGCGGAAAATGCTGATAGCGGCCGGAATTCCGGCAGGACTCATCAAGACCGATAATGAGATGCTTGCTGCATCTAAAATCATTATGGCGCGTGCCGTAAAGGTACGCTAGAATTTTTCCCCTTGCCCCCCTGTGGGGGCTTTTTTAATAAAAATGTTTACAAATATAATTTAATGAGCCAGCTGCGGCTGACACTGGTGTTTTTACTGGTGTAACTGGCGGTGCGGTAGCAACTGGACTTGTAGCTGTAGTGATTTGCTCGTTGATTAGTTTTGCCTATGTAGCAATTAAGCGAAATAAATAATCTCATAATTAATAGCACCATACACGGGTGCTATTTTTGTGCTAAAATGGTATTATGAATAAGTTAGTCAAGCGCGGATTTAGTGCATATAAAATATTCTTAAAAAACAAAATCGCTTCGTCGATTATGATGCTATTTGCGGGTGTGATGATGTTTATTGCGGCGTTAAATGGTAAAGGAAATGATACGAAATCTTTGCCTATACTGATTACTTCGCTTGGGACTATTCTGTCACTTTGGGCGGTGTATCGGTTTGGCTATATGAAGGCGAATTTTGATAGAATTTTTGATGATAGCCGTGAAGAAAAAATCGCCGGGAGAAAAGTGTTGCTTTCGCAGTTTGCGGAGACTTTGCTTTATATGCTAGTAGCGGGTCTTGGAGTGTTTTTATTATCTAACGAAGGCTTTACAAATAAGATTTTGAATTTGATGGCGGGTGGGTTTACGACACTAAATGGTGTGCTTGGTGCGATTAATACTTACAAGAATCGCGAGAATAAGGATTTCCGTTGGAAATTTATGTTGGTATTGATGGTACTCGAACTGATTATCGGGCCGTATTTTATTATTGTGTCGGATTCAATTGATATACCTGGATATATTATAATGGGCGTGATTACTACGGTGGCCGGAATTATTGAGGTGATTTCGGCTTTGACAAGAGATAACATTAGAGGAACTATTAAGGATGGTAAAGATATTGTGCGGATAATAAAAGATGGCGAAAATCCGGAAGAATAATAAAGAAGTGTGATATAATAGTCGTAGGTGCCGCGATAGCTCAGTTGGTAGAGCGCATCCATGGTAAGGATGAGGTCACCGGTTCAAACCCGGTTCGCGGCTCCATTTTTGTGATTTTAATTATTTTTGCCGCAATGGTCGTGGTCAGGGTTTTGTTCAAGATGATGGTGGTGATGGTGGGTTAAGTGCGGGAAGATGAATTCTAGACCAACTTTGACAATGACAAGAGAAATGGCTAGGCTGATGTAGGAGCTAATGTCGACTTTAAATATTACGTAGATTAAGGCGGAAACTAAGACGGCGACGGAAATCCAGGTGTCATTTAAGGTTTCGGCGCCGGAGGCAATTAGTACATTTGATTTGATGGCTTTGCCGGTGGTCTTTAAGTATCTGGCGAGTAGGTATTTGGTCGCGACAGAGGCAATGACTACGATGATGGTTGGGATGGAATAGTCGACTTCTTCTGGCGTAATGATGTTTTTGATTGAGGCGATGATGATTTCGACGCCAACGGCAATGATGATAAGTGCGATGACGATAGTGGTTATGCGCTCTATTTTGACACGGTGGTTTTTGAGTTTTTTGTGGTTGGCTAATTTTTCACTGATAATGATAAGAAAACCGGAGACAGAATCGGTCAGGCTATGAATGGCGTCAGAAGCGATAGCGAGTGAGTTTGACAAAAATCCGACCAGTAGATTAAAAACAGCCAGTAAGAAGTTGATCAAAATAAACAGATAGCCAGCATTCACAATAGTTTTGCTACGAGATTTTTCCATAGTTTTATTTTAGCATATTTATTGCTATAATTAGAAGAAGAAAGGAGATAATATGTTTGAACTTAAGGGATGCGTAGCAGTAGTGTCTGGTGCTTCATCGGGGCTAGGGCAGCAAATGGCTTTGGCGTTGGCTAGGCAAGGGGCATCTTTAGTGATTTTGGCAAGAAGGATTGAGAGACTCGAGGAGTTTAAGCCGAAATTGATTGAGGCGGGCGCCAAGGATGTGCTTGCAATTAAATGCGATGTGACTTCGACGGATGACATCAATAATGTGGCGGCGGAGACGGAGAAACATTTTAAGAAGGTTGATATTTTGCTAAATTGTGCCGGCTCGTCTAAGGATAAAGGTGTGCTTGAGATGACAGATGAAGAGTGGGACTTTACTATTGCGACGGATGAGACTTCGGTGTTTAAGATGACGAGAGCGTTTGCAAATATTATGAAGAAGAACCATTATGGGCGGATTATTAATATTGCGTCAATGTATGGGTTGGTGGGGAACACCGAAATTCATACGGTGGCGTATCACGCAAGTAAGGGTGCGGTGGTGAATTTCACGCGGGCCGTGGCGGCGGAGCTTGCGACTTCTGGTATTACTTGTAATGCGATTTGCCCGGGATATTTTGAGACAGAGCTTACTAAGGCAGTGCTTGATACACCTAGGTTTCAAGAGTTTGCTAAGACTCACGTGCCGATGGAGCGCTACGGTAAGCCAGGCGAATTGGATGCGGCAGTGGTGTTCTTGGCGTCGAAAGAAGCCTCGTATGTGACTGGTTTAATTATGCCGGTAGATGGTGGCTATACGGCAATTTAATATTTTTATTTGAAAGGAGGAAAAATGAAAACTAAATATGATGGGACTAAGACTGAAGAAAATTTAAAGAAGGCGTTTGCTGGTGAGTCAGAGGCGCGCAATAAATATGATTATTTTGCGTCGAAGGCGAAAAAAGATGGTTATGAGCAAATTGCAGCAATTTTTGCGGAGACGGCGCTGAATGAAAAAGAGCACGCTAAGATGTGGTATAAGGAACTTCACGGTGGCGAGGTGGAGCCAACGGAAGTAAATCTAGAAGCGGCCGCTGATGGCGAGAATTATGAATGGACGGATATGTATGAAAATTTTGCAAAGACGGCGCGCGAGGAAGGCTTTACTGAATTAGCTGAAAAATTTGAAGGTGTAGCAGCGATTGAAAAGTCGCACGAAGAAAGATATCGTAAATTGCTTTCTAATGTGAAAGATAAAAAAGTTTTTTCACGCGACGGCGATACAATTTGGGTGTGCCGAAACTGTGGACATATCGTAATTGGTAAAGATGCGCCGGAGATTTGTCCAGTATGTAATCACCCGCAAGCGTATTTTGAAATAAAAGCACAAAATTACTAAAATGGAGCCGACTGTACTTCGTACAGTCTGTTTCCGGTCCGGAAAAAAAATAGTACGAGCGTGATAAGATCACGCTCTATTTAATTCCGTCTATCTAAAAATACAAGAACAAGTTCTTGATTTTTAGCTATCCGTAATTAAATTACGACGCTTTCGCGTCGTACTATTGTTATTTGTCTTCTTCTGGAGCCGACTGTCGGGTTTGAACCGACGACCTACGGTTTACAAAACCGTTGCTCTACCAGCTGAGCTAAGTCGGCAATAGGTTTATTATAGCATATTTTCGGTAGGATATGCTATAATTTTTTTATGGATATAGCGTTAATGATTATAGGGGTAATAATAATAGTTTTATTGTTGGTGGTTTTGTTTAAGAAACCTAAGGGGGCGGAAGGCTCGGCGGATTTTAAGTCGATGGAGGAGCGGTTGATTCGGATGGAGGGGCAGGTTAAAGAGATAAATCCTGCAATTGACCGGAATTTTCGTGAAAACCGTAAGGAAATTGCTGAGAATCTGGAAAGACTCCAGACTGGCAATGAGAAAAAATTAGAAGAAATGCGCGAGACGGTGGATGAGAAGCTGAAGGCTTCGGTCGAGAAAAGGTTTAATGAGAGTTTTAAGTCGATTTCGACACAGCTAACGCAGGTTTATCAAGGCCTTGGTGAAATGAAAAATTTGGCGACTGGAGTGGGTGATCTTAAGAAAGTGATGGAAGGTGTGAAAACGCGTGGGATTTATGGAGAAGTTCAGCTCGGTGCGATTATTGCAGATATGTTAAACAAATCACAATACGAGGAAAATATTGCGACAAAGCCAGGTTCGAGCGACCGGGTGGAATTTGCGGTTAAGATGCCAGGGAAGGAAGATAATGTTTATCTCCCGATTGATTCGAAATTCCCGGTGGAAAATTATTCTAGACTAATCGCAGCGTATGATAGTGGTAATAAAACAGAGATTGCGACTTACCAAAAAGCTTTGGCGACCGATGTGAAAGAACAAGCGAAGAAGATTTCTACGAAATACTTGGAGCCGCCGGTGACGACGGAGTTTGGGGTGATGTTTGTACCGACGGAGTCACTATATGCGGAGATTATCCGGATTCCGGGGCTTTCTGATGAGGTACGTAAGAAATATAAGATTACCATTGCCTCACCTTCGACGTTGCCGGTAATGCTTAATGGTCTAGTGATGGGTTTTCGGACACTTGCCATCGAGAAGCGTTCGGCGGATGTGTGGCAGACACTCGGAGCAGTGAAGACGCAATTTGGGAAGTTTGGTGATCTGCTAGAAGGAGTACAAAAGAAGCTCCAAGAATCAGCCAATAAAATCGACGATGCTAAAACTGCTTCAAGGCAAATTGAGAGAAAACTAAAAGACGTAGAGGAATTGCCAGAGTCTGAATCTATCAAGCTGATCGGTGAAATTAATTAAAACCCGCGAATTTTATCAAAGGGGAATAATCTCATTACGACTGGGCCGACGATACGACAAAATGGAATAGTGCCAAGGCCATTTCTTGAGTCCCAAGAATGGGAGCCTTCGCGGTTATCGCCAGATACGAATAACTCGCCTTCTGGTACTACCATATCAACTTCGCCAGAAGTATACTGTTTGGGGCCGTCGTCTGCGGATTTACGCCACTCGTCATCATAGACAAAACCATCGGGATGCTCGTCGTTATAGATTGTCATCTTACCTCGCTCGACTACTACGCGTTCACCAGGAAAGGCGATGACGCGCTTAATGATGTATTGATCATTAACTCCGGATGGGACGGTGCAGGTCATAGGATTCTTGACCCCTTGCTCTTTGTAGGCCTTGACGGCTTCTTCGTCTTCATTAACAAATACTATAATTTGTCCACGTTCAGGGATATATTCTTTGCCGAGAAAATGATCCCAGGAAACGATGGCGCGATTGACAACTACGCGGTCGTCATTGTGTAAGGTGTTTTCCATACTGGCGCCGACGACGTTGTAAGAGCGATAAACATAGGTGTTTAAAAGTAGGGTGCCAATAATGATGGCTGCCACAAAACCAACCAGACTTAAGATATCTTTTAGGAGTGGATGTTTTTGAAAAAATGTTGGTTGCATTTTATTATTATATCACCTTTTTGAATTTAAGGTGTTGAAACGCTTTCGTTTTTTAAGTTTCTTTTCAGAAATCTGCTATAATATAGGCATATGGCAGATTATATTTTAGCAAGGAAATCGAGGAATATTGCAAGCGGTGCGGTACATATTTTCCTGAATATTTTACTTGGGATTGGGGCGGTGCTTGTTACGGTGTTTAGCAGTAGTCCGCTGTTCGGATTTTTGCTTGTATTAGTGTCGAAATGGCGGATTTTTGCGGTAAGAAGGCGCTATTTATGGCTAAATTTAAAATCAAATTTGGTGGATTTGATTGTCGGGATGAGCGTGGTGTTACTTTCTTATTATGCCGGGAATACACTTTTACCGGTAGATTTTGTGCTGATGTCGTTTTATGTAATTTGGTTAGTAATTATTAAACCACTATCTAGCGAAAACGCGACTTTGGCACAATCTTTGATTGCGGTGTTTCTTGGCATTTCGGCTACGACTTTTGTAACTGCAGGGCAGAGCCCGGTGTTTACGATATTTTTGGCGTTTCTAGTGGGCTATGCAGCGAGTCGGCACGTGCTCTCGCAAACGAGTAATAGGGATTTTACTATGACAACTCTAGTTTGTGGGCTGATTTTTGCGGAAATTGCTTGGCTGTGCCAGTCTTGGGCAATTGTTTATACTTTTGGAGCGTCAGGCATTCGGATTCCACAGGTAGCGATAATACTTACAATTTTTGCGTTTATTTATAATTATGCGCGACAAGCGATAATTCGTTATCAAGATGATTTTCGATTCCGCCACATTATTGGACCGGTGCTTTTTGGTGTGATACTGGTTGGCATTATTGTAATATGGTTTAGTAATCCAATATTTAATATCTAAGGAGGAAAATGGAAAAAGAAATGGGTAAAAATTTTGAGGAAGAAAAATTTAAAAAGGAGAAGGCTTTGGCTGAAGAAATTGTAAGTGAAGTTAAAGATGAGCCAAAAAAGGATACTGTGACTAAGGCGAAAAAGAGTGGAAATTGGCTAGCAATCATTTTGGCGTTTCTGGCTTTGATTTTGGCTGGTACGAGTACGGTTTTTAGCATTTTAAGTTATAATAAATCTTCGACACCGCTAACGATTTTGGGTGACGGTGCAGATGGTAATTCGGCGAATTTCGTCGAGGGTTCAGTGGCGGACATTGTGAGTAAGGTATCGGAAAGTGTGGTGTCGATTGTGACTTCGATTAAAACGACAGGTTATTTTGGAATGAGCTATGATTCTTCGGCGGCAGGGACGGGGATTGTCGTGACTGAGGATGGCTATATTTTAACTAATAAGCACGTGATTGATGGAGCGACGAAAATAAACGTGGTGCTCTTTGACGGGACGACTTTTGAAGATGTGGACCTCGTAGCTACAGACCCGCTAAATGACGTGGCATTTCTTAAAATTGATGGGGTTTCAAATCTGAAGCCAGCGACGCTTGGGAATTCAAAGACGATTACGGTCGGGCAACAGGTGATTGCGATTGGTAATGCTTTGGGGATGTATCAAAATACTGTAACCTCAGGAATTATCTCGGGGACGGGCCGGTCGCTTACGGCGACAGATAGCACTGGATCGATGAGTGAGCAACTTTCGGATATGATTCAGACTGATGCGGCGATTAACTCTGGTAATTCCGGGGGGCCTTTAATTAATGCAGCGGGCGAAGTGATTGGTATTAATACGGCAACTGGTGTTTCGGCAGAAAATATGGGTTTTGCAATTCCGATTTCCTCGGTCAAGGGTATGCTGAAGCAATTGATTGAAAAAGGTAAAGCTGAGAGAGCTTATATTGGAGTGTATTCGGTGGAAATAACCCCTGATATCGCTAAAGAATATAATTTGCCAGTAAGCGCTGGTGTATATCTTTATAATTCAGCGAAATATTCTGCTATTGTAAAAGAAAGTCCGGCGGATAAGGCAGGGCTCAAAGATAAGGATATCATTACGGCGGTAAATGGTATTAAAATTGGTAAAGCCGGCTCGTTATCTTCTCTTATTGGTGAATATCAACCTGGCGATACAGTACAACTTACAGTTCTTCGTGATGGTAATGAGATGGCGGTAAATGTGACACTTGGAGCGTATTCCGCTAAATAGCGTCTTTATTTTTAAAATAAAGGATGTATCCTGTGGTTTTCTGCAGGATATATTTATTATTCTTGGCATAGTGTTCAATACTTTTATGTTGGCAGGGGTCAGCTTCGAGAATTAAATATGGTGTCTTGATGGTAGAGGCTTCGGCGATTAGTTCCTTGATAAGAGCTAGGCCGTGGTCTTTTGCGTAGAGAGCAATAGAAGGTTCTTTTTCCAGAGCTTTTTTATCTAGCCAAGGCCAGGCTTCGTCGACATAGGGGAGATTAGCAACGATTATATCTGGGGTGGGAAGGGTGCTATCCTTGACTTTTTCGAGTAGATATGATATAATGGTAATTATAGATGCGTGAAGGTTTTGCGCGTTTTTTTGTGCGATTTTAAGAGCTGGCCCTGAGATGTCCGTAGCGTAGACTTTGGCTTCTTTTAATTCTAAAGCTAGGGTGATGGCGATGCAGCCAGAGCCGGTGCCGACGTCGAGAATTACTGGGTTTTCTGGTAAAACTCGTTTGTTCGGTTTGACGCCAGGAAGATAGGGCTTGCCGGACAAGTCAAGCGCCATATCAATTAGCTGTTCTGTCTCTGGGCGTGGTATTAAAACGTCCTTCGTCACGATAAAATCGCGGCCGTAAAAATCTTTAGTCTTTGAGTTCTCTTTCATGCTTTACTAGCTCGTGAATGATGTCGTCGATGTCGCCGTCCATAACAGCAGAGATGTTGGAGCGGGAGTAGTGGATGCGGTGATCGGTGACACGGTCTTGGGGAAAGTTGTAGGTGCGGATTTTTTCGCTTCTGTCGCCGGTGCCGATGAGGGATTTTCTAGCCTCAGAGGCGGATTTTAATTCTTCTTCCTTTTTACGTTCGAGAAGTCGGGAGCGGAGAATGTTCATAGCTTTAATACGGTTTTGTTGTTGAGAGCGTTCGTCTTGCATGGCGACGACGAGACCGGTGGGAAGATGTGTGATGCGGACGGCGGAATCAGTGGTATTGACTCCCTGACCACCATGCCCACCAGAACGGTAAATGTCGATACGTAAATCTTCGGGGCTAATTACTAAATCTTGCTCGGAAGCCTCGGGAAGAACTGCTACGGTAGCGGTTGAGGTGTGAATGCGGCCCTGAGATTCAGTGACGGGGACACGTTGGACGCGATGGACGCCACCTTCAAATTTTAATTGTCCGTATGCATTATCACCACTAATTTTGAATATGACTTCCTTCATGCCGCCGGCTTCGTTTTCGTTTTGGCTAATGAGCTCGACTTTTAGATTATGGTTTTCAGCATATTTGGTATAAAGGCGGTAAAGCTCACCGGCAAATAGGGAAGCTTCGTCGCCGCCGGCGCCAGCACGAATTTCTAGAATAGCTGGTTTATCATCGGCGGGGTCACGAGGAATGAGCAATTCTTCGAGTTCGGCTTTGTTTTTTTCGAGAGACGCTTTCAAGGATTTTACATCTTCTTTTGCAATTTCGCCAAGCTCTGGGTCATCGATAAGGGCCTCGGCTTCTTTTAGATTTGTTTCAGATTGGGTAATTTGACGGTCTAAATCGATTATTTGATGAAGAAGGGCCACACGCTTACTTTTACTAGCAAAATCAGGATGAGAAAAAGCATCTGGCGAGGCCAAAAAGTTTTCTAATTCTTGAAGTTCGTCTTTATATTTTTCGATATCCATGTTATAATTATAACATACTTTCGTAATCTGGGGATTTAGCTCAGTTGGCTAGAGCGTACGATTCACATTCGTAAGGTCACAGGTTCAAGCCCTGTAATCCCCACCAAACGGTTTATAAAATAGTTTTCAACTATTCCGTAATCTGTAAATGTCTGTTAAATCCCTTGTAAGAATAGAGGGCTATTTTTATGTCATTTTTGCGACAAAAACACGTCAAAAACCGTAATTTACTCCTGTAATTTTGTTGGTTAAATCCCCAACAATTTGGTTAGATCTTCATAATCGCTTGTATACTTTTAGCCACCTACCCGTCCCATCTAATCCATCTGAAGCTTTCCGTATTAGTGGTGTGCGGAGCGCCAGTTTTTCCCCTCAGCACGCTTGTAGTATCTGAATCTATTTGGTGTTGTTTTATATTCTTTAACCACATATTTTTTTGACAGCGGGAACAGAACCTCATATTCTTCGTAAAATTTATCCATTTGCCCGCCCAACACCCTTATGAGTTCGTTGCCGTAAATGCCATATTTATCCTTTGTATTGGCATGGATAATAACGGCCGTTTCATCACCGCGCACTTTGTAATAAATATCTCTCGCAAAATCAGGATTCAAACTGTATGCTACAAGTTTCTCATCGTATTTCGTAATTGGCAAAACATAACAACTGCCATCATCATAGATCGACCCACACAGTACCTCTCTGCTCATATCTATATCGTTGTATAGCATGGAGTATCCCTGATGTATGCGGAATAGATTTCCCCGATATAAGAACGGCTCTTCTTCTACGCCTGAGTTTATTATTTTAAATAACTTGCTTAATTCTGGGAACGAATGGCGGTCGTTTATTCTTCCGTTATTCCACGGCGCCTTACGTCTCATTAAGAGCTCATTATAGAGTAGCTCGAGGTCTAAATCTTTATTTAATAGTATCGACATCGTGTTTCGCTTTGCAGTTAGGGCATTTGTGCCCGCCCCGTGCTCTGACGTGAATATCAGCTTGCCATTCGCACCCACAGTTGCTGCATTTCCACCATGCAATTTTATGGCTGCCAATCCTTAACGTGTCCAAGTCGTAGTTATTTTTCGTGAAATCATATTCTTCTATCAATGCATTATTTTTTAATAATCTATCTGGGCCGTCCGATGCTTTTTTCGCGCTCCCAGTTTTTCTGGAACATGCTGGGCACCCAGTTCCTCCGGTTCTACTATTGATACCGGTTTTCCATCTATGTCCACATTTACTACATTTCCAGAAGACACGCCTATTTGAACCAGGGGTAAACATTTTGGGGTTAATCCCATCATTTTTTTCGTAATCCCATTCGGCTGCTATTTCCGGAAATTGAGTCGCAAGGCTATTATCTTTTTCATGAGTGATATACATACTAAGTATTTCACTTTGGTCTTTATCGACATCTACTACAATATCAGAATTAATGTCATATTCTAGGCTGATCTGCTTGATAAGAGTCCTTATAACGTCATTTAATGATTCGTTAGTGTTATTGTTCCTGATGATCGTTTCCATGTGTCCTGGGAGTTCTGGACATTTCTCTTCACGTATATTAATTAGTCTTATCCCATTCTTTTTACATAGTTCGTATTTTTTTATGTCACGTTCAATATTGGAGTGGAACCATGAACCATCATATTCTATCGCTAGCCTAATTGAAGGAATGAATAGATCGAGCTCTTTATTCTCCATACATTCAAGCCTGCACGTCTGTTCTATGTCTGGGAATATCTTGTTCAGATAATAAAATAACGCGTGTTCTGGCATCGATACTTTTCGCTCTCTTCCGCATATTGGACACCCCTCCCCCCTAGAAATATTCGCGATACTTGCTTTAAAACTATGTCCTTTTGGACAAATAAAATACGCTCTTTGATGGGTCTTGGAAGTCACCTGGTCTGGGCGTAATGTATTTTTTTCATAATCCCACATTTTGGCTACTCCTGGATTATCGGTAGCAAGATCAGTTACGCCGGTATCAACGACTGAGCCAGCACATCTTGGGCACCCAGATTTTGCATGAAACCTATTCGTTGGGGTTGCTGTCCAGCGATAGCCACATTTACTACATATCCAGGATATTTTTCTGTCTGAAGAAATAAGAACTTCACTCGGATTAAGGGTATTTCGTTCGTAATCCCATTCTTCTAATAACCACGGAGCGCTAGTAGAAATATCTCTGCTTTTGTGCACTGTCTCTGGAGAATGAGAACATGACGGGCAGCCATGTCCTCTTGAGCGATTAAAAATTATTGCCTTCCATTCATAACCGCAATTACTACATTTCCACCACGCACTTTTATGTGTGCCCGATGTGCACTTTTCTGGATATAAGTCTTCTGCTTGATTTTTCTCATAGAACCAGTCCGCCTTTAGTTCTGGGTTAGTGGAAAAAAGGTCATTGTCACCCACTAAGATTTTTTTACCCGCGCAATACGGACAGTCGCGCCCCTTTGTTCTGTTCGCCGTACTACACAAGTAGCTATGTTTTGCCGATTTTAGGCATGTCCACCAGACTTTTTGGGACATTGCTCTGCCTATTTCGGCCGCAGAAAATCCATTTTTCTTTTCATCGAAACTAGAAAGTATGTCGAGCCTATCGTTGTCGATACACCACTCTTTTAAGCTAACAGTTCCTTTTCTCATATAAATATTATCCCATATTTTTAATAACATTCAAGCGCTCCGCTGTTGTCATCTTTATATATTGTTAAAACCTGGCGAATCAAGCCCCACCACGAGAGTTTTTTTGTTGTAATTTTTACATTTTTAGCATAAAAGGCTTGAAATACTAGATTTAGTGGTGTATGATAGATACAAGACACTAGATGTAGGGTGATACACACAAGCATTACCACCGTATTCGCCTACAAAAAGGTCATGGATTATATTAAAAATGAAAATGAAATACATTGAAGGAGGTATATTTCATGTTCAAACGAATAGTTAAAAGAGATGGGAAAATCGTAAAGTTTGACCCAGAGAAGATTACGGAGGCGATTGCGAAGGCAGGACTCGCTACAGAAGAGTTTAAGCATGACAGAGCGAAGGCTTTGGCAGAGAAGGTATTGCAGCGCGCAGAGAAAGAGATTAAGGCACGTACGCCGAATGTTGAGCAGATTCAGGATATTGTAGAAGAGGTTTTGATGGAATCTTCATTCAAGAAGACGGCAAGGGCCTACATTCAATATCGCCAAGAGCGATCAAGAATTCGGGACGCTAAGTCAGATTTAATGATGATTTATCGGACGATTTCGCACGCTGCTGCGTCGGAAGATTCAGATGTGAAGCGTTCGAATGCCAACGTCGATGGGAACTCGGCAATGGGTAAGATGTTACAATTTGGCGCGGAAGGCTCCAAAGTATTTGCTAAGTCGCTTCTACTTCGGCCAGATATTGCCGCAGCGCATGATAATGGTGATATTCATATTCACGATCTTGATTTTTATGCAACTGGGACTTTGACTTGCTGCCAATCTGATCCATTTGTCTTATTTGAGAAAGGCTTTAACACTGGCCACGGGCATCTTCGTACGCCGAATTCTATTAGTTCGTATGGGGCGCTAGCGGCGATTTTACTTCAAGCTAATCAGAATGAGCAACACGGTGGTCAGTCGATTCCGAATTTTGATTATGCGATGGCGCCAGGTGTGAATAAATCATTCCGTAAGGCCTTGAAGCGAAATTTGGCTAAATATAACAAATTCACCAAGAAAAAGATTGAGCTAGAAGTCAAAGATAATTATGAATATGGCGACGACAAGAAGCTTGAAAAGGCTAAATGGCCAAAAGAAGTGGTCGAAGCGTCAAATGAGGACGTCGAGCGTGAGACTTTGCAGGCAATGGAAGGTTTCGTACATAATCTAAACACTATGCATTCGCGTGCTGGCGCACAGGTGCCATTTACTTCGATTAATTTCGGTACTGATACTACTCCGGCGGGGCGGTTGGTCTCGATGGACTTACTCCAAGCCACGGAAAATGGTCTTGGTAAAGGTGAGACGCCGATTTTTCCAATTTCGATTTTCAAAGTGAAGTCAGGGATTAACTACGAGCCGGATGATCCGAACTACGATCTGTTTAAAAAAGCGATGCAAGTGTCGGCAAAGCGTTTGTTCCCGAACTTCTGCTTTATCGATGCACCATACAATCTAAAATACTACAAGAAGGGCGATTATCGTACGGAAATTGCGACGATGGGTTGTCGGACTCGGGTATTTGCTTCTGTATTCCCTGAGTCGGATGGTATTGTGACCGGTCGTGGTAACTTATCCTTTACTACTGTAAACTTAGTAAGGATTGGTATTAAACACGGAATTTGCCTTGGTGAAAGAAAAGAAGCAGATTGGGATGGATTCTATAAAGAATTAGACGAGAAAATGGATTTAGTGAAGGATGAGCTTCTGGAAAGATTTGATTTCCAGGCCAACCAGCACGTACGTAACTTCCCATTCTTGATGGGGCAAGGCAACTGGTTTGGCTCAGAAAAACTCGGTTGGAATGACACTTTACGCGATGTGATTAAACACGGGACGCTCTCGATTGGTTTTATCGGTCTCGCAGAAACTCTCGTTGCGATGACCGGTAAGCATCACGGTGAAGATGAAGATTCGCGCGAACTTGGTCTTGATATCATTACTCATATGCGTGAAAGATGTGATGAGTATTGCAAGAAGTATAAATTAAACTTCTCACTGCTTGCAACGCCGGCTGAAGGTATCGCTGGTCGCTTTACTAAACTTGACCGCAAAGAATTCGGCAAGATTCCAGGTGTCACTGACCGCGAGTTCTACACTAATTCGTTCCACGTGCCAGTATACTTCCCAATTTCGGCCTTTGAGAAGATTGAAATTGAAGCGCCGTATCATAATCTCTGTAACGCTGGGCACATTACTTACATCGAACTCGATGGTGACCCATCACAAAACATTGCAGCTTTTGAGGCGGTGATTCGTAAGATGCACGATTGCGGGATTGGTTATGGTTCCGTAAACCACCCAGTAGATCGTGACCCAGTTTGTGGCTTCTCCGGCATTATTAAAGGCGAAAGATGCCCACATTGTGGACGCTTAGAAGGCGATGTGCCTTTCGAAAAAGTTTGTAGCTGTGCAAAGGGTAAATAAAATGCCAGAGAAAATTGATTGGGACAAAATGGCTGTCGAGCGGATGCACTCTGCTCCGCAGCCACCTAAGGGGATGATTCGGCTATCTGGGCCGCTGGAACACGACAACATCGTGAACGGTGATGGTCTTCGAGCAGTGGTCTGGACTCAGGGTTGTCCTAATCATTGTAAAGAATGCCAAAACCCAGAAACCTGGGACTATCAAGGAGGATTTCTCGTTAGCACCAATGAAATTTGTGAGAGGTTAAGCCAATTCAAGGGGCAAGCAGGTTTGACTTTTTGCGGGGGTGAGCCATTTGTCCAACCAGAGGCTTGTAAAGAAATTGCAGACTGGGTGCGCAAAAACTTAAGTTGGAACGTCTGGTCATTTTCAGGATTTACCTATGAACAAATAAAAAAAGCCGGTGGGCCACAGTGGGAGTTTCTAAAATCATTGGATGCTTTGATTGATGGGCCATTTATTATTGGGCTAAAAGATTTGAGTCTGAGATATAGAGGTTCTAAGAATCAAAGGTTACTCCATCTAGAATATGGAACTGGAAAAATTTTAAAAATTGAATAATTCCCGTGTTATAATATAGATAACAAGTAAGTAATGGAGGAATATGGAAGATTTAAATGTGTTCACGGTGACTCCGATGAGCCAAATGATTGAGCTCAAACCTGGTGAAACATACAAAGGTTCGATTACGGTGGTTAATCCTGATGGCGCAAAAGGTGATTTTTCGTATAAGACAGAAATTTCGGCCTATGGTGTAGTGGGTGAAGGGTATGATGCGGATTTAGTCACCTCGACTGAACACACCCAAATCACTAAGTGGATTACTATTGAAAATCCGACTGGGACAGTGAAGCCAAATGATTCGACAAAAATTAATTTCACTATTAAAGTTCCGGAGACTGCACCGGCCGGTGGTCAGTATGCAGCTATTCTGGTGAGCTCAGCTGAGGATAGTGCTGGTGGCGAAGGTTTGGCCGTTAAAAACGTGTTTGAGATGGCAAGCCTAATTTATGCCGGGATTGCTGGTGAGACCGAGCGCAAGGGTGAGATTATCAAAAATACTGTCCCTGGTTTTGTGACTAGTATGCCAATTGAAATAGGTGCGGAGCTCAAAAACGAAGGTAATGTACACGAAATCGCAAAAGTTGCTCTGGAAGTTAAAAGTGTCTTTTCGCCAGCGACGATTTATCCGACCGAGGGTGAAAGCGGTATTATTGAGGAAGTAATTATGCCAGATACGACTCGCTCGATGGGTCGCAATATTGAGGGAATTTCGCCGCTTGGTATTTACGATGTAACGCAGACGATTACTTATATGGGTGAAGTTTCGACTAATCACCGTATCTTGATTGCTTGCCCGATTTGGTTTTTGGTAATATTTATCTTAACGGTTAGTGCGATTATCTTTTCAATTGTGAAGTCAGTGAAAAAGTATCGCCACAAAAAAGAAGTATTCTAATGGTATACCTTGACTATGCAGCTACGTCACCGCTTCTTGACGAGGTGGTGGTGGCTATGCATAGAGCGGAAAAAGAGTTATTTGCTAATGCTTCGGCGCTTCACACGCCGGGGCATTTAGCGCTTAATGAGGTAGAAGATTGCCGTAAACTCCTTGCTGAATTAATAAATGCTAAGCCGGAAGAAATTATTTTTACGGCTTCGGCGTCGGAAGCGAATAACACAGTAATTCGGACTTTTGAAGGATATAAAATCGATACTTCGCCATTAGAACATCACTCGATAATAGAAAGTGCCAAAATTTATAGTGGAGATAAAAATCCTAAGCTATACTCTTATATGCTTGCAAATAATGAAACGGGTGAATTTTTGGAATTACCCAAGAAAAAAGATGGCGAATATCTGCATTCTGATTTAACTCAGGTGCTTGGTAAAATGCCGATAAATGTAAAAAAGCTCGGTTTAGATTACGCGACATTTTCGGCTCATAAAATTGGCGGGCCAGTAGGCGTAGGAGCGCTTTATGTACGGACTGACGTGCCCTTTAAACCTCTGATTATTGGTGGGAATCAAGAAAAGAAGCGTCGAGGCGGGACTTATAATACGGTAGGAATTTCTGGATTTAAGGCAGCGCTGGAATACGCAAAGAAAAATGTTACTTGGGAAATATATGATAAAAAAGTGCGCGGACTGCGTGATACTTTGGCGAAGCGGATTTTAGATGAAATACCTGGTAGCAGCCTAAATACCGATATTAAAAAAGGGGAATCTTTGCCAAATATTCTAAATGCATCTTTTGAGGCAGCGGAAGGAGAATCGATACAATTATATCTTGATGCTGAGGGTATTATTGTTTCTACTGGTTCAGCTTGTGCGGCCGGTGATATTAAGCCTTCTCACGTTTTGATGGCTAAAACTGGTGATGCAGAAGTGGCGCATTCGTCGATTAGATTTTCTTTTGGCCTTTCAAATACGATGGAAGATGTGGAAAAAGTGATGGCTGTGCTGCCGCAGATTATTGCAAATTTACAAGGTATGAGTACAATTAAGATAAGGAGTATGAATGAGTGACGGTAAAAGCGATACGGGTGACTGGGTTTATTCTGACACGGTAAAAGATCATTTTTTGAACCCGCGAAATTTTTTAATGGGCGACGAATCGAAGTTTGACTATGATGCAGTGGGTTTAGTCGGGAATCCGATTTGTGGCGACCAGATGAAGATGTATATCAAAGTAAAAGATGACAAAATTTTTGATTTACGTTGGAAGACTTATGGTTGTGCCTCGGCGATTGCTTCGACATCGGCATTATCTGAACTGGCTAAAGGTAAAACATTGGATGAAGCACTACAAATATCAGCGAAGGATATCGATAACTATCTCGGAAATCTGCCGAAACATAAATTTCATTGTTCAATTTTGGGGCACGATGCCCTGAGAGATGCAATTAATAATTATAGGAGTAATAAAAAATGAAAATTGCGATTATGGGAGCGGGAGCTTTCGGCACAGCGCTAGGAGGAATACTAGCAGATAAAGGCTATGATATTGATTATTATGATTCAAAGGTTGAGCGGGAAAGCTTATCTGATGTGTTAAAGGGGGCAAAATATATTCTACTCGCAGTACCTTCTAAGGCTACACCGTATGTTTTGCCATATTTACCAAAAAATGTACCCTTGATTGTGGCAACGAAGGGGATTTTATCTGACCATACATTTGATAATTTTAAGGATTATATGGTCTTGTCTGGCCCTGGTTTTGCGGATGATATTAAGGCTGGCAAAAAAACTAAACTTACTGCCACTGACGACCGAGTGATTAAACTATTTTCTACCGATTATCTTTCATTTGATTTTACCGACGATGAGCGGGGCGTTTTGATGTGCGGAGCCCTTAAGAATGTTTACGCTATTTTGGCTGGAATTCTAGGCTTAAAACGTGAAACCGATGCTTGGCGAGAATTCATTTTTGAAGTAGCAGATGAGATGAGAAGTATTTTGGCCTACAATGGGGCGGATTCACGGACGGTAGACTTAGTTTGTGGTATTGGAGATTTGAAACTAACTTGTGGCTACCCGTCTCGAAATTATGAATTTGGTGATTTGCTAAGGGGTAATCCCGATTATCAACCTGAGAAAACTGTGGAAGGTGTTTCGGCGCTTAAAAAAATCAAGCGTGGTGAGATTGCTCTACCTGATGATTTGCCACATCTATCAGATTTGATTTCTAGGAGTGAAAAATGGGCTTGAATGCAGGACAAAAGAGAGCAGTCGAATATTTAGACGGACCGCTTTTGGTTTTAGCTGGTCCTGGTACGGGCAAGACGCAATTATTATCTGAAAAAGTCGCCTATATTTTAAAAAATACCGACACTAACCCAGAAAACATTTTGTGTTTGACTTTTACGGATAGTGGCGCGAAAAATATGCGCGAAAGATTAAAGAGCATTGTTGGAAAAGAAGGTCTTAAAGTAAATATCGGGACTTATCACGCTTTCGGACAAGAAATTTTGGCACAATATAAGAATTATGCCGAAAATTATGACCGGCAGCTCGATGCGGCAATCGACGAGGTGACGCAATATAAAATTGTAAAGCTCTTGCAGGAAAAATTGTCCGGAAACGATATTTTAAGAGGCGATAAAATTAAAGATATTATTTCTGTGATTTCAGAGGCTAAGGCGGCTAATCTCACAGCGGAAGATTTAGGGACGATTGCCAAGCAAAATATTGAGGATTCAGCGGTGCTTTCTGATGTTATTTCGCCATATCTTTTAAGAATTGTTCCGCGGAAGTTTAAGGAATCACTTGAAAATGCTTACTTGCCGATTTTTGAAATATTAAAAGGCCACGAAAATGATAAGCCGATACTTAAAAATATTGAGCGTTCGATTGCGCTACTTTCACGAAGTCTAAAACAGGCAATTATAAACGCAGAAGACGCAGAGAGTGTTGCGCCACTCACAAAATGGCGAAATGACAATTTTGAAAAGGATGGCGCAGGGAACTATCGTTTGAAAGATAGAATTGCTAATAAAAAATTATTGTCGCTTTCTCGGTTAATGGCGTCGTATGAAGAATTTTTAAGGGAACACGGGCTATTTGATTTTGATGATATGATTGATGAGGCGGTAAAAGCGCTTCACGATGATGCTGGGTTTAGAATGAGTTTACAGGAGAGGTATCAATACATTCTGCTTGACGAGTTTCAGGATACTAACCCATCACAGTTTGAAATTGTTAAACAACTTACCGACTACGAAAAGCCAATGATTATGGCGGTGGGAGACGATGATCAAGCGATTTACGAATTTCAGGGGGCACTTAGTTCGAATTTAACTGATTTTCAAAAGCACTACACGGCTGAAGTAATGGCGCTAACAGAAAACTATCGGAGCACCCAAGAGATATTAGATTTTTCACATCATATTATCGAGCAAGCTCCGGATCGATTTGGTGACAAGGAACTTCTGGCACACAAAGAAACGCCGGCGAATTCTCAGATTTACCGCTATGAATTTAATTCCTCAGATGCGGAGTTTGGATTTGTGGCAGATAAAATTGCTGAATTAATTAAGAGTGGCGTAAAGCAGAACGATATTGCTGTAATTTCTTATAAATCGAAATATTTTGAGCCACTTCTGCCATATTTAAAAGCCCATAGTGAGATTAAGATTGCTTATGAGAAACGGGATAATTTGTTTGAAGACGAACGGATGCACCAATTATTTGTGCTCGCGAGATTTATAGACGAAATTGCTAACGAGAAAAAACCAACTGTGCAAATAATGGAAATACTGTCTTATCCTTTCTTCGATTTGCCGATGCTAGAGGTTTTAAAACTAGCAGCAAAAGCTAGGATGGAACGAAAATCAATTATTGATTGTTTGATGGAAGATGAAGAGCCGAAATTTAAGGCGGTGGCGGAAAATATCGCGAATTTGGTGCAAAAATCATTTTCGGATACTTTGACAGGGATGCTGGGATATTTTACGACATTAATGAAAATTCAAGATCTTGATGAATATGGTAGGTTTTCGTTTTATGAAAATTTAGCGACTTTAAGAGGAAAGCTCCAAAAACACTTTGGCGAGAAGACCTTAAGGCTTCACGATCTGGTGGAGATGCTTGACGATTATGAAGCGGCCGAAATGCCAATCACTAGTTCTAGCCCTTATCGTGAGGCGGATGAGGCGGTGCAAATTTTGACTGCACATAAAGCTAAGGGGTTGGAGTTTGAATACGTATTTATTATTTCGGCAGACCACACGGCTTGGGGTAAAGGCAAAGGAAATAATACTTTTCTTTCCTTGCCGGCAAATCTCACCCAGATTCGTCATACTGGTATTACTGATAGCGAGAAAATTCGGGTTCTATATGTAGCTCTGACTCGGGCTAAAAGTACGCTTTATATCACTAATTCCTTGCGTGATTTTAATGATAAATCGCCGGAACGCTTGGAGTATTTTGAAGAATTCGTATCAAAGGATGAATTAGGGAGAGAAAGCGTCATTTCGCCATTTCTACCTACTAAAAAGGTAGTGGAAATGCAAGGATATATTGATTATTCATTGCGCGAACAAAATATCAGAAACTGGCTGACGGCTTACGTGGCTAACTCTCCCGATATGAGAGCATTTTACAAAGATAAGATGTCTGGATTTAAGATGTCGGCATCAGCTCTTACCAATTTTGTGGATATTATATACGGTGGGCCTCAGTCCTTCTTTGAGAGATATGTGCTGGGTGCACCGAGTGGGCCAGATACTTGGGCTCTCACACTAGGCAATTTAATGCATCTGACTTTTGAACAGGTAACCAAGACAGGTTTATCTGATGAAGAAGCAGTTGAGTTTTATCTTGAGGCAGTGAAAAAATGTGATGCGAGTGAAGAGGATAAAAATATCTTACGCGAAAAGGGCGTAGAAAATTTGAGATTAGATTTAGAGCAATTTGGTAGCATTATTCGTCAGGGATTAGCGGAAGTAAATTTTTATACAGAAAAAATCGTGGTGGATGGTGTGCCTATCACGGGGAAAATTGACCATATTATAGTAGATGAAACTAATAAAACTATCGAGATTTATGATTATAAGACTGGGGCGTATCATCCGGAGAAGTGGGATTCGGTGCCGAGCTTGTATAATTATATGTTGCAGCTACAATTTTATAAGTTTCTGCTCAATAATTCTTTGAAATATCGTGATTATAAAGTTACGCACGGACATATTTTGTTTGTGATGCAAGACAAATTTGATGAAGTACACGATAAGGTTTATGAGTTTAACGAAAAAGACGACGCAGAATTTATTAGACTCTTAAAGACTGTTTATGCTTTAGTCACTACACTTGTGTTTTTAGATGAGCCGGAAATTTTCGTGGAAGCCGATAAGAGTAATACGATGAAAGATATGCGAGCATTCATTGAGCTTTTGCTTGCAAGACAACCTATTATATAATATAATGCTTTACGATATATAATATATATTATATATAGTCTTTTTGAAAGGTGGTGATATGAGTGACTTGGTCGTGTCCGAGATGTGGAAAGCCGTTTCTTTCCGAACAAGAGCGTGACAGACACGTAGCGGAGTGTGGCCTGGGCTATAAGCCCAAAAAGTGCTACCACTGTGATGGTACTGGCTATGACGTTCATCGTCGGAAATGCATCTACTGCGGAGGCAGTGGAAAGTTACCCTAATTTGCTACGGCAAGGCAATAAGCCTTGCCATTTTTTATATTCTGTGGTAGAATAGTTTTAATTATGGCAAAGAAGAATAATACTAAACGCAAACTCGTTGGCCTCGTTTCGGAAGAATCGGGTGTTCGTGCTTACTACACCAAAAAGAACACGATGAATACTCCTGACAAATTATCTTTAAAGAAGTATGATCCAGTTCTGAGAAAACACGTTGTATTCACAGAGACTAAGAAAAATCTTGGTCGAAACGAAGTCAAGGAAAAGAAACGCTAAAATAATCCCCTTTAAGGGGATTATTTTTTGATTCTATATTCAATGTCTCTTAAAACATTCATAAAATACATAAATGATTCGTATGGCGAGGCATAGGCGGAAAAATAGGCGTGGACATCGCCATCATTCCAATACTTGGTGCACATCGAATATGGATGGTCGGAAGTAGTGAGATAGCGCCAGTCGGAGATTAATTTGCCGTCGTGAGTGTTTAGAATTTGCTCGCGTAAAGCATAGACTTGTTCCATAGCAGAGCGCTGCATCGAATTAGAGAGCCAGGCTGACAAATCACGTTCGGTGTCGGCCCAGGTTACGGTGTCTGGCATCGATATTTCGGCAACTGGGTGCTCCAGGTTTGCCGCTTCGGAGACGGTGACAAATTTATTTTCATATTCGGATAACCAGGACGAAATTAGGGTGTTCATAAAATCAAATATACCGGTATCTTCCCATTGGTGTTCACCAAAGGTTTCAAAATCCATAAAGAGGTTGATAAGATTGCCACGCAAACAATCATCGTCTAGCCATTTTTGGTATTTGGGTACAGTAAGTGGCCATTCGCTCCAGCCACGATTGGAAAAACGGAAGGCGATATCATCGGATAAACGGTAATTTTTAAGAAGAAGTTTTAGATTTTTGCAACCGGTAGGGCGATAGACGTGATTAGGGCTACGCCAGTCGAGTATTTTGTCCCAGCCTTCGGCAAGAATTGCCTCATAGCCCTCAGCTTCGGCCCAGCGAGCGAGGGAATCATTGTAGGCAAACTCGGTATTGCGAAAGACTTTAGGCTTCACGCCAAAAATCCTTTTGATGGCTTCGGCGTGCATTTTGACCTGGTCATTAAACTCGTCGAGATTATAGAAATAAGCTAGCGAGTGGTAGTAGGTCTCTCCGACTATCTCACATTGACCGAGACTCACCATCTCGCGAATGAGCTTGATTAATTCTGGCTCCCATTTTTCAGCTTGTTCGAGCCAGGTGCCGGTGATGCTAAACGAGACTTTAAATTCGGGGTATTTTTTCATATTATCAAGAAGAAGCCTAAGCATTGGGTAGTAACTTTTCTTAGCGACTTTCTTAAAGATGCGTTCGTTGCTTTGACGACCATAAAAATTATCATTGTAATAGTTGGAATCATTTCCGACATCAAAAATTGAATACTCTCGATAACGGAGTGGCTGATGAATGTGTAGATATAAACAAATCGCGCGCACCCTTAATAATCCTTATGTTTTACTATTTTATTATAAACCTTCAAACATTTTTTGGCAACCTCATTCCACGAGATTGTATGGTATTCGTTTTTAATGTTTGATTGCAAGGATTCTTTAAGTGCAGGATTTTCAGCAATCGATAATATTTCGTCGGCGAGTTTTTGAGTGTCCCAGAAATCATAGGTCATTGCCGACCAAATTACTTCTGACACGCCTGATTGCTTAGTGAGAATTAATGCATCGCCATGGTGAGCGGCTTCTAGTGCCGTAAGGCCAAATGGTTCGGATACCGAACTCATTACGAATATATCAGAAATAGAATAAATGTCGCGAAGCTTTTTGCCACGAATAAACCCGGTAAATATTACATTTTTAGATATGCCGAGGTCGGCGGCAAGCTCAATCAATTCATTTCTTTCTTCGCCATCGCCGGCAAAGACAAAAATTAGTTTGGGGTTTTTAGAAATAGCCAGTGCTGCAGCACGCATTAGATTCTGTAGTCCTTTTTGCACTGTAAAACGTCCGACCGTTGATAC
This sequence comes from uncultured Candidatus Saccharibacteria bacterium, assembly GCA_946414465.1. GTDB lineage: Bacteria > Patescibacteriota > Saccharimonadia > Saccharimonadales > Saccharimonadaceae > Nanosyncoccus. The sequence continues at coordinate 23,603 of CAMKOP010000006.1, read as the reverse complement.
AATAGTGTAGCCTTCTTGTTTTTGTTTGAGCAAAAAACCATAAGTCTGGTCTTTAAAATGGTAATCGGAATTTTCGTAGTTTTCATCTAGTGAATTGTATATTACATCGATTTTATTAAGCGGGATATGATACTTTTCGTGAATAATTCGCTTGGTAGATTCTGACACGGCAATGATTTTATCAGCCAGCATCAGACCTTCATATTCAATTTCGTGAATTAGGGGGTTTCCAGTGTGCATACCAGCCCGGTCAAACTCAGTGGCGTGGACGTGTGCAACAAGTGGAATACCGTAATTTTTTTTGGCTAAAATACCGGCTTCGTAAGTCAGCCAGTCGTGAGCGTGGACTACTTCTGGCTTATATTCCTTTAAATATTTGTCAACAAATTCACAATAAGATTCCTGAACGTCACGTAATGATATTAATTCGTGGTTTTCTGTTGGAATGATTTTATCAAGTAGACGCATTGTTTCATAAGCGCCATTACCGTAGCGATAAATTGGATCGAGATGAGTGGCCGGAAGTATATGCATAAAGTTAACTTCTGGATGTTTGGCTTCATATGGTACTACAAAATCAATCTCGGCGCCTTGACGCGAAAGAGCACGTGCCATATTTAAACAAGCCACGCCAAGACCCCCACTGTTGTGGGGTGGCAGTTCCCAACCAAGCATGAGTATTTTCATCATATTTTATTTTAGCATAAATTCTATGTTTTGTGTAAATTTTATGATAAAATTAGTGAGTAACTTATTTAGAAAAGGCACTGACAAGTTTACAAAGGGGTGTAGCTCAGGTGGTAGAGCACTGGTCTCCAAAACCAGGTGTCGCGAGTTCGAGTCTTGCCGCCCCTGCCATTGAAAACATGTTGGCACGCTTGTCGTGCTTTTTTGTTGTAGCACTGATAGTTTTAAAGGGGTCGTTGAGTTCAAAATAGAGTTTTTTATCGTCCAATTGCAGGTTCGAAAATAGGAATCTTAATAATTTGTTTTTTAGCGCTGGTTTCGAACTCTTGTATAATTCTTCCATGCGGCACACTAGGTCTAACAGATAAGAAGTGTTAATTTCTAAGTCTCCGTCATCGCCATCTAGCTTGGCGATCTGGCGTTCTAATTCATCACGTCTCGCAGTTGTTTCTGATGCAAATTTGTCATAGAAAGTAGTGGTAATTCTACCATCCAAACGGTCTTGATACATCGTGGCTAATTGTTCCGTTAGCCTGTCGTATTCCGCTTGTATTGCCTTTCTCGACTGCTTCTTGAATATTTCATTGTTGGCATAACGCTCTCTTAACGCAGAGATTATATCGTCGCTTAGTTCCTTATTTATTCTTACGGATTGCAGAGTCTTCTCAACCGTTTCTTCCACTATGCACTCGGCACAGTTTGGGTTATGACAAGCCGAGTTGCTGGCGCAACGCAAATAATTATGTCCTTTCTTGGTGTATGAGGAAATAGTGCGACCGCACCGTTTGCAGGTAACGATTCTATTACCGAAGGTATATACTGTCTTGGTTTGCGACTTAGTTTTTGTCTTTTTGCGGTTGCTATTTACCGTCTGGCAAGCATAGAATACATCGTCTGGGATTATGTGAGGGTAGCGATGCGGCAGTTCTTTACCACCGAACTTCATTATTCCAATGTAAAATTTGTTTGATAGAATGGATGCGATGACGCTTTTTACCATTTTGTTGCCTTTATTACTATGCATACCAGCTTCATACATCTTTGAGCATATATATTCATATGACATACCCTGAAGCCTCAGGCGATAGATTTCTCGCACATAGTGTGCTTGTTCTTCGTTGATGACAATATCCCTATCGGGCTCCTTTTCTGTGCCCTTATTGATGTTTAAATAACCGTATGGGGCTTGTCTCGGATAATATCCATCACTAATCATCTGCTCGAATTTACGCCTAACATTATCGCCGATTGTGTGGGCATAATATGAAGCCAGCTCCATGCCTATACCCAATCTGAACAGGTCTGCTGCTGGTGATTTACTATTTAGAAATAGATTGTCGTGGGGAAAGTGGAGCTCGATTTTATCGTCTCGCAACATTTCCTTGAATTGCTTTACCTCTTCCTGCGACGAATCCCTAGTAAAGCGGTCTATCTTATCAAACACCACAACCGCCTTGTTCTTCTTGGTCTCTTTCTGAACCGCACTCAGAATCTTTCCGAATTCCTTACGCAATTTGGTGTCGAATGCCGATTCGTTGAATTCAAAATAGGTGTAATCGGTTACACCTTTATTTTTCACATAATCGAACAGCCGCTTCTTTTGGGCTGGAAGTGCTTCGATTTGCTCCTCTCTTGATACTCTTGCGATTAAAAAGTATTTCATAGCTTCTCCTTATTAACTTACCATATATTAACAACAATATCAACTGAATCGTTGCCGTCATAGCCTAATAGGATTGTATTCTTGTAGTTCTTTTTCAACTTTTTTAAAGTATGAGGAGCGGTTTGATTCTGGGTTGATGAGTTTTTTCTTTAGTCTAGACCAGTCTCTTTTTCCGTAATACTTTTCAATCAATCTCCGCAAATAGTCCAACGATGTTGCGTTTATAATATGCGCTGCTGCCGCGATTGAAAGACTGTCTCTTAAGCTATAGTTATTTGAAAGTCTATCTGTAGCCACAGCTTCAAATATTGATAAAACATCGCTACGCCCAAGCTGTATCATGCTTATATTCTCAGTAGTTTTTCTCCATTCGCTTAACAGACATTGCATTATATTGGCATTAAGGAATACATTTTTGAACGATAAGTCATCGCTGATAGATGGAAATGCTTTACGGATATATCGTCTGTCATTGAGACGCACCTCTAGTCGCAGGATACCGGAGAACCTATCTGATAAAAGTTCACTTATGGGCGAATCTTCATCTCTAATTTCGTCGGTAGTAGTGTTATCTATAGCTCGTTTTGGGCTTTTTAAAGACTGAAGTAAATCGCTTTTCTTATCATAGTAAATGGTCTCCCTTTTATTAGTGTGAAATCTGAATGAGTAGCCATTGTTTTCATACTTAGTCTCGTTATTATCGCATACTCTATCCGCCCTAGATTTACGGATAGCATTAACGATAACGGTGGGGGCGCCTGGATCATCGAATCGAAAGTTTTTACCAATATGTAATTTAGCAACGCCGCTAGACAATATTTCTTCTTCTGTGTATTTAAGCCCCACATCACGGTATATAGCCTTCTGTAATACCAATACGATACTATTTAAGGAATCTTCACCGGGTGATAATTCTTCTACATTATTACCAAACATTAACTTTGGGAGGGAGACTTCTACTCCAAGATAGTATCCTACTCCAAACCCGTTGTTGGTAAGGATTTTTTCGCCAATATAAGTTGGTGTATACTTGGTGTTGTTCGCTAGCTTTTTACCGGGATTCAGTATCGTTGCAATATGTGGTTGTGGGCTGAAATACCTTACTTCACGTAATGGTGTGGGGTAAAATTCATCATCATTCTTATATGGTCCATTTTTGAGTGGTAGTCTGATTTTTATTGTATCAATCATTTGCTCTTGCTCCTATTCGGTTTATTATTTGATGCTAACTCGCTTCGGTGTTTAGCCCATAGCCACACCGAGAGTGAGAGGTTAATTCGTGCCCTAACTATGGTTAGGATTAGTTTATAAAACATAACCCTCATTTTTTGCTCCTTTCTTTTCTGAGAATTAAATCCATGGAAATTAGGACATCGAAAACATCAATGACGCACTTTCTCTCTTTTGCGGTCATTTCTGATTCTTCTTTATGGTCCGTATTATCCATACGCACCATTCTTTCATATCGCATCAAAAGTAAACGGTAATAATAGAATTACCAATTACTGTGAATTGCTACCTGTATGCCTTTGGGTTTAGGTAGACACCATTCGTATCTCTTTCGAATAAATCGTAATCAATTCCAAATTTATTCTTAGCGTCTTGATTTAAGCCGTCGCAGGCCCTCCTTATCCATTCGTAAGGATCTTCAGCCTCATCGTCGCATTCATATTTTTTCAAACGTCGTTCTTCAATATCATATGACAGGGCTACTTCTGGCGCAACTTCAAACACAACCTCGCATAAAGACTCTCTTTTTTTCTTTTGGGATCGGATTCTCATCTCTTCATAATTTCGATAAATGATTTTCTCCACTGGTATGTAATAGAATTTTCCATCCAATGATCTACTCTTTTTTGACGCTCCTACCCGCATCGTTTCTAGATGGTTGAGAATTTGTCCTATCGTCTTTCCGTAGTAATACATATCGGCAACTTGAGGCGAATCCATACCTAGTTCATTGACATTTTTCGATTGCCTGTTTTTATAATAGATCCGTCTGCCATCTATAAACTCTCTGGCTTCGTCAATAAACTTATCCGAGTCCGCATTAAAGTGTTTTATATCGTCAGCTAACGTCTTAAGGCTTATACGGATGTCTTTATCGGTATTATTTTCCAAATGTCTTTGGTTAACAATAAAATCATTGAGGCGAGTAAATTCTTCCGCCAGCGTCTTCCCATCTTCTATAGCTTCTTGTAGTTTAGACATTTTATTCCTTTGTAAAATTATACCTCAGATTGTATAATAATGGTATGTTAAACAAGAGACAGAAGCTACTTACCCTCCAGCAAGCCTCGGATATATTAGGTGTTCACCCCAACACTATGAGGAATTTAGACAAAAGGGGAGAGTTAAAGGCGGTAAGGTTTGGGGCCAGGGGCGATCGTAGATATTTTAGAAGCGACATAGAGAAGTTTTTGAAAAAACTTGATCCAAAATGATTATTTCAGTATTATTCGTGGTGTTCTTGATTGCCATTTAGATTTATTGTATTATTACAACCCCTGTTATTAGGTTTCCAATTAGTGCATCCCAAGAAGTTTCCGTATCTACCACTTCTTTTCACTAGAAATCCGCTACCACATCTTCTGCATCTCATAGGATACTTTAGTATGTCTATATTCTTGTATGATTGATTGCACTGGGGATAATGCGAGCAGCCTAGGAATTGTTCGCCGGTTGAACCGTTTCGACGTATAACAAGTCTACCCGTTTCACACCAAGGGCAGTTCACCTGCTTACTTTCATCGCCTTCAGCAGCGAGAACATAATTATTGTCATTCAGTAGCTCCATAAAGAATTCAGATTCATTTACGCTCGGGGCCATCAAAACAACTTCTTCTTTTGTCCTTGTTATTGCTACATAAAAAAGCCTCCTTTCTTCTGCAAAACGGTAGTCTTCTTGTTCACTTAACAACGGTGTTAGCATTGGATCGTCTGTTAGTTTATTTGGAAAACCGTATTGGCTGTTTTCCATATGCAATACAATAACATTGTCAGCCTGAAGCCCTTTAGCCTTATGCACTGTCGTGTAGATTAGATTATCGTAATCTAGACCTTTGATTTTAATTTTGCCAGTTTCTTCATCCATGGTTATACCAGGACGCTTCCTCTCTATGCCAACATCTTCATACAGGATGGGGCGTATATCAAATGAATGTCTTCCTAGTGCCATAATTGTTTTTTTAGTGCCACATCTTCCGACTAAATCTTTAACTGTTTCCACAAATAACCTATATGCACTGTCTGGATCTCCGGCATCATATTGCACAAAATTTATCGGGTCGCTGTGAGTCTTTTTTGATCTGGGTTGTTTTTTAATCTGCATCGGATTTTTCTGGATGAATTTAGATGCCATATCTACTAATTCTTGAGAATTCCTATATGTTTGTTCAATCAATAATTGTTTGTATTCACCGACCGATTCGCCAAATTTGCTAAATAAACTAATATCACTTCCTGCAAATCTATAGATTGACTGCCAGTCATCACCGACGCATAGTATTTTGGCGTCAGAAAATTCACGGATAGCCTTCATCAGATTAAAACGGCTGTATGAGATATCTTGGTATTCGTCTACGATGATATATTCATATTTAACTGGACATCCTTTTTTTCTGACAATGTCTGCGGCGTGGTTAATCATATCGTGAAAATCGATACTTTCGTCTTCGTCTAACGCATCTTGGTATCTTCTCAGGATCGGGAATGCAAATGTGAAGAAGAGTTTGGAACGCTGCGTCATGAAATCGTCTTGGCGTTCACTAAAGAATATTTTTTTAATCTCTTGTTCTGATAAATCCCTAGATTTGCAGAGGTTAACGAAACTTATTATCAGGTCTTCAAGTTGGTATCCAAAGTATTTGTCTTTTGAAATCGCATCATATACATCATCAAAATCGACACGTTTTAGTTTCACTCCTTTATTCTTTAGCATTGATTCTAGTTCTTCTAGGAGCCTGTGCTGCTTGTTGTAGTATGAGTAAGTCTCAAGGAGGGTAGTGCCTTGCTGCTCGTGTAGGCGCCTTTTGCTTTTCATCTCCTGTGTGTATTTCTTGCTATCAAAATCGTTCAGCCACTTCGCTTCGTCATTTTCATCTACTCCAAAATGCTCTAGCCATATATCATAGTCTGTCAGATAAAAGTCGGGGTGATAGGTGAAGTCTGAATATGGGTATAGTTTTTCGTATTCATATTTTATCCCATTCAAGTATAAATAATTAGCAATCATTAACTCTTCTACGCTACGGACCCGCTCGCCTGCTAAGGTAGATTTGACACCACCAGAGTTGTGGACTTTTGATTTAAGTGTTTCGTAGTCGACACTCCCTTTGTAATAATCAAATCTTTCTCCTGCAGATGAAAAATCATTATAATCTTCCGGTATATTTGAATAACATGCAATGAATTCGACTAAAGCCTGGACTTGTTCTGGGTGCGAGGAAATGCTGTTGCGTAAGTATTCCTTAACAACTTTGTTTAAAGTTTTATCGCTTGCTACGTTTGGCCTTTTTCCTTCATATTCAGTAATAATATCTAGGCCTAGCTTGTGGAATGTGGTGGCACGGACGCTTGATGGGATTGCTTTTAATCTATCATTTAAATCTTCCACCGTCTTACGAGTGTAGGACATCAAAAGGATATGTTCTGGATCAATATGTTTTATTTCTGTTAGAAACAATACCTTACCTAAAATGGTTAATGTCTTGCCAGATCCTGCTCCTGCTACCACTAAATTAGAGTATTCATCGGTAACTATTGCTTCACGCTGCTGTTGGTCTAAGAGGTTACCCTCAATTTCAAAAAATTCCTTGTTGTCCTCTATTGTCCTTTTTACGTATTCGTTATTGTAATTGTTGATGTAATCGACAAAACTTCCGTAAATATAGTTAAATACTTTCACATCTTGTTCTTTGGAATAATAGTTTGTTTTGTCTGCAAAGAAATTGTGTGCGGATTTATATTTATCCAAGATGGCATCTCGCTCTTTCCAGGTAACATAATCATCAAATTGTTCTATATCAATTAGGAACCTACGAATCTCTTCCAGTTTTTTCAGATAGTTTTCATCCTCGTATCGCTTGCGGATACTAAAATCAGTCCATACTCGGATAATCGCAACGACTATGAAGATGATAATTATTATAGAAAAAAACTGCATATTAATATTATATCAAAGTATAAATTCTACGAGTGCGATTGTTATAAGATTGAATAATTTTGTAATGATGTTATAATATCAAAATATTGAGATTAAATTATGCTAAAAAGTGAATATCCTGAATTGGCAAAACAATGGAATGAAAGTCGCAATACGGCTGATAATTTGTCTTTCGAGGATATCTCTCATGGCGCAAAAAAAGTAGTCTGGTGGAAGTGTGAAAAAGGTCATGAATGGCAAGCGTCTCCAAATTCACGTACGAATAAAAATTGTGGCTGTCCGTATTGTAGTAATCAGAGGGTTTTAGCTGGTTATAACGATTTAGCAACTACGGACTCAGCTATAGCTATGCAGTGGGATTTTGAGAAAAATATCGACTTGTCTCCAAAAGACTTTACTCGGGGATCAAATACTAAAGTTTGGTGGAAGTGTGAAAAAGGTCATGAATGGCAAGCGTCTCCGTGTGCACGCTCGAGGGGAGAAGGGTGTCCATATTGCAGTAATAAGAAGGTTTTAGTCGGCTACAACGATTTGGCAACTACTGATCCAGAAATTGCGAAACAGTGGGACTACGAAAAGAATGGCGATTTGACTCCAAAAGATTTTGTTCGAGGCTCTGCTAAGATGGTTTGGTGGAGATGCGAAAAAGGTCATGAATGGCAAGCTCGTCTATTCTGGAGAACAAAAATGGGGAATGGGTGCCCGTATTGTTGCAATCAGAAAATCCTTACTGGATATAATGATTTAGCTACCATTGCTCCTGAGTTGGTCCAAGAATGGGATTTCGATAAAAACGACAAGACTCCATACGAAGTGGCGCCTAGTACCACAAAAAAGTTTTGGTGGAAGTGCGAGAAGGGGCATAGTTATTATGCAGCTATTGTTGAAAAGAGAAAAGGAAAAGGATGTCCGTATTGTTCTGGTCGTAAGGTGCTCGTTGGGTATAATGATTTAACTACAATAAATCCTAATTTAGCCAGTGAGTGGAATTATGACAGGAACGGAAACTTGAAACCGACAGAAGTAACTGGCGTTTCTGGCAAGAATGTTTGGTGGAAATGCAAAAAGGGGCACGAATGGCAAGCTACGATAGCTTCACGAGCATACGGAAATGGATGTCCCAAATGTGCTAGTGAAAATCAGACCTCTTTGCCGGAAAAAATAGTTTATTACTATATTTCTAAAGCCTTTGATGATGTATTGGAAAACTATAAGCCATCTTGGTTGAAACCGATGGAGCTTGATATTTTTATTCCTTCAATTAATGTTGCAATTGAGTACGATGGTAGGCGTTTCCATAAGAATTCGGAAAAGGATAATAGAAAGAATAGTTTATGCAAAGAACATGGGGTAAAACTATTCCGCTTAAGAGAAGAAGGCTGTTCTGAAATTAATAATCTTTCCAATAATTTTACGCTACGCAATATTAAGTCTGATGGTTCACAGGTTGTTGATGGAATAAAATGGCTTATGAGTGAATTAGGATTTAATTTAGACATTAATCTTTCGAGGGATTCTGGCGAGATAAATAATACGATTGATTTCTATGAAAAACAAAAATCATTGACTGATGAGCGCTTAATTCGGGAGTGGAATTATGAAAAGAATGGTAATTTGAAACCCGAGCATGTCACTACTAACTCTGGCAGAAAAGTCTGGTGGAGGTGCGAGAAAGGACATGAATGGCAAGCTATCGTGAACGATAGATGCCGAGGGGATAGCTGCCCATATTGTTCTGGGCATAGAGTTTTGAAAGGCTTTAACGATATCTTTACTACAAATCCAGAGTTAAAGAAATTATGGGATTTTGATAAAAATATAGCGATTGATCCATATTCGTTATCAAAAGGCTCTAGTGCTAAGGTCTGGTGGAGGTGCGAGAAAGGACATTCATTTCAGGCGACAGTTAATAGTAAAACTCAAGGAGTAAAATGTCCAGTATGCAATGGAAAACAGATTCTCAAAGGTTTTAATGATTTAGAGACTTTAAAACCATCCATTGCTAAAGAATGGAATTATGCTAAAAATAATAATCTTAAGCCATCAGAAGTAGCTCCATTTTCAAATAAAAAAGTTTGGTGGAAATGCGAGAAGGGCCACGAATGGCAGACTTATGTTTCAACGAGGAGTAGCGGCAATGGCTGTCCGATTTGTGGGAACAAACAACTGCTAAAAGGGTATAATGACTTAGCGACAGTGTTTCCAGATATTGCATTAGATTGGGACTATGAAATGAATGATGACTTACCAGGTGATGTTTTGCCTTCAAGCAAAGATATGCATTATTGGAAATGCCATAAATGTGGATTCAGCTACGAGAAATCTGTATACAATAAAGTTAGATCTCCTAAATGCCCTCGGTATTCTTCCCAAAAAGATATACATATTTAATTTCCAATTATCCAATTGAGCGTGCCGGGTAATCTGGTTAATATGTTATAATATTCCTTATGGATTCGTTTTTACGTTTTGTTGCGGCGACAACAAAAAATTCTTCATCTAGCAGTGGCGACTCTAGTGCTGTTGGCGTTTTTTGGTTTATTGTGATTGCTATTGCGATTGTTTGGATTGTCAAAAAGGTAGCGGAGAGTTCTACTGGTTCAAACAATAACTCAAGACCTTATAGTTCAAGTTCAAACACTAACACGACTACCACAACGAATGTAAAGCATGTTAATGTTTGGGATGGAAATAAAATTAAAACAATCGCAACTACTGTTGATAAGCCAACTTATAAGCCTCTAGTTTCTCAAAAAACTACAGGCTTAAAAAATGAGATTAAAGACATTGATGATATAAAGCTCGGCGACGAACAAAAACGCGTTTTTAGTTTAATGAACAACTCCAACGAAAACCTGTTTATTACAGGAAAAGCTGGTACTGGTAAATCCGTTTTACTTCAATATTTTGTTAGGCACACATCTAAACAAGTTGCCGTTGTGGCCCCTACTGGCGTCGCTGCGTTAAATGTTGGGGGACAAACAATACATTCCTTTTTTAGTATGGGTTTAGATATCCAGGACCCAGATGATAGATCACAAGTCACGGATATGGGATATAAACGTAAAGAGATTTTAAATGGTATTCAAACGCTAGTAATCGATGAGATATCGATGGTTAGTGCAGATATCATGGATATGATTGATGCGAAGTTGAAATATGCTAGGAATAGCAATGAGGCGTTTGGCGGTTGCCAGATAATCGTGTTTGGGGATTTATATCAATTACCACCTGTCGTTCCTAGCGGTCAAGCATCCAGATATATGGAGGATCGTTATACTACGATTTATTATTTTGGTGCTGACGAAATACGAAAGAAACCATTTAAGATAATTGAGCTACAACATGTTTTTCGCCAGAAGGACCAAACATTTATCGATATACTCAATAAGATTCGTCTTGGTCAAACAAGCAAGGGCTTATTAGATGATATAAATAGCTGTTGTGTGGTACCACCAGAGGACGAACAATATATTACATTAACTGGAGATAATGCGACTGCGAACAGTATAAATAAAGAAAAGCTTCTTGCCCTTAACACTAAAGAGTATGTTTATGATGGTAGTGTTACTGGGGATATTAAGCAATCAAGTATGCCAACCGATCTTCATCTGCATCTCAAAGTCGGTGCCCATGTCATGATGATAAAAAATGATCATACCGACAATTCTAGCACCGATAAACGCAAGAAAGCACGTTGGGTAAACGGCACTCTCGGCATTATATCTCAGCTTACTCCTGATAGCATCAAAGTTGAAATTAATGGCGTAAGTCACTGGGTAGATAAAGAGAAATGGGAAAAGTATCAGTATCGATATAATTCACAAGAGAAGAAGCTCGAAAAAGATGTTGTAGCTGTTTTTACTCAGTATCCAATTAGGCTTGCCTATGCTATAACGATTCATAAATCACAAGGCCAAACTTATGACGCAGTTAAGGTTGATTTGTCTAAGGGTGCTTTTGCTGCCGGTCAAACTTATGTAGCTTTATCGCGTTGTCGCAGTATGGAATCATTGTACTTAACTAAGGCACTTAAGCAAGAAGATATAAAAGTTAGCCAGGAGGTTATAAATTATATGAAGGGTAGAATTGTTGAGCCTAGCGAAAGAACTGACTTATATAGAATTAAAAATGTACAGCAAAGGTCGGACAATTGGTTAAATATGCGTCGTGGGAAAGTAACTGGGACTACGGCATATTATCTTAAGTACCACTCGGTTAGTTTTGCTATAGAAAAAGGAATTGAAGAAGACGAGAAGGACTATAAAAGTGATGCCATGATTCGTGGTAGAGAACTAGAACCAATCGGCATTGCAAAATTTGCGAAACTAAAAGGTCTAGCTGTTGAATCAGCAGGTTTTATAGATTCTCTAATTCACGAAGATGCTGGTTTTTCTCCTGATGGTGTGATATATGATGATGACGGAAAAATTAAAACCATCATTGAGCATAAAGCATTTGGGGAGAAACATCATTTCTCTTGCTATAACGCTATCGATGATCGAGTCATGTATCAGATTCAATTTGGCTTATTCGTCACCGGTGCAAAGGATGCTTATTTAGTATTATACAATCCAGACTTGTACGATACTAAATCTCAGTTACTGATTAGGCATATCAATAAGGACAAAACGATTCAGGATATCTTTGAGAGTAGATTTGAGGAATATGAGAATGGCGAAACTGAACTGACGGAAGATAGTATTCGGGTCGAGAGAGAGGGGTTTGGGGGAACTCCAGTATTGCAGTATGACGATAACGGCAATATCCTTGGTGAGTTCAGCTCTATATCCAAAGCCGCAAATAAACTCGGAATTAATGCAAAATCGATTTGGGACACAGCTCATGGGAAACAAAAACATGCAGGAGGCTACGGATGGATCTACAAAGATGATTATAATAAAAACATTGATTTAGTTGCTAGAAGTACTACTACTTTAAAAATTCGTCCGATTTTACAATGTGATGATAAAGGGCGAACGATTGCAGAATTTGATTCGATATCGCAAGCGGAGCGTGAAACTGGTATCAGTTGGTCCCCAATACAAAGAGCGTTACGTGGAGAACAAAAGCATGCTGGGGGATATATATGGAAATATAAGGAGTAAAGAAATAATGTTATCAGATGAATTTTTTATTCGTAAAGAAAGGTTCAAGTTTAGTTTTAAAAACTATACCTATGAACAATTGATCACTGAAAGAGATTCGTTATATAAAAAGCTTTTGGAATTTGAAAAATTTAAAAAGAAGAATGGAAAAAATGATGACTATGAATTGTATTTTATGAAATACAATTACCGTTCTTACGAGGATGCTGATCTTGATTATTTATTTAACCTATATGCCTTCGCATCGATTTCGGATAGTATAGCTAAAGAGTGCAAGAAACGGTTAATAGAAGATCCTAGTTTTTCATTCATTCTCGAATAACACCCATCACCGTGCCATTATTGTCAGTTCATCTATTGTGTTATATGTAAGATATAGCATTAAAAGTTCTTGACTTATGTTGACTTATACGAAACGTCAGTCTGTAGTCTCTAAGGTTATTAGATATATATTGCTATCGCGTTATAGGGGACTACCAGGGGATAAGTGGTAGCGGCTTGGATTGTTATAAGCTGAGTGAGCTCTTTCCATAAAGTTTCAAAGCCAATAGGATGTCGACTTATATATTGACTTCGTCAAGTATAATACTGTCTATATACTAACGGGGGGCTCTACTGGTAGCTGTCGATGTTGGGGGGCGATTTTATTTCAGGAGCGTAGGCGACAAATCAAATGCTTCAGCTAGGTCCTTCAGTAATACTATGTTATAATCATTATGAAGGGAGTTCGCAATGTGTGTTGCAGCCCCTGCCAGTATTATGATTAGAAAAGTTCTATTATTTGGTTTAGGCTTTATACTTATTGGTTTTGAAGGTGTTTTGTTTGCGACGGATGTTTTGATTCATAATTTAGATGCGGCATTAGATTCGGTGCCGCCTAGTTTTTGTCGAACCAGTGATACCGAAGCACCGGAGATTACACTAAATGGTGAAGAAATAATTGTAATGCGAGTCGGCGAGTCGTATACGGAAGCAGGCGCGAGCGTGGTAGATGATTGCGATGAGGTGGAGTTTACTAGAACTGGAGATGTCGATACTAATGCAGTCGGCACTTACACGATTGCTTATACTGCGCAGGATAATTCTGGTAATCATTCTGAAAAAGTTCGAACTGTTAAGATTATTCCGGAATATAACGGCACTATTTATCTGACTTTTGATGATGGACCAGGGCAGTACACAGCAGAGCTTCTCGATATTTTAGCCAAGTATAATGTGAAGGCGACTTTTTTCGTAACAGGTTACGGTGACGATGCGATGATTGTGCGCGAGTATAATGATGGCCACGCGATTGGACTTCACACCGCTTCGCATAATTATTCTTACATTTACCAGAGCACAGACGTGTTTTTTGAAGATTTGTATCGCGTACAGGAGCGCGTCAAAAATCTCACTGGATATACTTCATATCTTATGCGATTCCCAGGCGGAAGTTCAAATACCGTAAGCACGCGCTACGATGGTGGTACTAGAATCATGTCGAAATTAGTCAATCTGGTTGGTGAAAAAGGTTTTACGTATTTTGATTGGAATATTTCTTCTGGAGATGCCGGCAATACTACTTCTTCTGACGTGGTTTATCAAAATGTGGTTGGCGCATTAAAAGAAGGTGGCATCTCAGTGGTCTTACAACACGATGTGAAGGATTTTTCGGTGGCGGCAGTGGAGAGAATAATTCAATATGGCTTATTAAACGGCTATGAGTTTAAAAAACTTGATGCTAATTCGTTCACAGCGCATCACCGAGTAAATAATTAGTTGCATTATTTTAATGATTTGTGATACAATGATTTTATGATGGAAGGTAAGAAAAATAAATCACGAGCGTTAATGGTATTCGGGGCGCCGTGTAGTGGCAAATCTACTTTTGCCAAGAAATTTGCCGAGAAATTTGGGTTGGCATATTATAATTTTGACGAAATCAAGAAGAAGCACGATTTCTCACTCGAGGAGATCTACACTATTCTAGAATTAATAATGTTAACAAGACAGACAATTATTTTCGAGGGGTTGCTTGATACTGAAAAAGAGCGAGCTAAAATGAAAGAAATTCTTAATAAAGAAGATTACGAGCCGAGATTGATTTGGGTGCAGACTGATGTGGCGACGATTCGTGCACGGATGAAAGCAAAATATAAGTCAGTGTCTGAGGCGAAGAACCTTTATGATGCAGCTGTCGGCGAGATGGAAGCGCCATCTGAGGCAGAAGCTCCGATTATTTTATCGGGCAAGCATACTTTTGAAACACAAACTAAACACGTGGTGGCTGGTCTAGCCGATGCTCCTAAAAGACGATGAATTTGGCGAAGTTTTAGTCCGCAAAAACTCCCTGGTAAGGGGGGTGAAGTTTACGGTGTCGACTTCGGGGCGACTGGCGATGACGGTGCCGAAGTATACTTCGGAATTTTTGGCTAAGAGATTTTTGAATACTAATAGGGAAGCGATTCGGGAGAAGTTGCCAGTAAAGAACCCTAAGGAGCAACGAGCGCGGGATTACCAGAAAAAGTTATTGATGAAAAAGGCACGGGAATATTTGCCGTATCGCCTGGAATACTTTGCCAAATTGTACGGGTATCATTATGACAAGTGTAGGTTAACTCACGCCAACACAAGGTGGGGGTCGTGTTCTTCCAATCGGACGATTTCTTTAAATATTGGTTTGATGAAGGTGCCGGAAGTGTTGCGCGATTATGTGATTTTGCACGAGTTGGCACATTTAAATCATATGGATCATTCAAAGGCTTTTTGGGCGGAAGTGGGTGCGCACGACAAAAACTATAAAAATCACGAGAAAAAACTTAAAATGTTTAATCCGGGAGTATGATTTTTATTTTAAAAGTATGATTTTTAGCACAAATTTTCCGCTTGTGCTATAATGAAAAAAAGGAGTGGTGTGGAACTAAAGAAATCCTTTGATTTTAGGAAAATAATTCTGCCATTATATGTGGTGGGATTTTTGATTTATCTTGCAATTGGACTGTTACCGGCGGGGGCATCGGATTATGTGGTGGCGACTAGGCTAGAAATACCTCTGGTAAATTTGACTTCCGATGTGACGGAGTTAAAACTAGAGCACGGGGAACTAAAGACACCTGATACGATCGTGGGGAGTTTTACGCGGGCCAAAAATAAGACTCTGCTTATTGGTCACGCTGGGACGGTGTTTTCTGAATTAAGAAATCTTCATATCGGCGACGAGATAATTTATAAAAGTATGATTTATAAAGTTGAAAGTATGATTACCCAGGAAAAAAGTATGATTTCAATGCGAGAGATTTTGGCTGCAGAAGACGAGGACACTTTGATTCTGATGACTTGCGCTGGTGAGCCACTTGATAATAATGATGCTACGCACCGTTTGATTGTGACGGCACGAGTCGAATAGCAAATCCGCCACCGGGCGCCATATAAATGTCGAGCGCTTCGTTGCGACCGACGTGTTTTTTAGAGATAACGTGACCGAAAGGATTGTCACGGTAATGTGCGTCATCAGAATCGGTATATATTTCGGCAAGATAGACGCCATTATCTAGAAAATCTAGATTGAGATTAAATCGTCGTGGGGTTTCGTCGGTGACGCCACCGACATACCACTCTCCACTATCTCTGGCTTTACGGGCTACTACGTAATATTCGCCAATTTCACCGGCGAGAGGAATAGTGCGTTCGAAATTGGTTGGCACATCACGAATGAATTGAAAGACATCCATATGACGCTCTTCGTAAATATATGGGCGGTCAGCAGCCATTGCCATACCGGAATAAATGGTGACAAAATAGGCAATTTGGCGAGTGAGTGTAGTATTGATATGTTTAACGCTATTTTTAATATCAAAAATGCCATTGGTGTAGTCCATCCCGCCGGCAAGCAATCTAGTATACGGTAGGAAGCAGGTGTGTGATGGGGTGATAGCGCCGCCTTCGTATTCCTGGCCACGGGCGCCTTCGCGCGACAAGAGATTAGGCCAGGTGCGCTCGATGCCGGTGCCTTTGATTGGTTCGTGAATATCAAGGCAGATGTGTTTTTTCGCGGCTAGCTCGACGGTTTTCTGATAATGCATCACGCCGAGTTGGGAATGGTGATATTCTCTGCGACCATTAACTAGAATTTGGCTGCCGGCGTAGCCGGTCTTGATGTAATGAATACCATTCGCGGCATAATAATTGTAGGCGGTTTCTAATTGTTTTTCGTAGTTATCGATGAAGCCGACAGTTTCGTGGTGGCCGACTAGTTCGATGTTGCAACTTCTGGCGAAACTGGAAACTTCTTCGAGATTAAAGTCAGGTGTAGATTTGGTAAAGCTATTGTTGATGCCATTTTCGAGCCAATCACCTTCCCAGCCATCGTTCCAACCTTCAATTAAGAGACCGGTGATGCCGAGACGCACCGCGGCGTTGATGTATTCTTTGGCATGAACGGTGGTAGCACCGTGACGCTCACCGGGCGCCCAGGTCCATTCGCCGACATACATCGCCCACCAGATGCCGATGAACTTTAAAGTCTTGACCCAGGAAAAATCTTGGTGTGGTGGGTCGTTTAGACAATATATCACACGATTAGTGGTGAGTTCGATGGCGGAATCGGCAATCATTACGAGGCGCCAGGGAGTTTCAAAGGGAAGATTTAGATGGGCCTTGGTACCATCGGATAACGGTGTAATGTCAGTTGAAAGCTTATTTTTGGCGTTTAGTTTGATGGTCATAGAGCCGTAGTTGTAAAGAGCGGCTTCGTGAAGTGATAGATAACACCCTCTGGGAGTTTTAATGGTGAGTGGTGTGTGTGCAGGACGCTTTAGGTCAAACACGGAGCATTTTTCGTAATTATATTCGTAGCGATCTGGTTGATAAGCGGGGATTTTCCAAGTAGTTGAATTGAGATTAATATTAAACTCGGTGAGCTCCTCAGCGACACTTAGGCGTTGAAATTTGGGTTGGGGTGGGATTTCATAACGGAAAGCCACAGCATCGTCAAACACCCGAAAGCGCAGAGTAAAGATTCGTTTATCATCTTTTGGTTCGGTGAGATAAAAAGCCATTTCGTTGTAATTATTCTTGATAAAGCGATCTTCGCCCCAGGGAAGCTCGATGGTTTCTTCGTGACGTTTCATAGTGGAACGAATGAGCTTGAGATTAACACCAAGTGGGTTTTCGCCGCAAAGTTTGAAGCCGAGCTCAGATTGGTCGATAATAATTTTGTTGTCGCGAAATACCTTGTAAAAAACTTGGCCATTTTTCAAAAAGACCACACAACTATTTCGCTCGTTTGGCGAAACTATGGTTTTTTCGAAATCCTGTTTTTTGAAATTAAATAAGTTGGCCCACTTAAACATAAATAAATTGTAACACATATGCTATAATTATGCTATGGCTAAGCATCGAATGGCAAAGAACTTTATGACTGGGATTATTTCTTTTGTATTGATTTTTACCGTGGTGTTTATCGGGGTGCAATTCTTTACAAAAACTGGCCTTTTTCGGATTCCGGGTGTGGTATATCTTGATGAAAGTTTGAGCGATGAGGAATTTGCCTTTTTCAAAAACATTTTTACAGAAGAATTGGATCTTGATAAAGATATAACTATTGCCGCAAGAAATGAATTAGTGATGCCAGAACTAAAGAATAATGAATTCTTATACAATATTTATGTGCCAGTGACAGATTTTTATAATACGGAAACGGACATTACGGTAGAGTCGGCGGATGAACTATTCACTAATTGTCTTGATTGCCCTTGGAAGTTGATCCCAATTGAGGAGTTGGGGTTTTCACAGAGATTAATGAAAATTAATACTGAATATTATCTGGATGATTTTAAGAACGGGGCGGTGTTTCGGATTATAAGCTTTGATTCAGAACTATATGAAAAAGAAATTGAGCCTTTGGTGGCTGAAGCGATGAAGAAGACTTTTCCCGAGAAAGATACAGTGCTAACTCTGGCGCAAACTGGCGTGACAGCGCTGTCTCGCGGGATGAATGCGAAGTTATATCAAGTGGGTGACGCGACTTATTTTGCTGAGGGGATTAAAAATTATTTATCGTCTTTTGATCTGACACACACTTCTAATGAATCATCTTTTAGTGGTTATGCAGGGACGCGAAATATTTGCTCGGATAGGCGTTTTATCGATACTCTTACGGCAATCGGTTTGGACATAGTGGAACTCACAGGTAATCATAATCAAGATTGTGGCGATATTTCGGCGCTTGAAACCATTGACACTTACGTAGCTAATGGCATTAAAATGGTAGGCGGTGGAAAGACTGCCGACGAGGCGGCGGTGCCACTCGAAATTGAACAGAAAAACAATAACATTACAATGCTAGCCTATAATTTGTCGACAGGTGGGGCGACTTACGATAACACGCCTGGTGCAAATCAATACTATGAAGACGTGGCGGCGGCGCAAATTAGCGAGGCTAAGTCGCGCGGTGATTTAGTAATTGTGGACATTCAATACTATGAGTGCAATGCCTATGACTATACTTACGAAAACCAAACTTGTGACTATGCTGGTTCGATGGCAGGTGACCAAATTGGGTTTTTCAGGCATTTGATTGATCTGGGTGCCGATGTAGTAGTGGGGACTTCGGCGCATCAGCCGCAAACTTTTGAGCTCTATGGTAATGGCGCAATATATTATGGGCTGGGGAATCTATTCTTTGACCAGATTTGGTGGCCAGGGACGACGAGGAGCTTGATCCTTGTGCATCACATTTATAAAGATAAGATTTTGCAAACTGATATCGTGCCGACAGTCTACGGTAATGAAATACAAACAAGATTAATGGATGAGGAGACTTCAAAGTGGCTACTAAATCGACTAGCAAATGTCCGGCCGTAATTAAAATAATAGCTGGACTGCTGATGCTTGGTGCAATAGTGGCTTTTTTTACATTTGCTGTTTTAACTTATCTCAATCCGCCGGAGGCTTTAACTGAAGACGATACTACGGCAGAAGAAATTCTAGAAGAATCCGAACCAGAGCCAGAACTACCAGCAGAAATTGATTTTCAAACTACTGTTGATAATTGGGCGAATGCAGTAGGTGGGGATAAGGGTGTCATAATATATGATCTCGACCTTGATAAAGTAGCCGGCACATATAATGCAGATACAAAATTTCAAACTGCTTCAATCTATAAACTTTTTGTAGTATATGAAGGCTATCGTCGGGTGCAAAATGGTATTTGGGATGGGTCAGAAATTGCGGGCTGGACCAGAAATACGATTTTGAAGTGCTTAGACCTTGCAATTCGCGAGTCTAATTCGCCGTGCGCTGAGACCTTGTGGAACAAAATTGGTCACGAAGAGTTAAATGCTATTGTGCAGACAGATTTTGGAGTTACTACTGTGACGGCATCGAGTCTGATGGCGACACCCACTGAAATAATGCTGATGATGAAAAAGTTTTACGAACATCCAGATATCACAGACGAGATTTTAGTCGCGCAAATGAAAGATTCGTTTCTTAATCAGCCGGTGACGACTTATAATTGGCGACAAGGTTTGCCAAGTGGATTTTCGGAACGGGTCAATGTCTATAATAAAGTAGGCTGGAACTGGAACGGCTCTTATTGGACGATTTATGACGATGCAGCAATTCTTGATTTTGTGACAGAAGAAAGACATTTTATCGCGGTAGTGATGACGAGCGGATTATCTTATCAACAAATAAGACAATTTGGGACAAATATAGAAGCGGCATTTTATGATCAATACGTACTAAAGAATTGAGACCAATAAGTACGGTAAAGAGTGTCTGGTTGATAGACAAACCCAACTGCCATATCGGTGTAATCTGGGTTTAAGATATTGGCGCGGTGGGATTCGGAACCCATCCACAACGCTACCACTGACGCAGGAGAGACGGCGGCGTTACCGATGGCGAGATTTTCACCACTTACGCCGCCAGAACTCGGCGCCGGGCAAACGGTATCCCAACTACTACCATCTGGGCGGGTGTGAGCGTAGAGTTTAATAGACTCGTTGGCGCGGACGTCGGCGGCAGATTCGCAGGTAATGCCCCAGGAAAGTTGATTTAATTTATTCTTGGTACGAATTTTATTAACTAGAGTTAAGACTTCGTGTTTCCATTGGTCGATTGGTGGGTCAACTACAGTTACGGTGATAGAATCTTTGCGCTTGCCGTCATATGTACCAGCTGTAATAGTGGTGGTACCAGCACCCTTAACTACCGGATAGCGACAAGTTTCGTTATTGTAGCCTAACCAGGTGCGCGCCGAGTCATAAAAACCTGATATCACATTAGGGTTAGAGGTCTGCCAGTACATTGCGCCGAGGTCTGAGAGGCTGCCACTCACGCAAATATCAATATCTGGTGTAGCATAAATCACGATGGAGCTTTCGTTCCATAATTCGTCGGCTGGGACCGCAGAACTATCGAATTCGTGACTAGAAGTAGAAATATAATCGTCGTTACCTGTGACATCGATAGTATGGATTTCGGCGTCGGAGTCGGAAACTGATTCGAGCAAATCCATTTCGCCGAGACTATCTTGTACTATATCGGAGCGTTCGCCGACCATTCGAAAGTCCATACCGCCGTTAAAGAAGATGGCGCTTGAGATTAGTACGCCAGCCACCAAAATAGCCGCGGCATTGATGGACAAGAGCATCGTGGTCTTGGATTTTGGCGTCTTTGGTTTTTCACTGTCCATTTTATTTTTCTTCTTTCTCAGTTTCTTGATCGGTAATTAGCGAGCGAACAAAGGCGGTGAGTTCGTTCATCGCGGGCATCAGGAGCAAGAAGAATAGTACCATAATGAAGTTTAGAATAATGACTTCAAGTGAAGGGCTAGAGCCTTTAAACATTGCGATGAAAATAATATAAAAGACAATCATATAAAGTACTGCGGCAGAAGTAATTAGCACGATGTAAGATAAGAGTTTGAGCCAGCGGGAGGTAAGTTTTAGTACGCGATACCTTAAAATCGTGTAATAAAAAGCGAGAATGGTGGTGCTAATGGCAAATGGCCCTAGCCAAATAAAATTCCAAGTCCAGAGTGGCAAGATGAGGTTGAAGATGAGTGACATAGTACCTGAAATAGCAAAGCCGATGAGAAGAGTAAGGTCACCACCACGGATACGAGTAGATTTGGACTTGAAGATTTGGTGAAGAAGAGTAAGAATGACAGTAGGGACGAGAGCGCAGAAAAAGGCGATGTAGGTAAAGTAAAATGAACCAAAGTTAGTGGTGAGACTATTGCCGGTGGAGGAAAAATTGATATTGGTATAAAGTAACTCTGGTTTTGCGATGAAGACACCGGCAAAAATGAGCCCCAAAATAAAGAAAATGAGCGTGGCGATTTTGCCGAATTTTTTGCGCCAACTGATGTAACCAAGAAGTGCAATATCGATGAAAATGGCGCTAATGTAGGTCATATCGACAATGAGGGTAAGAGTGCCATTCCACTCGGGCGTGGCGATTAAGAATAGGGAAATAGCCACAGTCCAGATGGTGGCAAAAATAGTGGCGGCGAAAAACCACGCCGAACGCACGCGGTCGCCTTTGCTTGCGCCTAAGAAAACTGCAAGACCAGATAACAATGTCAGGATTGACACGGTGATTAATAATATCGCAATTAATTGCATAAACCTCCTTTATGCTTATATTTTATCACAAGTTGTTTAATAAAATCAAGAACCAGCTACGCAACGGACTGAGAGCCCGCTGTGTTTGCTGCTGCTACTTGCCCCGGCTCCGGGGCTGACGTTGCTACTGCGTAAGGACAGGTAGTAGGCGTCGCCGTAATAGTAAGCGCGCGACGAATAGTAGTAGCCGCTGTTGCTACGATAGTACGCCTGGGCACCACTCCAGATCCCAGAGTAAACAAAGTTGTTAGGATATGTACGCCAGTCTTTAGAGCCTTGAGTAGAAGTATCGTTAGACATTTGAGTATTTAAATAATAAAAACCACCTGTGCCAGTACCATTACCGCCATATGGTAAGTGCCAACCAGCTGGACAAAGATCACCGTTTACGTTGCCAGAAGCTTTGCCATGAGTACCATTGCCAGCTGTAGCAGAATACCAGTTATAATAGTTACCATAACCGTACCATTTAGAAGTAGCATTCTCGGCATTATAGCTTGCAGTAAGACTAGAGTCTGAGAGTCTGGTATTATTGGTATTTAGCATGGTTTGGTCAATACAAGCGGCACTGCCACTAGTACACCAAGTTCCATTATTGGAAGCAGCTAAATGGTTTTCTATAGTACCATTGGCATAATCTGTCTTCAATGTAACAATATCGTTGTTGCTTGTATCGTGTAGCGGGTTATGGGTATTTGTTGTGGTAAGGATTGCAGAATCATCTAGTCTTAAATTTTCTATCATCCACCAGTTGCCATCCGCTAATTTAGCTACAGCGTAGACATCATGGTCTCGTTCATCTTCTAGGGCAATGACTGTACCATTTGGAGCTGAAGTGTAGGCTGAGTAGTTAGTGGAGTTAAAGGTTTGCATAGTGACGCCTGTTTCTTTAGCAATCCAGACTGGGTAAAGTACTGCGCCACCTGAAACATCTAGGCCACGGTCGTCTTGTGGGTTAGTGGAGATGGTTTCGTTTGGACCATAGATAATTGGGTTAGTAGCAGTAGTAGCGTCAAAGGAAGTACTCCAACCAGCAAAGCCATAGCCTTCACGTTTGAAGTTCGGAGCGATAAGGTTTACGGTGGAACTTGAGGCAGATTGTCTACCGGCTTTTGGTGAAGCGGTATGAAGAGCCTCGGTATATCCTAGTGAACTCATATCTCCTTCTACATCACCATCATTTGGAGCATAGATAATATAGTTAGCAGTTAGAAGATTTGAAGGAATTGGGTATACCGGCTTATTAGAATTATCACTCTTATTTGGATGAACAAGTGTATATTTAACTTGCCCTACATATGTTCCAGCAGGTTGAGTAGCGGAGATATAGGCATCATAGGTTACTTCTACTGATGAGCCAGTACCGA
>CAMKOP010000005.1 GCA_946414465.1 uncultured Candidatus Saccharibacteria bacterium | reverse complement strand
GCCTCGGCGGCCTAAGGTGGGGGAGATGATTGGGGTTAAGTCGTAACAAGGCATCCGTACGAGAACGTGTGGATGGATTACCTCCTTTCTTGAGAAGGAATTAGACGCCTGAAACTGTAAAGTCGCAGGTAGTCAGGTCGGTTACGGTTATGATTTGCAAGCTTGAATCATAACAGCTCTGGTTTTACCAGACGTAACATTAAGCTTTACACTGAAGAGATAATTGCACAACTAAGTTGTTAAAACAAATCCACCCTTAATCGGGTGGACTTTTTATTGAAATATGTTATAATATTTAAATAGAATTGCACATTAAAAGAAAGGGGGGATTATAATGAAAATTGGCATTATCGTTGCAAGCGACAAAGAGAGAAAGCCTTTTTTTGAAGTGTTTGGTTCACCTGATATGTATCACGTAGGCTTGAATGCTTACGAAGTATCTATGTGGAGAATAAACTCTGAGAAGTTTATTTATCTTATTCTAAGTGGAATTGGTGAAATCGCTGCTGCTACTAGTGCACAGTATCTAATCGATAATTTTAACGTTGACAGAATAATCAATTACGGTGTAGCCGGTGGTTTAACCGAGCATCAACCTGTCATGACACTTGGCATTGTCGAAAGGGTTGTGCACTATGGTTTTGATGCGACCCCAAGTACCAATTACAGAGTAGGAGAATATCCAAAACTCGGACTCTATCATTCGCCATATTTGGATGCCGTGCCAGATTCTGCTGTTCAGGATTTGCCGAAATTTATCTGTGCATCTGCTGACATAGTAGTTGACAGTGGCGAACCAAAAAGAAGGCTATATCGGGAATATCGTGCCAATATTTGTGAAATGGAAGCGGCAGGTATTGTGCTTACCTGTAACCGTAATAAGATTCCATGCACGATGATCAAGGCAGTGTCAGACGGAGTAAACGATGACATCGAAGTATTTAACCGCTATGTCTATAATGCATCTAAAGCCTGTGTCGTGCTAGTTGCCAATCTCATCAAGACCGCCCTCTAGGCGGTCTTTTTAACCCCTAAAATTGACAAAAACACAAAAGTATGATAAAATATAAACATTAGCCAATTGATAGTGTTTTAACACACTAAAAGGTTGAACCTTAAGGAGGAGAATAATATGGAAATCAGCAGGACTTATGACATCGTAGGAGGGCCTAATCGGGAAATGATAATCGATGCTTTCAAGTATAACAGAGATAAAATTATAATACCTATAGAGTTTGATGTCGTGGCAGGATATTCTGCTCCACCAACTACAGATGGTTGCATGGAATTTTTACTAGATGTAGAAAGAATGTTTATCCGAGAAATCGGACAGGCAGAAAAAACAGGTGATGATCTCAGGCTTAGCGGAGAACTGTATGCAAGAATCAGCCCTGCAGGGGAATATCTGCCCTATGATTTTTACATCGAACGGTATAACCATGAGACTCGTAGAGGCGAAATTTGCCTCACAAGGAAATCTGCAATCGTAAGAAATAGCTCTCGTTAGGGATATGCTTATCGCCCCTAGCGGTACCCTCCTTTGCCCGGACTAACCACCCGGGCTTTTTCTATTCAAAATTGATTTCCGCTACCAGTCCCTTATGGTCCGAAACTACCCTGTCTAAAACCTTAAAATCCTTCACAGTTATTTTATCATTTACCAAAATATGATCGCAAGCTACCTCGCCATTGAATTTTAATCCAGCTAATGTATTGGTCACTCCATATTCTTCGGTCAAATCTCTTAAGAAGTCCAACTCGCGCATTGCCGGGGAAGCATGAACAATATTTAAATCACCACACATCACTAAAGGCCCATTAATTTTTTTGATATAGCTCGCTACTTTTTTCATCGCTTCCACAGTGGTTTTATCACCTAGCGGATCCGCTAGCCAATATCCATGGTGGTTCACTACGGTGAGCCCACTAGCAAGCCTGACTATTTGTAAGGTATACTCATGGTCACTAAAATCTTTTATGCTTTTAATAAAAGTGTGTTTGCCATAAATACTCTCAATTTTTTCACTAATAACTTTTTCTCGTGAAAGAATCACATTACCTTGGTCTACCAGACCGTCGTCAAGGAACCTCATTTGCCAGTTTGAACTAACCGAAATATTAGACAGTCCACTTGCTTCACTAATCTGTCGAATGCTTGCACTGAAGTTTTCTATAATATCATCTCGATTACTCCATACCGCCTCTTGCAAACAAATTACATCAAAATCACTATTCCTTAAAAAATCTAAAAGCGCACCCTTAATTCGCCCAGTCCAAATATTCAATTGCAGTATTTTCATCGTTTATCTCCTTCGCCATGTATTTTATTACGTTGATATCTGTTTTCTAACTTATCTATATTACTCTTAGCTATTTCAGATAAAGATAAATCCAAATATCGCGCAATCGCCGCAATATACCACAAAGTATCACCTAGTTCCTTAGCAATTAAATCTCTATCCTCACCCGACATCACGCCATCTTTATCTCGTAAGATTTTCTTGATTTTATCTGCTGTCTCACCTGCCTCACCCGTCAAGCCCAGCACTTTCTCTATAAAGCCAACTGCCTTCAGATCATTTGTTTTATCTGACAGATCGTATTTTGCAGTACTAAACTGGTATTTATCAAAATCCATTTACCTCCTTATCAGTTAATAATATTATAACATGATATAATCTAAAGTATGGACGACTCAAGAAATTTAATTGATGAGTACAAGGGTCTTAAAAATGAACAAGTTTTTGATGCATTAGAAAAAAAACGCACACCACTCGAAATCGCTATCGAAAACGTTGAACATGATTTTAATATTGGTTCCATCGTTCGTACCGCCAATTCTTTTAATGTTCAGAAGGTTCACATTATTGGCAAAAAGAAATACAATCGTCGCGGTGCTATGTGTACAGACAAATATCTAACAATCGAACATCATCCCACCATCGAAGATTTCCTAAAATCCCAAAATAACAGGGAATTAGTTGCCATCGAAAACAACACTGGACGTGCTAAACCTCTAAATGCTAAGAGTTTTCACTCAAACACCACTCTTATTTTCGGTTCCGAGAACAACGGCATTACCGAAGAACTATTAGAAAGAGCCCATGATGTTAGATTTATTGAAAGCTTTGGCTCAACGCGTTCAGTTAACGTCGGCGTAGCCGCAGGAATAGCAATGTATGAATTTACTCGACAGATTATTCTCTAGAGAAATAGAACGACGCACTGGTGCTCATGCCATCACTATTTACATTGAAAGCGAAAACGCCAGAAAACGTTCCCGTTCTAGGGGCAAAAAAGCAATTCAATCTGCTAGCAAAAAACCTCGCAAAAATGCCACCAAAGTTACCACCAAAAAACTCCAGGGCTCGTTTTTACAACGGATTGACACGCGTTTTCCTTGGCTCAAACTTTTTGCGGTATGCTTAATTGGTATCATTGTTGTTTTGGATCTTTGTGACCTGACTATTTCTCACACTAGTAACGAATTAAACCGAATCAGAATTGCTCCCATGGCAAAGCATGTCCGTGTCACCGAAAGAGTCTTAAATGGCAAAAAACTAGTAGCTCTCACCTTCGATGATGGCCCCTCAGAATTAACTACACCGAGGCTGCTCGACACACTCAAAGAAAAAGATGCTCCTGCTACCTTCTTTATGCTAGGCAGTATGACTAGGACCTATCCCGACATCGCCAAGCGTATCGAAAAAGAAGGACATATTGCCGCTAGCCACACTATGTACCACCAAAATCTTATTCGTATTTCTGCTAATGCAGCACGAGATGATATTAACGAAGCAAAAGCTACCTACTCTAATACTTTAGGGCACGATCCCACGTTGGTGCGTCCACCTTACGGTAATTACAATGATAATATTAGAAATGCTATCAATCTGCCGATAATTCTTTGGTCAGTGGATACTCTAGATTGGAAGAGCAAGGATGTCGATGCGATTGTCGCCGCCACCAAAAACCAAATTCACGATGGGGCTATTGTATTAATGCACGACATTTATCCAACCACCGTAGATGCTGTCCCAATTATAATCGATGATTTACGTCAAGACGGCTATGAATTTGTTACTATTTCAGAACTAGCCAACATACGGGGAGCTAGCCTCACGCCAGGTACGGTTTATTATAATTTTCGTCCCTAATTTATCGATGGAACATTAGATTAACTAGCCAGCCTAAAATGAAAGTATGTAAATTGGCTGTGCATAATAATCCTATCACGATCGTAATAATGCCAAAAAGTTTAACATGGTCATAAGAAGAAACGCCGTTAGCCAGATTGTCCGCGATTTGTTTATAAAAAATCACAATCAAACCGCCCACTAATGCAATTGCAAGTCCCCCAAATAACCAACCGATACTAAAAGAATATTCCATATCCACAATTATATCACAAAAATATTCATTCTATTATGGTATAATAATACTAATGCTTAATTTTATTAGACAACACAAAATAGCTACTATAATTACGTTCAATTTAGTAGTTGTGGTTATTGTTGTAATTGCAATTATTATCCATTTCGCTAAAACCGCCGTGGTAGATATTCTTGTAGCACCAAAAGACGCCGTAGTCACTCTAAATGGGAGACGATATGACAATCAGAAACAACACGATTTATTACCAGGAAATTATCACGTCAAAATAACCATGGATAATATGCAAACCAAAGAATACGACATCACCCTAGAAAAGAATGGATTTGCAAAAATATGGGACTATCTTTTAGACGTAAATGGTAGTTATGAATACTACTTTTCTCATCCAGAAGATGCCAATATTTTAACCGAAGTCGCTTTGGATGATGACGAAGCCGCTAAGGCATTTATTACTAAGTATGAAAAAGTCATCAGTATTATAGATATTCTTCCATTTGATTATGATGCATACACTGATGATTTTAGCGAATACGTTCAGTATAGTATTCAACAAGATCTTCGTGATGATTGTGACAAAGCAGTCTGCCTTATAATAGAAGATAATACTGGCGGGAATGAACAAACGGCTAAGAACAAAATAAAAGAACTTGGCTATGATTTAGACAATTACAGCATTACTTATGAATATGTTCCACTATACACAGCGGAGATAAATAGCCATGAGTAGAATAATGAATAAAGCAAGAATAATGGCATTGACCATCATTGCTATTTTATTTAGTTCAATTGTTTCTCAAAATTCATTTGCTAAATCCTCACTCACTCCAGATGACGAGGCTATGTTTTCTCAAAACAATGTTTTGTTTTATGAACCATGTAGTACACAAGATGGCAATGGGTCTAGCAGTGAAATTTGCGGTAGCAATAAGAATTATGCTGGGGTACAAGTATTCACTGATTCGCAAATGAACGCAATAAAACATTTTCAACCGTTTTATGAAAAATCTGCCGCAAAATACGGTCTTCCTTGGGAATTATTAGCAGTATTACACTATAGGGAACATAGTCTTACGAAGAGTAATCCAGGCAATGGGCAGGGCGTTTATCAGCTTTATTCATACACTAATGGAGGTAAAAATGCCAACGCTTTTTGGCCAGCTGGCGCAATATCTGATGATGAATTTCAACGCCAAACCGACATCGTCGCTAGGCTCATTAGTGAGGGATACGGTAAAGGAAAAAATCTAAACACTGATGATGGTATTAAGCAAACGCTGTTTGCTTTTAATGGTGTTGGAGATGGCGTTGTTTTTGAAGCAAAAGCTAAGGCACTTGGATTTACTAATCCATTAGAAGGTTCAGCATATGTAATGAATAAATACGACGAGCAACGTGATCCTTCGAGTCCAAACGTAAACCCAGCTTGGATAGGAAATTATACATCAGATGGCAATTGGTCTGCAGGTGCAAAAGACGAACGATGGGGAACTTTTACTGCCTACAAAGCCCTCACCTGTGACGGCAACAGTGGTGCCTCTAATGATGCAGACGATGAAGATACTAATAGCAATGACAGTAGTGACGAATACTCCTCTAGCGATAATTCGACCATCGGTAGTAATGCTAAAGCCATTAGCGACGCAGCCGCTAAACTAGCTTGGCCAAAAAGTTATGGCGAAGACCATTATAAAGGTAAATCTGGTGAAAAAAGATGGCCAGACTTTGCTGAAGCAGTGGAGGAACTAGGCCTTAAAGGCCACGGGCATACAGAGGTGCCAGATTGTGGAGATTTTGTGGAGACAGTAGTCAAATACACCGGATATGATAAAAACTTCAGTCAGAAACTCAGCTATCTAAAAAAGAAAACAAAATTATGGGATATTATTGAGTGGGACGGAAAAGATGTGTCTAAATTAAGGGCCGGCGATATACTTTATAGCAATAAAAGCGGCAATGGAAACCTAACAGGGCACGACTCGACGGGGCAACATTGGTGGATAATTACTGAAATAGATGGTCAGTTGTATACTGCAGAAGCCAGTCTGTCCGCAGAAACATGGGGCCGTATTAAAAAGAAAGTCAACAAAGACTATAAACCATATAAAGGCAAGGCATATTGGATTATTCGTGCTAAGGATGATGATAGCACTAAACCTTCTTGTGACGCTAAAGTAGAAGGGAGTAAAAACATTAATGCTACAGGAGTCGCCCTTGCTTGGCCACTCGGGACCGATAATGATAAATATACACTAGCCAGTGGTAAAGTGCTAGAGTCTGTTTTATCTTCGCCTGGGGTTACCGATACTTTCTCTGGCACTGGTTCAGGTACAGCTCTATTTCAGGAAGCTTGGATAAAATCCAGAATGAGTAAAAACAGTATGATTAATAAATTAAATGACGGCAGATATAGTTGGCGCTATGGGGCATATTGTTGCGGATTTACTGCGGTTGTAGCACGTTACTCTGGTTATGATACACATTTTGATGGATCATTGTCAGAAGGAAAATATGAGCAAGTTGTTTATGCTAGAAACCATAGTGATTTATGGGAAGTAATAGAATGGGATAAAAATAAATCATCCCTGCAGGGAGGTGATATTCTAGTTAGCAGTACACACTCATGGATGGTTGTCGAAGATGAAAAAGGCGAGCTCTACAGAGCTGAAGCATCACTTAATAGTTATGAATTCGGTCACATATCAAAGTATAGTAGTTCAGCGTCAGGTAAAACCTATATCATTCGCGCCAAAAATGCCAATAACTCCAACGTAGGGGTATCTGTCACGGATGGCGTAAAATCTTCCTCTACATCTGGTATTGTGACCTCTTCAGTGCAAAATAGTCACGATATTGGAGCAGTAGCACGCTATTTTGCTTGGCCACTTGGTACTGAAAAAAGCAAATATGCGCATTATCCAAAAGAAAAAGAGGCTTGGAAAACATTACTAAAAAACAATGGTTTTACCAACTTTGGTCAAACTAATATGGGACATGATTGTGGTGTATTCGTGTCAGGAGTTTTGAGATATGCCGGTCTAACGAATAGTATGGGAAAACAAGGTACACCCATAATACCTGATGAGGTGGACAATGGAGAAAATGGTTGGTATAAAGTTGATACAGATGGCACCAAAGAATCTGATCTCCAGGATGGCGACGTGATTTATTATTATCATGATTCGGGTCATACGGATCTCTATCACTTTGCAATTTTTCTAAGAGATGAAAATGGGAAACCTCTACTCGCAGAAGCAGGGCATAATACTAAATATGGTTTAATCACAGAATTTAGCACTCACGGTTACATGTCAGTTTTCAGAAACAGAAACAATAAAACCGGTAGTGGAAGTAGTAGTAATAATAATGAATGTAGTCTATGCCCTACAGATGACGACAATAGCGGCAACAACTCTGGCGATGGCACAATCGTGGAAGGTGGCTTTAAAACCAAAGAAGAAGCGCAAAAAATAGCAGATGCTTACAATAAAGCTGACTTGAGTAAAATATCGGGCATGGGCGATGCCTGCGGGGGAAATTATCATTTAAACTGTGTAAATTTCTCCAAGTGGTTTATTCATACTTATCTTAAAGGCATGGATATTGGCTTTAGGGGTAATGGTGGAGATATTGCAGACAATTTTTATAAAGCGAATAAAGGAAAATTCCCAAACTTAAAAGAGAGCAATGTACCAGTTGCTTATTCAATCTTTAGCGTCAGACAAACGCCGGGATTAAGCAGTAGTAACGAAGGTCATACTGGTGTAATACTAGGTATCAACGGTGGTCAAGTTATATTCGCTGAAGCTGCCTGGTGTAAATTTACTGGCCAAGTCAGAACACTACCAATTAGTAGCTTTACTTCTGGCCAGTATTATAAATTCATCGATGTAAACGCATACATAAACGGAGGGATTTAAAATGTATCAGGACTATTCTACGGATAATTATAGCGGAACGCCATCGGGTTTGAAGGCTTTAGTCCAAAATCTGTCTCGCAAACAAAAAATCACCATACTAATTATCCTACAGGCTTTACTTATTATCGTAATAGTATCTATAGCAAATAGTATTATTTCCAAACCGAAAGATCATGTCGGCACACTAGACGATAAAGGTATTCTAAAAGATGTACCCAAAGCCGAAATAGAACTATATGAACAAGAGCTTTGGAAAGTAGTTTCTGCTACAGACGAAAATTTAGATAGAAGTATAATCAACGATGTAGTAGTTCGAGAAGAATCATACACAGAAGACAGCCGTGTGATCGAAGACACCGGCAATACAGCCCATCAGGTAAGCTTCATTATTGATATTGATTCTATTAAGCAGTCGTACAAAATAAGTCTTAGTTGGGAAAAAGACTTTTACAATACGCCTATTGTGGATTGTCTACCAATTTCAGAAGCAAAATATCCAAACTCATTTTGCCAAGGAACGTATCGCGACTCTTATGATCTAACTCTATACTTACCGTATCAGATAGATTCTCCATTTAAGGATGAATTTGATTATGCAGGACCAGAAGTATCTATTATCGGCGATGAATCTACGCGTATCATCACGGTCTCACTTGCTCCGTGTAATAATATAGAGGAGAATAAGAAAAAAGCCAATGCTTATCTTCAGACTATCCCAAATATTGAAGAGTATCAAATAAACTACACAGTAAAAGACGGTATAGACATAGTCTGCGCGGAGGATTTACAAAATGGAACCTAACCCAAGCCCAATTCACAACCTTTTTGCCAACCTAAAACCCAATCAAAAAATTGCAATAGGCTTAGGTCTTATTATCATTATTGTACTATTTGCACTTATAGCATCGTTTATATCAACCAACCATAGCAATACGAATGATGATCCTACACCTGTCACTGATATTCAGGGAGTGACAGTTAGCACGGAGTACAACGAAGAACACAGCTACACTCTTGACGAGTACCTACCCGCTTCTGAATACGAGTATGTAGACGTTGATGGTGGCCACGGTGTAGTAGAATACTGGATGATTGAAGAAAACACTGCTATAGAAAAGGGTATTGTCGTATCAGTAGATAGTTGTGATGTTGAAAAATATACTGCGGCAGCGAATGAATATCTAAAGTCTTTACAAATAGATCTATCTGAATATGACATTACTTATCAAACGCATGTCGGTATAGCGCCGTGTGAAGTAAAGTAAAAATTGACTTTTCTCGAAAATTTGGTAATATATCTTACATGGGGTAATAGCTCAGCTGTTTAGAGCGCCGCCTTTGCAAGGCGGAGGTCCAGGGTTAGAGTCCCTGTTACTCCACCAAACTAGGAGACGAGAGAAAATCTAAAATTTATTTTAGATTTTGCGAGTCGATGAAGTTTGGACGACTTTTACGTTAGTAAAAGTCGACCACATCATTAAAATACCATGGGGTTATAGCTCAGCTGGTTAGAGCGCGTCACTGATAATGACGAGGTCTGTGGTTCAAGTCCACATAACCCCACCAGATATAAAATTCGGCATCACTGCCGTTTTTTTAAATATCAATACTAGTTATTTCAGATTTTGTTAAAATAATGCCAACATTTTTACTATCTAATCTGATTTTCACTTCTTGTTCTTTATCGGATACATTTGCCACCACCACTTTGTAACCTGTTTTCGTCTTACGGGCTATCGCGACAAGGTCATCTGAATTATACTCACAACGCACCGTCTTACTTCCGGCAGGAAATAGCGTAGTGAATCTTCTTAGGACGTGATAGATTGGTGTTAGGATGAAATCATCTCCTGCTTTATTCAAAATTATAGGACTTTTAACATAGTTTTTACAATAACTTGGACCACCTTGCCAAGAAAGCAACATATTCCAATCTATCCAAGCACTCGCCCCCGTGTTGATATCAGCAAATAGCTCGCAAAGGTATAATTTCGCATCATTTTGCCATTCCTCTTCATCATAAGGTGAAAAACCACAACACATTTCCGAACTTAGCATCATAATATCTGGGTATTTTTGGTGTACCTGCCACATTTTATCCGGAAAAGTCCCGTCATACCAGTGGTAGCACAGTCCAGCTATCTTCTTAGTACGGCCATGTTCATTACCCCTTAATAGTTTATCGGCTACCTTAGCTAGCTTCTTCTTATTATGATCCCAAAGTAGGAGTTGGACATCAAGATCATCTAATTTTTTTGCTAGATATTGATAAGCAAGCTTTCTCTGTGCCGAGTACGAATACACGCAGGATTCCCAAATCTGGGCCGCTCTAGGTTCGTTTTGCGGTGTAAGATAATTAAACTTCACGCCTCTTTTAGCGTATTCCTCTAGCCATCTACGGATATATTTGGCATACTCATCATAGTACCAAGGCTTGAGCACGCTAAAATTTCCCAGCGTTAATTTCATGCATTTTGGTGGCGACCAGGGCGTGGCGACTAGACATAAGCTCTTTTTCCTCAAGACATCCTCTAACATCGGTAGCACCCACTCCTCGTCATGCTTAATCGAAAAATCACTTAGATTCACCTTCCTGGTATATTCATAGGGTTTAAGACAGAAATCATTGCTACCAATACTTAGTCTACCCCAACGATAATCTAGCCCATCTTTGCCATAATAAGCATCGAGTAGCTGTCTTTTCTTGCTAGGGCTAAGTTTTGAGTAATTATAAGCCGTCGCCTCTGTAATAGCCCCGCCAATCCCTTGCCAAGTGCCGAGTTCAACATCCTTTCTGATCTTTATTTCAACGGTCATCATATCATATTATAGCATAGGAAAAACGCCCCAATTGAGGCGCTTTTCCCAGGTCATACATGTGATTTTAAGTAGCCTCGCAGTTTAATCTACTTAAAACTAATTCAATTTTATATCACAAAATGCATAATGTCAACAGCTTTTTTCCACAAATTGTTCAAAAATCATATAATTTGTGTTCGGTTTTCTTCAAACAATTACAACATATTTTTTAGAATTAGCATATTGACAAACCCTAAGCACTATGCTATAATAAGCACATACACTCTTGAAAAGGGTGGTGTTATTAATTTAAGTATTTGGTGGGCAGAACAGGAGTTCTAGAATGGCTGGAACTAAAGCTGGCGGCATGAAAGCTGCTGCAACCAATAAAGCTAAATACGGTAAAGAATTCTATGCCCGTATTGGTAAAAAAGGTGGCCAAAATGGTCATACCGGTGGTTTCGCTGCTAACCCTGCGTTAGCTCGCGTTGCTGGTGCTAAAGGTGGTCGTATTTCTCGCCGTGGCCCAGCGAAAAAGGCCTAAGATAGATTTTCACATCTAGGGCAATGATACCGAGAATCCGGTGTTTGAAATCGCGTTAGCCCACAAACAGGGCAACGCGATTTTTGATGCAACCAATCTCTGTAAGTATCTAGCTCTCTCTGGATCAAACCCTCATCTATCTCAATACCGTATCGCACAGCTAACTCGCGGGCCTTATCCCACGCCTCGTTTTCCATTTTAAGGCGCTCTACGTCCGTTCTAAAGTCCTTGTGCTTACAAATAGCATGTGAGACCTCGTGTAGTATCAAGAGCTCAAAAAACGGCTCATCTGGTCCCAGAATTATAGTCCTAGGCGGCCGAAAGGCGAATTTTTTGCCCTCACGGAATCTAAAATCGGGATAATCCCTTTCTAGTCTTTTTAGTAAATCCGCATTCATAAGGGAAGGGAACTACTCCCGCTCCTTCTGCTTGGCGTAAAGATAGCACCCATATATGACCGATTCATTGGGCCGTTTTGGTCTACGGTATTTTACCTCCAAATCACGGGGTAAATATTTTGCATATAATCTAAAAATCTTACCCATCGGCCCACCGAGGATAATAGTATCGGGGTGATATACCTTTACTATATCTGGTAAGCCTAAATAGACACGCTTAGCGATATCTTCAAGAATTGGTTTTTTTCGAAGATTAGTCGCCCTATCGACATGGTAATAGTTCTCAATAGCGCTTGCTGCCGCAATATCCTCCCATTCGCTTACATGTCCATTATACTGGTATAGTCTATGCCCAGGCTCGAATTGATCAGATTCGGGCAAAATATGGTTTTTTTCTGCAATACCGCCACCAATGCCAGTTGAAAATGTCAAAAAAATCGTCTTGCCAGGCAGTCGATAGGACTCAAATAACACCGCCAAATTTGCATCATTTTCAAACCATATCGAGCAATCGAACAAGTTTTTTACAGGTGTAAAAATGTCAATATCGTCCCATTTCCGATTGCCAAACTTAACTGAATAATTTTTTTGTACAACTCCAGGAATCGCCACAACGACGCTTCGCACTTTATACTTAGTAAACACTGCTAAATTATTTTCAAGTTCACGAATAAAAGTGTTCGAGCCCTGTGGAGTGCGGAATTTTTTTCTCCTGATAACCCGACCTCGTCTTGTGAACAGGGCAATTAAAGTTTTTGTTCCTCCAATATCTATCCCTAAATACATATCTTGATTATATCACAATTTTTTGTTATAATTACCAGTAGTTTAGGCTCATTCATAAGCCTCTGATGCGTAATACATCGGCGGGTGACGGATGTGGAAGGGCTCCCACAGAGCTCCCGAAGGGAGGAGCTGTGGGAGGGAAACATCCGGCAGGACCCGCCGAGGGTTTATGAATGGGCCTAAGGAAGGAATAATATTAACTATGGCAAAAGCCACAAAATTAACTATGGATGCACTCCTAGAGGAAAACGGAGATGCATTCAAAAAAGTCAATGCAGGTGACACCATTAAAGGTACGGTTTTATCTGTTAAAAAACATGAAATACTAATCGATCTCGGCGCCCAAGGTGTCGGTTTGGTCCCACGTCGCGAAGCATCATTCGCACGTAATCTTAAAGTCGGTGACGAAGTTACCACATCAGTAATCGAATCCGAGATGAAAGACGGTTACGTTCTACTTTCTCTCAGAAAAGCTGTCAAAGATAAAGGCTGGGACGAAATCACCGCCAAACTCGAAGCCGGCGAAATCGTCGAGATTACTCCATTTGACGCCAATAGAGGCGGTCTACTGGTAGAATACGAAGGTATTCGCGGATTCATGCCAGTTTCACAGCTCTCTGCTGAGCACTATCCACGCGTCGGTTCATCAGATAAAGATGAAATTTTGCAACGCCTTAACTCTCTAGTAGGTAAACCGATGAAAGTTCGCATCTTAGATGCCAGCAAGCGTGAAAACAAACTTATCTTCTCTGAAAAAGAAGCTATTAAAGACGGTCTTGCTGAACGCTTCGCTGAACTCAAGATCGGTGATGTTGTGAAGGGTGTTGTTACCGGTGTAGTAGATTTTGGTGTCTTCGTTAATGTTGATGGTATTGAAGGTCTAATTCATATTTCCGAAATTTCATGGGAACGTGTCAATAATCCATCCGACTACGTCAAGGTAGGCGATACTGTTGAAGCAAAAATTATCGCTATCGACAAAGAGCGCCTCTCGCTTTCAATGAAACAATTGGTCGAAGACCCATGGCTATCTGAAGTTGAAGGACTGAAAAAAGGTTCCAAAGTTGAGGGGACTATCACTAGAATCACCCCATTTGGTGCATTCGTCCAAATCAGTCCAGCCGTAGAAGCATTAGTTCACGTCTCTGAGCTTGGTGAAGGTTCCGACGTTGATCCAGAGAAAATTTTCACCCTGAACGAACGTAAAAACTTCAAAGTTCTAGACATCGATAAAGAAAACCGCAAAATTTCTCTATCGATCACTAAATAATCTCAAAAAATAGCCCTCTGGTTGAGGGCTATTTTTTGATGTTTTCTATTGACATAATTTAAGATAAGCATTATCATAATAAACAGAAAGTGTCATACAAATTAAAAAAGGAGATATTAAATGTTCGACATAGCAAATAATACAGAATTCCTAACTGAAATTGGAATTAACAACGCACCAGACGATGTCAAAGCCAAGTTAATCGCTGGTATCGAAGGCTTAGCCGAAAAGAAATTAGTTAACCGTATTGCAGACATAGTTACAGATGAGCAAGTCGAACAATTTAGTAATATTACCGATGAAAAGCAAGCTGCTGAGTGGCTCAAGACCAATGTTCCGAATTTTGATGAAATAGTCAAAGAGGTTTTTGCCGAAATAAAGGGCGATATTTTACAACATAAAGCGAATGTAGTGGGGTAAAAATGAACGAAACAATAGGAGCCGGCATTAATAACCCTAGTAGAGCGAAGGAATGGGAAAAAGCTGCCGTAGACGAAGAAAACAGACGCAGACAAGAACAACTTGAGGGAAGACTAAGGGATATAGAAGAGCGTGTTAAAAGGGGTTCTATGACCGAAGAACAAGCCCAGGCCACTAAAGAAAAAATGATGGCACTAGAAAGGGCTAGGCTTGAGGCTACCAGTAAGGCTGAGCTTGAAGCCAATGCGAAACTTGAAATCGAAGCAGCCACATCAAATCCCAATCAAGACCAAGATAGTCAATCAGAAGCGTCAGCCGAAAATAAAGTATTTGGCCACTTCCAAGTTGCATCTGGCACCTCTAAAGAAGCAGAGTTTAAGCGCCTTACCGGTGAGGACTGGCCAGGCGAAAAATACTACGCCGTTACTTATGGCGTAGACGAAGGCTATGACGAACCAATTGAGAATTGGACTATTTATGAACGTCCGGCCGTAGAAGCCCAGCAACAACCAGAAACTATCACTAATGATGAAGTATTTGGCCACTTCCAAGTTGCATCTGGCACCTCTAAAGAAGCAGAGTTTAAGCGCCTTACCGGTGAAGATTGGCCAGGCGTTGAATATTATGCCACATGTTATGGTGTAGATGAGGGATATGATGAACCAATCGAAAACTGGACCATCTACAAGCGCAGTTCCAATGAGCAAGATCCTACCGATGCGTCGGAAGGCGAAGATAATCCCGAGGATAAAGATAATGCCGAGGGTGAAAAAGACCCGAACGATAAGGATGATTCTAAAGGTGAAGGGAGTCCAGAAGAAAACAAGAACAAAGTCGATCTTGGTGACCCTACTGTCAAAAAACTTGAAATTGCCATCGATAAAAACAAAACTGAGCGTCTCGAGAAGATAGAGGAAGATTTAAACAAAATGCTCCCAGATTTAGCTGAATTATATGCTAGAAACCGCCGCATTATTATTGGCGCTAAAAATCGTGCTGAGTTTGAGAGGGTTAAAGGTGAATACTCTGAATTATTAGACGAAGCCTTAAAATTAAAATCCAAAGCTTCATTTAATATAGGAATGGGTGAATTGTCCGAAAAGTTAGAAAAAAGAGCTGATGAATTGACCCAGCAAATCCAAGCACAACTTCTCGAATTTGTTGGTGGTGATCCAGAAAACACTGAAAAAACTCAAGAAGAGGTCGATGCTGAAAGAACCCGTCTTGTTGAAGAAGCCGAAAAAACTCTCCGCGCTGAGTATGGCGAAATGACAAAAGAGCTTGAAACCAGTGTTAACACTAATTTCTTGAGTGACTACCTAGAAGAGGCAGCTAAGTTAGAAGACGCCACCATTAATGCTTTGGATAATGGTACTGCTTGTCGTAGATTTGTTGACAAAGTGCTTAATAACAAGGTGTTAAAAGGTGCGCTTATCGTCGCTGGTGTTGCTGGATTAGCGGCTACTGGTGTTGGGCTCGTTACGGGACTTGCCGCTGGTACTATGTCTGTCGGCCTAGGTTTTACTACTGGTGGGGTCGCTCTTGGTGCTGGCAAAGGCGCTTTAATGGGCGGCTTGATGTCACGCCAAAATTCCAAAAATAGTGCTGTACGTGGTTTTGCGTCTGAAGAAGAAATCAAAGCTCAACTCGAGAGTATTGATAGCGAAGATGCCAACGCAGCACCTTTAGCTAAATGGCTACTTGATCAATACACTAGCGCCAAAGACCAAGATTTAGCCAGCAACCGTAAGCGTACTGCCTTATCAGCTGGTATTGGTGCTGCTATTGGTGGTCTCATGAGTGGTGTTCATTTCAACAACATTGAAAGCCACGAAATTACCGACAGAGTACGTGTTGGTACTGAACCGGGTAAATTAGAGATTGATTATTTCGACAACGTGGATGTCGCAAGAGGTGGGGGAATGTATGATAGCTTCACTCAAATGGGCGGTAATCCAGAAGACCTTCAACGTGCTCTAGATATTGCGCACAGTATTGACTCAACTTATAATATGGTCCCAGGTAGCAATGGCGTGACAACTGGTTTTAATGGCCAGGTGGGTGAATTTGCTCATACTTATCCAGGCCCAATCAGTGAATGGCCATCAGTTGCTCAAAGTTATATGGAAGAAGTAGCTAATGCTTGGGCAAGAGCTGGTCTTATCCCATCACATATGGCAGGTGGAGGCCCAATCTATGATACCGTTACTAGAACTGTTATTAAATTAGTACCGAATGTTTTTATGGATACTCTCGCTCGTGCCACCACTACTGTCGGTGCTGGCATCATTGGTAGTGCTATTGGTGGAGCTGGCGCAGAACGTCAGCCAATTACGACAGAATCACCAGAAAATCCTCCGTCCACGCCAGAAGCTACCCCTGAAGCACCCACGTCCGAAGATATGGATAGGAAATTAGAGGCAATAGAACAAGCTCAGGCAACAGAGACTATCACTTCTACCCCTGAAGCACCCACGTCCGAAGATATGGATAGGAAATTAGAGGCAATAGAACAAGCTCAGGTTTCTCCAGAGAACACCCCCTCTCTAGTTGATTTTATCACCGAAGAATTCGGTGATAAGGTGGGC
Source organism: uncultured Candidatus Saccharibacteria bacterium (assembly GCA_946414465.1). Classification (GTDB taxonomy): domain Bacteria; phylum Patescibacteriota; class Saccharimonadia; order Saccharimonadales; family Saccharimonadaceae; genus Nanosyncoccus. Next base: position 56,773 of record CAMKOP010000005.1, on the reverse strand, counting down.
GAAACTGGCATTGAGATAATGACTAGTCAAGATGGTTTAAATGAAGTGAATTCAGCGCGTATTGCCGAATGGTGGGATACTCTCGATGAGGATACGAAGAACGAAATCACGCAATACGAAACAACCCTAAGAGGCTCTAATTATGGTAGGGCTTTGAAAACCTGGCTACAGATTAACCCTCAAGGACAGTCCTAGTTTCTGATATTCACTAATCAGTGTATTTGTGATATAATTATCATAAGGAGTTTTTAGTGAAAAAAAGTAAGAAAAGCCCTTGGATCGAGTTCTACGAGGAAGAGGGTATACCCACGCATATTGAATTTCCAGATTGTTCTATGGTCGACATGGTCATGCAATCTGCTGAAAAATGGCCCGACAATACCGCCTATACTTACTACGGTCACAAGGTCACTTATAAGAATTTCATCAAAAAAATCGAGAAAACCGCCCGTGCTCTCAAAAACTACGGCGTTAAAGAAGGCGACAGGGTGACGATTTGCATGCCTAATACCCCTGAAGGTATTTGTATGGTTTATGCTGTGAATATGGTTGGCGCCATCTGTAATATGGTCCACCCTCTCTCATCAGAAAAAGAACTAGAGTACTATATTAAGGTTGCCGAATCCAAATATGTCCTCGTTATTGATGCCGTTTTTGACAAGGTGTATCGTCTTCGTGACACAGCCCAACTAGAGCGCATTATCGTAGTTCGTCCATCTGATGGGCTTGGGTTTCTCAAAAAGAAACTCTACAACACACTTCACGTTAAAAAGGTTCGCCTCCCCTCTAATGATAGCCGAGTCGTCCTCTGGGAAGACTTCATCGCTAATTCTTATTTCTATCAGGGGAATTACCACGAAGAACGAAGTGGCGATGATCCAGCAGTAATCATGTACTCTGGCGGTACCACAGGCGCTCCTAAGGCCGTTCTGCTTTCCAATCGCAATATCAACGCAGAATCCATTTGTGATGGTACTATGATACGTCAAATTGTCCCAGGGGCCACTGTGCTTTCGATTTTGCCGATTTTTCATTGTTTTGGATTAGGTATTTGTATCCATACTCCTCTCTGTAAAGGTATGGGATGTATCTTAATCCCAGCTTTCTCGCACAAGCAATTTGCAGAGATTATCAGGAAAAATGAGCCTAATTTTATCGTTGGCGTACCAACTCTGTTTGAGGCCCTAATTAATACCAAATTAAAACACGACGATCTAAAATCGGTCACCGCAGTTATCTGTGGTGGTGATGCATTAAATCAGACTCTAAGAGATAAAGTCAACGAATTTCTCAAGAGTCATGGTTCTGATGCCAAAATCCGTGTTGGCTATGGTCTTACTGAGGGTTCTGGCGCTGTTTGTCTCTCCCCAGAGTCTACCTTTAATGATGGTATTATCGGTGTACCATTCCCAGATACTGACTTCAAAATTATTAAGAATGATACCTTTAAAGAACTTCCTGCTGGTGGTGAGGGTGAAATCTGTATTGCTGGCCCACTTGTCATGATGGGGTACCTTGGTGACGATGCTGAAACTGCCCAGACTATTCGTCTTCATGACGATGGCAAAGTTTGGCTCCATACTGGAGATATTGGCTATATTGGCGAAGATGGTCTAGTCTATTTCGCACAGCGTCTCAAACGCATCATTATTTCATCTGGCTACAATATCTATCCTACACATCTAGAGTCGATTATTAACTCTCACGAGGCTGTTCTCACTTCTACAGTCATCGGCATCGATCATCATTATAAAGGTCAAGTACCCAAAGCCTTCATTGTTCTAAAACCAGGCTACCGGCCAGGGAAACGCCTAGAACGTGAAATCAGAGAATTACTTGAACGCAACATCCCAATATATGCCCTTCCAGCTGCCTACGAATTTCGTGATAAATTGCCTCAGACCAAAGTAGGTAAAGTTGCTTTTCGCGAGCTCGAAAAAGAAGAAAAGAACAAAAAATAACAAAATTATCCCCTGCGCAAAGCGCGAATGGAAAGATCTATTATTTGTAATAATTCAATCTTACTCTAATACGTAGTTTCAAGGGTTTTTGTTTCAAGAATTGATTTTTGCGCCAATCTGGAAAGTAAGTTTTTAGCATCTTACGTGAACGTGCGAAACCTATTTTTCCTTCAGGGAATTGCGCAAAATCTTTAGCAGAATCTATCAACAGATTCCAAATAAAGAACCATTCTAGTTCGTCATGATATTTCTCTTCGGCTCTAGCATCCTCAAATCTCTGATATAGCCCAGTAAGAGCTGGGAATATATCAAAAATATGTTTGCTAAATTTTCTTTTATGCAATACCGAATTGATATTTTGGCAATAAAAATACAGAGGCTCATCTACACATGCAAACTGATCAGTAAACAGTATTAGCGAAGACATCAATTCCATATCTTCGTGAATAAAACCTTCCTTGAAGCAAAATCCACGCTCCTCCCACCATTTACGTTTAATCAATACCTGCCATGGCCCCATTCCATATCGTACAAAACGACTTTTGTAGTTTAGCTCATCTGGCGAAACAGGGGATAAGTAGTCCTTGTGACCATTGCTGAATATTCTCTCTGCCCCCATCATCACCATATCACCATTATTATCCTCAGCACTCTTGAGCAATTTATTAATTGCATCTGAGGCGATATAATCATCCGCATCTATAAACCAGATATACTTGCCTTGCGACTTCTTAAAACCATAATTCCTAGCCGCCGCTGCACCTTTAGTTTTGCAACGCAGTATAGAAATAATCCTAGGGTACTTTTTTTCTAGTCTTTTTGCCAAAACTAGGGAATTGTCAGACGAGCCATTATCAACTAGTAGTATTTCTCCACTTATCTTACCTAAAGAGGTGAGCACAGAATCAACACACCTTTCTAGATATTTTTCAGCGTTATATACAGGGATAATGATTGATATCCTCATAGGCTATTTAAAGATATCCTTTAAAATCTTATCAGTAATTTTGCGCCCAATTGTACTTCCAGCCGATCCAAGAATGTTGCCAAGCACTCTATCCTTGACTTTTTGTGACTTCTCTTTAGCTTTCTTAGCTTCTTTTTCCGCCGCAATTCGTCGCCTCTCTTCAGCCTTAATGCGCTCAGCCTCTGCTTTTTCCGCCGCCTTCTGAGCGGCAATTCTTTCTTTTTCTGCAAGCTTAGCTTGCTCATTAGCAGCTTTCTCAGCAGCTTTCTCGGCCGCTATCTGTTGTTTCTCGGCTGCTTCCGCCTCAACTCGGGCATTTTCCTCGGCTAGTTTTGTATCAGCCATCTGTTGCAACACCTCAGCCGCGGATTCGGCATCTACTATTTCGTCATATTTACCACACAGAGGACTAGCATTAATCACTTTATTACGAGTAATCCCATCAATTGCCCCCATTAGACTCTGTGGTGGTAAAATCGTAGCGCGTTCGACTACCTCTGGCGCACCTTTTTCATCCTGGAAGGAAATCAGCGCCTCACCTGTTCCAAGCTCCAAAATCGCTTTCTCTGTGTCGAATTTCGGATTGACCCTAAAGGCCCCTGCCGCCGCTTTGACGGCTTTTTGTTCTGAGGGCGTATAGGCTCTCAGAGAGTGCTGTACTCTGTTACCGAGCTGAGCCAGGATTTCATCTGGCACATCAGTCGGACTTTGAGAAATAAAGTAGAGTCCAATTCCGCGTGACCGAATCAGCTTTACCACTTGTGCAATCCGTTTCAACCGGTATACCGGCATCCCATTAAAGAGTAGATGCGCCTCATCAAAGAAGAATACTAGTTTTGGTTTATCCAGGTCTCCCACTTCTGGTGAGGTAGAAAATAGCGTACTAAGTAGCCACAACAAAAACGCTGCATACATGTCTGGACTTTCAAACAATGTCACCGCATGCAAAATGTTTATCACGCCACGTCCATCCTCTGTAGCAAAGAAGTCATTAATATCCAGTGCCGGCTGTCCGAAGAAATGGTCGGCCCCCTGGTTTTCCAAAGTCAAAAGTGACCTCTGTATCACCCCAATACTCTGAGTGGTCACATTACCATATTTAGTTGAGAATTTATCCTTATTCTCACTTACGTATTGCAAAACCGCTCTTAAATCCTTGAGATCGATCAAGGCAAGATTCTCGTCCTTAGCTATCGCAAACGCAATTGCAAGATTACCTTCCTGTGCTTCAGATAATCCCAGCATGATTGATAATACCTCTGGTCCTACTGATTCCACCGTCGCTCGAAGTGGATGCCCATTTTCACCAAACAGATCCCAAAATCTGACAGGGAACGATTTGGCCTCAAAATCCTTTACCTTTATTTTATCTAAACGTTTTTGAATATTTTCGTTGATATCGCCTTTGACCGCTGTACCAGCTAAATCACCCTTCACATCAGCTAAAAACACTGGCACTCCAGCATCTGAAAAACTCTCTGCTATCACTTTTAGAGTGATAGTTTTACCAGAGCCAGAAGCTCCTGTGATAATCCCATGACGGTTTGCCATCTGTGGCAAAATCGATAACTCCTTGCCGTCTTCGGTTTTTCCTACAAGAATCTTTTCGTTTACTAGCATAAAACTCCTTTTTTCTATTTTATCATTTATTAAATAAAACGCCTATTTTTCGTGCTAAAATAAGATTATGTTTTGGAAGATACTTGTTGTTTTATTGATTTCAATGGTTCCGCTAATCGAGCTTCGTGGTGCTATTCCAGTTGCTATCGGTATGGACTTGGGGCTTCCTGAATGGTTAGTTCTTATTGTAGCTATCATCGGCAATATTATCCCGGTTCCAATCATTTATTTCTTTGCTCGTAAAGTGCTCGACTGGGGTTCCAAGCGCAAATGGAAACCCTTCAAACAGTTTTGTGATTTTTGCCTCAAAAAAGGCGAAAAAGGTGGTCAAAAACTTCTCAAAAAGACCGGTAATTACGGCACTTATTTCGCATTGTTTTTGTTTGTCGCCATTCCGTTACCAGGTACTGGCGCTTGGACTGGCACCCTCGCTGCTTCTATCTTAAAACTAGATTTCAAGAAAACCATGATTGCCATCATTGCCGGCGTTCTCACTGCTGGCCTCATCATGCTCGCCGCTTCACTAGGACTTTTCAAAGTTATTTTTGGCGGTTAACAAGATGTTATAATTTTAAAAAGGAGTAAACCATGAAGACATTAGTAGTTTATTATTCGGCCGAGGGCCACACTAAAAAAATAGCTGAAGAAATCGCTAAAGAATTAGAAGCTGACGTTTTCGAGATAGTTCCAGCAGAACCCTACACTAAAGACGATTTGAACTGGATGGATGATAATTCTCGCTGCACACGTGAACATGCCGATCCTAGTCTCCGTGATATAGAATTGAAAGCTTCAAAAGTCCCCAACTGGCCTGATTATGACCGTGTCGTTATTGGTTACCCAATTTGGTGGGGTATCGCCGCCTGGCCAGTTAATTCATTCGTCAAACAGCAAGATTTTACAGGCAAAACCATCTTTCCATTCTGCTCATCGCATTCTTCCGGCCTTGGTGAAAGTGATATAGAACTAAAAAATGATGCTTCAGGTGGAGAATGGCAAGAAGGTTATCGCTTCTTTCAAGACGCCTCAGCCCAAGCCATCAAATCTTGGGTCGATACTTTGAGATAGAAAGAGAAGAAAACTATGAAATTTGAAAAATTCTCATCTAGAAACATAGAAGAAACAAGTGACAGTGATACATTAGATGAAATGCGAAGACAGGCGGAAGAAATCAATTCATTCTTAGAAGGTATTAGTTTGCCCGAAGGTAATTCACGAGAAGTTAGGCTAGAGAATGCCCCACAGTTTGATAAGGCTGAAGCACACAGAAGAGTAAGAGCTCGTCTGGAAGAAATGAGAAAACAGAGAGAAGCCAAAAACATAGATCCAGAATCCGCTAGAGAAGCACGATATGGCATAGATCAAGAAGCAGCTAGAAGAAAAGAAAAGAGTGAAGAAATTAGGGCCCGTTTACTCGACTTGTACAACAATAATGCTGCCCAAAATGATGCTATGCTAAACCAGAATCCAACCCAAAATAAAGGATGGGGGGATCAGGAAGATTCTAGTTCATCGAAAAACGATGATGAAGTTCAAAGAAAAATTGAAGAGCTTAAGAAAAATCTTGGCAGTGCCTTTAGAAGGTAGTAGTACGAGAGCTATGAAATCTCTTATGACGACGCTTTTTTGATATTTTTTGAAAAAAAATGGCTCCCCCGGCCAGACTCGCACCGAAGGTCCGAGTCGTAGGAGCAGTAGAAAGTCTAACCACCAAAATAGGCACGCAAGGGGGGTTGCGTACCTATTTTGGCTCCCCCGGCCAGACTCGAACTGGCAACCTCGAAGTTAACAGCTTCTTGCTCCACCATTGAGCTACAGGGGAATACCCTTATTATAGCATATTTTCTTATAATGTGGTAAAATAAGACAAGATATTTTGTTTTTTATTGCTCTTCACTGGCGGGTGACGGACGTGGAGGGGGACCCCCAAAATGTTTGCGTAAGCAAAATTTTGGGGGAGGAAAACGTCCGGCAGGACCCGCCAGGAGGACAGAAAGGAGAAGGATGGAAGAAAAAACAATCCAAATCGCTGGTTCTATCACTGTCGATGAGCTATCTAAAGCCCTTGGCCTTTCTGTGACCGAATTAATTGGCACTCTTTTTAAAAATGGCATCGTTGCCACTATTAATCAACGTCTCGATTTTGAAACTGCCAGTATTATTATCGATGAATTGGGTCTCAAAAATGTTAAACTAGAACGCAAGAATACTTCTACTAAAACTTCTGATTTTCGCAGAGAGCTATCCGATAAAGCCGTTTCTCGTCCTCCAGTTGTTGCTGTGATGGGGCACGTCGATCATGGTAAAACTACGCTCCTAGACACTCTATTGAATAAGAAAACCGTCGAAGACGAAGCTGGTGGCATTACCCAACATATTTCTGCTTACCAGCTAAAACACAATGATAGACTAATCACTTTTCTTGATACCCCAGGTCACGAAGCGTTCGCTGCCATCCGTCAACACGGCGCCATGCTTACCGATATTGTTGTAATTGTCGTTGCTGCAGATGACGGCGTCAAACCTCAAACAGTCGAAGCGATTAATTTTGCCAAAACCGCCAATGCCAAAATTATCGTTGCTATTAACAAAATTGATCGCGACGGCGCTGATATTAATCGTACCATGGCGGATCTTTCTCAACATGGCCTGCAACCAGAAGAATGGGGCGGCGATACTGTAATGGTGCCAATTTCCGCTAAGTTCAACCAAAATCTTGATAAGCTTCTCGATATGATCATTCTGACCGCCGATATTGAAGAGCTCAAAGCCGATGTTGACATTCCAGCCGAAGGCCTAGTCATTGAATCCCACATGGAAGTCGGTAAGGGTTCCGTAGTTAACTTACTCGTCACCGGTGGGGAATTAAAAACTGGTGAATTCATTGTAGCAGGTCCAACCTATGGCAAAATTAGAACCATGCTTGATTTCAAAGGCAAACCTAAAGGCAAAGCTACTCCATCCACTCCAGTTACTATTACCGGTTTCAAAGAATTACCTAGTTTCGGCGATCGTTTTACCGAAGTTAAAGACGAAAAAACTGCCCGTAAGATGGCTCTCTTAAATGCTCAAGCGGCCGCCTCTGAATCTGCCGATACTAATGTGACTAGCTCAGACCTTCTTCGTATGATGAATGTCGCCGATAACACCAAAACCTTCAATGTCATTATTAAAGGTGACGTACTTGGTTCAGTCACTTCTGTGGTAGATTCACTAAAACTAATCGATACTAAAGGCGAAATTACTCTCAATATTGTTTCTACTGGCGTAGGTGATATCAACGAAAATGATGTCTATATGGCTGCGGGTGATAATACCGTCATTTATGGTTTTAACGTCTCCGTTCCAATCAATATTAGTAAGATGGCAGCGCGTGACAATGTTCCGATTCGTACCTATAAAGTTATTTATGAACTTCTCGATGACGCTAAGCATGAAATGGAAAACTTACTCGATGCCGAAATCGTCGAAGAAGATCAAGGTGAGCTCAAAGTTCTCGGTGTCTTCCGCACTGAAAAAACCAGCATTATCGCCGGTGGCGAAGTGTTGACTGGCAACGTTAAGCCAGGTTATCTCGTACGTGTTATTCGAAATAAGAAATTCCTCGGTGAAGCCGAAGTTACCTCTGTCCAAAAAGAAAAAATTGACGCCAAAGAACTCATTGCTGGCGAAACCGGTGGTCTCGCCATGAAAACCAACTCCAAAATCGACCTCCAAATCAACGACCGTTTAGTTTTCTTTACTCGCGAAGCTAAAAAGCGCACCTTGTAAATTTAATCATATGATATAATAAGCACAAGGAGTATATAAAAATGCAATTTGACGAAAGTTTTTTACAAGAGATGGGCCTTTCGGCAATGCCAGAAGACCAAAAACAGAAATTCTTAGCTTATATTCAAGAAGAGCTTGAAATTCGCATTGGCGAACGTATTTCTAAAGGGCTCACCGAAACTCAGCTCAATGAATTTGACATGATTGACGATCCAAAAGAAGCCGCCAAATGGCTCGAAAAAAATCGTCCTGACTATCGCGAGATTGTTACTCGCACTATCAATGAGATGAAAGAAGAAATCCGCGCCAACCGCGCTCGCCTCGTCGGAGCTTAAACAAAAATGCAAGAATTTGGAATTGGAAAAAATATACCAATGAAAGAGGTTAAAAAAGCCGCTATTGTAGGTTTTATACCACTATTCGGACCGTTTGGCGTTCATGACACTCATGTAGGAAGAGTTAAACAGTCCCGCATCCATAAACTACTTGCTATACCAATTTTCTTTATAGAATTCTTCCTTTTTTCTATTTTTCTATGTGATGTGAAATGTAGTATTCTTACTCAAATAATTGTAACTATTATTGCCTACCTTCCTGTTGTTTTATTTTTAGCATCATATTTATGGGCCATTTACGAAAGTGTTGTTTTTTGTCAATTATCTTCCAATAAAAACAAAGACTTAAAAGTTGCGAAAGGAAAAGCCATCATTATAACCATGCTGGTTTTAATTATTATGATAGGTATAACAACTTTTATAATTACTACCCTTAATTCGAGATAATGCAATCTTAGTTAGGATCTGAGTTACGTTTTTTTAGGAGATAGGATATAATAAGGATATAATGTTTGAACCTCTGACTAATATAAAGAAATCTCGTCAGTTTAAGATAGTTATATTATTAGTCATGATTTTTTTGCATGCGCACTGACTTCATCTTTTATATTCCAACAAAACGTTTTCGCTGATTCTTCCAATATTGTAGAAACAAATTTCTTTGGTAATATCGAAGACGACGACAACGGTTGTGGAGTCTATACCATCCTAAATCTCGTCATCGATATTCTCTCTATGGGTATAATACTTACTGCTATCATTGATGTTACTATCGTAGGCACAAAATATATTACCTCAAAAGACAGTATAGAACAAACACAGAAAGCCAAAAGCAGATGCTTGAAATTGTCATTGGTTTAGTTGCATATGCAGCGCTTTATGTTGGTGCTCAGTTTTTACTCCCAGGCGGCCATTTCAATGATTCTGGTTGTAGCATAATTTCCGATGAAGAATTAGCTCAAATCAGAGCCGAAGAAAAAGCCAAACAACAAGAAGCTAATAAAAATACTTCTCAAACATCTCCAACTAAAACTAAAAAAGATAACAAAACAGATCTTAGCAAATGGTTTGGTGCGATGAAAACTCAACTTGACTATATGAAAAACGCCAAATATGGAGCCAATTACAAATCAAATTTTGAAAGGGCAAAAACTGACGGTACTTGTATCACTTATGTGTCAACCTCATTACAACGCCTCGGTGTTATTCCTAAAAACACATATGTTTGGGCTGGTGAAAGTAGCAAACTTACCGGAACTGCTGCGAGCCATATCAATAATCATAAAGACACTTTTTATGTTTTTTATCCTCATAAATCAGTCAAACAACTCAAGGGCACGCTTAAAGTTGGCGACATCGTAGGCTGGAACTCTCATAATGGCAATCACATCATGGTGTTTATGGGTTTCAACGAAAAAGGCAATCCGATTTTTAACTCTTGGGGGAGCGCTGGCGGCAAATACAAAAAAGAATACTCGTATTATGCTGATCGTAAAATCGATATGGTCATCCGCCTCAAGAAAACTAGCCTATAATCTACGCTATTTCTTATAACCGTTTAGGTTATGTTATAATAAACTTGTGTTTAAAAAACTCAAAACAATTATCATCATAACAGTTATCTATTTAGCCTTAGCAGGTTTATTCCTCCCTCATTCGACTTTTGCCGATTCTTCAAGCGTCGTAGAAACAAACTACTTTGGCAATATTCAAGACGACAGTAACGGTTGTGGTGTCTATACCATCCTAGCTCTCGCTGTTGATATTCTCTCAATGGGAGTAATACTTGCTGCCGTCATTGGTGTCACCATTGTAGGCATCAAATATCTCACCGCAAAAGACAACACAGACCAAACCAAAAAAGCTAGAAATAGAATGCTAGAAATTGTCATCGGCTTAGTCGTATACGCAGTACTTTATGCAGGAGTCCAATTTATACTTCCTGGCGGCCACTTTAACGGCAGTTCTAGCTGTACTACAATTTCCGATGAAGAATTAGCCAAAATCAGAGCCGAAGAAAAAGCCAAAAAAGAGGAAGCTAATAAGAAACCCTCTCAAACATCTCCAACTAAAACTAAAAAAGATAACAAAACAGATCTTAGCAAATGGTACCAAGCAATGAGTTACCAAGCTAGATACATGAAAAACGCAAAATACGGGTCAAATTATAAGTCGAACTATAGAAAATCCAAATATGAAGGTACCTGCATCACCTATCCATCGACAGCCTTACAAAAACTCGGTGTCATCCATAAAGATACATATATCTGGTATAACTGCGGAATATCTGGTACTGCAAGTAGTCTTATTCAAAAACGCACAGATGTTTTTCAGGTCACTTACCCTAACGAGACTGTGACACAGCTCTACAGAAAAGGTAAAATTAAAAAAGGCGATATCGTGTTCTATCAGTATAATTCATGTGGAGTGGGTCACACGATGATTTTTACCGGATTCAACAGTAAAGGCAAGCCGCTCTTTAACACCTTCGGGCACAGTGGTATGAAGACCAATAACGCTCACGGCGATGGTAGCAAAAAAGTCAAAATGCTCATCCATCTTAAGAAAACCAGCCTATAACTATTTCTTATAACCGTTCAAAAATGCTTTTGCATCCATCGCTTTGCGCCCTTCGGGCTGTAATCTGTCAACAGCTACAAAACCGCCCCCAGCGCAGGGAATTGTCAAAACCGCCGTCTCACCCTGCTTTAATATATGCGCCTCTAAAATGATGCAAGAAACACCATAGAACGTATATTTCGGTTTTGGAAACCCTTGATAGGCTACAATTTTCCGAAATGTTACTTCTGCTGTATCTGTTTCAGGTGTTAAAACTGACATACTTTTATCCAATTTCCCGCAAAATGTCGCCCCGCTATCATCTTGTAAAACCGGCTCTGACAAATTATTTAGGTGCTCCACTATCCATTTCGCCCCTGTTTCCGCTAATGCTTTGTAAATATCATTTTTACAAAGTGGCAAGCCCTCAAGCGTAGTTTGATAGTAAACCGGCCCCGCATCCATCTTTTTGACCAACTTCATCACTGATACTGAAAAATCCGTATTGCCATCGAGTATCGCACTTTCAATCGGCGACGCACCCCTGTATAAAGGCAACAGGGAAGGATGGATATTTAAAATCCCCTCTGGTTCAAATAACTCCAGTACGTCAGATTTTATGAGTATTCCAAACGACGCCAAAATCCCATGCGCTTCAGGATTTTCGCGTTTTAATCGGCAAACCTCCTCCAAATCTTCTCGAGTGCGCGCGTGGAAAATCACCTCACATTGAGGCTTAATCACCCCCAGAGCATAATCTGCCAACGGCCCGTTCCCAAAAAAAATTACTTTATGAGTCATCAAATTTACTCCTCACCCCAGAGTTTTTTGTTGTCCTTAATTTTAGTATCGTAATCCACCGGCACCAAATCACCCTTGTCATTCATCTCATAAAACGCATCCTTTACCCCCTTGATATGATCAATAAACAAAACCCCGTTCAAATGGTCAATTTCATGCAGCAGTGTTCGTGCCATTTCATCTGTAGCCTTGATACGTACCTCTGTACCGTCTTCTAATTTTGCCTTCACTTTTACTTTAGTCGCCCTTGGTACCATACCATATATCGAAGGCACAGATAAGCACCCCTCATAATCTTTTTTAGTCTTACCCTCAGCCTTAATCACCTCTGGATTAATCAAAGCCGTAAAGGAGGCATTTTTCTTGTCTTCCATGTCATCACGGATGATAATAATCCGCTTCAGCACGCCCATCTGAGGCGCCGCCATCGCCGCCGATAACTCAAAAGGATGCTTGGCCTCCCAATCTAGCGACAGTTTTCGCATATCAGCAATAACTCCGCGAATTTCATCATCGATTTCGCGAACTTTCTCTGATTTCTCCCTGAGCCGCGCATCTGGCGTGGTAATTATTTTCATAAGAGTATTATACCACAATTATCTCTGTGGAATCAAGCTTCTGGTCTTTCAATGCAACGGATTGAATCGCCGGGTCTTCATAAGTGTTGTAGTAATAAGTCTGCGTCGCCGAAGAATACCCACCGGTGTAAACTGTCTTTTCAAATTTACCATCTGCCATCGCCGCACCACCATCAATCATTGCTACACCCGCCAGAGTATGAAATAGTCGGGATACATTAGAAGCTTCATCCGTCTGTACTGGATAATGTGTATTGAGATAGGCCACTCGAATAAATCTATCGGTAGAGTAAAAACCACCAGGTAGCCCTCGCATCAGGGAACCACTCCCAAAAGCCTTCATAGTAGCTTTTGCCCATTTTATCTCTTTTGGCATTACAGGAAACAGATTCATGTAATTACGCAGGTTTTCTTTATGCCACCCGTAACCAGGCTGATTCGTCAGGACGTCAACATCATTTTCAAATATTTCCATCCCGTTAGCGGTGTATTCTACCACAATCGAACGCTTGCTATCACCGATTAGCCAGTGTAGTTCAGACACGGTGTATTGATCATTAATTGGCTTTGCCACAATTGCTACATCTTTCAAAGCCTTCTCAGCCTCATCAACAGTTTTGAAATTCAGCGCTATCCAGAGAGGGAATTCATAGGCCGCCACATTAGTTTTGCCTTCCACCGCACTAGGAGCATACGAAGCATAACCAGGGAAGTTTAGTCCCGCCACCGCTAAACCGTGTTCATTGGCACAGTCAAAATAAAGCGGCGTATTCTCAGCTACAATCCCCATCCCAATCACCGCTGGGGAATTGGTCATCTCACCTAAAAATGCCGACTTATACTTGTATCCTCGTGGTGTGACTACTACTCTCTGCCCATATCCGACCGACCAGTCCAAGTTTCGCCCAAAATACATATTTCCATTTGCATCACTAAATCTCACCCCTGTACACATTTTACCTCCTAATTAACTTATGCCTATTATAGCGTTAAACCAGCCATTTTACAATAACCCAGGCGGGTCCAAAGATACTCGGAAATTCTTATCTAAATCAGAGCACACCTCAAGTAACGCTTTTCTTGATTTTGCTCTTAAGATGATTTGCCAGGTATAACCCCTGCTGGTTCTCTCATGAAAAGCCGGCTGTGGCGGCGATACCATCAACCGAGAATCACGCGAGAGTCTTGAGGTTAATTCCCGTACCTTTTTTAGCACTATCGCCTCAGTTTTCATCGTAATAGTGAGTTTCGCCACAAATCTAAACGGAGGGAACTTCGCCCTTTTCCGCTTGTTAATCATATATTCAAAAAATCCTAAATAATCCTCGTCTGCCGCAAATTTTAGCACCGGATGCTCCGGTCGAAACGTCTGAATAAACACTTCCGCCTCTGATAAATGGCCTCGCCCCACTCGTCCAATCACTTGAGTTAGTAACTGAAAAGTCCGCTCCTCCGCCATATAATCGGGGAGCGATAGCCCTGCATCAGCCTGCACCACCCCTACTGTAGACAGTTTAGGTAAATCTAGCCCCTTTGCTAACGTCTGTGTGCCCACCAAGATATCTACCTCACCATCTCTCACCTCTGTATAAAACGCCTCTAGCCCCTCACCCTTCTTATTATCGCCATCAAAACGCTTCACTCTCGCCTTAGGGAACAATTTCTTTAATTCAGACTCCAGTAGTTTTGTCCCAAATCCCTTATGGATTAGCCCAGGCGCTCCACACTTCGGGCACGACGACGGCACTTTCTCTGTAAAACCACACGTATGACAATGTAATACGTAATTATCTGCGTGCAAAGTCAGAGGTAAATAGCAATTCGGGCAGAGTATTTCCTCCCCACAACTCTCACAAATCGTTAGCGGCGCTGACCCCCGTCGGTTATGAAAAATCAGCGTTTGTAGCCTTTTTTCTAGGTTATTTGAAATCGCCAAGAGCAGGGAATTAGAAAAATACTTGTTTTTCGTAAAATTCTCCCTGTTTTTAAAGTCTATAATCCGAATTTCCGGCTTTATCGCCGCAGATTTTGCCTTATCTGCCAAAGTCACTACCGACCCCTGGCGTGAAGCCAGATAATAATCTTCAATCGTCGGCGTTGCAGAGCCGAGCACCAGAGAAGCATTAGTCGCTTGTGCCATAAAACTCGCCACTCTAATTGCCGAATATTTTGGTGCATTTTCTTGATAATAAGTACCCTCATGCTCCTCGTCGACAATAATCAACCCAAGATTAGAAACCGGCGCAAATAACGCCGATCTCGGCCCCAATACAATGAGCGGTTCCTCTGTCTCAAGGATATGCTCAAAGATAAGATGTCTCTCTACCTCTGTCTGTCCAGAGTGAATTAAGATAATCCTCTCACCAAATACTTCCTCAAAAACTCGAACAAGTTGCCCAGTTAATGCAATCTCTGGCACCAATACAATAGTTGATAAATGCCGTTTTAAGGCATTTTCAGCCATTTTGAGGTATATATTAGTTTTACCACTACCAGTAACGCCATGCAGTAGTTTCGTGGCTCCTGGAGCCTCCTGGAGGCCTTTCAGCGCATTTTTTTGGTGGGTATTAAGTTTAATTTCCGATAAAACCGTCTCAAGTTCGGTATTCATATAGGCGGGTGGCGTCGCCGGAGGGGGTCCCCCACGAGAGCCGAGTGGGGGAGGAGGCGACGACAGGACCCGCCTAGATGATGCACCGAACATTTGTTCGGTTTTTCGGCGCTTTTTCTCGACTCCTCGAGGTAATACTAGTGACAACGCTTGCCCCGACGGTACTATATAATAATCATGCACAAATCGCACCGTTCGCATCAAATGCATCGGCAAAGGCTTTGAATACAAAACTTCCAAAATCGATTTTGTCTTAAAATCCGGTTGCACAACTTTTTTAACAACCACACCCGGCACTTCGCGTCGCCCAACTGGCACCAACACAATCTGCCCAGGCAAAAGGGAACTGTCATAATTATAGGTCAATTCCTCCGTTTTCCCCTCTGGTATCACCTCATAATACATACAACCATTATATCATGGCAGTATTTACCTCTGTATATATGAGCATAAAAAATTTTGTTGTATTTTTTACATTTTCATGTATAATAGAATAAGTTATGCGAGGAGGTATATGTTAGAATTATTTGTTACATCAAGAGTGCGACGAAAAATACTGGTAGTTTTTGCCAAATATCCTGACTTCAAAACCCATGTCAGAGGCTTAGCCAAATTAATCAAAGAAGACCCAGGCAACATCCAAAGGGAACTTGAACGCATGGCAGAGGGTAATTTTCTCATCGTTACCAAAAAAGGCAAGACTAAAATCTACCAAACCAACAAACGTTTCCCGATTTTGAAAGAGTTACAAAGTATCGTGATCAAAAGTCAAAAGGGTAACAAACCATCCAAAACTATCGGCTAACAGGGGGGCAAATTGAGTAAAATTTTTGAACATCTACTAAAAAACCGCCATTTTACCAAAGATTTTTTGCATCCAAAATATGATGAAACTTTAGACCCATTTTTGCTTCATGACATGGACAAGGCTATCTCGCGCATCAAAAAAGCCATCAAGAATTCCGAAAAAATTCTCATTTATGGCGATTACGACGTTGATGGTGTAACAGCTAGCACCGTAATGGAGCAGGCTTTAATTCTGGCCGACACAAATCCTGATAATATCTCCATTATGTTACCAGATCGTTTTGCTGATGGTTATGGCATGAGTCCCAAGCTCATCACTAGAGCCAAAAAACAGGGGATTAATCTAGTTATCACTGTCGATTGTGGCTCCCATAATCACGCTATTATTGATGAATTAAACACCCTAAACATCGACACAATCGTTTCTGACCATCACGAAACTGCCGATACTATGCCAGGCGCCATTGCTGTCATTAACCCTCATCGCAAAGACTACCCCACTCAAGAAATGCAAAACTTAGCCGGCGTTGGTGTTGCTTTTAAGATTGCCCAAGCCTTAGCCAAAGAAGATCTCATCAAAAACGGCCAAGAAAAATGGCTCCTTGATCTTGTTCTCCTCGGTACAGTATGTGATAGCATGACTTTAATAGGAGAAAACCGTATTCTAGGTTATTACGGTATCAAGGTTTTATCAAAAACTCGCCGTCCAGGTTTGGCCGAATTAATGTTTCGCTCAGGCGTAAAAAGCATCAATTCCGAATCTATTGGTTTTCAAATTGGCCCACGTCTCAATGCCGCTGGTCGTCTTGATACTGCCGATTTATCTCTGAATCTACTCCGCGCCAAGACCCCCATCGACGCTGCTCCGCTTGCCGAAAGCCTCGAAATCTTGAACAAAAAGCGTAAAACCGAGCAAATTGCCGCCACCCGCGAAATCACCCAGCGGGGAGTTAGCAATGACCCAGTTATCATTGAAACTGGCAATTGGCACGAAGGCATTCTCGGTATCGTCGCCGGTCGTTTGGTCGAACAATATCACCGACCTGCTTTTGTCCTTACCGATGTTGGCAACAATGTTTTCAAAGGTTCTGGCCGCAGTTTTGGTGATTTTAATCTCGCTGATGCTTTAAACTACGCCAAAGATAGCATCATCGGTGGTGGTGGTCATGCAGGTGCTGCCGGCGTCAGAGTCGATGGCAAAGAATTATATAATTTTCGTGAACAAATTAACGAGTATTATCGTAGCCTCCATCTCACCAATCAAGAAGATTATCTCAAGCAGCATGCCGATCTTGATGTTACGGATTTTTCTGAGCTAAATCTTGACTTATTAGACGAGTTAAAACAATTAGAGCCTTACGGACCAGGGAACGAAGAGCCAATTTTTTGTCTTAAGAACATCCGAATTAGTAATCTGACCCGCATGGGCGCTGAACGAAATCACTTGAGACTTGACCTTCGCGATAAACAGGGAAAATACTTAAAAGCCATCGCTTTCTATGCTCCCGAAAAATGGCTCCAAATTGACCCCGATTTCGATCGTATTGAACTTCTCGTCAAACTCTCCGAAAACGACTTCAACGGTGTTAAATCCCTCGAAGCTCGTATATGTGATATAATGATGATATGAGAAAAGCCATTGTAAAATGTAAGCTCAAAAATCACGATGAGTTTGAACGCAAACTATCCGATATTGATTTAGATTTTTCCCAGATTTACTGGCAACATGATCGTATCTATGTACCGCGCAATTACAAACCTCACGCTAATTTCCCACGGCTCATAATGCGTACCGAAATGCGGTCCGTTGATAAACCAGCCAAATATTACTTTATCCTAAAACGCCACATCGAGGATTCGGGTATTGATGTTGCTGAAGAAACTATCATTCAAGATTACGAAAAACTAGTCAACATTATTTTACAGCTTGGTTTCAAGCCCATCGCCGAAGTCTCTCGTCGTCGCCAAGATCTTAAAATGGGCGAAGGGAACTTTATCTTCCTTGATAAAGTCGATGGTAAATCTGGCTACTATGCCAAGATTGAATCCGACCTCGCACCAGGCGATTCTATCATCGCTGCCCGTGAGGATTTAGAAAAGACCTTCAAAACTCTCGGTGAGTCCAATTTTATCAACAATGCTTATTTTGAAATCTAACCTCTCGGCGGTTCACCATCCGGCTCATTGAGTAATTTTTTGGATTTGATCTCGTATCTCTTGCCGTTTACTGGTGAAATATAATAGTCCTCATTGAGTAGATTTACGAACATCGTAAGGTCCTTGTCGTCCATAATAATAATCGAACCATCATCATCAGTCATTAGTTCTAATTGCATCTCATCCGCGTAATCTAGCAACTTATCTTGGGGCATCTCTTCAGCGATATCCATCGCCTGTACTTTTTTCAAAATTGGTTTCTTATCCGCTAAGAGGGAATCAAGCGTCAAACCTTCCGCAAATGACAATTTATATTTCTCAGTCAACTCCTTTGCTTTTGCCTCTGCAATCACCTGTGATTTATAATCATATTGGAACAAATTCTCGAACTTGGCCTGATTAAACACAATAATATTATCATCTACAATTGCTACTTGATTGTCATCTGGCATCTTTAGAGCAATTTCAGCCGAAAATGGTTCAAACGATTCACCGTTTATTTCCCAAGAGGAAGCTCCCTTAAGTGCAGAAGAAGCCGGCAAAATCTTTGCAATATAAAAAGTTTTCATGCCTTCTTCACCAGGATAAGTAAAGCGCGCGATAATACCTTTGACCTTCTTAAAATCATATTCATTCTCGGTAAAGTAATCGATATCTTTATATTCTTTTTCAATCAGATGAATCAAGGTTTCCGCCCGCCCAACTTTAGACAGGGAAGTACGATAAATCACTTTTTCTTCACCATCAGCCTTCTCATATTCGCGACACTCTAGCCCTTTATCAGCTTCTTTAATGATATACGACACTGCCTCTTGCATAAACATTGATTTCACCGCCCCAGTTAACTTGTCCGAATATTTAATTTTATATGGCGTATAGTTTTTATTAAACAAAAATAACTCCGCTGAGACATTATTCTTAATTTCATCAATCTCATTCGCCCACAAGAACACATCAAAATCTGTTTTTTCCATATTTACCTCACTTATTTTTCATAATTATATCACACTAGTCAAACCCATAGGCTACGCCCAAAATAATACATTAAAAAAGCCGACTTATGGTCAGCTTTTTTGCGGGACTATTTTTTAGAGACATGGTCTGCAGTATAGATTGCGCACTTGACGGCGTTTTGAAGCGCAATTGTTGCACTTGTCACTTCGTTATACTCATCATAGTCAGACAATCTATCTTTAGCTTCTTTGAGAACGGAGTCGAGCATGGCATTGATTTCAATGAGATCTTTTAGATCCGCATATTGCTCGAGCATCATATGAGAAGCTTCAGCACCTTTCACCAAGGCCCTATATCTCATTCTCGCATCTTCAAAGATGCTCATTAATTCCATAAACTTTTTAGAATGTTTTTCCAATTAACTCACCTCCAAATCATCTAGAATAGCATACGACTCAAAATCAGCAGCATTATCCGCGGCAAATAGATAAGTGTCACAGATCACAGAAGTAACTGTATGCAGCAGACTGGTTGTTGCATCCTGAAGATACTGTCTTGCAGCTACAGGAAGTTTAGAGGTTTTTTCAAGCAAACCTTCAAGATTATCCTGGAGCATAATCAGCTTAACCGGATCAGCATTTTGAGCTAATGTCTCACCGCTCTCATCTGCTTGACGTTTAAGCCGTAAATATTCAGCATGAATATTTTCATACTCATCCCAACATAAAGTATAGGTACTAGCATTATCGTCAATATTAACCATATCCCCCTCCTTTCAAAAAGTGATAACACTATCTCTTAATTATACCACAACTACTCACAAAAGTCAATATGGTTATGTTCGGTTTTTCAGACTCCTTATGTTCGGTTTTTGAAGACCCAAGTGTTCGGAAAATAACAGGGAAGTTTTCCACAATTAGTGCAAAACTTAATAATAAAAAAAGTCCAAAAAAGCACTTGCATTTTTCAAAAACATGTCATAAAATTAAATCAGCGAACAATAACATAAAAACGCTAAACAAAAAGATCGTACCTTAAAAAAGTTTGAGACCGACCATCTAGGAGCTTCGCGCGCATTAAATATTAAGCGAGATGCGAAAAAACAATCGTGAGCTCCTTCCTCTAAAACACACCTCCCAATAAAACTCTATATGGTCTAACACAATAAGTCTCTCAACGGCTATGATTATTATGATCTATCTTGCATAGATCAGGCAATCGTAGTGGATTAATTGTGTAATAAACAAAAATCAAAGCAGAAACAAACCCGCTGAAGTTTCTAGTTGAACGGTCTCAAGCGTTGTATAATATAAATATGGAGAAACTACATACCCCCGTATTATTATCTGAAGTCCTAGCAGGTCTAGATCCTAAGCCTGGAGAGTCGTATTTAGATTTGACAGCCGGCTATGGAGGACACGCTAGCGAGATTTTGGATGTGACACAGCAATTTAAGGATTCATATTTAATTGACAGAGACGAATTTGCTATCAAATATCTTAAAAGCAAATTTCCATCTTCCATCAATTTAATAAACAATGATTTTTATAGTGCGGTGCTACAGCTTTTCGAGTGTGGAAAGACTTTTGATATGATACTGGCAGATTTTGGAGTTTCTTCTCCGCAGCTAGATAGAAAAGAACGCGGTTTTTCGTTTCGATATGATGCACCGCTCGACATGCGGATGGATCGGCGCCAAAAGCTTACAGCTTATGATGTCGTTAATAAAACTAGCGAGAGGGAATTAATCGATATTTTCAAAAAATACGGTGAAATCCCAGACGGTCGCGCACACGCCTTCGCTAGAGTCATCGTGCATCATCGTCCGATTAGGAGTACGCTAGAACTCGCTGAGTTAATCAGAGTTAGGGTTCACGGCTACTCACGTATCCACCCCGCTACACAAGTTTTCCAGGCTATCCGTATAGTAGTCAATAGCGAACTCGAGCAGATTGAAAAAACTCTGCCACTTTTGCCAAAACTACTAAATAAAAACGGTCGCCTCGCGATTATCACCTTTCATAGCCTAGAAGATCGGTTAGTCAAAGAATTCATGAGGGAAGCATCAAGTCACGGCGAAGAATCAGAACTAAGCATTATTAATAAAAAACCCATCACTGCGGAAAATGTGGAGTTAGTTATCAACCCGCGGGCTAGGAGCGCCAAGTTACGACTAGCAGCAAGGCGGAATTGATAAAAACAAAAACAATAAACAAAAGGAGGCAAAATATGCCAAAACAAATCATGGTTGCGAACAAATCTCGCAAACAAACCATTAAGGTTAATTTCCGCTAAGTCTTCCTTACCTCCAGGTGATTACAGCCACACCTGGAGGATTCCGAGACTAGTGATATGGACCAGAGTGTGGTCCACCAAATAGAGTTCACACGGAAGAGTGTGAGTGTATGACCTTCCCGGGACAGCTCTTAGCAAGTTACTTATAGCTCTGCTTGCAAGAGCGCCCGGTCTAAGATAAGAAACAAAAATATTATTAAATAAAAATAAACAAGCGAGGAAAAACATGCAAAATCAAACCTACGTCACTAGACGCGCGCCAGCGGCCACCTTCGTCCGCAACCGAAATACAGTCCGACACACTAAGAGAAGCCTAGGCTCCATCTCTCAGATTGTCATTGTTAGTATGCTGACGCTCATATTTGGTTTGATTTATGTAGCCGAAAGCACCAAAGCCACCAGCTTTGATTATGAAATTTCCTCCGTTGAAACTGAAATCACTGAAATGAGTGCAAAGTTAGATGATCTTGCAGTCGAGAAAGCTCGTTTAAACTCGGTTGCTGCAGCCGAATCTAGTACCGTTGCAGCGGCTATGGAAGACGCTACGGTAACTGGTTATGCCACGGAGTAATTATCAACATTTAGCTACCAATCCATCAAGTTCGCCCCGTCGTCGAATTAAAATTTTGAAATATGTCGTTTTGGCCTCATTCGCTATCATCGCAGTGCGGCTTTTTTTTATTCAAATCGTCGAACATGACTATTGGACTGCCCGTGCCGACGAAGAGCACACCATGCTCGAGACTATTTCTGCCAAACGTGGTGAAGTCTATATGATGGATCACGATGAGCCGGTCGCGATTGTTTTAAATCAGACCTCTTATCAAGTCGTGATTGACCCTACCGTCACTAAAAAGGACGAAATCAAAACCGCCCTCGAAACTTACGCCAAAGATTATATAATTGTGGATTTTGATGAAGTATACAACCAGGAAGGTCTCAGGTACTCGATTGTCGCTAAAAACGTTCCTCGCGATATTATTGAGAAACTTGCTGAACAAAACTTATCTGCTGTCTATTTCAAAAAGGTTAATCAACGTGTCTATCCTGAAGGGGAATTAGCTTCTGGTGTGTTAGGATTTGTCAATAACGATGGTGTTGGTCAATACGGTGTTGAAAGTTCTCTTGGTGAAACTATCTCCGGTAAAGATGGTCTTCTTAAATCTACTGCTGACGTTAATAAAGTTGCCTTGTCTATTGGCAATGATAATATCAAAATCCCAGCCGTGGATGGTAAAGATGTCGTATTATCCATTGATCGCGGTTTGGAACGCAAAGTAGAACAAATCGTTCAAAGTCATATTGATAATACTGCCGCAGATCACGCTTCCGCGCTCGTTATGAATCCAAATACTGGCGAAATTCTAGTGATGGCAAATCTTCCAAATTATGATCCAGCCAATTACAGTAAAGTCACTGATGCCTCTTTATTTATGAACCAAATCACCGAAGTCCCTTATGAGCCAGCTTCAGTTTGTAAAAGCTTCGCTTTCTCGGCCGCCATCAATGAAGGAGTGATGAGCGCTGACACTACATATTTCAATCAAGGCTATGAAATAGTTGACGATTGGAAAATCCAAAATGCCGAGCAACGCGCCAGCCTGTACGGCACGCTTGATATGAAGACCGCTCTCTATTGGTCGCTTAATACTGGCTCTATTCACGCCCTCAAACTTCTCGGTGGCAATCCAAATCAAATTACTCAGCAGGGTAGAGAAAAACTCTACGATTATTATCACAACAAGTTTCGTCTTGATTATCCTACCGGCGTCGAACTCGCCGAAACTGAAGGCATTATCCCAGACCCCAACGAAGGCGTTGGTCGTGATTCTACCTATGCCAACATGACTTTCGGCCAGAACCTAAATATTACCATGCTTCAAACCGCCACTGCCTATTCGGCTGTCATTAATGGCGGTACTTGGCGCACTCCAACTATAGTTAAAGGTTTTTATGAAAATGGTGAAGTCACCCCAGGACGAATTCCAAAGTATTCCGAAAAAATTGAAGACAAGATTTTGAGCGACGAAACTTCCGCTACCATGCGAGACATGTTTATTAATAACCGTAGTTATAAAAAACGCGGCGGCATTGATCGTAATGGTTACGATATTGGCGGAAAATCCGGTACTGCGCAGGTGATTAAAAACGGCGCCTACGATGATTCTATGTCAGAAACCGTCGGTACCTACATCGGATTTATTGCTCCAACTGGTGAGATGCCTGAGTATGTCATAATGGTCAAAATGCTAGGCGATGGGCGCTATCTAGACGGCGGTATTGCTAGCAATCTATTTGACGATATAGAGAATATGCTGATTGATTATCTCAAAATTAAGCCAGGAGTGTTATAATATGGTTATGAATTTAAATGATGAAATTTTTTACGGATTATTACTAGCGGTCGGATGTTTCTTACTTTCGATGGTTTTAACTCCGTTTTATACCCACTTTGCCTATAAATATAAATTCTGGAAAAAACAGAAAAAAACTACCGTTGACGGTAAGGCTTTGCCAGTAATGACTAAGCTCCATGCCCACAAATTTAAACATGTCTTTCCAACTATGGCAGGTTTGATTGGTGTAGTATCTGTTACTACCGTTACCTGGGTTTTTAATCTCGACAGAGGTCAAACTTGGCTACCACTAGTTGGGTTCCTTGGCGGCGCACTTGTTGGTGTGATTGATGATGTGATTAATATTTTTGGTTCTGGTCGTGGCGCAGCAGGACTTCGTGGACCCGTTAAATTTTTCTTGATTTCTGTAGTAGGGCTCGCGCTTGGTTGGTTCTTTTCATCTAGACTGGGTTGGACCGATATTTTAGTCCCATTTATTGGCGATTTCAGTATTGGTGCGTTTTGGACTACTATCATCTTTGCTTTTGCCGTAGTCGCCACTAGTAACGCAGTTAATATATCCGATGGGCTAGACGGCCTGTCAGGTGGCCTTGCCATGATGGCTTATGGTGCTTTTGGCATTATTGCTTTATTCCAAGGCCACATTTTGTTGTTTGGGTTTTGTCTTACTGTTGTAGGTTGGCTATTGTCGTACGTTTGGTTTAATGTACCACCTGCTCGTTTCATGATGGGGGATACTGGTTCCTTTGCACTTGGTGCTGGCCTCGGCGTTGTCTCGATGATGACCAACTCATTCCTATTGCTACCAATCATTGGTCTACCTTTTGTAATTGAAACCGGCTCAAGCCTCTTACAACTAGCTTCCAAGAAATTTTTCCATAAAAAAATCTTCATTTCAGCTCCTCTTCATCATCATCTAGAAGCCAAGGGCTGGGGTGAAGCCAAAATCGTGATGCGTTTTTGGATTATCGCCGGCGTCTGTGCCATTATGGGCATTTTCATCGCCGCTACTGGAGGAGCCATTTGATGAGTATATCACACCAGCGGGTGACGGTGCTTGGGGGCCCCCCATTCGAGCTTGACGAGAATGGGAGAAAAGCACCGGCAGGACCCGCTGGGAGGATTAAGTCATGACTGTTCGCAAACACAAATCAGATCTGGTGATATTATTTTCTACGATTGGGTTAATGGCCTTAGGACTAATTATCATCTATGCTATCGGCCCAATGCGTGCCAACGTCTTAAACAGCACTTATGGTAGCGATTACGATCCAAACTATTTCTTTTTAGGGCAACTCCGTACCGTTGGTTTATCTCTATTGGCCTTTTTTGCAGCCTTCAAATGGATCCCTTACAAATACGTCAAAAAATATGCTAAACCTCTTATGATCCTTTCTCTCGTTTTGTCAGCACTACTCTGGTTCTTGGCACTGATACACAATCCTTTAGCCAAATGTGAGCTTGGTGAGTGTCGTTGGTTTCAATTTGGACCAGTCAGTTTCCAGCCGGCAGAATTATTAAAACTCGCTATGGTAATTTATCTAGCAGATTTTCTCGCTCGCAAAAAAGAAGAGGGTACCATTGGCAAATGGCAGGAATTCTGGTTGCCGCTATTAATTATTTGTGGCGCTTCTTTATTCCTAGTTGTAATCGCCCAAGGCGACCTTGGTACCGGCGTAGCTTTGATATCCATTATTTTTAGTATGCTCTTAGTAGCGGGTGTTCCAGCCAAGCAATATCTTATCATGGTAGCTTTAGTCGTTGCTGTAGCCGTTGGGGCCGTCGCCACCTCTAGTCACCGCATGGAACGTATCGATGCTTGGCTTACTACTCTAAGTGGCGGGGAATCAACCGATTCGACTTATCATGTCGAAAACGCCATGCTCGCCATTGGTACAGGTGGCCTTGCTGGCGTTGGTATTGGCAACTCTGTACAAGCCACTGGCTATTTGCCGGAGTCCATCAATGACTCAGTTTTCGCTATTATGGGTGAAACATTTGGTTTTCTTGGTCTATTCTTAATTCTCGTAATATTTGCCACCATGCTGATACGTATGCTAAAAGTTGCCGAAGGTACTAGCGACACCGAAAACCGTCTCATCGTTGTAGGAGTGTTCGCTTGGACTTTGGCTCAGGTCGTAGTAAACATCATGGCAATGACTAGCCTCATCCCAGTTACAGGGATTACACTTCCATTGTTATCATATGGCGGTACCAGTATGATCTTTTTAGCTTATGCTATTGGCCTAGTTTTGCAGATTTCGTGCTATACTAGTAGAGAGGTAACCCACAATGAAGATATTAGTAGTCGGGGGCGGCTCAGGGGGGCACATCACACCAGCCGTCGCCGTAGTTCGTGAAATTCTAGAAAAAAAACCTCGTGCCGAGGTTGAATTTTGGACTGATTTCAAATATTACAAAAATGTTACCAAGCTTACCACCGAAATCGGTGTAGCTTGGGGTGAGTCAGCCCGCCGCAAAAAAACCACCTACATCCGTGTTCGCCGCATTCCAGCTGGCAAATTTCATCGCTATTCCAACTGGCATTTTAAGGATTATTTTATACACATAGGTATTACAATCAAAGATCTGATTATTGGCAATATCTTGGGCTTCCTTGGTTTTGCTGCCGGATTAATCACCTCATTCTCACGTTTAATTAGTAAGAATAATCGTCCCGACATTATCTTCTTAAAAGGAGGTTTCGTTTGTTTGCCAGTTGGTCTAATTGCTAAATTATTTAAAATACCTTACATTATCCACGAATCAGACGCTGTCGCCGGTCTTGCCAATCGTCTACTAATGAAAAAAGCTACTAAGGTAGCTTTTGGTAGTCCTATCCCTGAAGAAACACAAAAAATCCACCCTAATTACATTTGGACCGGTATTCCCGTAGGTCCTGAGTTCAAACCAGTTAGTGCCACTAAGCAACTTTCTCTCAAAAAGGCTTTTTCTTTTAATACCGACAAACCTCTTGTTGTAATTACTGGTGGTTCACAAGGTTCCGAAAACCTCAACGAAGCCACTCGCGCCATTTTATCAGAATTACTCAAATTCACCTCCGTCGGTCTAGTTGCAGGACGCAAACATTACGAAAACATGATTGATCTCAAAAAATACGAAAATTGGGACAAAGCCTCGCTCGAATCCAATTTTCGAATGTGGGAATTCAACACCACCATGGACGAATTAATGGGCGCCGCCGACGTCGTAGTATCACGCGCTGGCGCCACTACTATCGCGGAGCTCGCTGGTCTAAAAAAGGCCGTGATATTAGTTCCGTTCGCTCGTTTGCCTGGCGGTCATCAGACCAAAAACGCCGAACGCTTGGCCAAATCCAAAGCCGCCTCCATCGTCAATGATCTCGAAATGGTCAATAATCCTACCGTCCTTCTCGACGAAATTCGCCATCTCATCAAATCACCTCGCGTGCGCGCTAATATGGCCGACAATCTCGCCAAAGAAGCCCGTGCTGATGCTGCTAAACACCTAGCCGAGATAATCTTAGAGGAGGCAGGGAAGAGTGGGCAATAAGAATAAACATGGACGGGTGACAGATTTGGAGGGGGACCCCCAAAATATTTCGTCAGAAAATTTTGGGGGAGGAAAATCTGGCAGGACCCGTCCAGAGCTAGTCAAACGTCGCATGAATCGCAAATCCACCATTGTGTCTGGCCGTACCATTGGCGAAAAAAGGGAACGGCTCGAGACCAAAAACGAACGTGCTGCCGCCCGCAAAAAGCAAAAAAAGAAAAAAACCATGCGTGTTTCCTTTACTGTGATTGGTTTTGCCGTTCTGGCAATTATTCTAGTGATACTTTGTTTTAATTTTATTAATAGCCAAAAAACTGAACCAATTAATGAAGTTACCGTCGAGGATTATACCGATTACAAACCCACAGTTGAAATTGTCGATGAAAATGCATCTACTGGCGGCAAGATTACCAATCGTATGAATACTTACATCGGCCAAGCCGAAGCCGACTTCAGATCCCTCGGCTACAATCCTACTAAGGTTATTATCCCCAATGGATATATCCGCATGATTTATTTTTATCTCGAGGGGTATACTGGTTATATCAAAATGACTATCGATCGTGACTCCGCTGTCTCGGTAGAAGATACTGATCGTCTCATCCGCTATCTGGAAACCCAAGAAATTAAAGATTACGAATATCTCGACGTACGTACACCAGGAAAAGCCTATTGGAAATAAAAAGAGGGAATTAAACACCAAATTAACAGGGGTCCACCCCTGTTAAAAACAGTTCCGTTATACCCTATTTTTGTTCGGTTTTTGTTCTAGTTTTTTACTATGAGCAATACAGAAGTCGCAAAAAAATATATAAAAATACAGGGGAGGGAAGCAAAAAGGGAAATATAAACGGGGAAATGTCAAATTCACAAATTTAACTGAGAATTCGCCTCAAAGCCCTCAAAAACAGAGGTTATAGAGGTAGCTGATAGCTAGACCTAATCTAAGCGAGCATTTGACGAACCCAGTTAATTTTAACAACCTTTCCTCGTCCGAGACGAGTAAAGTCGCCGAGCGAAGCAGTTTAAGCTTCGCGAGCTAGCGACTTGATCGAGGCGAGGACTGAGTGAAAAAGTTGTGAAAATTAACGTGGCGTGAAGTCAAGCGCGAGCGAAGATTAGGTTTAGTTATTAGCAAAAATATAAGTGTGAATGTAGAAATGAAAATAGGTTTTGTGACATAGTTCCCGCCCACTAGCTCATTTTTACCCTTAAAAGACGATAACTTAACCGTCTAAAATCCAAAGTGCTTATGTCTTAAAATCTATATTGTGCGACATTAGACTTACATTAAAATCACGATTCAGACTTCACGCCAAAAATCCCCAAATCCAGCCAGACCCGGCCTTCAAAAAGTTTTGCTTGTAATTCCCCAGCTTTTTATTTAATTATTCCCGCTTTATTTAATGTTTAATAGCCAAGAATCCGTCTACCGAATTATCTTTCTCTGCATAGTGATCTGGGCGATTAACAGGGGTAGACAGGGGTAGTTTATCGTGTGAAGGCGTGATTGTGACGGTCGATTTTTCTTGATATTCTACCTCTGGAGTAACAGGGGAAGCATGATGCCCCGAATTAGTAGGTTTATTACTCTTGTCAACAGAGGGAACTACAGGGGTAGATTTCTTGTGTTTTTTGCTATGTTTCCCTTTTTTTGCCTTATTCTTCCCCTTTGGCTCTGACTTTACGAACTCAACTTTCCCTTCCCCATTTTCTTCAACCATCCGAGCCAAATCCTTTAAGCCTAACCGCTCTTTACCTTCAGCCATATTTGGGCTCATTCCAGACCTTCTCAGGTCAGCCTGTGGCGTCGAAACATTTCTGTTCGGTTTTTGTTCGGATTTATTAGGGGTACGACTGGGGTCGATAAACCTCCTATTATTCCCTGCGGGTTTAAATACTGGCTGCTCATTGGTATCAATTACCAGTTTAGGCTCCTGTCGTCCAGAATCTGATAGATTCTTCTTGAACTTTTCAGATTGCTCAATCGTA
Source organism: uncultured Candidatus Saccharibacteria bacterium (assembly GCA_946414465.1). Classification (GTDB taxonomy): domain Bacteria; phylum Patescibacteriota; class Saccharimonadia; order Saccharimonadales; family Saccharimonadaceae; genus Nanosyncoccus. The sequence continues at coordinate 27,474 of CAMKOP010000005.1, read as the reverse complement.
TCACGGATTTCCGCCTCGACTTCGAGACGAGGACGGGCAAAATACTCTCTAGAATGCGCAATAATAGCCTCGATATTATCCTTAGGTGTCTCAGGTAATGACAAAGTAGTCGCCGAAAATGCTGGCACCTTCTCGCCATTAATAATCATCGATATCACGAAATGTCGATTATTAAGTTGAATGATATCAGACTCATCAAAGGTCGGTTCAAATTGTTTGACTAATGCTGGTGCATCCTCAGGCGAAACCCTAAACGAAATAGTCGTACCGACGTTGCCAAACACCGCATCACGCACTGTGTCAGTCATCTGTGCGACGTACTGATTAGCCACCGTCAAATTCAAGCCATATTTACGTGCCTCAGACAAAATCACTGCAAACGAATCCGTGGCAAAGTTTTGAAACTCATCCACATAAAGATAGAATGGTCTTCGATCCATCACGTCAGGGATATCTGATCGTGACATCGCTGCAAGCTGCACCTTAGTTACGAGGAAAGCGCCTAGGATAGCAGCATTGTCTTCGCCAATCAAGCCTTTAGATAGATTAACTACTAAAATCTTGCCCTCATCCATGATTTTGCGTACATCAAAAGACGACTTTGGCTGGCCGATGATATTACGAATAATCGGATTAGCTGTAAACGCCCCCACCTTATTGAGTACTGGCGCAATCGATTCATTGACCTGCTTGTCGTTCCATTGGCCAAATTCGTGCTTCCAGAACTGCAAAACTGTCACATCTTTACAATATTCCAAAGTCTCCTTACGAAATTCCTTATCGGTCAAAAGACGTGAAATATCTAGCAAGGTGGTCTCTGGACGATCAAGTAGTGCCAGAAGGGTATAACGCAAAATATGCTCAAGTCTCGGGCCCCACGAGTCCCCGAACATTCGTTTCAATACCCCAATAACCTCTGAGCAGATATTAGGCTTTTTAGCCGGGTCCGATACCTCTAGTGGGTTAAACGCAACAGGGAATGCAGTGTCTGCCGGGTTAAAATAAACTACGTCTTTTACTCGTGATTCGGGAATAAATTTGAGATTATTAATCGCAAAGTCACCGTGCGGATCAATAATACAATACCCCTGATTATAAAATACGTCAGACAAAGCCAATAATTCTAGCATGCCACTCTTCCCTGCCCCCGTTTGGCCAATAATATAGACATGTCTCGAACGATCCCTTCTGAGCAACCCAAACTGGTGATTGATTCCACGGAAATTAGTCAAGCCAAAGGCCGAAACGTTCTCATCATTCGCTACTTCACCCGTCAGAATCGGTAATTTAGCTGGGGGTTCGGCCGTCTTAGATGATGCCCAGACGATATTTGGCGTTTCTACAGATGTATGCGGCAAATGATACACGCTTGCTAGCTCCGAAATATTCAAGATAAACCCACGGTTGCTAAATTGACGCACCTTGTAAGAATCCAAATCCGGTCTATTAAAGCTCCCACCAATCTGTTTAAAACCATTTAAATTTGTCGAATTAAACTGCTTAAACGTCCCGACTAGAGCCTGCATATTGAGTTTAGCATCAGTATCATTTTGCCCTAGATATGCCAGACGGATTTTGACCTCATAGCCAAGTTTGGTAGCCTTTTCTTCGGCCTTAGCTATCCTAGTTTTGTCGCGTTCGGATAATTCCACGGCAACTTCAGAATTAGTGCCACCAGCTGGTGGTCTAAACAGTGCTGCGATTGCCTCAACAATCCAAGTCCAGTCAATCCCAGCTCCCGAAAATAGCGACTTGGTGCCAGTCTTAATACGCCGAATCCAACGGTCAGTAGTATTTTTGTGCCAATCATCCGAAATTGGTCTAGCAAGAATTTGAATCCAAAGCTCCTCAGAACGATCCGGATTGAGCTTCGCTAGTGTACCAGTAATACCCGCCAGTGGATCCACCTCAAAGCTTTCAAAGGTTTTAATTGGTAACGCTTCATCTTCTACTAATCCCAACTCCGACAGATACGTCACTGGATATTTTTCACGATTATCGACATAATCCTCATTCATTTTGTAAATCTGCACAGTCGGATACTGTGAATAGATTTGCCCTTCCACAAAACTCTGCAAAACCTTCGGTACCCACACATAGAATCTAATCTGCCCAGCAGTAGAAACAATCTCAAAAGATAAATGCTCTTGCACTCCACCCGAATTCTTTAATTCCCTTTTATCTCTCAAAATCCCATGTAGAGATGCAAACATTTGCTCAGCCGCGAGCTCTTGTTTGTCGTTGGTACGTGGAATTTCTAACATTAATAGTACTGAATCTACATTGAGTACTTTTAAGGAATTCAACTTCTTATAATTGCGATAAGTTAAAAACGCCAAGATAGCCACTACTGGCATCCAAAATATTGGCATAAGAACAAAATGTATAATCGCTTCCATATTACTATTCTATCATAATAGTTATGCTAAAGTATATAGATTTTTGTCAACTTTCTTAAAAAGCTTCTTATTTTGCAAATTTAGTAAAATCGTAGTTTCTTTAACTTTGCGTACCTTTAGCACTTGTTTAACAATCTCCTCACGAGTTAACGGAGCTTCAGATTTTTCCAAAATCTGTTTAATAATATCCGAAATAGTTCCCTTCTTGTACCCCCACGAACTTAGTGCATATATTCCACGTCCAATCAAGACAAATCTTGAGTCCTTGATTAATTCATTGTGAATTGCTTGCACAGTCACGTTTTTGCGTTTGAAATTAGATTCTTTAATTTCGCGTGCAATTTCCGAAAAATGCATCGGTTCCTTATGGGCTTCTAGTATCACAAAAATCTTATCGCGGATATTCTTCGGATTAACCGATGGCCATTTGGCAAGACCCCACACACCATTTAAAGTAGCGAGCAATTTTGAAATTGACGCCACGGCTTTTATGTGGTCAGGGTGCTCATAATTTAATTTGCTGTCAAGCTCATCGAGCGTCATCGGCTTTTTGTTATCTTTAATTACCTTGACGATTTCGTCGACTCGCTCACGGATTTTTCTACTGTCACCATAGTCAGAAATACCGACAGCCGCGTGATAGCGGTCGTTTTCCTCTACTACAGTAAGACCTTTCGAAAAAGTTGCTATAAAATAAATACCGGTACGTTCAGTAGGGACGGTAGTACGGCCATAAACTTTATCAGCTAGATCAGCTAATCTAGCCACCCGACCCATCTCAGTCAAATTGCGGATTAATAGTTTTTCAGCAGGAGCAATTTCAGGTATTTGATTGTCTTCAGCGGAAATTTGGAGACGAATCAAAATGGCCTTTTCAAGTTGTCTTACACGTTCGCGTGTAATTGACAACATTTCACCAATTTGTTCAAGGGTTTCTTTTGGTCCATTGAGTCCAAAGCGACGCGAAACAATCTCCTTTTCACGGTCCTGCTCAATGATATTTAGACTTCCGGCAATTGCATTTTTTAGAATTTCCGCATTCTGCTCCATCAGTACCTTTCTTTGTACCACCCCTATTAATATTAACAATTTGTACTATAATATCATAGTTTTAGTATGTTGTCAACTATGAAATTATCAATTCCTGATTATTATTGTAACATACTTTTTACAAAAAACGAAAAAAATTATAAAAACATAAACATTTCCTGCAAAAACTGTCATAATCATAACAAGAAAGACTTGCCAAGAACATCCTGCTTATGGTAAAATATTAAAAAGGTCAATCACTAACATGAAAAATATACCCATGAAAAGAAAAATCATAACTCCCCATTTAACAGGGATGAAAAAAATCATACTCTCTCATCCTAGAATCATACTATCTAGTCTAGCAATCATAACCTTATGTTTTTTGAACGTATTACTATGTTCTGTTTCTAATACTTCTGCTCTTACCTACTCTTCTAACGTTGATGTAGGCTTTACTTTTAATCCTACAGTGTCTATCAATCTATCAGGTGACTTATTGATCAATAACCTTGCCCCTAATTCTTCTGCAGATAGTAATACAGTTAATGTCACCGTAACCACCAATAACGCAAATGGGTATACCTTACTTGCTACAGCTGGTACCAGTTCTACTGATACTAATTTAACTAACACTACTAATAGTAGCTATAAATTTACTAGTATCTCTACTGCAGCAAACCTTAGCAGTCTCACTACCAATAATACTTGGGGCTTTAGTTATTCTACTAATAATGGTTCTACTTGGTCTAACTATACTGGTTTACCTAAAGACAACGATGACGAAGGTGCTACTGGCAAACAACTAGCCAAAACTACTTCTCAATCCCAAAACTTACCTATCCAAGTCAAGATTGGTGCCAAAGCTGGTCCAGAGCAAGCTGCAGGTACCTATACTAATGTCATTAACTTCTATGCCGTAGCCAATATATCGTCTGGACGTAATTATACGATTAATTATATAGACCCAAGTGGCAATGCAGAGGACATGCCCGCGCAGCAAACTGGGACGACAGAAAATAATAAAGTTACCATCTCTAATAAAAATCCAAGTGACGTCGGTTATGAAGGGCATTTATTTTATGGGTGGTGTGATAGTTATGATGGGTATAGTGAATATATGGAATACTGTTCTGGCGAAGATTACTCCCCTGGCGAAACTATTACTGTGGCAGATGGCACAGGTGATATAGTGATTAACCTCTATACTACTTGGTATCCACCAGTGATGGCTTATGACTTAACAGTAACTAATAATAGTGAAGGGATTGTTTATGTAGATGGAAATCGTGTCGACTCAAATGATAGTTATTATGGATATAATTATACAGAGCAAACTATAATTTCCATCTCAATTGAAACACCAAAATTATGCGAAGGAACCTTTAAATGGACGGCGGATATAGACCCTCCATACGATGGGCCATATTCTGGTGAAGAATCTGGTAGTTTTTCATTTGCATTGGAAGACTTTACCAGTGTAACTATTTCTGGCCAATGTGAACTTGATGATCAACAACTTTAAATAGTTTTTACTATAGCCTTCTTCTATTTCTTTTTTGTGTTTTTCTTCGTCCCACCCCTCTTCCTCTTCCCCCTCGCCCCACGTCGAGTAGTTTTGGGTTTTTCCTCTAACATTTTGCGAGCTTCCGCTTCAGAAATCTTCTTCGGGTCAACGTCTTTTGGAATCTTGGCATTATTGCGTCGTCCCGGCCCTTTTACATACGGCCCGTACGCACCATTAATGATCAATACGTCACCCCAATCTGCAATGATTGAATCAACCTTTTTCTGATACAAAGGCAAGGCTTCCTCAAATGTCACTGTGTATGGGTCATAATCCTTCATCGGTATATTGTATTTACCACCCTTGAGATACGGCCCAAACGGCCCTGCCGCGGCAATTAGCTCTACCCCATCTGGTGCTTTGCCTAGTGTTCTAGGTAGCGACGGTAACTCTAATTGTTTCAAAGCTTGTTCTAATGTTACGGTTTTTACGGACTTACGTTTTGGCAACGGTGCAAAAACAGGTTTCTCTTTAGATTCCTTTTCATTATCGCCAAGTTGAATAAAGCCACCAGTTTTTCCAACTTTCGCGTAAATCGGTTTACCATTCTTTGGATGATGCCCAAGTAGGCGTGCATTGTTATAACGCTCAACTCCGTTTGCGATAAGCACAGTATCATGGAACGGACCGTAAAAATCTCGGAGCATCTTGACGCGCTCTAATTTCGCATCGGCTACGAGGTCCAAGTCCTTTTCAATATTTGCAGTGAATTTATAATCAACGATGTTCTTAAAATTATCGAGCAAAAAACCAGATACCAATTCCCCAATTGGCGTCGGAATCAGCTTACCTTTATTAGCACCGAACTTTTCCTTAACAAAAGATTTTTTGATACTGCTACCCTTTTCGTAAGATAGCTCTATTACTTCTCGCTCTTCCCCCTCCGATTCGCCTTTTTCGACATAGCCGCGGGCTTGAATCGCGGTCATAATCGATGCATAGGTTGATGGTCGTCCGATGCCTAGCTCCTCTAATTTTTTCACCAAAGAACCTTCAGTATAACGTGCTGGTGGTTTGGCAAAAGCCTGCTTAGCTGTTAGAGTCAAGCAGTCCAATTTGTCGCCTTTTGTGACTTTTGGCAGTTCCAAATCCTTGGATTTGCCATAAACTTTCAAAAAGCCATCAAATATCACTACTTCATCCTTAGCCACAAAATCGTGTGAGATTATAATTGTAGTTTTTGCGACCTTCGCCGCCGCCATCTGTGTGGCTACTGTACGTGACCAAATCAAATTATAAAGTCGTTTTTCATAATCATTCTTCCCTGCCGTTGTTCTGGTCACATCAGTTGGGCGGATTGCTTCATGCGCTTCTTGTGCTGAGGCGCTTTTAGTCTTGAATGCTCGTATCTTTAGGTAGTTTTTACCAAATTTAGTTTCAATATATTTAGCAATTGCGCCCACCGCCTGTGACGACAAATTCAAAGAATCGGTTCTATGATACGTAATTAACCCAGCTTGATACAATCCTTGCGCCGCTGACATCGTTGTACGAGACGAAAATCCAAGCTTAGCATTTGCCTCAATCTGCATCGATGCGGTAGTAAACGGCACCGGATTTGCTTTCACGCCTTCAGTCTCTTCCACATCTACCACTTCAAAATCAGATTTTACCAATTCCTCTAACAGTTCACGCGCAGTTTTTTCATCCTGTGGCTGATTTTTCTCTAGATTTGCATCAAATTCTGCCTTGCCTTTTGCAAATTTACCAGTCACCTTAAAGCTTGACTTGCTTTCGAATTTTTCGATTTGCTTTTCGCGTTCCACGATCAACCTTAAAGCTGGAGACTGTACGCGTCCAGCCGACACTGCGCCAGGCACTTTTTTCCGTACCATATCCGACAAATCATATCCCACCAGCATATCAAGAGTCTGTCTCGCTTGTTGTGAAGATACCATATTCATATCCACCGTACGCGGGTTTTTGATAGCCTTTTCTAATGCTGGTTTTGTAATCTCGTGAAAAGTAATTCTTGCTGTATCTTTCGGCAGCTCCAACACCTCGCAAAGATGCCATGAAATAGACTCGCCTTCACGGTCCTCATCAGTCGCGAGCCAAATTTTCTCAGCTTTTTTTGCCTCTTTTTTGAGTTCAGTAATAATAGATTTGTGTTCTGGGTCAACTTCATAAGTTACATCAAAAGTAGCCTTGTCTACTTTTGTATCTTTTCTGATATGACCTACCGAAGCCAACACTTTAAAATCACCACCGAGATATTTCTCGATAGTTTTAGCCTTCGCCGGGCTCTCTACTATTACTAAATTTTTCGCCATATAATTATCATAACACACGTCGTCAAGCATAAACGAAATAATTTGACAAAAATAGTCTAGTATGATATAATAAAAATATATTTCTAGAAAGGGGGTTAGCAATATGTCCTATAAAAAATCCAGGAAGAAAGTAGATGTCAATGAGATGAGGCGTGAGCTCGTTGAGTATATTATCACAAAGAATCGTGAACACGTTGCCGCTGAGGATCGCATTCTGGCCGAAAAACCAAATGATCCGGTTCGCCAGAATCGTCATAGCTTAGCAACCAAGATGCTAAGCCGTGAGCTCAACGCCGAACTCAAGGATATCTATGGCCTTAAAAAACGTAAGCTCGAGGCTTTGTATTGGGATATGGAACCCAAACTTCATCCCGCTAATACCAAAGCATCAAAGAATACCACGCCCAAGCTGGATCCAGAAGTTGTCGATTTCATCGGCTCACTCCTAAAGGACTAGCACCTTACGCCCTGGCCTCACCGCCAGGGACTTTTTCTCCACAAAAAGCTTCAGGTAAAGGTAGCATTAGAGCTATTTTGATCGATTTGCTAGCCATTCTTCGGGAGGAAGAAGCACATTGCCATCGAAATCTATTACTGGAACATAAAAATTATTTCTCATTACATATTCGATAGCTTTATCTGCACTCTCTTCGTAGACAATAATATAATCAATTTCAGTGGAAGGCACGCCAGTCCGGACGCCCAATGTTTTACTTGTGGCACTGACAAGATCCCAACTATCTGTTCTAAAAATACCATATTTATCTCGATTATATAATGGTTTTTTATTCTCTCCGTGCTCATCTTGAAATCTTTGATCTCTTTTTATAGCCACAATTAAGCCATTCTTGTTCTCAAAATCTGAGAATCTATAAGCGATTGATTCTTCTAGAGCATCAGCTAAATCCATATTGGTTTTTGGCGTATAAGAACTATCATGATATTCTCTAATTTCTTCAATGACCCATTCGATCATGTCGTTAGCAGTAGAAAAATCAGTGTCCAAAGGAGTTAAATCTCTAGCTACACCAACACCGAGGTACTCCTTAGAAAGTATTCCGTCTTCAAGGATGCTTGATAGGTACTCCACGTTTGATATTCCTTTATAAATATAATCTCCGACAAAGTGAATAATGTCATCTTGTTCTACGTTTTTAATATTCTTAGTAGTTGCTTCCGACTGATGCTCTTCTAAATAATCATAGGCACTCGATATTCCTGTTATTCCGATTGGATAACAAAAGCTCCTTACTACTCTATCTCCAATGGTGTAACGCGAAGAAGCTCCAAATATACTTTCAACCTTATTGATCTTTTGTTCTAACTCTCCAACGGAACCATCCATTATTTTATCAAAGTTAGGTAAACCGACATCCTGGAATTGGTCTTCTCTCTTACCAGATTGCATTTGTGAATAATACAACGAATTAAGTGTTTCGATCAAGTTAACTCCGTCTGTAATTTCGCCATTCGAAAAACAATCGCTTACTTTTTGCGTTTTGTCCGCTTCGTGGAGTTTTTTAATAAAAGCATCTCCATTTTCTAAATCGTTAAGGAAAGATTTAATGCTTTTGCCATTCGAACCAAAAGCACACTTTAATATATCGTGATAAATGACTTCTTCGATGGCATATCTACGACCATCTTCTGCTACGACTATGCCTTCTTTTGGGGGAGTGTCGCCACTATCTCGGCTTTGTTTTTGCTGTCGGATTAATGTAGCTAAAACCGGACTACCTACTTTGCCCCAATACTTCTCCCCACTTGCAGCAGTCCTTTTTTGCCCAGAAAGATGCTGATCTACGTCAAACTCTAAATCCAACTCGTCAAATGGCCATATTAACTGAAAAATGGACATTTGTTTAGCGAAATCAGGGAGATGTTTACTGGTCAGTATTCCAGATACTCGTTTCAATCTGTCTTCAGGAATATCTAAATTGAGGATAGCGCTAGTTAGTGCATTCGCCAAACTCTTTGTATGTTTATCTATACCATTAGAGTTCTGTCCAGGAGCGGCGACCGTTGAAAGTAAAATTTCTCTTGTTTCTAGCCACTGTTTGGGATAATAATATTCCTCGAAATAATAATCAAATGCTTCCATCCGCTGTTTTTTCTGACAATCTAGACTTTCTCGTAAAGAGTCCTGATCTTCTGGATCGAGTTGGCGTATCCTGTTTCTCATTGCAGAAATATCGTCAAAATTTATTTCATCGGGGGAACCATCTTCTGAGTCATGATTTTGAACCAACCCTTCAGACAAAGAAGGGACAGAGTTGAAAGCAGCTTGCCCAAGTTTCCTTCTCGCTATTCGCTCTGTCGATTCGCCACTTTCAAAATTATTATTTATGGTTTCAGGGGAACTCATGATGAAACTATTGTAGCATTCATCCATAATGATAACAATAGATTCTAGAATAAAAAATAACTCCGACGAATGAGTCGGAGTATTTGATTAGTCGACAAGTTCTACGTATTGGGCGTTTACCCATACAATCCCATCTGGATCTTTTTTAATCTTCGACGGGAACCATGTCTTCCCCTCTGGCGTTGCTAGTATTTCTTCTACCAGAAGCCCATAATAGGCTCCATTCTGGTCGAGATTTTTATCAGTAGTATATACCATTGATAATTCAATGGTAAAATTTGTCTCGTCCGTGGCGCCAAATGAATTGGTTAGTCCATCAGCCGAATCATCATCGGCAATTGGTTCAGACCTTACGTTTGGGCAATCATTGACGATTTTGACCACCTTAACTTTCTCGATAGTTCTCTCGTATTCTCCACTGCGGTTTTTTTCTTTAGGATTTATACCAGAAGTGAAATAGAGGACTAAACACACCAGCATCAAAAGAGACAATAGTAATATCGTCTTTCTTTCTTCTTTATTCAACATAATAATAACCCCCTATTATACTGTGAATTCTACTAAGGTACTCTTCACTATATTATAGCACAAATTAATATTTTTGTCAATAAAATCACAGACAATTAATAACTAAAATTAGAAATAATCAAAAAAGCCTCAGGTAAGGGTGGGCATCACCTGAGGCTATTTTGGCCCTCTAACGCTTCTCTATTATTATACCGGGGAGACCCCGGAGCGTAACCCACCTCACACAAATTGGGGCCCGCCGGTTAGAGGGGTTGCTAAGCCTTCGAAAGTGACCTTTCAAAGTGGAGGTAATACTTATAAACACTAAACCATGAAGAAATTTAATGCCCGAAAGGGTTTCAAAAGCTCGCAACTTCTGCTATACTGGAAGTAGTATAGCTGAAATCATAACTTATTTAGGTGCGGTGTGGCACGCTTTTTGCATACCAACTGCTTAAATTATATCACAGGAGTAAAAATATGTCAACACTTTTTACCAACTTTTTTGAAAAAATCAATCAAATCTCACCCCTAGAGCATGATTTTACAGAGGTGTTAGATACTATTGCGCTTACGCCTAAAACATTGTATTTTCGTGGTAAATTGCCACAAAATATGTCAAAAAATGGAAAATCTCGACCCAAAACTGTCGCCATTGTCGGTTCGAGACACAACACTCGTTATGGCGAGGATGTCGCTTATCGGCTAGCCTATGAACTCGCCAAGCATCACGTCATTGTTGTTTCGGGTCTCGCCTATGGTATCGATTCTATTGCCCACAAAGGATGTCTCGCTGCCGGTGGTAAGACTATTGCTGTTCTTGGCACCCCTATTAATCGCATCTATCCGGTTAATCATAAAACTCTCGCCAAACAAATCATTGAACAAAACGGCGCGATTATTTCCGAATACGCCCCCAGGACCAAAGAATATTACAGTTCCCCGCTCGCTCCTGGCGAGTATTATGATGATGTGGGCAATCGCACTCAAGATCCTAAAACCTCTTTCTTATATCGTAATCGTCTAATCTCTGGTTTATCTGATGCCGTAGTCGTAGTCGAAGCTGCCGAAAAATCCGGCTCGCTCAACACCGCTACTCATGCTTTGGAACAAGGCAAAGAAGTTTTTGCTGTTCCAGGCAATATTACTAATCCATATTCTCAAGGTTGCAACAAGCTCATCAAACAAGGTGCGACTCCCTACACCTGTCCAGATGACATTTTGCAGGTTTTATTCCCTAAAGAATTCACTCAAAAACACAAAAAGCTGAAAGCCAAAAATCTCATCGGTGACACCGATGTCGAAACCCTCATCCTCCAGGCCATCGCCAGCGGACTAAGCTCCGGCGAAGAAATCATGCAAGCTACCAAACTTCCGCCCGAAGTCTTTAACCAAACCACCACCCTCCTCGAAATTAAATCCCGTATCCGCCCCCTCGGCATGAATCACTGGGGGCTAATATGAAGATGATGACTTTTAAGATATAATTCTAGTTACCGCTTCTTCCATTATCTCCGGTAATCGATTCTTTTCCTCTACTGTAAATTTTGACAATACAAAATCTACATCGCCAAGTTTTGCACGCAATACGTCATTTCCGGTCCCTATCCGAATTCGCGGGAATTCATCCGTGCCAATAGAAGCAATGATAGATTTCAATCCATTATTTCCTCCCGCAGAGCCCGCGGCACGGTATCTCACTTTACCAAATTCCAAGTTAAAATCATCGCAAACCACCAAAATATCAGAAGCGGTGATTTTATAATATTTCATGTATGCAGCTACTGCTCGCCCTGATTCATTGTAATATTCTTGCGGCTTGATAAAAATCACATCATCAGATCGTCCCCACAAGGCACCTAGACGTGGTTTATCACTCCATTTCAACTCCTTCACCTTAAAATAATAATCCAACACCAAAAACCCTGTATTATGTCGCGTAAAATTATATCGACTCTCAGGATTACCTAACCCAACAACTAATTTCATAACAACATTATATCATGGAAAAGCCCCACAGAGCGTGGGGCTGTAAATAGGTGGGAGTATTTTATTTTATCTCTTTAACTTTTGTCTTTCTGCAACCATTCTGACCAACGGATGACGGATTACTTCGTCTTCGGTGAAACAAACCTGTGCTACCAGCGGACTATTCATCAGCATTCTTGATGCATAGGCTAGTCCACTACTAGACGGGTCGATATACGGAGCATGAATCTGCCCTAAATCACCTGTGATAATAATCTTGCCGTCCGTCCCCAGGCGTTTGATAAGAGTATCCGCCTGAGAGATATTCTGGTCCTGAAATTCATCATAGATAGCCAGTTCATAGCTAAAATCGCGTCCCCTCGCGTGTTCAATCGGAATATTGGAAAACCAATTATCCCAAATCAAATCCACTCGGTCGGTGAGTTTAGCCTTGATAGACCTTCTGTCTGCCTCCTCGTCACAGCATCCTTGAGATTTTGCTTTTTTCTTACCTTCTGCCCCTGTACCGAATTTCCTCAAGTTGGTTAGCTCCCTTTTTAGCTTTGAGTCTTCGTTCAGAAGGTAATTTCTCAGAGCGTTTTTGAGTGGCTGGACATCCGGATCCATTTTTTCATCCAAATCACCAGGCAGAGCACCTAGCTTACTTCTGGAATCGCATGGTACCACCGTCACACCGATAAATTCACCATTTTTGCACGCTTGATATCCATATACCGTCGCCATATAAGTCTTACCAGAGCCTGCTGGCCCAGTACAAACTACTGCCGAGATATTTGGATCCATCAAAGCCTCCGCATAAATCGCTTGACCAGCGTTCTTCAGTCCTACCGGGAAATCCCTGATATGTCTCAATGGAACGATGGCTTCTTCGCGCATTTCATAACGCCCAATGTTGCAAAAATACGGGTTGTTAGATGTGTCGAAATCCCTTGGGTATTCCGATTCGTCTGCAAGTTGCATTACGATAAATTCATTGGCGATTAGTTCCGGTTCATCCGGCATGTATTCTGTCCAAAAATCTAATTGAAGCTCCCCAGTGTTATAAAACTCATAAAAAACTTCTTTTGGTACAATTACATCCCTTCTGCCAGTGTACGGCGCTGGATATTTATAACCATAACGTTCGGTCTTAATCCCGCGCTCATATGCCCGATCCGCCAAACCATTATCATTGGTTACTAGTATCACATCATCGAAATGTGTACTCCAAGTAACCTCTGGGTCCGCTGTGCCATCGATTGGCAAACCATGTTGCAACATCCCTACTGTGAGAGCAGTGAGGATAATTTGCCCATCCATGTCGCTATCCGACGGATGAAACGGTAAACACTTGCGGAAATTCTTGTGCACTGGCAAAATCGAAATCAACTGTTCAGAAAAAAACGCTTCCTTCAGCACTTCTATGCTAACGTCGGCATCCTCCTCAAAACAACTAATCGGCTCAATTGCTGCGTCCAGTAAGTAAGATTCCTTCATGGTGTAATGGTTGTGCTCGGTCAACTTTCTCAGTCGTTTCAGCGCTGTTCTGGCCGCCTTGCCACGATAGTTTTTCTCATTTTTAAAGTTTGAGAGTTCCCGTATCACGACTGACGGTATCACGATATGCGCATTCGACAAATCAATCGTCGGCTCCACTGGGGGCTTGCCATCTTCGCCAGGAATTACATCGACATAATCTATGATCACGTTCGTATCAAGTACGAAAATAGGTCGATTGTTTGACATGCTATCCCCTCCTTTTTAAAGTGCCTAAAGTACTAGTTTAAAAAAAGAGTAATTATATACTCCCACCTGTATATAGTTTATCACAAAAACTAGTTTTTGTCGTTTCTATATGAAAACATTATCGGCGTACCGACAAACGGATACTTTTCGCGGATTTTTCTTTCCAAAAATCGCTTCCACGACCAGTGCAAAAGTCCCAAATCGTGCCCATGCACCACAAACCAAGGTGGACAGGTATCAGTTTGGACGATATATTTCGGTTTCGGACGCGTGTTTTTCAGCCCCGCTGGTGGGTGTGCCACAATTGTGTCATTCAGAATTCTGTTTAGTTCAGACGTCTTTATTTCTGTATGGCGGGCCTCGTCAATTTGCAAAGCTAGTTCAAATAATTGCGTAACATTATGCCCAGTTGTTGCACTAGTCAACAATACTGGCGCATACGGTAAGAAATTATAGTCTTTTTCTAAGGCATCTAATAAGAAATCTGCCGCCGTGCGATTTGCTACATTTTCTTCACCAAAATAATTAGTCGGCTCTGCGTTTTCCAATAAATCTGATTTAGTCACAATCATGATTATTCCCTTGCCAGCTTCTACAATTTGCCCAGCCAGCGATTGGTCTAATTTGGAATGCGGTTCAGTTGAATCTATTAATAAACAGCAAATGTCTGCTTCCTCGATAGCCGCGAGCGTTCGGATGGCTGAAAATTTTTCAATCCCCACTTCGCGTTTACCTGGTTTTCTAAGTCCCGCCGTGTCAAGGATTTCTAGTTCTCGTCCCTTGTATTTAATTTGTACCCTGTTCACGTCCCGCGTCGTTCCCTGTTTAGAGCTCACAATCGCCTGCTGCTTCTTGCCAAGCGCATTAAACAGCGACGATTTACCAACATTTGGTCTACCAATCAGAGCAATTTTAAGAAGAGTTTGAGAATTGTCCTCTTGAGGGTTTCCGGAGGTTACGACCGAGGTATAAGGGGCGCTCCGCCCGTGACGACGGGCCGGAGCGACCCCGTCCCGAAAGAGGACCGATTCCAAACTCTTCTTCAGATCGGCTATACCTTGTCCAGTAGTTGCAGAAACGTAAAGAATTTTTTCCGGTGCAATACCTAACGCTCTGAACTCCTCAATTGGTAAAGATTCTTTTAGATCACATTTATTCAATACTAAGAATACTTCTTTACCGGATCTCAGTGCATCTTTCGCGATTTTAGCGTCCTTATGATCAAAATATTTCGTCGAATCAAGAGTTACCAGTATCACGTCAGCTGTTTCAATTGCGTCAGTAATCTGATCCTGGATTGATGCTTCAAAGTCATCGGTAGGATTTTTGAGCCCCGCCGTATCAATTAAAATAAAAGCATCATCAATCGTTGCTATCACATTATCGCGTGTAGTTCCCTCTTCGCGCGCCACAATCGCAATATTTTTCCGCGCCAGCCGATTTAAAATGCTCGATTTTCCGGCATTTGTCTGACCTACTAAAGCTACGATTGGCATTCTCTTCATACTAAGTATTATACCAAATCTTGTAGATTTAACGCTCACAATTGTGATATCATGATAAAGTGTGGTATAATTATTATGGTAAAACTTAAAAGTAAGATATGCATGAGAAAAAACACTGTCGACGCTTAACAACTCTTGGAGCAGCACTAGCTATACTGCTAGGGCTTTTTGTTTTTTCTGATTCTTATGCCTCATCTTACACCCTCACTCTCACTTCCTCAGGTTCTCAGAATATCAATGTAACAGCTGACACAGGTTCTACTATTAGCGCAGATAGTATTAATGTAACTACTAATTGTCGTTATGGCTATAATCTCACTCTCTCTACTTCAGTTAATGATAACAATCTCTATCTTAATGGTAATAGTTCCAATAATACAGCAGGAACTTACTTTTTACCTACAGATGGTACCAGCGCTCTGAATGCTACTACTAATATGTGGGGATACTATTACAATGGTAGTACTACTCCTGCCAGCACTAGTGTTTTTTCACCTGTGCCTACTCTAGCTAGTCCAGCTACAGTTAAGACTCCTCTTACTACTCCAGCCTCTTCTGATATTAATGATAGTTTTAATATCTACTATGGTGTATCGGTATCACCTACTATGGCTAAAGGCACCTATAAAATGATCCCTGACACTAATAATTCTAACAATGATGGCACTTTGGTCTATACTGCTACTATTGCTGATAACTGTACTAAGTATACCGTTAACTTTAATCCCACTAGTACTGCTAATAACACTACTATATCTGGCACTGGTACTATGAGCCCCCAATCTATCTACGAAGGAGTAGCCACTAATCTTAATCCTAATACTTTCACTGCTCCATCAGGCTATGCCTTCAAAGAATGGAACACAGCTCAAGATGGTACTGGTACATCCTATGCTGATGAAGCTTCCGTTACTGACTTAACCACGGTAGGGAATTCTATCACTCTCTATGCTCAATGGGATATTGGACCATTAGATGAAAATGCCTGTGCCGCTGGCTATATCTGCTATGCACCAAATAGCGGAGAGATAGAAGGTTCTATGAGAAGCCTAGGTGCTGTCACTGGTTCTTCTAATGCCGGTAAAACAAACGTTGGTACTAGTGCCACAGAAGCTACTTTAATCGCTCCTAACTACTCTAGAGAGGGTTATGGCTTCGCAGGTTGGAGTACTGACTTTAATGCTACTTCTTCTTCAACCATCTATGGTCCTAATGAGACTATCACCCTAGCCACAGACGGCACTGGTGATGCCGACGTCTCAGAAAACGGCCTCATCCTCTATCCAGTTTGGATAGAAAGCAGAGGTACTATACAGAACTGGACTGGCTGTAGTTCCTTAACTCAGGTTAGTTATAATAGTACTACTGGTGAACTTAGTGCTACGCTTTCTAACATGACTGCCTTAACTGATAGCCGTGATAGCAATGTCTACACTGTAGCCAGATTAGCTGATGGTAACTGTTGGATGACAGAAAATCTAAGACTAGATGCAGGGAACTCCTCAAGCTCTTCACTTGCTCAAGGCTTTGGCGGAGTATTCATCGGATTAGATACTTCAGAAAATACTAACTTTGAAGGCACCACCAATGCTACTTCGACAGGATTATATAGTGCAACTAATGTAACAGGAGATTATAACGGCTACCGCATCCCACGTTATAACAATAATAACACTAACCGCAATTTAAGGGCTAGCTACAATGGTACAGGTAGTACTACTTACTACCAATGGTATGGTTATGGCAATTATTATAACTGGCCAGCTGCTATGGCTAGCACCAATCAGTTTACTTACTACTCGACTTCTGATGTAGCAGGTACTTCAATTTGTCCTAAAGGCTGGCGTTTGCCTTACGGTGACATCTCCGATAATGGTAACAGATCTGGAGGTTTTACTTACCTAAACACACAAATGGGTGGCACAGTAACAAGCAACAGCGACAGTACTAATACCGTCACTGGTATTACTATGAGTTATTACTGGCGTAAATTCCCTAATAATTTCGTTTTCTCCGGCTATCTCGACGCATCGTCAGCATGGTTTAGAAGTGGTGTCGGACGTTATTGGTCGTCTACTTCGAGAGGCAATGAAGGTTCGCGCCTTCTGACACTGATGAGTTCCAGCATAAACACCGGTACAGAAAATCTCAATAAAGGTCTTGGGATGACTCTCCGCTGCCTAGCGGGTTCCTAGGCGGCTTTCTTTTGAACTATGTCATTAGTATTAGGCACCATTTCTCAATTCTGGTGACTCCTGCGGGAGATATTCTCTCAGGCGTCGTCTAAAAACAAAAATAAGAATCCCTTTGGGATTCTTCTTCTTGTTTTGGTGACTCCTGCGGGAGTCGAACCCGCGATTTTCTGGATGAGAACCAGACGTCCTGGACCACTAGACGAAGGAGCCACATACCAAGTGCGGACCCAAGGGGGGTTAGGTCCGCAACATAATTATAACACAACTATATTTAATATTCAACACTTCCGTAATTTGGTACTGCAGATACGAAGGTTTGTCCAGGTGCTAATTTGATCTCACTTCCGGTGTCGTCAGTAAATTTAATCTGATCCTGCCTAGAATCCTTTCTCCATGTCCCAGTAATTACTGTACCATTTTGGAAGATATAAGCTTCACCCGAACCAATCGCGTCAATTGACTCATGATAATTATCAGAAGCCTTGCGCTCAGCTACCTTGATAGCTATTACTACTGATGGATCTAATTGACCCAATTCACATACATCCTCTGGGTTTCTCTCGCCCAAATCTTCCGCGCTACAACGATATACATCATGTGACGCCCCATTTTCATAACTGCGGAGATAAGCATTCAATTCAGCATCGTACACATAATGTGCGTTAAAAGTAGGTATACCACCAAACCGCATCGTTACCTCTGGCACCGGCACTGTGGTGCTAGAGGTATTTCCCTCTGCTGGCGCAGTGATATCAAGTTTTTCACTAGCTAAAGCTAGCGCGCGACTTTCTTCCGATTCCTTAGGAGTCATCCTAGCAAATCCCTTTACGTCAGATGAATCCCAGCCCTTGTCAGCATTATATTTTTTCAAATAATTGCTTGTAGTGAATAGATTATTCCAGCGACGCACACCATAGGTACCCCTATACATATAGGAATAGCTTTCATCTAACTCTCTGTAGCCACCTGATCTTAATGCCGCGATCGCATCGTCAGCTCCACCAGCGTGTACAATCGTACAATCAAATGGCGTATCCCATTCTAGGTAATACATCCGAAGCGAACGAATCGGGCCAATTACCGCCGCAGATGGATTTTGGTAAATCGCTGCAAATCGTGTAATGCCTGCCTCTGCAATCGCTTCAAACACTACCCCAGCTTCATTTAAGCCAGACTGTGGTCGCGCCCCATCGGTACCGTTAGGAGTTTGGATACAAAAAGTCGGCGCCGTAGCAAGATTAGTGTCAGTTAATGGCTCACCAGTTAGTGGACTATAAGCGATTGCTTCTGTTGTTTTGGATGGTAGTGAAGGAAATTGCAGTGCATCTTCCTTTGCTCGCGGTAATAACAAAGCCACTATTATCATCGTAATCCCAGCAACTAATCCGAAAATCCCTATTATCAAAAACGTCAGCATTTTTTTGTCAGAAGGAGACTTTTCTTCTTTGGGCATTCTATTTTTGGTCTTGGCGACCTTTTCTTTTTTATTTATTTTTGGCTTATCATCCTCAGAAGAACCACCCACAAAAGCCATCTTTAGGTCTTCTTCCGATACTGCTTGCTTCATTTTTTCCATTATTACTCCACTTTATATACAACTATTATACCTTAAAACATAACTTTTTTCCACAAAAAACACCAAAATTTTCAAAAAAGTCAAAAAAAGTCCAAAAAAAGACTTTACAAGCCAT
The DNA here is from genome assembly GCA_946414465.1 of uncultured Candidatus Saccharibacteria bacterium. Lineage (GTDB taxonomy): Bacteria > Patescibacteriota > Saccharimonadia > Saccharimonadales > Saccharimonadaceae > Nanosyncoccus. Next base: position 8,229 of record CAMKOP010000005.1, on the reverse strand, counting down.
TTTTCTTATGCTAATATAGTTGCATAACAAGGTCATACATTAAAATGAAAAGTATTAATTTTAACACAAACAGAAACACTGCGTTTGAAAATTTCTGTAAAAAAGGAAATAAAAATCGCAAAATCGCCGCTGTTCTTTTTGGACTAGCAGGTTTAGCTGCTCCGACTGCATATGTCGCAGCAAATCTTGGTTCAGTACAAGCTGCAACCGCTAACACCACTTTTAACGTCAATGTCAAGGAATCATTGGCAGTCTCAATTACTGCTCCGTCCGAGTATGCCAGAGGTGATGCGGGCGTATTCCTTCGCAATCAAGTCAATCTTAGTGTATCGACCAATAATGCTAATGGTTTTACCGCTTCCATGTATTCTCAAAACAGCACTAACCTCACAAATATGGTCACTAGTACCGAAACCATTCCGACTCTATCTAGCTACTCAACTAGAAGTTCCTTCCCTGCTAATCGTTGGGGCTATTCACTTGGTAACGGTTACATTGAAGGAGAAACCAAGACTTATGGTGAAACCGTGGCTGGCAATAACAGCAGTAGATACTATCCTCTAACTACTTCAACTACTACCCCAATTAAGATTCTTACAGGTACAGATACCGGTGAACAGCAGATATACTTTGGTGCTAAGAGTGATCTCACAAAAGCTTCTGGTACTTACACTGGTACAGTTATTATCAGCGTAGTCACAGACGTGATTGATTCTAATAACCCAATCACGCCTACCAATCCTGCTCAGCCAAACAACACCAACGAAGTCGCCGCCTATACTAGCGCTCCGACCGGCAGCACCTCTAGTGGAAGTACTACATATACTTATCGTCGTACCTCAGGTGGCGCTACAACCACTACTACTCAAGTTAGTGAAGGCAACAATGTCAGCGCCTATCAGGGCTACACTCCACCACAGGGTGTCATTGAAAACACTCTCTCCAACGTCTATGATGGTGGTTCCCCACTCGCTAGCGCTCTTGCCGCCACCTCGGCCTCCGCTGCCGCCGCTGGTATGTTCTTCTTCATCCTAGCCAAGCGCAGAGACGATGATGACCAAGAGGAAGAGGAACAACAAATTCAATACTAATTGAAAAATCAAAGAGGGCCTAGAGGCCCTCTTTTTTCATATATCCCTGATTTAGTGCTATAATATAATATATGGAAACTATTACAAGATTCGCTCCCAGCCCTACTGGGTATATTCATATTGGTAATGTGCGTTCTGCTATTTATCCCTATTTATTAGCACGCCAAAACAAAGGTAAACTTATTCTTCGCATTGAAGATACCGACCGTGCCCGCTATGTTGAAGGAGCCACGGAGCTCATCATGGACACTCTCGAATGGCTTGGCATCAACTGGAACGAAGGCCCGATTGTCGGTGGTCCAAATGGCCCTTATTTTCAGAGCGAACGTAAAGACATCTACCACGCCTGGGCTCGCAAATTGATTGAATCCGGTCGCGCTTATGCTGATCCTACCTCACCTGAAAAACTCGATGAATACCGTAAAGAGTGCACCGCCAAAAAAGTCCCTTTTCTTTATCGTAACTATCGCCCAGAAAATCTTCCTGAATGGAAACCTGGTATTCCACTACGTTTCAAGACCGAGCCAAAAGAATATAATTGGCACGATGAGGTGATGGGTGATATGCACACCGGCCCCGAAGTCTTAGACGATATCATTCTCATCAAAAAAGATGGTTATCCAACCTATAATTTTGCTCACATTATAGATGATCACGAGATGGGCGTGACTCACTTGATGCGCGGAGCAGAATACTTGTCCAGCACGCCAAATTATCTAGCGCTTTATGAAGCTCTTAATATTGATCACCCCAAGATCATCACCTTACCACACATTCTAGCCCCAGATGGTCGTAAAAAGCTTGGCAAGCGCGATGGTGCCAAGTCCGTCACCGAATACCGTGAAGACGGCATCTTGGCTGAAACGATGTTTAATTACCTTGCCTGTCTTGGTTGGAACGATGGCACCGAACAAGAAATTTACACCAAAGACGAGCTTATCAAGAATTTTTCGACCGATCGTATTCAAACCTCCGGCGCTCGCTATGACGAGACTAAGCTCCTTTGGATGAATGGCCAATGGATTCGCAAAATATTTGACGAACAAGGCGTAGACGCTTTGTATGAACGTACCGTAAATTTTTGGCCTGAAAACGCCAAAGACGCTACCGATGAGTACAAGCAAAAAGTCCTCTCGATTATTTATGATCGTCTCAAAACTCTCTCTGACCTTCGTGAAATGACCGCCTATTTCTTCTCAGATCCCACAGTAGACGTAGATATGTTAATTGGTAATAAATTCCTTAAAAAACTCTCCGAATCCGAACTTGAATCCCTACTCAAAACATCAATTGCCAAACTATCAGCCCTCCAAACTTGGGATGCCAATAATTTACAACAAACTCTCAATGTACTACTCGAAGAAACCGGCAAAAAGCCTGCTGAACTTTTTAGCTTAATTCGTATTGCTATCAGTTTTGCTCCGTTTAGCCCAGCACTTCATCTCACTCTAGACGTGCTAGGTCGCGAGACTTCCCTCGCTCGTCTCAATGCAGCTGCTTCTGCTATTTAATCGTTCATCAAAAAAGAATGCAACAATTGTCGCATTCTTTCTACATTATAAAGAAACTGCGATTGAACGGATTTGCTTATTGGTTAACACCCCATCATCCGCCTTCAGTTTATAAACAATTCCCCCATTCACCCATGCGGCATTACTACCCTTAATATAAATAGTCAAACCTTGCTCCCTCACGATGGAATACCCATCGCCAAAGGCCTCTTTGACGTAATTTGTTAACAAAGCATTCGAATCCCAAGATGATGCTTCTTCCTCCAAAATAAATTTTTCATCTGCATTGTTATGGAATTCTAGCACCACCCTTCCATTCTCTGATGTAATGCCGGCCACATTATAATCACGTGGTACATAACTCGGATACGTTGCGTCAATTCCAGTTTGCATTGCAGCTACTTTCAAAGAAATATCAGGCATATTTAAGTTTACGAAATAGGCTACCGCAAAAACCACTGCCGTAGCGCAAGACAGTGCTAGCATGACTCGCCCGAATCCAAACTTCATTTTACCCATTTTCTTCTTTGATTTCTTAGAAGTAATGGTTTGTTGTTTCTTCATCTCAGATGTCGCAGCTGACATCAAGGCCTTTCTAATAGCTTGGTCTTTTAACTCCTTGGCGGTCAGTTTGTTTTGTGCTTGCTGTTGCGTCATCATATTTTGACGCTCACGCATCTTGGCTTGAGCGGTTTTTTGCATAGGATGTATCTCAGCGGGTTGCATTGGCTCTTGTGTTTGTTGCTGCATTTTCTGCATTCGCATTTGTCGTGTCTGTTCCATCGAGGTATCAAAACGCGAGATTTTTGGGCTCCGCTTAATCGAAACTTTTACGTCGGTATTTTGAGAAGATTGACTTGCTTGATTTGGTTGTACATCCATCATCATGCCAGAGGGACGCCTGACATACCTACGATTTAAGGTCGTAGATGCTTGTGCACGACGATGTGCAACTGTAGCTGAATGATTGACATTTGATTTCTGCATTTAATACCTCGCTTGTTCTTATTTCCATCATACACTGCTTTTGTTTAAAACGCAAGAGCTAATTTTTATAAAAATTATGCTATAATACCTATAGGAGTACATCTCTCATAAATGATTAAGAATATGGATATTGAAAAGCAAAAAAAACGCCAAAGTCTTAGAGTAATCATCTCTGAGATTATTATGGTGCTTGCAGTGATTGTCACGGTGACAGTTCTAGCCTTTATCGTCTCTGGTTATTGGATTAATTCTGATTTTGAAGTAGAACGTCAAGGTATGCTACAGATTTCTTCCATTCCGTCTGGCGCTAATGTCGAAATTGATGGCGACTCACCGTGGCTGCAACGCACCAATACCTCCAAAGTTCTTGCCAGTGGTGAACATAAAATCGTTTTAACTAAAGATGGTTATGACTCATGGTCTAAAACCATTAATATTAAGGAAGGCCTATTATATAGGCTTCACTATCCGCGTCTGTTCCTCACTGAGCGTACTTCCGAGCATATGTTACCAATCACTGGCGATACCATGGCTACAGTTTCTCCAGATCACGCTACCATGGTTTTTGTAAATAACACCACCAAATGGTCTTTCCTCAATCTTAATTCAGATAAACTAGAGCCAAAGCCTCTCGACATATCCAAAGCATTCTCAAGCGTTAGCCTAGCTGAGTCCTCATCTACTGGTTTATTTACTGGCGAAATAATCAAAACTGACTGGGATAATGACGGCGATCATGTCCTATTCAAGGTGCGTCAAGACGATAAAATTGAGTGGGTTCTCATCGACTTGCATGATGTTGCTAAGAGCGTCAATATCACTAAAGAATTCAGCGCTGATTTTAGCGATATCAAAATCCTAGATAATTCTGCTAACAATTTGCTCGCCGTACGTAATCATAATCTACACAAAATTGATGTATCTGGCAAGCAAATTTCATCAGTTTTGGTTGAAAATATCATCAACTTTGACCATTTCGATAATGAAATTGTCTTTGCTGCTAAACACGCCACTATCACAGTTGATCAACCTACCGATACTGAATATTACATCGGCTATTTCAAACTTGGTGATGATGAAATCACCGAATTAGAATCTCTTGATGCGCCCGCCGAAGTCGTTCTTAGTAGGTTTTATGACAAAAAATACATTACCGTTTTAGATGGTAACCAGCTTTCTGTACATCAGAAGGATGATTATTCTGAAACTACCAAATTTGAATTAACTTTTGCACCTGACCAAATGGTAGTTGGCCACAAGGGCGAGTTTATTCTCATGTCCACTGATAGTAGTCTCGCAACTCTAGATATGGAAGCTGATTTAGTACGTGAGTGGACTATCGAAAACAATAATTTTGGTTGGCTCGATAATGACATGCTCTACACTGTTTCTGATGGCGAATTGATTGTTTATGATTTTGACGGTTATAATCGACGCTCTATTGCCAAAAATACTTCCGCACATTTCCCTGTCGCAATTACTGACAATAAATGGTTGTATTATGTCAGTGATGATGAACTAATCCGTGAATGGATTGTTGAACACTAATCATTGTCCAGTCATAAAGTTCCAAATTCCCTCAAAGAAAGATGGTTCATTGGATGGTAATTCCTCCGTTTCGGTAGATGGCGTAAACTGTTCTGCTTCACCTGCTCCTTCCACGCTTGGTGAGATTTGTTCTGCGGTCACTAGTAAACGATTTTTTGAAGTACCAAGTGGGGTGCAAGTTACTAGTGTAAGCATTGGCTTATCAGTTTCAATCACTAATGCCGCTACATTCGATGGGTCAACCACTTCTTTTTTTACTACTCTATAGGTATATCTGGTCGAGTTATAATTCACATAAATCAAATCACCATCTTCCAGCCTCTCTAGACCTGAGAAAATGTACTTATATGGATTAGAGCTATAAACATCTCCTGCCGAATGGCCAGTGATTACTAAATTTCCTACTTCTCCAGGAAAAGCACTCGCTCCAGCAATACGGTAATGCGCTACGCCATTATTCATAGCTGACATCACTTCAGACAATTGAATGCCAAAATGCACTGGTACATCAACATTTAGTTTTGGAATAATCAATCTTGGATCTGGTGAAACACTTTGAGTGATAGTTGGATCTATCGCTTCAATTTGAGACGGCGGTGCATTACCAGGTGATACGTAAGCCATAATTGGCGCAAAAATTAAACGGTTGTATTGCAAGAACAGAATTATTAGCACTACTGCCACACCAGCCAAGATCGGTATTAGATGTCGTTTTCGACGGGTGTTCTTGGCGCTCTCGGTGGCTTTTTTGCGAATATGACGTCGGAGTCTAGATTTTATAATATCCACATCGGAAGCTTCTTGCGCGCTCCCATCGGCGATTTCCCCTGTTCCGAGCGATAAGCCACCTTTTTTACCGAGTTTGGCGCTAGAGCGGGTGAGCGAACTTAGGATTTCCTCCTCCTCCGCTTTTTCGCGCGCGTCTTTTAATCTTTCTTTTGCGACATAGTTTTGGGCAGCCTTAGAATAATACTCACTATAATATCGCTGGTAATAATCTTGCCACGCTGAGTGGTATTTTTTCCACGATTCTGAATTAATCTTAGTAGTGACTGGCTCATCTTTCATGCGGGCATTATCTACGCCGACCTTTTTAGCTGCTTTTTTAGCCGACTCAGCATAAGCCGCTAGTACTTTTTTTCTAGCTAAAGCCGCCGCAGCTTGTCTTTGTAGGTCACTCGAAGATTGCCCACCATTTTCTGGATTCATAGAGCCATTATAGCATATTTCACCAGATTATGATATAATTATCCCACGGGCGAGTGGCGGAACTGGTAGACGCGCTAGACTCAAAATCTTGTGACCTTCGGGTCGTAAGGGTTCAAGTCCCTTCTCGCCCACCAAGTCCTAGAAAGGGGCTTTTTTAATGACTGGTAATATTTCCCTTAAATTTGGGCTTAAATATTTCGATGCGCTTTTTAATCTCTTCCTTCAAATCAATCTTTTCGGACGTATTTTTCTTGATATTTCCTGTATCCATTTTAGCTAGTTGCAATAAGTCTTATACCAGTTTATTAGCATGTTCAATTTCATTTTCAATATTTAATTTCCATTTTTCACCATCTTTATCTACGTCAAGCGCTTCCATGTTGGCCTGAAAACCGGCCGGTTTTTAGTGAGCGATTATTTATCCCAATCAAATCCTTCGCCATAATGCCCATAGCAGGCAGTCTTTTCATAAATTGGGCGCTTCAAATCTAAGTATTTAATGATACCATTTGGTGTCAAATCATAGCCCTTGATTTCTTCTGGCTCACCGTCGATAATCACAGTTTTTTCTAGAGGCTCGGCATAGCCAATTGCATAAGCCAATCGTACGAGAACCTCGTGTGCTTTACGTTCTCTAAGATAATCTACTGCAATGCGGCGTGCCATATAAGCTGCAGAGCGATCTACTTTGGATGGATCCTTACCTGAATAACAACCTCCGCCAATTGCCACTCTAGGGCCATAGTTGTCAACGATCAATTTACGGCCAGTCAGACCAGTATCCGCGTCAAACCCACCTTGGTTCCAGTCACCTGCTGGATTGATATGAAGTTCTAGTTTGCCAGACAATTTATTCTTTTTGACAAATTCACGTACTAGTTTTTCGAGCTCATCGTGTGGCACATTCTGGAAGCTTGCCACAATCGAATCGATCGAGCCATTAGGAGCAATCGTGATTTGTGTTTTACCATCAAATGGATGCTTGCCGTAAATAAATTGATTAAGACGTCGACTAAGCACTACTTCAAGCGGTAGCATTTCGGGTGTTTCATCACAAGCAAACCCAATCATAATTCCCTGGTCACCCGCTCCGCCGGTATCTACGCCTTGTGCAATTTCTGGTGATTGTTTAACGATTTTAGTGTGAACTTCGACATCGTCACCAGCAATTCTATGCACGATTGCTGGAATATCTACATCCTTGGCTAGAGACGTTACTTCGCCAGTTACAAAAACTACACCGTGCCCACCACAAGTCTCAGCTGCCACGCGTGCCTCTGGGTCTTCTTTAAAATAAGCGTCAAGAATAGCATCGCTAATTCTGTCGCATAGTTTATCTGGATGTTTTGGAGAAACGCTCTCCGCGGTTCGATAGAACATATCTTTCCTTTCTGGTCGGAATTACCACCTTGGCCTATGCTAGGTTGGCAGGAGGTCATCGGGCCGTTCCCTCACTCCTTCTTGATATTAAATTGTTAACCTTCTAATTGTAACATATTTAGTATGCAGTGCAATAGTTGACCAAACCTAAACGGTAATATATAATATAACCATGAGTATTAAAAGTTCATACATTCTTACAATTAGTTTATTTACTATTTCAATTCTTTCTGGAACAGTACTGTCTTCTACTGCCTTCGCTGACACCAACACCGCTCAAGATAACGTATCCGTCAGCGTCCCAGTATCCTGTACTATGAATGGTACTGGTATGACTAGCCATACTGCTAACATTCCTAATGGTACCTATGAATCTGAAATTGGTACTACTACACTCAAATCCTTTTGTAATGATAATCAAGGCTTTGCTATCTATGCTATAGGCTACACTAATGAAGAATATGGTAATACTACCCTCATAGGAGCTACAGGAGGACAAACTA
>CAMKOP010000004.1 GCA_946414465.1 uncultured Candidatus Saccharibacteria bacterium | reverse complement strand
CAAGCTGATACTTATAATGGGAAGGTGAAGTATACGTTGGTGCATCCGGCGAGTGCTGATCCAGGTCAACATGAAATAGAATGTGAGGCTGGGAAAATTTGCTATAGTCCTAATACTAGTACTTCCATAGGTCAGATGGGCAAACAATCTGCGTCTGGTAACGCTTCGGTAATGCTCTGGGCCCCTAACTTCAAACGTACTGGCTATGGCTTTGCTGGCTGGAATACAGCCTATGACTACTCTGGTACCACTTATGGTCCTAATGAAACTATCACCACTCCAGCAGACACCAGTACCAATGGTCTATCACTTTATGCTGTTTGGGTGCCTTCTGTTGGAACGCTCCAAAATTGGAATGGTTGTTCTGGTCTAACTCAAGGTACCATTACCGCCTTAACTGACAATAGGGATAATGATACTTATGCTGTAGCTAAACTCGCAAATGGCAAATGCTGGACGATAGAAAACCTGAGATTAGACAATGTTCCAGAATTATCCAGTGATAATACCCATAATCCATCTCTCCCGCTTAATAATTCGTGGTATTATAGGAACTCCCAAACTACCTTAACTACTTCTAACTATCTTTCGTCTCCAACATACCCAGCTCAAACTGCTTGGTGTGATACTTCTTTCACTGCTTCCTGTTTTAATCAGTCTATGCTAGCCGTCAATAATACTGCTCTCTTCATTAATAACTCTTCCTCAAATTACAGTGCATCTAGCACTGTATATAGTTACGGCAACTATTACAACTGGTACTCTGCTACAGCAGGACATGGAAAATATGGCTCTAATTATGGTTCTAGCTTTACTGCCCCAGGTGACATTTGCCCTGCAGGTTGGCATCTACCTACTGGTAAGAATACTACAAGTGACTTTGGTACTCTATATACTGTCTTAGGTGGTACTGGCTCAACATCTACTTCAAGCACTGATCCTACTGGAGCAGTTATGTCCAGTAGATACCGTTCATATCCTAATAATTTCACTTATAATGGTCTTACGAGTGGTCCGTCGGCTAACTTTTATAGTAATTCATACGGAAGTTATTGGTCTTCCTCCGGAAGTACTTCCTCCGCTGTTTTTAGCTTGTATTTTAATAATGATTACGTCGATCCAGCCCTATACGACAACACAAACACTGCTAATAAGTATTATGGTTATGCCGTCCGCTGCGTCGCTGGCGTGTAGCTAGCGTCCCAAACTTCTAGCAACCTCCAAACCTACATATAATATATAGTAGCCCCCACACGCTATATCTAGCGCCCCATATCTAGTTTACTACGCTATATCTAGCGTACAACCGAACATTTCCCGAACAAAAATTTTATTTCTTCCCTTCCATAAAATCTTTAATCCGCTCTATTTCGTCTCTGAGTGCTGCGGCCTTTTCAAATTCCAAATTTGCTGCCGAGAGCTGCATCTCGGATGATAGTTGTTTAATCAAACCAGGCAGTTCATCCTTCGGAATTCGTTTGATGTCAAGTTTATTCTCTTTTTCCTTTTCCGGGATAATTGCACGAAGCCCCGCTGAGATTTCTTTTTTGACTGAATGAGGCGTGATGCCGTTTTTATTATTATATTCCTTCTGAATCTCACGCCGGCGATTAGTTTCCGAAATCGCTTTTTCCATACTCTCAGTTATATAATTTGCATACATTATCACTTTACCCTCTTCATGCCGTGCCGCCCGCCCAATTGTCTGTATCAATGCCGACTCGGAACGAAGGAACCCTTCCTTATCCGCATCCAGTATCGCAACAAGCGATACCTCGGGTAAATCTAGTCCTTCACGAAGAAGATTAATCCCTACTAGTACATCATACACACCGGCTCTCAAATCTCTTAAAATATCTCCTCGCTCTAAAGTATCAATGTCTGAATGTATATAAGCCGTTTTCACTCCTCGCTCTTTCAAGTGGTCAGACAAGTCCTCTGCCATTCTTTTAGTCAGAGTCGTAATCAAAGTTCGCTGACCCTTCGCAATTCGGCGATCAATTTCTTCCATCAAATCATCTATTTGTCCGTCCGAACTCCTCACCTCAATTTCAGGATCGAGCAGTCCTGTCGGACGAATCACTTGCTCAGCTGGCTCCGGTGACACCTCGAGCTCATATTCACCAGGTGTTGCCGAAACATAAATCGCTTGATTAATGTGTTTCTGAAATTCACCATAAGTTAGTGGACGATTGTCTAAAGCTGAAGGCAGACGAAATCCGTGCTCCACCAGTGACATTTTTCTGGCATGGTCGCCATTATACATCCCTCTCACTTGCGGTAAAGTCATGTGCGATTCGTCCACAATCAAAAGCCAATCTTTAGGCAAGAAATCTAGCAGAGTATAAGGTGGTTCACCCGCTTTTCGCCCTTCTAAATGCCGTGAATAATTCTCGATTCCCTTCACAAATCCAGTTTCCTTTAGCATTTCAAGATCATATTTGGTCCGTTGACTTAATCTTTGCGCCTCCAAGTATTTTTGGTGTTTTTCAAAATATTTCATTCTATCCTCATATTCTGCCCGAATCGACACTAACGCCTTTTCCAGTTGATCCATCGGCGTCGCATAATGAGTATTCGGGAAAATATGAATATGGTCTGGCTTTTCTCTAATTTCAAAGGTTAGCGGATCTACGATTTTCATTTCTTCTAATGTATCAAAACCGAACTCAAATCTATAAGCATACTCACCATTAGCTGGATATAAATCGATTGTATCGCCCATCACTCGGAAATTCCCTCGTTCAAACGCCAAATCGTTTCGATGGTACTGAATCTCCACCAATTTGCGGATAAACTCCGTTTGCGTCATAGTGTCGTTTCGTGATATTTCAAATGACATCTCGGTATAATGTTCTGGCGAGCCGATGCCATAAATACATGATACAGACGCCACTACGATACAATCACGTCGCGTCAACAATGCTTCCGTTGCCGCATGACGCAGTCTATCAATCTCATCATTAATCGCTGAATCTTTTTCAATATAAGTATCAGTCGACGCTATATACGCCTCGGGCTGATAATAATCAAAATACGATACAAAATAATGCACTTCATTGTCTGGGAAGAATTCCCTAAACTCCGAAAAAAGCTGTGCCGCTAGAGTTTTGTTATGTGCGAGCACCAGTGTCGGTCGCTGTACCTTTTCGATAATATTTGCCATCGTAAAAGTTTTGCCAGAACCAGTTACACCAAGCAAGGTCTGTTCATGCACACCCCGATTAAGCCCCTCTACGAGTTGCTTAATCGCAGCTGGCTGGTCGCCAGTCGGCTGATATTTTGACACTAACTTAAATTTTGCCATTACATAGATTATAACATGTGGAAAAGATAAATAAAAATAACCACTTTTTGTACTATTATTATAATGTTTGTGCTATAATTACTACATGCGAGTACGGAGGTCGCTCCCTTGAGGGGCATGAAAATAATACTAAGTAGCGTTTTCACCATTCTCGCCAGCCTGATTTTTGGCAGTCAGGTGGTTTTTGCTGATGATAGTATCACGCTATCTATTTCACCAAATGCCGCTGAGTTAGATTTAATGCCTGGCAATTATGGTTATACCAATCAAACTCTCACTGTTTCTACTACCAATCCGACTGGCTATAAAATCACTATGGAAACCACCGGCACTTCTACTGCATTGGTCGAAACATCCGACCCCACCCTCACTATTCCCACGTTTACCTTGGAATCTGGTCAAACGAGCATCCCAGTCGCTGATCTTGGCTATGGTTATGGCTATAGCTTAGATGGCGGATCAACCTATTATCCTGTCCCTGCCTTATCTACTGTGACTCAAATCTTCTCAAATAATACTGCTGGCGCATCAACTCATACACTCACTTTTGGTGCCAAAATTAACGTGAATACTACAGCCGGTACCTACACCAATTCATTTATTCTATATGCCACGGCAAACCTCAGCGCCTGCGACCCAGGATATATCTGTTATTATGGTAATGGTGATGACGGTACAGGGATAATGGATGATCAATTCGCCGGCTCTAATACCGAGACCTATCTAATTGCCCCAAATTATTCGCGCTCGGGCTACGGTTTTGCTGGTTGGAATACTGAACCCGACGGAAGTGGGACCAATTACGGCCCGAGTCAGACCATTATGACTGGCGATCTTTCGGTAGAAGGACTAAGACTATATGCTAACTGGGTAGCATCAGCTGGAAATTTGCAGGGTTGGCAGGGGTGTGATTCTATGAATAGCGGCGATGTCACTGCACTTACTGATACTCGCGATGGCAATACTTATGCTGTTGCTAAACATCCAGACAATCAATGTTGGATGATGGAAAACCTCCGCCTCGATCTTTCTAATTCTCAAGTTGGGATTAGCGACCTTAGCACCAACAAGCCAACTGCTGCTTTTGCTACGGCCGCCAACAATCATCCAGCCTCGACCAATAACTTTTGTGAATCCACCAGTCCAAATGCAGCCTGCGTCAATCAGCTTCTTTTCAATACTAATAACACTAACCGGTCACTCACCGCCTCTTATGACGCCAATGACGATAGTAGTTCATGGTATTCATGGTATTCATATGGCAATTACTATAACTGGTACACTGCCACCGCTGGCAATGGAACATATAGTTTCTCCACCGCTGGTGCTTCTGTTGAAGGAGACATTTGCCCAGCTGGCTGGCATTTGCCAAGTGGCTACGAAGGTAGTGGTGATCTATCTAAGCTTGATATATTACTTGGTGGTAATGGCAGAAATCAATCCACAGCAGCCTCTTCCAATAGATGGAGATCCTATCCGCTTAATTTTATTTTTAGCGGCGAACAACGTGGTAGTACTGGCCACAATCGAGATGTTTCCGGTGGTTATGCTACGAGAAACACCTCAAATTCCCAGCGTGCAATCAACTTCTGGTTACAAAAAACTGCAATCAATATCTATTCAAATAGCAATCTCAAACCACGTGGCCAAAGTGTACGTTGTATTGCCAGTGAATATTCCGTCAATGGTAACATTCATTATGATAGCAACGGCGGTAGTGGTACTATGGCCGATCAGACAAATACTAATTTAGCGACTGCCGTTGCAGCAAATAATGCATTTACCAAACAAAATGCTGAATTTGTCAGCTGGAACACCAAAGCTGATGGAACCGGTACTGTAGTGATGGAAGGCGGTTCAGTAGCTAATGCGGCTCATGATATGAGGATCGTTGAAGGTGGCACGCTGACATTGTACGCTATCTGGCGGACAATATATAGCATTGGTTATGACGGTAACGGCGCCGACGCCGGTACAATGAGCATTGTCCATACCAATTTAGGGAATCGCCAAGAACTTGTTGCTTCGAATTTTTCTAAATCCGGCTATGGCTTTGCTGGCTGGAGTACCGATCCGAATGCCGCTACGAAACTAGCTAGTGGCCAAGCAGTGACTATATATGGCCCAAATGAAAGGATAACTATTAATAGTGCTTTTACAGCAAACGCTGATGCAAACGGTAGGATTACCCTTTACGCTACTTGGTTAGAGGCTGACGCTAATGATACTCTGCAGACTTTTGATGTCACCAAATGTAGTGCCCTTTCCGTTGGTGACGTGTTAGCTCTTACCGATACTCGTGATAATGATACCTACTTAGTAGCCAAATTGGCGGATAACAATTGTTGGATGACCGAAAATCTTCGCTTCGACCCATCATCTACTACACTTTCAAATGCTAACACTCATTTCCCCACCGCCACTTTTATCACAGAGGCTACTACTGCAAGTAGCACCACCATACTTTGCAATACCGATGATAGTGCCTGTATCGATCAAATACTTTATAATAACAACAATCTTAACCGCAACCTTACGGCATCTGAGAGTGCTAATAATAATTCCAGCTCTTGGTATAGTTATGGTATGATGTACGGTTGGTACGCAGCTACTGCCGGCAATGGCACCTATGCGATGACTAGCGGCAACGTTGCCGGTGATATCTGCCCGACTGGCTGGCGCCTACCGACTGGTGGAAACACAGGTGAATATGTCGCATTAAACACTGCGATCAACGGTGGCTCTACTACCTCCAGCGCTGGCCTTCTCACCTTCCCTGCTAACTTTGTTTATTCAGGCGATTACAACTACAACAAAGCTGGTGGACGGGGTTCCTATGGTCGTTATTGGAGTGCAACTCCGAATGGCACTGATACAGCCTACCGTTTTGGTAACACAGCAACCAACGTCACGCCAGCCGGCTCTTGGAACAAATGGGATGCATTCGCTGTACGCTGTATGATTAAAGATCCTACGGCAACGTCATCAGCAGGGCCGACTAATAATACTACCGAAGAGGAGGATATAACAGAGCCTACCGTAAATAACACGGAGTCAGTTTCCAGTGCAAATAGTCTAAACCTTTCCTCCAATAATACAGAAGAAACGGAAGATATACCAAATTCCACATCAAACTACAGTGAGCCATTAGGAGTAATTGAATCCGAAATAAAAACTGAAGAGAATATATCCGAACCAAATAACTATAATGCAGCTATTACGACAGCGGCAGTTTTAATAGGATCAGCGGGCCTCGTTTCAATTATGGCCGCCAAGCGTAACAAGGAAGAATCATGAAATATCAAGTCATCGTCAAACCCGGTAGTAGCCAAGAAAAAATCATCCAAACCGCGGATAATGAACTCACCATCTATCTCCGCGCCAAACCCCACGACGGTGAAGCTAACACCGCTCTGATTAAACTACTCTCAAAACATTTTGACATCCCTAAAACATCTATTACCGTCACTCGCGGCATCAAATCGAGAAATAAGATCATAGAGGTCCCCCTAAGCGCCAGCAGAGATGCATAACGAGGAAAGAGGAGTAGCGGAGCGAGCCGTACTTGGCGTACGGCGAGTGAGCAACGCACCTCTTGACGAAGTTAGGCGCTCTGCTGACGCTTAAGAGTTGGGAATGGCACGGCTTCGCGCCCAGAAACGCCTTCAAGTAACCAGAAATTACGTTCTGAATTACCCCACCCACAAGCTGGTGGCATACCGTATTCTAGCATTTCCACAAAATCCATATCCAGCATTTGCGC
Organism: uncultured Candidatus Saccharibacteria bacterium; assembly: GCA_946414465.1. Taxonomy (GTDB): domain Bacteria; phylum Patescibacteriota; class Saccharimonadia; order Saccharimonadales; family Saccharimonadaceae; genus Nanosyncoccus. Next base: position 73,241 of record CAMKOP010000004.1, on the reverse strand, counting down.
CTCTTCGTCGCCTGCATCGCGTGCGGCTTGTTGCTCCTGGAATCTTTCGAGTTGGTCTAAAGGATCATTAAGTTCCGAAAAACCGTTCCCCATCTCGGTACCAGCGATTATCGGATGGAATCGTTCGGTCACAAGAGGGTTTTCTACCGACTTCTTTGCTAGTGGCGATAATGACAGCGGTTCTTCAATTACCCAGTATGGTCCAGCCGAAGTCTTGCGAATTAATTTCCAAACATGGTCAATCAAATGTGGTGTTGTCATATCAAAATTAGACTCTACACCGTTTTCCTTTAGAATTCCAATCAATTGTTCCCTGTCTGGATTAAATACATCTACGCCGAACCTATCTTTTAATAAATCCGCATATTTGTAGCGTGGCCATTCACAGTCCAAATCAATCTCGAACCCGCCCACATTAAACTGCAACGTCCCCCAAGTTTCCTTTGCCACGTATTTAATCATTTCCTCATAAAATTTCATGCCGTCTTCATAGTTTTCGTACGCTGCATATGCCTCAAAGGCAATATGTTCCGGTAGGTGCTCATCGTCAACCCCCTCATTGCGGAATCTTGGTCCAATATCGTAAACTTTTTCAAATCCTCCACCAAGCAAACGCTTCAAAGGTAATTCATGCGATATTCGTAAATAAAAATCCTCATCCAGAGCATTCATGTGCGTCACGAATGGTTGCGCATCCGCACCACCTGTGGTGTGCTCTAAAACAGGGATATTAATTTCAACGAAGCCATGCTTGTTCATAAAATCGCGTGTCGCCTGCCAGAATTTCGAACGTCGCACTAAACGTTCACGTACTTCGGCATTAACGTTCATATCAACATAGCGTCGACGATAACGTTCTTCTTTATTAGTAAACTTTTCTGGCAAAGGCCTAATCGACTTCGTAAGTAGTCTTACATGGTTGCAGAACACCGATATTTCACCAGTCTGAGATTTGTCAACCACGCCAGTCGCCTCGATATAATCTCCATTATCAAGCAATCTAATGTCTTTCGCTCCAAACGTCCCCTCAGGACCTGGCTCGTCCACTGCTCGCATAAAAATCTGTACTTCACCGGTATAATCACGCAGTTTCAAAAAAACTAACTTACCAAATGAACGAATCGCTATAATTCGTCCTACGATCGAGACTTCTTGACCCTTCTTTTCTTCGAAATGATCAACTATTTCAGAAATCTTCGCCGTGCGACGAGTCTTCGCTGGATAAGGATCAATTCCTCGTCCCCTAATCTCTTCAAGCTTTTTTAGTCTTTCATTCCTATAATCTTCGAGTAACATGGAATAATTATAGCACAAAAGTAACAAAAAAGGCATTTCGAGGGGCTTCCGGAGGTTACGACCGAGGGTGAGGGCGCTCCGCCCGTGACGACGGGCCGGAGCGACCCGTCCCCGAGAAGTGCCTTTTTGTTACTTTATTTCGACAATTTTTATTTTCTTGCCATTAAATTCAAAAGACTCACCAGTCTTGTGCCCGAGTAATGCTTTACCAATTGGCGATTCGTTAGAAATCTTTCCTTCTAGAGGATTCGCTTCCGTTGTCCCTACTACAGTATAAGTAGCTTTTTTACCATTCATATTCAAAGTAACAGTAGCGCCAAGATCAACTTTAGTTTTTTTACCACCACGAATTACCTTCGCGTTTTTCAAAATATCCTGAATCTCCATGATACGGCTCTCGGCAACCTTTTGTTCATTTCTGGCTGAACTGTATTCCTCATTTTCCGACAAATCGCCAAAAGACCTTGCTATAGCAATTCGCTCTGCAATCGCTGGACGTCCTTTAATAAGCTCGTCTAATTCTTTTTCGAGTTCTTTCTTTCCTTCTGCGGTCAAACTGATACTTTTTTTAATCATAGGAATTCTCCAAAATTATCACTCTCAAGTTTACATGAAAACCATTTGCAAGTCAATACATTTTATATTTAATATATCCCTAGTACAAAAAGAAAATAAAATGCTAATCCATTTTTAATCATATGGAGTAAAATCCCAGCATAAATCGTCCCAGTATATTCTCGCAGGGCACAGGCCACTAAAGACATCGCAAAAACATTTACTCCTACATTCCATTGCATATGGACTATACCGAAAACAACTGAAACTAGAAGTGCAGAAATAATTACTGACCAAATCTCAGAAGTGACTTGCGAAAACTTCTCGCGCATTTTGCCATATAGATATCCACGGAATATTAATTCCTCCGCAATTGGAGCAACTACTACCAGAGTCAAGAAAGCCAGCATCCTTTCAAAACCATATAAATTGGTATTAAAACCAATATTCTGGGCTTGTTCAGCATTAAACCATGGGAAAACGCTAAAAATACTAAGTAAGATAGCCGCTAAAATAAAATACACTACTATTCCACCAATCGAGAGCCCAATGTCGGTCCAGGTTACCCATTTATCAATACCTAGAGTATGTATACTGACAAACCGTGTCTTAACCTTGCCTTTGTTTTCTTTTGTATGGTTCGGACGATTTTCAAAAAGCTTATTAAAAAGTGGCGGCAAAAGAATTATCATCAAGAACGCCAGAATATAAGACAAGGCAGAGAAAATCGCCGTAGGCAATGGGTTTAAGAAATCCTCTTGGCCGATAATCATAATCATTAAAAAACCAACTATATATTGCGCAACGATTATAGAGGCGACAATCCACAACATTGCCACAATTGCCCAACAGATTACTCTCCCCAGTTGCTTTTTGTCACGCACTTTTTTAGATTTTTGTTTTGGCTTCACGCTATCAGTTTTTTTATCTGTCATCACTTTGAGATCCTTATAATGTCAAGAATTGTTACTACAAAAATTAGAATTAACAGTACCATCATAGCACGCGAGACGATTCTTTCCTCAGTTTCTTTAGTTAGTTTCTTCTTACGCAATTTATAAATAGTGATAAGCAACCATCGTCCGCCATCTAATGCCGGGATCGGCAATACGTTCATACAGGCAAGTGATACTGATATTAAGGCTGTTAAAAATGCCAAATTAGTCGGCCCAGCTGCTGTGAACGCCGGAAATAGTACCCCAACAATCCCAACTGGCCCAGATACCGAATCCCCAACCGACGAAATAGCTTCTTGGCCGTTTTGCCTTACATTAGCATCCGGACTAAATAATGAACCTACACCAGTGGTTAGGTTCCAGAGTAGAATTCCTACCCCCTTAAAGGTTTCACCAGTAATTTGTGCTGTCAACCCAACACCTACAATCGGCGCTGACCAAGTCGAATAAGACAAAGCCTGTGAGGTCGCCATAGTGACTCCAAGCAAATATTCCGCATCAGATGGGTTCAAAGTTACATCCGTATCAAAGACTTCTTTTTCTTCTTCCGGCGGTGCACAATCACAAATTGCACCTTCTGGACACTCGCAACTATAATCTTTGCTAGAGCCACGCTGTATTGTGTAAACCACTGTTTCACCGGCATGAGCTTTATTGTAATCGCTAATTTCACTAGCATGTGTAAATTCATTGCCATCAATCGCCACAATATAGTCACCTTCAATAAATCCAGCTTCAGCTGCTGGGGAGTTATCCGCTACAGAAGTGATTTCAACTGGCGCGGACTCAACGCGAGTATCATTGGCTACTGTAAACTGTCCATCCAAAAACTCTGGCATACCAGTCCAAGCCAAGATCGTAAAGATGATAATCGCGATTAACCAGTTTGCTGCTACTCCGCCAAATAGTATTTTGGTTTTAGACCAATAGCTTGAATTACCAAAAGTTCCCTGCCTACTATCAGAAGCTGACTCTCCATCCATTTGGCAAAACCCACCAATCGGTAGCCAATTCAAGCTAAAAATCATTCCTTTTTGTGTTAAATGCTTGTCGTCACCGTCCGAATAAACTACCTTAGAAACTTTTTCTTTTTTCCATTCTTTGCGAGGTAACCTCTTCCATTTTCCTGTCTTTTTGTCTTTGATCCACGCAATCGCTCTTGGTGGAAATCCGATTCCAAATTCCAGTACATTGACTCCATTTCGTCTAGCCATAATAAAGTGACCAAATTCATGTGCCGTCACCAAAAACATTAAAACAATTAGACCAACAACAACACCTAAAAATATATCCATAAAAACAATTATATCACAATTTATTTACCAAACCTACGATTGCGCTTATCGTATTCCTTGATGATATCATCAATATCTTGAGCCCCCATCTCAGGGAAATATTTCTTGATAAACATAAATTCCGCATAGGATGCTCGCCAAAGCATAAACCCAGAGATTCTCTCTTCACCAGATGTTCTTACTACCATATCGATGTCTGGTATTTCAGGATGATACAGGTGTTTTCTAATAGTCTGTGGAGTAATTTCGCCATCGGCCTCAAGAGCAATATTAGCGGCATCAGCAATTTCTAATTCCCCTCCGTAGTTAAAACAAAATCCTACGGTTATACCATCGCAATCTGCTGTTAATTTTTCAGCTTTTTCAATTGTGCTAATGAGTTTGGGTGAAACTCGTTTTTTGGAGCCAAGCACAACTAATCGTCCATTTTTAGCCTTCATTTTTTCGGCGTATTTCATAATCCTGGCTTCGGCTAGCTTCATAATATAAGAGACTTCCGCCTCACTGCGTCCCCAGTTTTCGGTACTAAATACATAAAATGTAATATATTTAATACCAGCCTTTGCTGCGCCATCTACGAGCTCCTTGATAGCGTCTAATCCTTTTTTGTGCCCTTCAATCGTCGCTAGACCTTGCTCTTTTGCCCATCGACGATTCCCGTCGGCGATTATTCCAAGATGCGTAATCATAGTTTCATTATTTCATCAGATTTAGTTTTGAATTCCGAGTCAATTTTATCGGTGAATTCCTTTGTCAACTCATCGATATCCTTTTCCGCACGTTTCTTGACATCTTCACTCAAATCAGCGGCATTCTTTATTGCTTTACGTGCGTCTTCACGTACGTTGCGGAGTGCAACCTTTGCTTCTTCAACTTTTGTTGAAGCAGTTTTAACAATTTCTTTACGTCGCTCTTCGGTCAATGATGGAATTGGTACACGCACTACTCGACCGTCGTCGGATGGATTTAATCCCAAAGACTGATCGGCTCTAATTGCAGCCGCAATTGCTTGAATATTGGCCGGATCAAATGGAGTTACCACCAGAAGAGTTGCATCTGCTGCAGTGATGTTTGACACTTGATTGAGTGGCATGTATTGCCCGTAGACTTCAACCTTAATCCCAGTTAGCATGTCAGGATGAGCACGTCCCGTGCGCACCTTTTTCATTTCGTCCTTAAATCTTTCGACCGCTCCCTCCATTTTTTTACGGTCTTCTGATATGTCAAACATAAAAACTCCTTTATTTATATATTAATTATACCATACAACAAAAATTCGGTCCTCTTGGACCGAATTTATTATGCTTTGACTTCGTCTTCAGCTTTAGCCTTTTTCTCGGCTTCTTTTTTGACTTTCTTAGCTTTATTACCAAGCGCTGCTTTCATTTTAGCAGCTTTGGCAGCACGTGCCTTAAAGCGATCTACGCGACCTTCGGTATCGATAATCTTCTCTTCACCAGTAAAGAATGGGTGAGAAGCTGAGGAAATCTGCACCTTCACGAGAGGATATTCTTTACCATCTTTCCACTTAATCGTTTCCTCGCTTTTCGCCGTGGATTTGGTCAAAAACGAAAAGCCAGCCGCTTCATCTGAGAAGACGACAAAACGATAATCTTTAGGATGTAATTCTTTTTTACTCATAATTGCCCTTAATTATATCAGAGATTAATGAAATTGTAAAGAAAAAGGACGGACCAAGTAGTCCGCCCCAGGGCAGTTATCTAAAAAATGGCATCAAGTTCAGTGATCACTTCATCAATGAAGCCATATTTAAGAGCATCTTTTGCCAACATATAAAATTCCTTGCGATCCAGTTTATCGTATTCTTCCTCACTCATTTTACTATGTTCTAGTACAAATGGTTTGACTACTTCATCCTCTACTCGATTTTCGAATTCTATCCTATCTTTGACCTTGTTTGCGGATCCATATAGGAAAATCGAACCATCGTGCATTAGAAACGATGCTTTTGGTAAAGAAAAACGTTTATGGCCAGCAATGCCAATCAAAAACGCCATTGAACTCCACTGCCCCATATTGATGGTGTGAATTGGCGTTTTACTCAATTCCATCGCTGAGATCAGCGCAAAACCTTCTGTCACATCTCCACCAGGAGAATTGATATACAGTCTGATTGGCTCACGTTCTGCAGGGTCTTTCCCTTCGTCAATACGGTTGCAGTCAATGATTTGTTCCACGATAAATGATGCGATTGATGTATCGGTATAAAAACTGTCCTCACTATCCAGCGCCGTAATTTCCCCATAAAGATATACTCGTCTATCGTTTAATTCACTTGCTCTTCTGAAATCCCAAAGATCACAGTTTATGTTCGTATTTAATTTGCTTGGCGCAACTTCTAAAACGTGTTTATTCATCTCGCCCTCCTTTTAAAGTACAACTCTAGATAACTGTCTCGGTTAATTATACTGAATATGGTTCACTCCTGCAAGCATAGCCTTTTATACTTTCAGGGTACACATCTTGCATATCTAGCTAGTCTATGCTATAATAAATACATATATTAATTTAATGAAACAGTTTTTGGGAGATTTCCTGGCAGATTCATGCCTATCATACCCAGGAACAAAGAGAAAGGAAATCATATATGGCAGTAGATGTCGATATGAAAGCATTGCTGGAAGCAGGTGCTCATTTTGGGCACAAAACCAGCCGATGGCACCCCAAGATGGCGCCATACATCCATAGCAAGCGCCAAAGCGCACATATTATTAACCTCGAAAAGACTGTTGAAGGTCTAGAAAAAGCTTTGCCAAAAGCTACTGAAATAGTAAAAAACGGTAAAAAGATTCTTTTCGTCGGCACTAAGAAGCAGATGAAAGATATCGTAAAAGAAGCCGCCGAATCAGTCGATATGCCCTACGTCACCGTGCGTTGGGTCGGTGGTACACTTACTAATGTTGAGACCGTCAATCGCCAAATCAAGAAACTAAAAGACTTGGAGCGCCGTATGGCTTCAGGCGAACTGGAAAATCGCTATTCCAAGCTCGAAGTCCAAAGATTCCAAGAAGAGATTGATTTACTCAACGAACGTTATGGTGGTATTAAAGATATGACCGATCAACCATCAGCTATTATCGTCGTAGATGCTATCGAAGACAAGAATGCCATCAAAGAGGCTAATGTTCTACATATTCCAGTCTTCGCAATCACCGATTCTAATGTTGATCCTTCAAATATCGACTACGTTATTCCTATGAACGATGATTCTATCAAGGCTACTAAGTTAGTGCTTGATTATTTCGTTGAAGCAATCAAAGAAGGTAAAAAATAATTAGGAGGCAAAATGTCAAAAGAAATTACTATCGAAGCAATTAAAAAGTTAAAAGAATTATCAGGCGCAGGACTTACTGACGCCAAAAAAGCTCTCGTCGAAGCCAAAGGTGATTTTGATAAAGCCTTAGAGGCTATGCGTAAAAAAGGTTTAACTAAAGCCGAAAAACGCGGTGATCGTGAAACTCGTGAAGGCCTAATCGAAGCTTACATTCACGATGGCCGTCTCGGCGCCATCGTCGAAGTCAACTGTGAAACTAGTTTCGTCGCCAAGACTGAAGAGTTTAAAACCTTGGCTCATCAGATCGCTATGCAAATCGCCTCTATGAATCCGCTTTATGTTAGCGAAGAGGATATTCCAGCAGCTGACAAAAAGGCCAAGATTAAAGAGCTCGAAGCTAACTTCAAAGGCCCCGAGAATATGAAAGAAAAAATTCTTGAAGGCCAAGTTAAAAAAGCTTTTTCAGATAAGGTTTTGATGAATCAACCTTACATTTTAGATGATTCTAAAACTGTCGAGCAATTCATCAAGGAAGCTATCGCCAAAACCGGTGAGAATATCACTGTTCGTCAATTCAAGCGTATCGAACTCGGCGTTACAGAATAATTAAAATTCGGGCACCCTCGCAGTAATTTCGGTGCCCGAATTTTTCTGTGTAAAGTATAATATTATTTTATATGCTTAACGTCGCTTCGATGATTTTTGATTCCTTTTTACGATAAATATTGCTCCTCCAATTCCTACTGTAAAGAATATTAACAAACCCGTGATTAGATAATCGCTGTTTGAGATGTTCAACCCGCTGAATAGTCCACCGGTGTCAGGTGCTCCCGTATCTCCACCCGTCTCAGGGACTACTGGTTCTTCCCCATTGCCTTTGTATTCAAAATTGATAACATATGGTTTGTATAGTTCTTCTCCGTCAATACCTAGTGCAGTTAATTCAATTATATAATTTCCATCAGGTAGACCATATTCATCAAATGGTAAAGTTACTTGATCGATTGGCTTATCGACAATTATTGGGTCAATACCTGCAATCGGATTACCATTCTCGTCAAGAATAGTTATAACGATTTTTTCTACGCCATTTGGATCAACTCCGTCACCCGGTACATAATCTAAGTCTACTATTGGGTTACCAGTTGTATCGTCTGGTGTGGCCGTACCTGCCACGGGGATATATTCAAAAGTAATAATATCTTCATCCGTAACACCGTCAGGACCATACCCAGTAGCTGTAATCGTAAATTCACCATACCCGTACTGAATTAAATTCAAATCAAGCGGAATATCTCCGGGTTGGTAATCATAGAAATAATCCCAAATTGGAGGAACAGTATGTTCAACCCCATCTTTGTCTGTATATTTTAAATCTACCTTCAGCTCATCTACTACTTCATACGATACGTCAATCGTCTGTCCACCGTCTGTAATCACGCTCCCCGAGTCAACGCCTGTTATATCTACTTTGGGTGCGTCTCCGACCACCCTTACCGTGACAGTATCTGTCACACTCCCGGCTGCAGAGGCTTCAGGCCCTGGCATACAAGCGGCAAAAACCGTTGTGGCCACGACAATCGATAGCCCAAACATACCTAAGAGATTCTTTTGTGTTTTTTTCATACTCTACACTCTCTTTTTATGTTTAATGTTTATTTTGGTATTGTAAGAACCGCCTACTAAAAGTAGGCCTTCCACCAACCTTATACAGCCAATTTAGATTGATGTGCCTTACGCCTCCTAACTACTATTATAAGCACAACTACAATAAATGTCAATAGCAAAATTGAAATAATTATCAGAGGAAGCGGATTAACAAATACAATTTTTTCGATTGTTTCAGTTTCTCCAGCGGCAGTTACAGTCCAGCTCACACGATAAATACCAAAACTTGGTGAGTCTTCCCATTCATCATAAACAGGGAGCTCTGTTTCTGGTATTACCGAAACCCTGCCTCTTTCTTCAGGTGTTTCGTAACTACCAAATCCAATAATTGGGTCAACCTTAAGCTTGCCAGAGGCGTTAAAATCGATATTACCAGCATTTTTTACTTTAGCGGATGCGTAAAAATTACTCTTGACGGCTCCATTTTGGTCTAAACTTTTATCAATTTTAAGATCAGATATTTCAGCCTTAGTGATTGCTTCACCTTCAATTGATCGACCGAATATGACTAAACCTGGGCTAGCTTCTGTTTTAATTCCATTAGCCGCAACCGTACCAGTCAGGGTGTGTGCAAAAATTACCGCATACTGACCACCAGCAGGAATGTTGTCAGGAGTAATAACTCTATACTCTATTTCGAGGGATTCTTTGGCTTTGATGTTATAAGTCGGACGATCCGTTACCCAATTTCCACCAGAATCTTTAAACGAAATCCATCGCGAGATTTGAGTGAAATTATTCTCTTTTGAAAATCCCAATTTATAAGCGTCCTCTTCCTCTGAATAAACGTACGAATATGGTGCCGCATAGACTTCGATTTCCATATTCGAATCGCCTTCGTTTTTTACTTCAAACTTATTATTATATGTTGAATTAGAGGAAAGCTGTAAAACATTACTTACGGGTGAAAGGCTAATACTGGTACCGCCTACAGCTTCTGTTGAACCTGACTCCTCCTCGGCAAATGACGGATTTGCCAAACAAAAAACCACGCCAAACCCAACCATCAGCGCAAGCGTTATAATTTTACAAAATGTCTTTTTCACTTTACCTCCTTTTACTATTATTATATCACACTAATAATAAACATGGTCAGATTTTTGTGTAAAGCGAATTAAAAGAACCTAGGATCGACGACACCGTAAAATAGGAACAAATTGACTTTTATGTAGAAATATGATATAATACAACATATGTGTTTATTTTCTCGTGATACGTTAAATAATAGTAGGCTATTGAGCTGATCCATGGCATAGTGTTATAATCATAAATATATAATCATGCTGGAGAATAATAGTATGTCTAAAGAATTAAAAGAAATAATTGAACAATTGAATACACTTGGATCTAATAGTTTTTATGACGGAATAGATAAAAAGAAAATTATTGATTTTGAAGACAAAAACAATATAAGATTGCCTGATCAATTAAAAGAGTTTTATTTGTTTTCTGATGGTGGAGAATTTTTCTTGCCAGCCGGATTACAGTTGTATGGTATTTTGCGTAAGCCTATTATTGACCCTAATAACATTGATAGACCTTCTGAAAAATATGTTATAATCGGTAATTTATCAAATGGAGATCCAATCCTTTGCAATAGTGATAATAATGAAATCTGTATTTACAATCACGAAGCTGACACCATAGAAAATGACGAGATTTACCCAGATTTTAAAGCATTCTTGTCTGATTTGCCTAATATTTTAGGAATATAAGGGCAGTTCCTTTATGACTAAATATTGGAGGTTAGATTCGATTCGTTAGAACGAATCCAAACAAAAATAGCCATCATATGGCTATGGTGCGCCTGACTAGACTCGCACCGAAGGTCCGAGTCGGTTCTGCGTAAATACGTTTTTAATGGTGCGCCTGACTAGACTCGAACTAGCACAGCCGTAAATGTGGCCACTACCACCTCAAGGTAGCGTGTCTACCAATTCCACCACAGGCGCATAAATATATTATATCATAAAATGTGCCAAATTATGGCGTTTTATTCTTGGTTGCTTTAGTTACTGCCCAAGAAGTTATATCTGAAAAGCGGTCGAGCGCTGTTACTAATCTTACGTCATTACTAAATGTCCGAACGTTCTTGTTATAATAGTACGTTAAATTCGGTTGATAGAGTCCAATCGCCGGCACATCTGTCACCCAGTGTTCCAGGAATGATTCATACTTTTTTACCCTCAGCTCCTCGTTCAGAGTATCCCGTGCACCGAGTAACAGATCATCAACGAGTACATTGCGGTAATTCGATAGATTTAGCCCAGAGACAGACGCTTGCGAAGAATGGTAATACGGTAGTAAATCTGGGTCGGCTCCAAGTTCGATCTCATAAACCAAGATATCGTAGTTTCGTTTTGATATAACATTATTGATAAAATCTTGATTTTCTTCATATGAAGACACAGTTACCTCAAATCCTAACTCTTCCAACTGTGCTTTAACCGCTTCTGCTACATTTGGTAAATAGCCAGAACTAACGGTCGCAATGTCAACCTTTAAGGGCTGTCCGCCACCTAATTCATCAAGCTTATTTTTAGCAGCTACGGTATCATGCGCCGGTATTTCCGGATAATGGTTTAATTTGATCTGGGCTTTTAGTAATGGATAGTCTAAAGCTAAAGTATCTGGAGCCGCTTCACGAATTTTATCAATATTAATTCCCTGGCGAATCGCCGCTCTCATCTCGTTATTTTTGACGATTTCTTTTGATGTATTAAAGAAAATGAATGCCCCAGAATTCAGACTCGAATTCTTTTGTATAAAACTAGCAGCATTGACCCTACCTGCGTCTGCGCCCGATAATTCTGCAGTTGCTGTAGTAGAACCAGCATTAAGAGAAGCAATTATGTCATCCTTAGAACTATAAGTATGGATAGCAAAACTGTTCAGCATGGTCTGGCCCATATAATAATCGGGGTTTGATGACAGATAAAAAACCTTTTCTTCGCTATTTGTGCCAGCAGTCGCTTGTGTGGCATTGTAATTAAACGCACCAGAAGTGACCGGAGTATTAGAAAAATTATTTTCAATGAGAGTCTGCGGGTCAGCATCACCTAAAACATGTTTAGGTACAATTGGGAAGTTCAGAGCAGTAATAAAGTCCGAATAAGCTGTCGGCAGAGTAAAAACGATTTCATTATTTTCATTAATAGATACTTTGACTTTAGCGAGGTTTGATCCATAAGCCGAACCAACCGCTGGATTTTTAATTAAATCTGTTGTAAATATTACATCATCATTAGTAATTGGTTCGCCATCAGACCATTTTAGCCCATCACGTAATCTCACAGTCCAGACTTTACCATCTTCATTTGGCATAATTGACTCAGCAAGACCGATACCAGGATGTCCAGAGTAGTCAATTGTCGAAAGCGTTGCAAACATCAAACGGCTCAACGTTTTTTCACTGCTAGTTGTAGCAAATAGCGGATTCAGAGATTTTACGTCACCAAGTGTTGCCTCAGTATAAGTTCCCCCTTTTACAAAAACATTCTCAGCGTAAGAATTTCCAAACCAAAATGCTTGAGCAAAAGCGAGCATCATTAAAGCACCAATCAATAAGCTCCACTCTAGTATTAATAATCTAATATCAGCGATATGCGAAAAACGATCAATTAAGTTTTCCTTAATATGCTCCTTCCCCTCCTCACTAGCTTTGACCGACGCTCGCGAAAAACGTCTGATAAATTTTTGCCCACGCTTTTTTGCAGAATTCTTCATGATATTATGGTATTATTAATAATCCTAAAATTGATAATACGAAAACAACAGCAAATACAATAGTTGTAATAAACAGCGATTTTTCAAGACCACGGCGTGTGGTGTATAATTCACCTGAACTGCCAAATCCAGCCCCAAGCGATGCACCACGTTGCTGCAACAAAATCAGAATAATCGTGAGGATTGCTGAGACAAAAGTTAACATTTCTAGAAAATTTCCGATTTGCATAAAATAACTCCTAGTACTGATTATTATAGCGAATAATCAAACAAAAGTAAAGTCTAACATTTTCAAATTGATACTTGTTTTTTTAAGCACAAGTGTTACAATATAACTATGGATAATAATAATAATTTTGAACAACAATTTACACAAAACGTAAAATCAGTTACCCCAGTACAATCGGTAGCAGCAGGAGAAGGATCATCCAAGCTCCCTCTTATTATTTCGATAGTACTTGGAGCAGTGACGTTAATCGAGTCAATTATACTCGTAGTGACTCTCGTTAACTTTTTCCAAGTAGTAAATCCTACTGAGGAAGAAATTAATGCAGACGTTGAAGAATACGATACTATTGGGGATGACGATGAATTTGTTGGTTACAATGATGACGATGAGGTTGACTGGCTCAATTTAACTTGCACCAATGAAGAGACTGGCAATCAATATGTACTCACACAATCAAAGAGTTTTCAAAAATATGAAAATTCATCTCTCGTGAATAGCGGTTCGTACGCCGTCTTCAACGATAGCCTCATTTCTCTTTCTGGTGACGAAGGTAAAGTCTTGTTCTTCGATGGTTATTCCATCGCTGATGGTCTCACGGTTTATGATTGTGACTTTGATTTAGAAGAATCTGTAGAAACAGATGTTGATACAAAAACAGAAGAATAATTATTTAAACATCTTCTTTCGTTTCAAATACGAGTGATAAGTAATCGCAAAACGATGCGCTTCTTCGTCAATGCGTGCAATCAGGCGTGCGACATGAGAGTTGCCTGATAATTCCAAATCACTCCAACCTCGGGGCGCGTCCACGACCCCTGTCTTCGCTTCGCGAGACAGAGCTTCCTCGCTCGGAAACTTAAACTTGTTTAAGTTTCTCTCGCTTCGTCGCTCTGTCGCCACAGGGGTCGTGGCGCTACTCCTCGCCTTGCCAGGCTCCGGACCCCCTCGGTCTGGAGTGGATGGAATTATTAATCTAACCCTCGCATTTCTCGAATGATCCCCCGATTTATTACGACCAATTACAGGTATATTATACGGTTCAAGGAGTGGCAATACGGCCTTTACTTGCGTAATCCCGCCATCCAGTATAATCAGATCAGGAAAATCCCATTCTTTATGTTTCAATCTTCGTGAAATTATTTCCTTCATACTTTTAAGATCATCGCTAGTCGAAGTACGGATTTTGAATTTACGGTATTCATTACGTATTGAGGCACCATTTATGAATACTACCATGCTACCAACTGTATTCTCGCCCGCTTGATGTGAAATATCATATCCCTCGATTCGTACAGGTGGTTTAGATAACCCTAATAATTCTTGCAATTGATTTAATGCTTGGTCGGATGAGATGTCTAAAAACTCTTTATCCGAAAAAACAATTTTCTTTTTTAGCTCTTTTAATCCTGCAAGTTGATCTCTGGCCTCAGCCGCAATTTCGTAATTCCCCTTTTCCGCCTCAACACGCATAGTTTTTTCTAAATCCTTGAGCAGTTTTTCACGATCGCCTTCAAGATACCTAATTAGTTTCCTTAGATTTCTTTTATAATCTTTTGCGGTAACCTTGTTGATTTCGATACCAGGCGTAAGCCCAAGGTCAGTATCCAATGTCTTATGACCAGAGTATGGTCTAGTATAGTAAGGAAAGATTTTTCTCAAGCTTCGTACCGCTTTTTCAATCGCCGATTTGCCATAAAACGGCCCGATATAGGTGGCCTTGTCATCTAAGGGGTTTCTCGTAAAACTAATATATGGAACTTCATCGTTCATGGTGATTCTTACATACGAAACAGTTTTATCATCACGAAGCAGAATATTCCATTTTGGCTTGTAGCGTTTAATCATTTCCGATTCAAGAAAAAGTGCATCCATCTCTGTATCTACTACAATCCAATCAGTATCAGCGATTTCACGAACTAATGCTTCAGTCTTAACATCCTTTTGATTCTTCTGAAAATATTGCCTGACACGATTTTTAAGCACTGCTGCTTTACCAACATATATTATTTCCCCCTCAGTATTCTTATGAAAATAAACCCCTGGCGCACTAGGGAGTTTTTTGAGTTTTTGTTTCAAGCTATCATCCATAATATTATTATATCACACTTATGGCAAATTGTCAATTAAAACAAAAAGAAGGTGGTTTTAGCACCTTCTTTTTGTACCGAGAGTTTATTCTGCAATCACTGTTTCGTCTGTTGTCCCATATGATGACATCATAATCTGCTGTAGCACGGTTACGAAATCCTGATATTCAGTTGGTTCAGCAACGTTGATCGAGCTAGGATATGTAAGCCCGAGATCAACCTTCATGTTTGCAACAACCGTTTCCTCTACGTCATCTTCATCTTCACAATCACATTCTCTATAGTCATCACATTCGCAGGTTGCATTTGATGCACTCTTTAGAGCAGTTTCAAAATACATCCTACTGAAATTATTATCCTTGTCAACTTCAACATAAATATTCGGCAACTTGTCTAGCTCATCCACTGCGCTTTCATTGATTGTTACATTGTCATCGCCCAAGCAAGAGATTGCTTTTTTGACGATAGTTGAGTCCTTCAAGGCATCGCTATAGCTTGTGAATTTTTCACGATCAAACATCACTCTATAAACTGGGCTATTTTTACTAGCGACAGTAACACCTTCGGTAGTTGAACCAATGAAAGGATATTTACGATAGAGTTCCGCGATACTATTACTACTATTCTTCGCTTCTTGAGCGACGTCAGTCAAACAGCTCAAACTATTATTGGAATCCATGCTGTCGGTGACTGCTTTTAGTTGATCAACTGACACCCTTAACCATTCACCATCGATGATTTCAAGAACTCCCGAAAAAGCGTCAAATACGGCTAGTCCGCTTTCTTCTGGAGCCATATCTACTGTCATATCTTCGGACAAACAATCGGTTGACGCGCCTTCATCGTTGATACAATCAGTAACCACAGAATTCTGCAATGAAGCACCCTGTGTCATTGTGCTCAAATCATTCATCGCCTCTGCTAGGCCATCAATCTTAATATATAAATCGCCACTCTCTGCATAGATTTCCTCAGCTTCAACCTCAATTTTACCCATCTGATCTAGAGAAGCCGTTATATTAGCAGTGGTATGATTAATCATCGAGTTAGTCGTAGCGTCAGATTTCAAATCAATCTTTAGGTTGGTCAGTACAGAATCCTTGTCTGTCGGGGTAACATCGATAGTACCGTTTATTGCTACATTAGTTGGAGCCTTACCTTCCGCTAGTTTAAGCACAGCCTTTGAAACGGGGTCACCTTGCCCCATCAACATAATAGCTGCTACTACACCACAACCAACTGCCACTAAGACTGCCGCTACGATTCCAATAATCAAACCAGTCTTTTTCTTCTTGGGCGGCGTAACAGGTTCTGCCACTGGAGCTTTCTCCATTGGTCTTGACATTGGGTCGCTACTCGGTTGATCTGTGATGCCGTCAGTAGCTTGCATTAATGGGTCAACCTGTTCAGGCTGCACTGTGTTAACGCTTTCTATTGGCTCGGACGGATTTGCATCCAAAGCAATATCGCTTGCTCCTGGATTTTCCTCCGGATTTGGATTGAGGGGATTTGGTGTTTCCCCAGGGTTTTCATTCATAAAAAACTCCTTAATTTAATAATGCTTATGTCTATTATAACATGATATAATAATATTTATGGATAATTTTATAATTTCGAATATTAAAGCCAGACAAGTTTTGGATTCACGTGGTAATCCAACTGTCGAAGCTGAAGTTTATTTGCAAAATGGTGCTTTTGGTCGTGCGATTGTACCATCTGGTGCTTCTACCGGAGCCGGTGAGGCGTTAGAGTTGCGTGATGGCGACAAAAGTCGCTTCAATGGTAAGGGTACCCTGAAAGCTGTCTGGAATGTTAATTCTAAAATTCGTGATATTCTAGTAGATAATTCTGCCGACCAACGCACGGTTGACCAGATGATGTTAGAACTTGACGGCACTGACAATAAATCTGGACTCGGGGCTAATGCTATCCTTGCGGTGTCGCTTGCTAACGCTAAAGCCAATGCTAAGGCTCGCAAACTCCCATTTTATAAATACATAGCAGAGCTAGCCGGCACCACTGATCAAATGTCTATTCCTATGCCCATGATGAACGTCATGAACGGTGGCGCCCACGCTTCCTGGAGTACAGATTTTCAAGAATACATGATTATTCCTCGCTCTGCTGGCAATATTGCCGATGCTGTCCGTATGGGTGCTGAGGTCTTCCATGCTCTCAAAGAAGTACTTAAAGAGCGTGATTATCCTACTACCGTTGGTGACGAAGGTGGCTATGCCCCCAAAGTTCGCGATGGTGACAACGAACCACTCGAATGCATCAAACTCGCTGTCGAGAAAACTGGCTATACATTCGGTAAGGATATCGCTATTGCTATGGATATCGCCGCCAGCGAATTTTACGATCAAGATCACTATGTATTGAAAACCAACGGAGATTGGAAAACCTCAGACGACATGATAAATTGGTACGACTGGATTATTAATAATTATCCAGTTGTGTCCATCGAAGACGGCCTAGCCGAAAACGATTGGAGCAATTGGAAAATAATGACTGAACGCATGGGCTCGCGCATTCAACTAGTTGGTGATGATTTATTTGTAACCAACACTAGATTACTCGAAAAAGGTATCGAAGAAAAATGCGCTAACGCTATCTTGATCAAACCCAATCAAATCGGCACTCTATCCGAAACGATTGATGCAGTAAAACTTGCTAAACAATCAGGATATAAGACGGTCATGTCGCATCGTTCTGGCGAAACGGAAGATGTCTCTATTGCACATCTCGCCGTAGGTCTAGGCACTGGTCAAATCAAGACTGGTTCCCTTTCACGCACTGATCGTGTTTCGAAATACAACGAACTAATTCGTATTGCAGATACTAATTCTCGACTTGGTCTTACTGATCCGTTTTAGCATTGACATTTTAGCATAATTACGATAATATACATATTATAAATCTTAAGAAAGACAAAAACCATGGTAAATAAAAAAACAATTATTCTAGGAAGTACGATAATTATATTTGGTGCCATTATTAATGCTTCCTCTTCTTATGCAAATGAAATACCAGAATGGAATGGTAGCACATTTTCTGGGCAATTTTGCACTCTATCAGCAACTAATTTGCAGCATGACGCAACTATGTTGAATGGGCAATATAAAAACGACATCGGCTCAGCTAATATCAAAGCTGTCTGCGATGACAATAGTGGTTTTTCTATTTATGCTGTAGGATTTACTAACGATGAATTTGGTAACAATAAAATGCAGAGCGATAGTCTTGACCCTGCACGTGCTATCAATACTGGCAAATATGATCAAAGTACCACCACAGATTCGCTTTGGTCTATCAAGTTAACGCCAATCGAAGGTAGCTATACCCCAACTATCAGAAGCGATACCGAATATGATTTTACCGATTTTGAAGTGATCCCGGATGCCTATACTAAGACCGTGTCCCGTACATCTGCTACCGACACAGGTGATGAGGCTCTAGGTGCAAGTTTTAACACCAATTATGCAGTATATATTTCCGATACTCAATCCTCAGGTACGTATACCGGCAAGGTTAAATTTGTCTTAGTTCACCCAGAAGATTCAGGTCCTCCCGTCGAGCCATTAGACCCGTCGGATTGTCCTGCTAGTAAAATTTGTTACGCGCCAAACGCCAATAACATCAATGGAACCATGGTAGCAAATGATCTCCAGCCGTTACCAGCCTCATCGATTGGTAGCATACAATCAGTTTCACCAAATTCTGAAGCAGAATTAAAATCCTATAATTACCAAAGACCGGGCTATGCATTTGCGGGTTGGTCGCCATCGTTTGATGCTTCAACCGCGGCAAATACCACAGACACCATCTATGGACCTCAGGCTACTGTTTCTACTAATCCCAACGATGGCGGTGTAGATATCACTGAACATGGTTTGATTTTATATCCTGTTTGGGTAGCCTCCGCTGGCACCCTTCAAGATTGGGATGGCTGTAGTTCCCTTCCTCAAGGCGAAGTCACCGCTCTCACCGATATACGCGACGGAGATACCTATGCTGTATCCAAGCTAGTTGATGGGAAATGTTGGATTGTTGAAAACTTCCGTCTCAATGCCGAAAGCTCTCGTGGCGAAAATGCATCTTTAGCTCAAGGTTACGGCACGAGTGAGCAATTCGGTAGTTTTATTGGGTTGCCAGATTCTGAAGACACTTTTACCTCAAATCCAATTGCAAATAGCCTGTATGGGACTACTGATGGGAGCATAATAAATATAGGCACGACCAATGAACCAGGTCAGCGTATGCCACGCTATAACAACAATAATGTCAAAATAGGTGGCACCAATGCTGCAGGCGAAAACTTAATACCAGATTATGCAACTGATGGCACCATATATCAATGGTACGGTCATGGTAATTTCTATTCATATCCTGCTGCTGTTGCCTCGACATCGCCGTTTCCCAATAATAATACTTCCGCAGAGAATACCTCAATTTGCCCTGCTGGCTGGAGACTGCCAAGAGGTGGTGATAAGAACAACGAGGCTAATAATGATTTCTGGGCCTTAATTGTGGAAGGAATTAATAACGGTATTTTGCCATCAGACTATGACTCGAATTTGAGTCCAAGATACCCTAATGTTAATGAAGCATCTCCGATTGATAGGGCAATGAGAACATATCCCAACAATTTTATTTACGCAGGTATATTTGTTAAGTCAATAGGTATAAGATTCCGAAGCAATCAAGCACGTTGGATGACCTCAACATCTGGTAGTGAAACACACAAATACTACACCATCATGATGAAGGACAATGTTATACCAGGAGATTTCAATTTCTATATGAGTTTCGGTTATACAATAAGATGCCTTCACGACGCCTAAGTAGCAATTTTATTGTCCTTCACGCGCCAAAGCTGATGCTTCCTTAAACCCATCGTAGAAATTCTCGGAAATCTTCGGATGACCAATCTTATTGGCTGCCTCAACTACCTTATTGATATCATCAGTAATTTCGAATATTTTTGCATCATCCGGATTGATTAACTTAAGCTCTACCATTTTTTCGATGGCGTTTTCAAAAGCTTCCCAGTAATCAGCACCTATTAAGAATAATGGCATTTTAGGCATTTTACTCTCTTGCATTAGGCATAGTATTTCAGAGATTTCATCCATAGTACCAAATCCGCCCGGAAAGAACACGAAAACCTTTGCGGCCATCGCTAGTGAGACTTTGCGTGCAAAGAAATATTCAAAAGTTAAACTCTCTGTCAGGTACGGGTTAGGATGTTGTTCATGTTGTAACGCGATATTGAATCCTACTACGCGCCCACCTATTTCATAAGCACCATGTGAAGCGGCTTCCATAATTCCAGGTCCACCACCTGTAATGACCGCGTGGCCATTTTCCGCTAATAGATGTCCTAAATCAAACGCCATTTTGCAATATTTTGAGTCCTGCGGTAAACGTGCTGAGCCAAACACCGTCACGCCCTGCGGGAACGAACGTACAGTTTGTAAACCATGCAACAAATCCTTAGCATAGGCATTTGCACGTTCCAAATCCTCAATTGTTAATTTTTTGAGTAATTCATCTTGTAACATAGACCTCCTTTATAATTTTTGAATTGGCATCGGATGTAGGCTTTCACGCCCATATAGCAGCCCTTTATTCGCGCCCAATTTTGAAACCACCGCAGTCGAATTCGCAGAAGCAAAGATAAGAGAACTTCGAAAAGACTTCCCTGCCGCTAGATGTGCCAAAAATCCTGATCCAAAAGCATCCCCCGCTCCAGTCGCATCTTTTACTTTAGTGTCCTCATAAATACCAAACCGATATGTCTCATTACCATTTGTTGCGATTCCCCCCATCGGACCATCAGTAATAATAACAGTCTCAACATATCCCCCAAGATGATAAAGTAATTCTACCAAGGTGACACCCGGTACTAGCTGCGAGGCTTCGGCTTTGTTCACATTGAGTATGTCCACATATTCTAATAATTTCAACAGTTCTTTTGGATGTTCTAACTCCCGAACACCTGGATTAAACATGATTTTAGCATTAAGTTCTTTTGCGTGCTTGAAAAATCGCTCCAAGGTATCCAAATCTCCACGCAAAGTCGTCACATAAAGCCAATCTGGCTGTATCAAATCCAAATCAGTTTCAGAAAAATTCCCAAATTGTTCTGATGCGCCTCGACAAGTCAAAATTGTACGCTCACCACTTTTGCTATCCAGTAAAATAATTGAAGTACCGGTATTGCGTCGCTCGAGGACATTTACGTAGCTACTATCGATACCTTCTCGGTCAAGTTTTCGGATGATTGCTGCACCCGCCGCATCGCGAGAGATGTTTCCCATAAATATTGTTTCGTGCCCATGGCGTGAAAAACAAATCGCAGAATTCATTCCACCACCACCTACTTCATACGATATACGATCTATATCGACTTTCGAGCCAACTAATACTTTACCAAAAATCGCAGTGTCGCCAATCATAGTTGCAGCCAAATCGTCATGGTCTACTAGATAAATATCCTGCAAAGCACTACCAAGAGAAACAATCCGTGCCATTATAATACCACTCCATTCTTATCGATTTCCGCAACCAACTCTTGAAAAGCCTGTGCAGGATTTGGTGATTTAGAAATTGCCGAACCAACATTTATCACATCCAAATCTGCATGCGCAAGTGCTCGTATATTCGTCATATTGGCTCCACCATCCCAACCGATTTCAACTTCTGGTTTCATATTTCTAATTAGTGGGATTTTTTCCATCTGCATTAAGTCTGCTGGAGCACCCTGCGTGCCAAGTTGACTTGCAAAAATTAACACGTGATCGACCGCATCGATATAGTGTTTTACGTTACCGGGAAAAGTTGGCGGCAACAATGCAACTCCTGTTTTAATACCGGCCTTCTTTAAGGATTCAAAAATTGGCAATAAATCTTCGCTGGCTTCAGCATGCAGAATACAAAGCGATGGATTTAGTTTTAATATGGTGTCAATTGATTCCGATGGTTTTGCTGCCATTAAATGTAAATCCGCTTGCCAATTTTTGGGCCACCAAACATTTGTTACATCAAGTGTCGGAGGTTGCGCAAAAACGCCATCTGTCACATCAATCTGTACGCGTCTGGTAAAAGTATTGATTCGTTCAGCCTGTGCGCGATAATCCTGCTTATTATCAGTCAAGATTGTCGGTACGATTGAAACAGTTCTAATCATAATCTTCCCTTTCGTCTAAACGATTAATTCGCCTAACTCGGCGTTCAAAGCTTGCAAAATTAGTATTCATAAATGCATCAATTATCTCACGCATCTCATCGTCACTAGTAAAATGTGCGGAAAGGCACAGTACGTTGGCGTCGTCATGTTCTCGTGCCAGTTTTGCCGATTCAACACTATCACAGTGCGCCGCACGAATTCCCTTAAAACGGTTAGCCTGAATAGTCACACCGTGAGCCGAATCGCAGATTAAAATGCCAATAGAGCCATAATCTTCACGCACCTCTTTCGCAACTGCTACTGCAGGGTCGTTAAAATCGTCACCTTCGTTATACTCAAATGCGCCCATATCTTCGACTTTATGACCTTTTTCCAACAAAAAACCTTTGATAGCCTCTTTTTTCTCAAACCCACGATAGTCGGCGCCTATGTATATCTTCATTTTAACCTTTCCCAAAATCCACTGCTAGCTCGACCAGACGATTAGAATAACCCCACTCATTATCATACCAAGCGACAACCTTAATCATATTACCACCTACTACATCAATTAGTGGTAAATCAACAATACAAGAATGAGGATCGCCAATAAAATCAGACGAGACCAGCTCTTCCTCAGTCACACCGAGGATGCCTTCATAGTAAGGCTCCTTAGCCGCTTTTTTGAATAAGTTAGTTAGCTCTTCCTTAGTAGTATCGCGATTAATGATAGCAGTAATATCCGAAAGTGATACTACTGGAGTTGGCACACGTACCGAAAGACCATTAAATTTTCCTTCTAGACTAGGAATTGTTTTAGCTGCTGCTTTAGAGGCGCCAGTCGTAGTCGGAACAATATTCTCAGCCGCCGAACGTGCTTCACGTAAATCTTTAGCAGGAGCATCTAGAATTCTCTGAGAACCAGTATAAGAGTGCACGGTTGTCATCATAGCTTTTTTAATACCAAATTCATCTTCGAGTACTTTCATGATCGGCGCAATGCAGTTAGTAGTGCAGGATGCATTTGATAAAATATCATCTTTTTCATCCACTATTTCCTCATTGACACCGAGTACTACAGTTTTAGCACCTTCACCTTTAGCTGGCGCAGATATTACTACTTTTTTGGCGCCAGCTTTAATATGTGCACGGGCATCCTCCGGTTTAGTGAAAAACCCAGTTGATTCAATTACCACATCGACACCAAGTTTACCCCAAGGTAGTTTAGCTGGATCTTTTTCTGCAAAAACAGGTATCTCACGAGTATTTATGATAATTGATTTTTCAGTTGAAGACACTTTTTTATCATAAGTTCCGTAAGAAGAATCATGCTTCAAAAGATGTGCAAGAGTTTTAGCATCAGTTATATCATTAATACCGACTACTTGAACATCATGCCGCTCAAGTAAAATTTTAAGCGCATTACGACCAATTCTGCCAAAGCCGTTAATTGCTACTTTAACCATTTTTGCCTCCTAATTGTACTTATGCATATTATACCACACACTTTTTAATTCTAAAAGAATTAAAAAGTCATAAACAAAAAAGAAGATCAGGACATGTGCCTGTCTTCTTTTTCACACTAGTTTCTTTTATTGGACTTTTCTTTGTCCAAAGAAAAGTCCAAAGCGTTAGCGCGCAAAGTGTGCAAATGCACGGTTTGCCTCAGCCATACGGTGACAATCTTCTTTCTTCTTAAAGGCAGCACCAGTTTCGTTGTAAGCGTCAACGATTTCGGCTTCTAGGCGTTTAGCATAAGGCATGCCTTTGCGTGCACGAGCTGACTGTACCAGCCATGAAAAGGCAAAATGAAGTTGCCTGTGACCAGAAATTGGAAATGGAATCTGGTAGTTAGCACCACCCACGCGACGAGATTTTACTTCAAAATCTGGTGAAACGTTGGCGATAGCTTTTTCCAATACTTCTACTGGGTTTTCAGATTTCAATTTCTTAGCGGCGCCCTCGATCGCTGAATAAACAGCACGTTCAGCAACTTGACGTTTGCCGTTTAGCATTGACTTATTGATAAGTCTTTGCACCAAAATTGACTGATATCTACGATCTGGATTAACTTTGCGAACCAAAGATTTAGTAGTTTTACGTGGCATAATTACTTACCCTCCTTTTTGGCGCCATATTTCGAGCGACCTTGCTTACGACCCT
Organism: uncultured Candidatus Saccharibacteria bacterium; assembly: GCA_946414465.1. GTDB lineage: Bacteria > Patescibacteriota > Saccharimonadia > Saccharimonadales > Saccharimonadaceae > Nanosyncoccus. The sequence continues at coordinate 48,800 of CAMKOP010000004.1, read as the reverse complement.
GTACACCTTGAAGATCAAGTGTACCACGGACGACATGGTAACGCACACCAGGAAGATCCGGCACACGACCACCACGTACTAACACTACAGCGTGTTCCTGCAAATTGTGACCTTCGCCACCAATATAGGCCCAAACTTCTTGGCCATTAGTAAGACGCACACGTGCAACCTTACGCATAGCGGAGTTAGGCTTCTTTGGTGTCTTGGTAGTAACCTTGATACAAACACCACGCTTCAAAGGAGCTGGTCTGTCATAGCGCTTGGTTTTCAATGTGTTTACGATTGAACCAAGAGCTGGAGATTTCGATTTTTTCGCAGCTTTTTTTCTGGGCTTACGAATCAACTGATTAATAGTTGGCATTAAAATTCCCTCTTAACTTTATTATTATATGGTGCTCATTTGCTTACAGCAATAACAAACGAGCTGAAACTCTTAAATTTATTATATCACACTTACCCTAAAATGTCTACAAAATAGCACCATATATAATATATAGTGCTATCTCTGTGAAGACTAGCTGTTGGCTTTTACAAGATAATCTAGAGTTGCTTCGATAATCATTCGATTTTTGATATCCATTTTAACATTGGGGTCTTTCAAAGACTTCAAGGCTTCAGGTGATTTTTTGTAGACATCTTTGAGTTCGGCCAATTTCGCTGCGACTAGCTTATCTGAGACCGTAATTTTTTGCTCAACTGCCAAGGTCTGTAAAACTAGAGATGCCTTTACGCGGGTTTCTGCCACCTTGCGTGCTTCCTTTTCCCAACTTTCAGTAGTTTCATGATTAGCCTCTAAGAACTCTTCAAAACCCATTCCCTGTGAAGCGGCGTTTCTGGTAATATCATCACGTATCACTCTCATCTGGTCGTCAATCAAGATTTCCGGCGCGGACACTTTAGATTTTTTTACCAAGGCATTCACTAAGTCATCCTTGAACTTCTCATTTTCTTTGTGTTCGTTTTGTGCGCTGAGGTTTTTCTTGATATCTGCTTTTAGTTCCGCTAAATTCTTAAATGGACCGCATTTTTTAGCCAGCTCATCGTCAATCGGAGCCTTTTTAACTTCATTTACTTGCTTTAACAAAGTTTCAAATACAGTCTTAGCGCCAGCCAAATCACTTACGCCATAATCCTTCGGAAAGGTTAATTTAAGATCAAATTTATCACCTGGCTCATGTCCAACAATCCCATCCTCAAAACCAGGAATAAACGTATTTGAACCAAGCACTAATTTATAATCCTTTGCCGAACCACCCTTAAAGGCTTCACCGTCTTTTTTACCAACAAAATCGATAATTACTTCATCACCCAATTTAGCCGCTCGTTTTGTCACTTTTGTCTCAGCAAAAGAATTAGAAATATTATCTAAAACCTCTTTGATCTCTTTATCGGTGACTTTTGATTCGGGCTTTTTCACGCCAAGCTTCTTGTAGTCACCTAATTTTACTTCTGGGATAATATCTGCGGTTGCAGTATATTCAAGCATCTCATCTGGTACATATTTAGTCACGTTTACGCTCGGGAGCACCAAAGGCGATTTCTCGACTTCTTTGAATGCGTCAATCACTGTCGTGCGTACTGCAAGATCGGCAGTTTCGGCATTCAAATCATTTTCTGGAATAAATTTCTTGGCTACTTCGGCTGGTACTTTTCCCTTGCGGAAGCCCTCGACTTTAAGCTCTTTGGCAAGTTTTAAAATTGCCTTCTCTTTCACTGGCTTCAAATCTTTGGCGTCCAAAGTTACTGTCAGTTCAACTCTAGAATCAGAAAGTTTTTTTGCTTTTGTCTTCATAATAACTCCTATAAATTATCTGTATTATATCATAAACCTAGCCAAAATGTTAGCATAACCAATAATAAATACCTTACACAATAATGCTAGTTCTGTTTTCAGAACGAAAATGTGTCAAAGTAAACTTAGAACTTGCGCCCAACTTGATATCTGGATTTAAAATCCCGTTACTATCAAAGATATCCTTTAGCGTGGTATACATCTTTTTCTCTGGTTCGAGCATGTCGGCATTAGTGACGACGGCTTTGAGTCTACCTTCTGGTGTTCCGCCGGCCAGCTTGCCACCCTGACGATTGATGATGAAAGCCCCAGCTCTCAGGAACATTGTTGCTCGCTTATTAAAATCACTTTCTTCAAGATTGAATTTTGGTCTCAAACTGTAAATTGACGAACCAAGCGAACCAAACAATTCAACTTTTAGATCTAGTTTCTTTTCGAGCACGGTCAAATCCTGCAAGAAATGCTCTATATTATCATTTGGTAGATAAAAATTCGTCAAAATCGGCACCCTCTCGCCATTTTTAACATAGCCAAGATAATTATCGAGTGCATTTTCGAATTCGTTCAATGTTGGGCGATCATTAACTGATTCGTAAATGAATTTTGCTGTACGTGGGAATTTATCTCGCATCGCTTTAATCTTTTTAATACAAGTGCCAGGTCTTTCATCGAAATTCGCAAACACCACAAAACCATCCTCAAGTTTTTTGATGACACCGTCAAGGTTTTTACCAGATTCGCGTGCCTCCATAATTATCTTTAAATCAAATAAATCCAATCGGCGTGGCTTGAGCGGTTCGAGCGCCTTGGCATATTCTAGTGCGTGTCCAATCTCTTTAAATGTAGCTACCACCCGCTCAGGATGCTTTCTTAGTGGTACGGCACGTAGAATTACCTCCGAAATAATACCGAGCGTTCCCTCTGCTCCAAAGAATACTGGCATCAAATCCAAAGTTTCGCGTCGAGGTGCTTGTGCTAGCATTGGATAACCAGACTGATCTTTGTTATCATTGCTGATTTTATCAATCAAAGTAGTATTGCTCTTGATGAGCTTTATAACTTTTCGGTAAATATCACCTTCCATTGATTTGTCTGCCGCTCGCTTAGCCAGGGCGTATTTTTTTAAGCGTTCTGTTTGAAGACATTCCCCATTTGTCAATACTACTTCGATTCTTTCAACATAGGCATACAGTCCGCCGTATTTTTTCGAACATTGCCCCTTGTTGTTTTCGGAAATTAGCCCACCAATGGTTCTTTCGTCACATCCATCAATCGGAATGGTCAATCCTGATACCGACAACGCAGTATTAAGTTCACGTAGTGTAATGCCAGCTTGCACTCGGACTAGCCTCTCGCGCGAGTCAATTTCAAGTAAACGATTTAGTTTTTCAGTCGAAATTATGACGCCATTTGTCAGTGCGGAGCCACCCTCGCCAAGCCCAGTGCCACGGGCAGTTACTGCGACCTTGATGTCCTTAGCCGCTAGTTGGTTGAAGAATCTTAGTAGTTTACGAATATCATCGGTTGATTCCGGAAAAGCCACAAATTTTGGCTTTATTTTTAGTGCCGATTGGTCTACGGAGTATTTGTCTATAATTTCAGGCGAATCAAAAACATTTCCGACTGTCAACTGATTCAAATATTTTGTAATTTTCCCCATACTGTTAACGATTATATCACAAAATCGTTATTTTTTGACAGTATCATGCTTATCTTTTTTGGGCTCTTCTTTAGACTCGGCTGGCTTTTTGAAAATCAAATCAATTTCCAAAGTCTTGCCGCTCGGCCCAAACAAAGTTGGAATGAAACCAATATATTCCATGCCTTTTTTGTTGATATATTCCTCAATCACCTCACGATGCTCTTTGATGTCGGCGTTGATTAGTTTATTGTTAGCGTATTTTAATCTAACAAACTCCATAAACCTCCTTTTAGACTATTATATCATAGTGTTTTATAGGCACGCCAAACAAGGCCGATTAAGCCAATCGCCCAATTTAGCAAGGCTGATTTATTTCTTTTTCTTTCCAAATAACTTTGCAAGGTGTCCGACATAACCTGCTTTTTCGGCTACATCAATTGCGTCGCCCACTACAGGCACATTGCGTGCAGTATCGGAAATTTTTTGGTGCACTGCTGCTCGCGTCGGAGCTATGTTTCTAAGTGCATCGTCCGCCATACTTTCAATTGCACCGGCTACAGCGCCTTTTGTAGCCATCTTGGCCGCACCTTTTTGTGCAATCTCTGTAAAAAGATCCAGATACTTTTGATTTAGTGGGCTTTTAGAAAACGCCGTTTCAAATTCACCTGCATCTTTGAATTTTTCACCTAGCTTTTCTATTTCTGAAAAAAGCGCATCAATTTTTTTCTGCACTCCCGCATCAATCTCAAAACTCGCCTTCAGGGCATCCTTTCGTGCATCGATGCTTTGTTTAATTGCTTTATCCATAAGATAATTATATCATTATTACTTTTGAAATGCTTTAGACAATACTACAAAACCTTTTTTGCCTGTTCAGCCATAATAGGCCCCCATTATTCCGCTAATATCCTTTTCGCCAACTCATATTTTTTCCTCCGCTTTTCATTCAACCCACTCGCTCGCTTCGGATCGGTGTTGTTCGCGAGATCCGCCTGCTTCACCTGCTTCGCCAAAGGATTCTCCTTCACTCACCACAAATACAACAGCTACTTAATAGCAATATGATATACTTAATGTAAATAGAAGTTTTGTAAAAAATATTATTAACTACAAGGATAAAGCAATGTCAAAAGAATTATTTGAGAGTCGGCCGACTAAAGTTGGCAATCTAGTAAACGATGTAAGGACTGGGCGTACTGGTTTACCGGACCTACAAAGACCCTTCGAATGGAGCGATAGCAAAATACGAGATCTCTATGATTCAATGTTGCGTGGCTATCCAATAGGATATGTAATGCTTTGGGAATCACCGGATGAGTATGGGGACAAGAAAAAGACTATCGGCGTCGACAACGAAAAGATTTACAAAGCCAAAAACTTGATCATAGATGGCCAGCAACGCTTAACGGCATTAGTAGCTTCTATGTATGGCATTAAAGTACTAGCCAAAGATCACGTCACCAAACGCGAAATCAAGATAGCATTTAATCCGCAAACCGCGAAATTTGAAGTTTGGTCCTTAGCCTACGACAAAGACCCCAATTGGATACCAAAAATAAGCGAAGTATTTTTAGCAAAAGAAAACAACACTTTTCCAGAATATCGAGAAAACTACATTAAAAAATGCAATGAGAGTCGCCAAAAAAAAGGCCTGCCCGAATTCACAGTAGAAGAACGCGTCAAAATAGAAAATAACTTCAACGATTTGCTCAACCTTGTCGATTATTCACTCCCTTCGCTCGATATTCACCACAATGCCGACGAAGAAGACACCGCCGAAATCTTTGTCAGAACAAACTCCGGTGGCACAAAACTCACCGAAAAAGATTTCATCAAAACATTGTTGTCTGTTTACGATAATGAAGTTGACGACAAAATCGAAGAGTTTTGCCGAGAATCTCGTTTCTCAGCGGACAAGACTTCCTATAACCCGCTTATTGAACTCGAATATAGCCATCTAATAACCATGGCCATAGGTGTTGCATTTAGGCGTGCAAGGCTAAAATATGCCTATATGATGCTACGAGGCAAGAATCTCGAAACCGGAGAAATCACCCCAGAGCTACGTGAGGATAATCTATCTAAGTTTCGAACTGGCATTGATAAAGTAATGAATATTAATGACTGGCACAATTTTATCAACATCTGTCGTGAAGCAGGGTATATCGACAACAGTCTGATTTCTTCCAAAAATGCGCTAGTCTACACTTATGTTCTTTATCTTATTGCAAAATATGATTACAAACTTGAAACAATGGAGCTGCGCAATTACATACGTCGGTGGTTCTTTATTAGTATGGTAACCGGCTATTATACCGGTTCACCTGAATCTGATGTAGAAAAAATGTACGCAGACCTTAGGAGTGTTCATACTGCAACTGATTTCAAGGATCACTTTGATAAACTGTTTCAATCGATTTTCTCAAACGATTATGTCAATATTACCCTACCAATGGAACTCAGTTCATCTGCTTCAGTTTCTCCACACTGGAACGCATACCTTGCGTCTCAAACCGTATTAGGACACCCATTACTATTTAGCACTATGTCGCTACAAAATTACTTAACAGAAGGTGCTTCGGGCGAGAAAAAGGCGATTGACAAACACCATATATTCCCGAGAGATTATCTCGAAGATGTACTCGAAGTGAAAGACATACGCGACAGGAATCAAATAGCGAACTTTACTTATATTGATTATGATACCAATATTGCAATTAGCAATGACCCACCGTCAGTATATATTCCAAAGTTTAAGGCAAAACTAGGAGATAAAGAATTCGAGAAAACCTGCTCCATGCACGCATTACCCAAACATTTCGAAAATATGGACTACTTCGAATTTCTCGAAGAACGTCGCAAATTAATGGCCGGCATCATCGCAAAGGCCTATCAAAGACTTTGTAAAATGTAAAAACTCTTTATCCATTAATTATTTAGCCCAAACACTAAAATTACTCCCCCAACACCTTCTTCGCGAGTTCATATTTCTTCATCCGCGCCTCATTCAACCCACTCGCCCGCTTCGGATCGGTGTTGTTCGCAAGATCCGCCAGTTTCACCTGCTTCGCCAAAGGATTCTCCTTCACCCGCCGAAGATACGATTCGTATTCCTCATCTTCCGGCTTCGTCAAAAGCTGCACCGCCTCCACAATGTGTTTCGGAATTCCCTTTTCCAGCAAATACTCCGCCGTCACATCCGTATCCTCAATCGTATCATGCAAAACCGCAATGGTCTTGAGCTCGAGCGTATCCAGAAGCCCTGCCACCGCCAGCGGATGCAAAATATACGCCACCCCATTCTTATCCACCTGCCCCTCATGCGCCTTCACGGCAATCTCTAACGCTGTTTCGAAAACTGAGTTCATTTTTTCCTCCCATTCTCATATTAATGACTTTTATTGCATTAGCCCATCCGTTTCGTCTTTATTATATCATTGACATCAAAAAAGAGGGCGGTGTCCCGCATATATCCAATGCAGGTCCTGCCCTCATTGATTATAATTGTATAATAACTATTTATAAAAGTCAACAATCTTATTGTTCTTCGTGATAACCTTAAGTCTCTTTATGCTATTCGATTTAACAAACTCTTTTTCAATTTCATGAAGACATTTAGCCTGGTGACGTTTCGTTCTACGTAAATCAATAATAATATTATTGGATTGCTTGACGGCCCTTTGAATAGTGTTAGCTATCAAATATTTCCCCTCACCTTTCGGCGATTTCATCTCCCATTTTATCCTGTCAATTATAACATCCGGAGTATGCACGCCCTCCACATTACTTTTAGGGATAAGCCCGACATCATATCCAAGTTCAGTCAAAAACACCACCGTAGCATTTTCGTGTTCTTTCAATACGACGCCATTTGGGATAATCTTTCCCTTCTTCATCTGGGCATGATAACACTCCCTGATTTTTATTTCAACCCCCCTGTATTTTTTTATAATTCTTCGCATTGATTTTTCCAACGCACCGCCATTAAAACAATTATAGCACAATCCCTAGAATCAACTACACCTTCTTCTCCAGCCTCCTTCTCCAGTGCTCCAAATTTTTATCAACATTCACATGTTCTCGCCATCCCCTAAGTGAAATCAAAGTAGGTTCATATATATTATTATCTTCAGGAAGGACTGCCTGTTCACAAACGTTATTTAATTCATCTCGATAAAACACAAGTAAAGAAGCGCTAGACATATTAATTATCGGATCGTATTCCGAATAATAAACCGTCAATCTCACTATTTCCCTTTTTCTCAACATTCTATCCGACGAAATGCCATAGCTAATTAAACCCTCTTTTATATATTTAGTATACAAATCACGTTTAAATATCGCTTGGTTCTTTGGATTCTCCACAGCAAATTCAAAATCATATATATCAGTCTTTCCAATATTTTCAAAATAATAATCTTTATGCTTTATAGTATTTGTGTCCGACAGCTCTTTTGGGTATTCTATCGTTACGAAACCACCCTTCATTCTAGCTTTATAGGAGCACAAAACTACGTTAATACTTTGCTTTATTTGTTCCCCCCGAACGTCAAACATACTTCTCATTCTAAATCTCGCTTTATTCTTGAATCTCTCGCGTTGCTCTTTTTCTTCTTCCTCTTTCTTCAAACGATTGTGTTTTATAGAATCCGAAATTATATTTAACCCCCAACCAAGGACAACACCAACCAGCCCAGAAATTGCACTGACTACTGCAACCAATCCAGGATTATCATTTAAAAAATCTAACATAGTAAAATGATAATACAATCTTTATAAAATCCACAAGCAAAAGCAGTTTTTAGACTTCAATCACATCGTGAAGCGTTTTTACCATATATTTAATTGGTTCAACATTTCCACCGAAGAGCTCATACCAGTCGATTTCTTTTAGTGGACCACTCACTAGGTCATCTGGATTGATGTCGCCATTCTTCTGAACGTATTTGATAATTGTATTAATGAAATCTTGTTGTCTTGAATTTAGTTGATGCTCGTCTAAGTATTCGCCAAACTTTTCATTCACAGCATCTTGATTGATGCCAACTAAGCTCCTAATAAAGACAGCGAGAGATTTTCCATTAGCATTCTCATTGTATTCATCTTCTGAACCTAAGTCATACCAGAGTAATTGTTTCAATCTGTCTGCATCCTTTTGGTTTAATGGTTCGAGATTGCGAATCTTCTCGATGGTTTCATCGTCGCCATTCTTTGTTAGATAGTCAATTACTTTTTCTCTATATGTGCGAATATCAATGACGGTACCATCTGGTTGAAATTCTGGGTCTATTAATTCATCGGTTACATCGATATCGATTAGCTTCAATTCTTGACCAGAAATGTACTTCATTAATTCACGGACTGATTGTCTTAAGCGTTCAAGCTCTTTGAAATCGATATCACTCCAAGTTTCGCTGTCTACGATTTCTTTCAAATCGTCGCGCTTTTCAAAAACCTGCGGAATAGAGCATTTGTTTTGGAGTAAGAACTGAGCGATTTCTCGAACCTTCTTGATATCATTGTTGGCTGAACCTAGATTGCCTCTAAGGATGGCTTTCTGGACTCGCATCATTCTTACATCGAAGGATAGAGCTGAGACATCCGAATCGATTCCGCTTTCAATTAATGGAGCAATAAAGGTTTTGAGCTCGTGGACTCCAACTGGACTTAGTGCTACCCAAGTTCTAGATTGGCTATATTTATCGACATATTTCAGATTCTTTCTAACGGCAATACGGCTCTTGTTTTCTTTCAAATCCCTCACAGAGGTTAATAGTTGCTCAACTGTGCGCGCGTGATAGCTCTTTAGAAAGTCATCGCTTTGGCTAACATCATCTTGCAGATTAAAGACGATTTCGGTTTTAAGCGCGAAAATCCTTTGTGATAGTGAGATAGTTTCTTCTGATTTAATGGCTTCTGGACGATCTATTTGGAAGTATTCGAAGTTATCGCAATAGTCAAAGATTAGGAATTCTTTCTTACCTCTACCTGGAGCGAGTAAATCATCGCAAAGCCTGGTTCCACGTCCTATCATCTGGATGAACTTAATCTTTGAGCGGACAGGCTTAAAGAAAACCAGGTTCAATATTTCTGGAACATCAACGCCAGTATCCAGCATATCAACTGATACAGCGATGCGAAATTCAGGGTCTTTGCCGAATTTTTTTACTAAGTCATCAGCATAGTTAACGGAATAATCGACGAGCTGGCAGGTATTAGCAGAGTATTTCGGATACATCTTTCTGAACTCATCGACAATCATTTGCGCGTGGCGATGGTTATATGCGAAAATAATGGTTTTTCCTAAGATTTCATCATTATTGATTCGGATTCCATTCTCCATAAGATCTTCGAGAACGCTTCTGCAGGTTGCTTCGTTGAATATTGTCTTAAAGATAGCATTGGCTGGAATATTAAAATCAGGAGTTTCTTGTTCGCCTTCATAGAAGTCATCGAGCATTTCCATCTGCTCTTCGGTAAGCTCTTCGCGCTTGATGCCTTGAGTCATAATACGAGAGTGACGATTAAGCACTTTGTAACCTACGAGATAGTGCTCTTTAATAGCATCTTCGAGTGGATAGTTAAAAGTCGGCTCGCCTGATTCGCATTCAAAGATGTCATATGTATTCTTACCGACTTCGCCTCTAGGTGTAGCGGTAAAACCGACGAGAAAACCATCGAAATAGTTAAAGATTGAACCATAGCGGTTGAAGATTGAGCGGTGACTCTCGTCGACGATAATTAAATCGAAGCGACCTGTTGTAAAAACTTTCTCTTCGGAATCGATATGGTTTATCATCGTTTGATAAGTCGAGAACATAATGCGAGCATTGAGGTCTTTCTTTCTGGCATCCTTAGTTTTATCGGAGAGCTTACAAGTTGTCATATTTGGTAGAAGCTTCACGAAGTTCTCTTCGGCTTGATTAACGAGGGCTGTTCTATCTGCAAGAAATAGGACATTTTTAATCCAGCTATTCCTGGCTAAAATGTCAGTTAATGCAATGGCGGTTCGGGTTTTGCCTGTACCAGTTGCCATTACGATTAATCCGCGACGATGATTGTCATTTAAGCGTTCACAGAGATTCGTTAAAGCCATCTTCTGATATGGACGACCAGCGATGTTATTATCGACTGTCATATCGGCAATCTTTCCGCGATTCCGCTTCTGAAGCATTAACTCAAGCTCTTCTAGCGTATGGAATGCGTAAACCTGACGGTCAGGATAGATGCCATCAATTAGATGGATTTCGTATCCATTCGTATAGTAGATGATTGGCTTATAGCCGAATTGCTTCTTTAGGGATTCGGCATAGAGGTCGGCTTGATGGCGACCTTTTCTAGGGTCTATTGAGGTTTTCTTTGCTTCAACGACTGCGAGCGGTCTACCTGAGCGGTCATAGAGAACATAATCGCAAAAGCCTGTTTCGGCACTATTAGGCATATCGCCAACCGCGATTTCAATGCTGGCTTTGCCTGGATACATTAATCCTTTTTCTTCAAGAACATCCCATCCAGCTTCTCTTAAGTAGGTATCAATATAGATCTTTCTGGTTTCGAATTCAGTAAAGAATTCTGGCGACTCAATTACTTCTTCGGGTGATTCTTTTGAACGTAAGAAATCGAGTAGAAATTCCAGGTTCTTTACGATGATTTCCGCATCCTTGTTACGGATTTTGTCGCCGTGTTCAGCATTTGCTCCAACTATGCGAATAAAGTGGAGCGAACTGAGGATTTTATCATCGTTGATGAGACTCCTTACGGGATAAGAGTCAATAAGTTCGAGAAGAGAAGGGGCTTTCTTTTTGTTAGTTTCGCCATAGATTGGCAGAAGAATATCGATAAGCACCAAGCGAGAGGCTTTCGCCTTTTCTTGATTGGTTTTGAGCATTTTTATCAACTCTAATTCGTGCAGATGCTTATCAAGATTCATACTATTATTATAACATTATTACGCTTATTCTTATTTAAAGTATCCTTGTGCTAGATTGTCGAATAGTAATTGAGTTTCTTTAATTAGATTCTGAATGGTAGTTTTCAACTTGATGATTTGTAAAGCATCATTAGCAAATGCTGTTTGTAAGTCCATTGGTGGCATAATTATGGGACATTCTAATATATCGTTTTTTCTTAAATTGGTCTGTCCGTTTCCGTCATTAAAGGACAAGAAATATGGATGTCTATTTAGTAAATGATAGAAAAAAACTGGGTTGAATGGATAGTCATTAAAACTGCATATACGCTGATTGAGGGTATATCTATCATCTTCTTCTATGAGTAAGCATTTAGCTAAAGCGCGTCCGTTTGGAACATCGCTCATAACCATAACAATATCATTCTTTTTCAACGGGCTTAAGGCAGTATTTGTTTTCCTGACATCAGCCAGATTCGATGCTATCGCTTTTGATGTAACTAAAATATATTTACCGTTGCGGTCTACGACTTTCTCGTGTGCTTTTCCGTTACAAAATGATGCATTGTTACCAAGTGTATCCTGATTCCACTCTTTGTCGTTTAAATACTTATCGCCAAATAATTCGATAAACCTAGCCTCAATTAGATTATCCAGTATTTGTATTTGGCGATTCCTTATTTCTATTGTTTTTGAAACTCTATCAAGTATTCTGGCAATTTTGTTTTGTTCTTCGAAATTCGGGACATCAACCTCGATATCATTTAAAGTAGCTTTATTTAATGTTTTTCCCATTACGGCTTTATTCGAATTTGTATCCCAATTAAAATGAGACAAAAGATAATAGAAGTATTTTGGCGCTATTTTGATTACTCCTTTATCTATGAAAGACATTATGGCTTCATTTGAGTAAATGGGCTCTGAGGTTATAGCAGTCTTGCCGATGGTTAGCTTGAAACTCATTACTACTGTATTTTCGGGGATTATTTTAATTTTGCTTTCCTCGACTGCTTTATTAGAGATGTACTCTTTCGTATGATTTATATACATTCCACTTTTCGTCAAGTCTGCAATTGAAATCCATTTATTGTCTTTTGAAGACCAATATTCTGGATTGCTACGAGATGGAGTTTTTCCCATTTGTAAATCAAATAAATCGCTAAGTGTATATTTCATTTTATTTCGATTCTTTCAAAAGGGTTTTGAGTTCAGAAATAGCTGTGGAAGCTTCTTTTTCTAATTCCTCGATGCTTTTAATCATTTCGTCGGTTGGCAGATAATCTATTTTTTCATATTTGGTTTTACTATAAGTGTTGAAAGACAAATCGTAATCGTTCTTTACGATCTCTTCTTTAGAAACATAAAATGATTGGTCGGTACGTTCACGTTCAAGTTCATCGTTAAGATTACGGAAACGTTCTATTATGTCTGGAATATCATTTTTGGAAACTTTTGTTCTTTTTTTGTCCAAGCTAAAACCATCAGCTCGCATATCATAAAACCACACCTTATCGGTTCCTCCACTATCTGTTCTAGTAAAGATGAGGACTGCCGTCGATACCCCTGCATAAGGTTCAAAAACTCCTTTTGGCATTGAAATAATTGCGATAAGTTTCTGATTCTCAACAAGTTCTTTTTTAATAGCTTTATGGGCATTCGAATTGCCAAATAAAACGCCATCTGGGACAATTGAGGCACAACGTCCACCAAGCTTCAGCATTTTCATAAATAAGGTTACGAAAAGAAGCTCAGTTTTTTTCGTATTCGCTACAGTTAATAAATCATCGGAAACGTGGTCGAGGAATAGGCTTCCAGTAAAAGGTGGATTTGCCATAATGAGAGAATAAGCGTTGCGCTCATCATTGTCTTTGGAAAGAGAATCCTGATATTTGATTCTAGGATTGTTTACTCCGTGAAGCATTAAGTTCATTGCTCCGATGCGAAGCATAGATTGGTCAGTATCAAAACCAGTTACTAGATTATTGCTAAAGTATCCACGTTTTTCAGGAATAAGAAGTTCATCAGGTTGATGCTCTTTGACATAATTAATCGCTGAAAGAAGAAAGCCAGCACTTCCCATTGCAGGATCTAGGACGTTGTCATCAATAGTAGGTTGCATCAATTCAACTATCATATTGATGATATGACGAGGAGTGCGGAACTGACCATTCTGCCCAGAAGAGGCAATCTTTGAAAGAAGATATTCATAGACGTCGCCCATAATGTCTTTGTTATTCATATCCATCCCATCGATACCATCGACTATTTTGGATAGTACGAACGGAGTCGGAATCATAAAGATGGCATTTTCCATATATTTGCCAAAGGTGGAGCCACCAAGAGTTTTAATGAACGGGAAAACATAGTTGCTGATAGTGTCATACATCTTCTCTGGTTCGAAGTTATGGAAAGTTCGCCAGCGGAGATTTTCGTATTCTATTTCGATATTCTGAGAAGCGTTTGAGATAGACCAAACTCCATCTTTAAAAACTTTGTCATTTAGAGGAATACCGAGAGAGTTGGCTTTTGCTTCGTCTTTTTGCTGATTGTCATCGAGGAGCTTAATGAACATTAAGTAGGTAATCTGTTCAATGGCGCTGATTGGATTAGTTATTCCGCCAGTCCAGATAACATCCCAGATTGAATCAATTTTGCTTTTAAGTTCTCCAACTATCATTTATGTCGCTCCTTTCATATTATTATATCATTATTTACCCTATCTTCGATGCAATGTGCTATAATTAAGTCATTGGCGGTGCGATGTGCTTTAAGGAGGAGCACACCACAAATCTTAGGGGGATAATATTAAATTTAACTAAAGGAAGGAACAATATGTTTTTTCGAGAAAGAATAACTTTATCAGTATTTCTGGATGAGATTCAGAATGAATTAAAAAGTGGGCATTTTCTAGCTACGCTAATAATGTCTTTAATGGTGCCAGATGTCTGTAACGGAGAAAACACGGACAAAGAAGAGTATAAAAAATGGGTCAGAAAATACTATATTCAACAATCTTGCATTTCTGAGGATTTCGATGCCGATGTTGTTTATATGTTAAGATGTAGCGTACTCCATTCAGCGAGAACGTACCAAAATGTATCTCTGCGCTTTAATAGTAAAACCGATTATCATTTAGGTCATTTATCGGTCGTAATCCACGACAATAAAACAGGAGAAGAAATAAGAGTAATAGGTCTAAACATTAATGAATTTGCAGAAGAAATGATAGCATCTGCGAAAAAATATATGGCAGATACTGGAGAAGACCCGCTCCTGTTCTCGATGATTGATTATGACAAGATTCAATAATTCGATATAAACACTTGCTTTATTATAGTATTTATGTTATAATATACGTATGAGTACAAAGTCAAACAATAGTAAGGCACCTATAGCAATTGTTTCAATTGTGATTGCCTTTTTGTTGTTTATTATGATTGGAGCAACAAGCGCCATACAGGGTGAAAATGCGAAGAAAGAGTGTAAGTCTAGTGGTAAAGTATGGGTAGAAAGCTCAAAGACTTGTAGAGAAAAAACTACTTCTGAAAAGTTTGATGAAAAATGCAGTACTGGTATAGAAGTGGGTGGGACAAAATACTCTTGTGCAGACATAAAGCGTGCTGGCTTAGAGAAAGCGTATGTTGAAAATAAAACCATCATTAAGCACGGTGATTCAATATACGAAGAGGGGACAAGCGCAGAAATCTCAGCTGGCAAAATGGTTGGCGATTATTGTCTATCAGCATCAGATACTTGGTCGCATATAGGCGAAACTAGATGTGTAGTATTTTATCCTCAGTATTTTGCGCGAAGTGGGTATAATTTCTTCATAGACGAAAAAGAAAACTATAAGACTGGTTTCGTTATTTATATGTATGGTAATTATAATTGGGATGATTTCTTAGCTACCTATAAGGATAAAGGGGAAATCTTGGTTTGCGGGCAAATAACCTCATACCAAGGACATCCTCAGATTAAAGCTAATCCAAGCAATATTCTAGTTTCTCCAACTAAGACAATGCGCGGTGGCACGGCGGTTTATAAGTATAGTTGTAAATAGGGTTGAATTATGAAAGCTAATTATAAGCCAGTTGTTGTGATGATAGGAATAATCCTAGGGATACTTGCTATCTTTGGATTGGTGTCTGCCAACAATAATAAGTCTAGTAATACTTCTTCAAGTGGACATAGTTCATATAGTGATGATTATTATGAACGATACGAGCGCGAGCCAGATTATGACTATGAACCAGATTATGATTATGACCGCTATGATGACTATGAGCCAGATTATTATGATGACTATGATTATTATGATGACTATGATTACGACCCATATGATGATTATGACCCTCGTGATGATTATGACCCATCTGATTCTTATGATGACTATTATGATTATTATGACCCATATGAGGATTATGACCCTGCCTACTACTATGATGGTTGGGACTATTAAGCAATAAGAGAATCTTGGTTATTTCTAATCTCATCTTCTTCATACTAAAAATACAATGCATAATCCCTCAAGCTATTTTTGCAAATATGCTACAATTAACCCATGGACGAATCTGATTACGAAAACCTCGGTATCGAAGACGGTACCTATGACCGTCAGAATAAAATGTCATACCAGGCCAGCTTTGGCTCCTCCGTCGATCTCGACGAGCTTTCCGACGAACAACGCGAAGCCTACGAGCTCGGCTACGAAATCGGTGCCGAAAACTACGATCTAGATAACGACGACGAAGATGATTTCTAACAAGTATCTTGACCAAACTACCTAGGTTTTCTTTATCTAGCCAATTTTTTTATATTCGTATCTGTCTAACTCCCCCTCAATATCCTCATACCTCTTCCCCGCCAGCATCCCACCAGCGATAAACTCCTCCGGTGTTACATCCGCAAGCATACTCTTAGGCATCTTAAACTTATTCTTTTCCTCCACATCAGAAAACTCAAAATCCACCAATACTAGTCCAGCGAGACCCTCCTCAAATACATCCACTTCTGCATCAAACCCATCAATTTTCGCAAAGTATCGCTTCTTCACCACCCGCTTCTCACTACAACCAACTAGCGCTTCATACTCTTCCGGTGTCAGTTCAATCGTATATTCCATCATTTCCGAAACATCATCTTCAATCGGATTTTTCTTCGTAATCGAGTACTTATCTCCCTTTTTCCTCAGTCTCAGATGCGAATGCTCCGGTCCATCCGGTATATAAGTATCTACAATCTCCACAAAATCCGCCCCCTCAATTTCCTTCGGTAACTCCTTAGCTAGAAACGTCCGCTCTAGTTCTAATTCATCCATTTTGCCTCCTTTTTCTCATTATATCACGTTGCTCTATGTTATAATTACCCCATAAAGGAGTTATCAAATGAAACAAATGAAACCTATTATCTGGGGCGTAGCCATTATCGCACTAGGCCTAATCTTCGGCCTCAACGCACTCGGACTATTCAATATCGACATTTTCTTTGACGGCTGGTGGACCTTGTTCATCATCGTCCCAAGCGTCATCAGTCTCTTCACCGAAAAAGACAAACTAGCCAGTCTCGGCTTCCTCGCCGCAGGCATTATTTTGCTACTAGCTGCACAAGACGTCTTTTCCTATGACGTCGCCTGGAAAGTCATCCTTGCCGTCCTATTAGTCATCGCCGGCCTCGGTCTTATCATCAAATCTACTTTCCGCAACCAAAATGACAAAGAGGTCGAGAAAAAAGTAAGAGAAGCCGAAAAAGATGGTAAGACCATGGATTCTCAAATGGCTATCTTTTCTGGTAGTGATCGCGTCTACAAGGATGAAACCTTCCAAGGCTCCAATCTCGTCGCTATTTTCGGTGGTGCCAAATTAAATCTCAAAAACGCCAAATTCGACAAAGATACTGTTATCAAAGCTTTCACTCTCTTCGGCGGTATTGATATCATCGTCCCAGATGACGTCAAAGTCAAACTAAAATCTGGCTTCATTTTTGGCGGCTTTTCCGACGACCGCAAAAACGCCACCGAAAAAGGCAAATACACCATCTACATCGATGCAGCTGGCGGCTTCGGCGGCGTCTCCATCAAAGACAAATCAGAAAAGTAGTTGACAATATCTATTAGCATTAATATAATGATGGCAGGAGGATCTAGAATCCTGCCAAGTTGGAAAGTTGTTACTGTTCGTCTACGACGACAGTAACTTTTTTAGTTTTTGGCTTGCGCCTAAGTTTGAAATAAAACAAACATTCTATTTCCATAGCGCACCTCCTTAGTGTTTGTTTTTACATCGGGAGGATGGCAACCAAGGCCTCTAGAAAACCAACGTATAAATCCCCCCATCCAGGAGCGAACTTGTAAAACGCAAGTTCGCCCGCTACGAGGGGAATCTACATTACTCGCAAACTATACTTCTCCAACCCGCCACATTATAGGCACACTTCACCAAAAACTACAACCCCCCACTACGTTATTATTTATTCTGTTCTTTATACCATTTCGCGAAATCGTGGATTGCCGACCCATAGAACGTATTCTTCCTCACCGGATCTTCATCGCCAATTTCGGCTAAGGTTTTCGTTTCGCCGTCTGGTATGAAGAAAAAATCATGCCAACGACCGTCTTTGCCACGTGCTTCCTTAGCAATCGTTCCCATCGTCTCACCACTGAAAATCACAGGCTCTTGACCAGGTTCACAATAAGCAAAACAATGCTCAAGTCGTGCTTTACGATTTTCCTCGTCTTTTATCATTTTCAAAAATTTTTCATAGCCAATCTGCTTATCAAAATAAGCATTGTATGGACCTGGTAACCCGCCTAACATTTCTAGATATAGCCCAGTATCAGACTTGAGACAAGGTTTACCGATTTTATTTGCTGCGTATTGGGCCGAAAACCCAGCCACTTCGCCACAAGTCTTAGCCTGTATTTCGTATATTTCAAAATCTGGGTTTATCGCCTCGAGATCAATTCCATATTGATCGCCGAGTACCATCTCGGCCTCACGAATTTTAAATTTATTCGTAGTCAAATAAACAAGTTTCATTTTATATCCTTTCAAAATCCCCCTTATTAATAGTTATAATACTTTTACTTTTTCAGCTATTCCCTTTTCTTCAGCCAACTTCATAAACTCATCCACCGTTGCGAGTTCCGGATAACCAGAAATTGAAGTGCGATAATGCATCGGGATAATAATTTTCGGATTCGCAGCTTCACAAATCTTCGCCGCTATTTCCGCATCAATCGTATAATACCCACCTACCGGTATCAGTAAGTAATTTGCATCCGCAATCTTTTTAAGTTGCTCATCATTCGGGAAATGCCCCAAGTCCCCCAGATGTACCAATTTTTCATCATCCTTAGCCACCACAAATATCGTATTCGGTCCGCGTAGCGCTCCTTCTTGGTCATCATGAAAACTCGGCACTTCTTCGATTCTAAATTCACATTCGCCTGGCGTAATCTCTACGCATTCACGCCCACTATGATCCGCATGTTCATGCGTACAAATTACTTTCACTGCTGACGTGCGTAGGTTTTCCAACCCCGGCACCGACCCATCCTTATACGGATCAATCACCAACTGATCATCTAATCTAAAACATGCGTGCCCTAAATATTCAATTTTCATAAAACTAAGATTTCTTCCATCGCTTTAAAGTCGGAAAAACCTTCGTGCAGTATTCTTTCATTTGTTCATTCGTCATTCCTGCTTGCTCACCAAATTGTGAACATTTTTCGATAAATTCTTCCATCGTACAATCTTCCACAAATTTCCCATCCTTATAGCACCATTTGCAATAATCCTCATTTACACTACCATCTGCATTCGTTGCAAACATATCCTCCGATGTTAGTGGCATCGCACAACTTTGACAAATCTTACCTTCCATTTTTCCTCCTATTATTTGCTAAATGGTGCCCGGGACAGGATTTGAACCTGCACGCTTAAGGCATATGCTCCTAAGGCATACGTGTCTACCAATTCCACCACCCGGGCATCTGGGTCTCGTGGACGCAATCTAATTATATCATAAAACCACCAAAAAGCGAGGCCAAAGCCTCGCTTTCGTTCTAGGCAAATTTAAGCTTCTCTTTTAGCTAGTACAACCGAGCCAAGATAAGTAGTCAAAACCCCAGCAACAAGAGCTAGTGGCAAAGCATCTTCTGGGCCAGTAGTTGGCATTGGATTGTCTGCCTTAGCTGCAGTATTGTCAGTCTTATTTGAACTATTTGAAGAAGTACTTGGCTTGTTTGAACCGCTCGACAGAGTACCTACTGAATTCGAATTGTCTTTATTGGAATCTTTATCAGAATCCTTGTTGGAATCCTTGTCCTCAGATTTGGATTTATCATCCGAATCAGATTTGTCATTCGAATCAGTCGTAGTCTGGGATGTTTGCTCCGTACCATTATTGCCAGTATTAGTTTTATTGGTTTTCTTAGTTGCAACCACGATAATCGCAACAATCAAAATCAAAATAATAATAGCAGTAACAGTAGAGATTGCAATAATCCTACGACGGTCCTTCTTCTCTTTTTCTCCCTGGTAATACATATTAATAAACTCCTTATGTCTCCATTATATCACACTTTTGCTAAAAATGCAAGATTATCTTTTAACATAAACGGAAATATGGGCGTTGGCATATTTTTTACTGCTTTTTAGGTTTAATCCTGGAATATCTGGTGCCATATTAGGATGCGACAAAACAAGAGTTCCACCCTGTTTGAGCAAATCAATCAATGGCGTAATCTCGGCTTCACTAAACCTATCATATGGCGGGTCAGCAATAATTACATCAAACAAATCAGATGTTGTAAAATCTACAACATTACCGCAAATCACCTCTGAGGATACTCCCAATTTTGCTAGATTGTCGCGGATGATTCTGCATATTTTAGCATCTTTCTCGACAAAAACCACCTCTTTTGCTCCTCGAGAGAGTGCCTCTATACCAAGCGCCCCTGAGCCTGCATAAGCGTCAAGCACTCTTGCGCCATTTAATTCTCCTGCAATCATATTAAAAAGCGCCAATTTTTCCCTTGCTCCCATCGGATGGGTCAATTTGGAATTTGGCGATTCTATATTTCTGCCGCGATATTTTCCAGAGGTAATCCTAATCATACTAATTCAAAGTCGTTATTTGTTGATATTTCGTGATGCCAGACATCAATTCTTTATATTTTACCATATTCTCAGGATTTTTCAAGAATTCACGCACATCACGTTGGGCTTTGGCAATCAGTTTTGTATCTGATAGGGTTGCGATTCTGAGATCCAAAGCTCCATGTTGCAAGGCCCCATAGATTTCCCCAGGGCCACGTAATCTCAAATCTACTTCTGCTAGATAAAAACCATCCGAAGATTTCTCCAGCTCTCTTAGCCGCCGGGTCGGCTTCACGTCGCCAGGGGTCAAAAGATAGCAAAATGAAGCCACCTTACCTCTGCCTACTCGACCTCGTAGCTGATGCAACTGCGCCAAGCCATAAGACTCGGCGTTTTCTATCACCATCAAAGTAGCGTTCGGCACGTCTACACCCACCTCTACCACTGTCGTAGACACCAAGATATCAATCTTACCATCAGCAAATCGTGCCATTATTTCGTCTTTTTCGGCCGGCTTCATCCGTCCGTGCAAAAACTCCACTTTAGCTTTAGGGAAATCTTGCACTAGTTTAGCCGTACGCGATTTTACAGAAGTAGTTTCACTCTGTGGATTGTCATCAATTGCCTTACAAATCCAATAAATTTGATTCTTCGCCTTCAAAACCTCTCGCATTTTTGGATACAAACGTTCTCTCGTATCTATCTCTGGCAAAATATTTGTCGTAATAGGTTGTCTGCCTTTTGGCATCTCATTTAACACCGACACATCCAAATCGCCAAACACCGTCAGTTGCAAAGAACGCGGAATCGGCGTAGCGGTCATCGCGAGCAGATGCGGAGCTTTATCTTTTGGTGATTTTAGCATCAATTTTTGCCTCTGTTCCACCCCAAATCGGTGCTGTTCATCGATAATCACCAGCGACAAATCCTGAAACACCGTATCATCAGTGAGCAGTGCATGTGTCCCTATCACTAGGTCTATCTCGCCAGTAGCAATCTTCGCCTTTAGCTCTGGCTTCTTCTTAGTTGCACCTGTCAAAAGAGCTACTTTTACCCCTAGCGGCGTCAGAATCTTCGATAGATTTTCAAAGTGCTGGGTCGCCAGGATCGCCGTTGGCGCCAGAAACGCCACTTGTAAGGACGCCAAAAATGCTTCATATGCGCTCATTGCCGCCACCATCGTCTTTCCTGAACCTACGTCGCCCTGAAGTAAACGGTTCATCGGTGCTGATTTTTCCATATTTTGGAAGATATCCCAAGTTGCCCGCCTTTGCGCCCCTGTAAGTTTAAATGGTAGACTTGCCACAAACTCCCTAATTTTAGGCGCCGAAAACGATATCGGCATAGCTTTTAGCTTATCATTTTCACGCCTATTCAACTGCGATGCCAAGATTAGCTCAAACAACTCCTCATACGCCAGATATTCCCTCGCTCCTTCAGCTGATTTGATAGAATTTGGAAAATGCGTGTAAAATAGAGCTTTTTTGCGGGCCCCAGTTGCCACAGTGGGTAATAAATCTGGTATTTTGTCAAATTTATCTCTAGAACTCTTCATAATTCGCCTAAAATCCTGTGATTTTAGTTTGCCGTGGGCTACATAAATAGGTACCAGACCAGTGTTCGGGTCAACGTCAGTCACCTCTGTCGCAGATGGCGAAATCAGGCTGTATCGTCCATTTTTAAACTCATAATTACCCGTAAAATAGTATTCCTTCTCTGGTGAAAATTGCTTGATTCGATACCCCTGATTAAACCATACGGTTTTAATTGCACCTGTCTTATCCCGGATAACTCCCTCCGTAATAGAGAGATTGCGCCGCCTAGCACGCCTAGTAGTCAGAGAGTCAATTTTGCCCTTTATTACTACCTTGCCGGGGCGGATTTCTGCAATAGAGGTCGGTGCCTGATAATTCTCATAATCACGCGGTAAATTATACAAAAAATCCCGCACCGTATGGATACCGTGCTTCTTCAATATTCCCGCGGTCTTTGGTCCCACTCCCTTTAGACTCTCAACTGACTCGTCCAACATACTTCTATTATACATCATCTCTATTACTATTGACAAAATAGCATAAGTATGATACAATATAGGTATAAGGGAGGTGTACATTATGAGTAAAAAGCATAAAGCACGTAAGATTTTTAAAAAAGCTAATAAAATACTGAGAAAGTCCGGTGGCGATCACTGCTCATTTATCGGGATTGATGTTCCCTACTTCGATGGTTTCGAAAATATAGACATCAGAAGATTTCACGAAGTAGGCGACATCCCAAGAGACAGGATCGTCATAAAGACAGATGATACTATGGTTTTCTTTGCAGAGAAGACCGCAATTTCTTTCGAGTTGATCAGGTACATCCCAGGTAGCTGGGAAAATATTCTAACAGACGAGGAATTCTTTCAGTAGTATCATAGCCCCTCCGCATGGAGGGGCGCTTTTTTATTTGCTAAAACCGTCAAAAAATAGTATAATATGGATATGATTAAGTTTACGATTATCACTCTGTTTCAGGATGCCATTAAACCTTATCTTGAGACATCCATGATGTATAAGGCCACCGACAAGGGCCTAGCGGAGTTTGATTTTGTAGACTTACGAGAATTTGGTCTCGGTCCCCATAAATCTGTCGACGATACTCCTTACGGTGGTGGCGATGGCATGTTACTTCGCTGTGAACCAGTGTTTAACGCTATCGAATTCGTCAAAGCAAAAGATCCTGATGCTAAAGTCATCCTCCCTACCCCTGTTGGCGAAATTTGGAACCAAGAAATGGCTAGAAAGTTTGCAAATGGACAAGAAGAATCTTTTTCGAGGAGCATATTTTCTGACGTGGAAAATACGGAGCGACCGAGCCCCGTAACGACGGGCGCGAGGGAGCGTTCCGAGAAAAACGATTCTTCTTGTCACTACATAATCCTTTGCCCTCATTACGAAGGTTATGACGAGCGTATTCTAAGCATCGTAGATTATAAAATCTCACTAGGTAAATACGTCCTCACCGGCGGTGAATTACCAGCATTAATTATCATTGATTCGGTAGTTCGACTTATACCAGGCGTACTCGGTGGCGAACAATCCGCCGAAATCGAGAGTTTTTCCGAGGGCGACAATCTAGAATATCCTCAATACACTAAGCCATATGATTTTCGTGGTATGACAGTACCAGATGTGCTACTCTCTGGTAATCACGGCGAAATTGCCAAATGGCGCAAATCTCACTCCGGTAAAGCTAAGTAACACCAGTAAAAGACGGCCTTTCGACCGTCTTTCCGCTGTTACGCGCCCACCCTTGGGGCACATTGTTTTGTTTTAATCCGCTGTTTGTTTTGATGAGTCTCCACACTCCACCTTTCAGTGGAACCCCTGTGAAGCGTACCAGCTTATACTTATAATAAAGCATAAGCGCACGACTGTCAAGCGATTTTTAGCACAAAATTTGACAAAATCGCAAAAAATGACTTTTCCACAGAAAAACCCCTGGCGCTAGGCCAGGGTTTTTACATAGTATCTTCTGCTTCGTATCCTAACGGGATACGATGGTGTAGAGATTCTCCGTACTTTATGTAGCTAAAGAACTCTGCTGTACAAGGATGTAGATCGTTTTTGACGAAAAAATAGATCTTGCCATCTTCAGTGCATAGACACATTTCATCTCGGTCCTGTCGATTGACACTATCTCTCGATATAGGAAGTGGATCGCGATGAGATAATCTTTTTAACGAAACAACACGAGATGGTATTTTCACCGGTATTTCACCATTAATGTGTCCAGGGCATCCATATAGTTTGCCAGTCAAGAATAGATTACCTCTGACTTTTATCTCTTTAATTGACGGATTATCCCAAAATCTGAAAAAATCCCTAGCGGATAAAGCCATATTTTCAACGCCGTCTTCCTTCGGAAAAAGCAAAACCCATTCACGAAATTGGCATGTTGGATTTGCATATTTTGTATTAGGAATCTTCCATCCAGGTCGGGAATGATTGCCTCCCCTGCCATTTGTAATACTACTCATATTACCCCCCTCCTTTCGGACTGTTTTCTAAAAATACTCACCCCCAACAGTGAGAGTGCATCATAGCGACAATTATATCACAAAATCTATAAAAAGTCAAGAATACGCTTAAAATATCAGAAAAATATGTTATAATAAAGTTATGTTTGTAGATACAGCGAAAGTCAGTCTCAAAGCCGGTAAAGGCGGCGATGGTGCCGTTTCTTTTCGCCATGAAATTTACGTCCCTAAGGGTGGTCCCGATGGCGGTGATGGCGGCAAAGGCGGTGATATTATCTTTCGTGCCGATAAAGACACCAACACCTTGATTGATTTTCGTTTTACACCTATTCTTGAAGCCGAAGCCGGTAAAAACGGTTCAGGTCAACGCTCTGCTGGCCGCTCCGGCAAAGACCTGATCATCGACGTCCCAATTGGCACTGTAGTATATAAAATCAGCACAAAAAGTTCTTTCGAAGGGGGTCCGGAGCCTGGCAAGGCGAGGAGTAGTGCCACGACCCCTGTGGCGACAGGGGTCGTGGACGCGCCCCAAGAAAGAATCTTTTTGGCTGATCTAGTAGAAGACGGCCAAGAAGCCATCATCGCTCACGGTGGCTCTGGTGGTTTTGGGAATGCCCATTTCAAGAGTTCAACTCGTCAAGCGCCCATTATTGCCGAAGTCGGCGAACCGGGTGAAGAATTTGAGGCCGAATTAGAACTTAAATCCATGGCCGATGTTGGTCTAGTTGGCTTACCTAATGCCGGCAAATCTACCTTTTTATCCGTAGTTTCAAACGCTAAACCCGAAATCGCTGACTATCCCTTTACTACTATCACGCCAAACCTCGGTGTAGCCACTATCGATGACCAAGATCTATTAATCGCTGATATTCCGGGGTTAATCGAAGGCGCCTCTGAGGGCAAAGGTTTGGGACACGATTTTCTTCGTCACGTCGATCGCACAGCGGTATTATTACATTTAGTGGATGTTTATAATGATGACGCTGGCAAGGCCTATCAAACTATCAGGAACGAACTCGAAAAGTATTCTGATCTCAAGGATCGCCCCGAAATTGTTGCATTAACCAAATGTGAAGGTGTCGACGATGATATTATCAAGATGCAAATGTCTTCAATCCTCGCCAAAAATCCCGCCGCCAAAATCTTCCCTATTTCCGCCTCCGCCCACCAGGGCCTCACAGAACTTCTTCGCGAGCTCAAGTCGCAGGTCCTGGCTGAACCTATTTTTTTGGATGCGGGACTTGCGCAGAATGAACCTTTTGAGGCCGTACGCGACGACGGGAGCGGAATAGCGAGCGAGCCCCGTAACGACGGGCGCGAGCGAAGCGGGCCGAAAAAGGTTCATTCAAGCAAAATCCCAACTATTTCACTAAGTAAAGACGCCTTGAAAGATACCTGGAAAGTCGAAAAGCAGGACGATAAATTCGTGGTTACTGGCGAAAAAATCGAAAAATTCGCCCGCCGCACTGATTTAAATAATTATGCCTCTGTCAATCGCCTTCGCGACATCATGAAAAAACTCGGTATTCGTGCTGAGCTTACCACTCAAGGCGCCAAACCCGATTCTATTATTAGCATAGCAGGCAAAGAATTTACTCTCGTCGAAGACTGGTAATCTAGTGAATGTAATTAAATCTACCCACTTCGCCAGCGGGAATTGTTGAGAACATCACACCATAACATCCAGCGTAGTTACGTTCAGACACATTGATTGAACCATCGGCATTGACCGACTCTACATACCCCACGTGGCCATACCAGCCTGAGTCAGTCTGGAAAATTGCACCAGCAGCTGGTGAATGATTTACGAGTATGCCAGCAGAACGTGCCATATCATCCCATCTATTGGCATTTGCCTTGATAAAGCCTAAGTCTGGACGCTTCAACCAACCCCATGTCGTACATTGTCCTGCTCCAAGGCCCCTATTACAAGATACGTTCGTACGATTGGATGCGTTGCCAAGATAGGTATAAGTATAGGTAGTACCAGTATTATTGTAGTAGCGCCTTGGCGGTACGTATTCTGGGCGCTCAGTTTCTGGCAAATGACCATCCTTAATTACAATCTGCATACCCTCCGAAATACCTGAAACCTCCAAATCGTTCAGGGCAATAATTTCGTTAGCGTTAGAACCATATTTTTCCACAATCGAATCAATCGTATCACCCGATTTAACAGTATAAACAATACCAGGTATACTTGGGATATTGATAATTGTGCCAGCCGCTACCTCTACGGTTTTTAGACCATTAGACCAGCGAATTTGATCGGCAGAAGCTCCATAGCGCGCCGCAATTGTATCAATGTTTTCTCCCTCTTTTACCTCGTATTTGATTACTCCACGAGATGCATCTACATTGGTAATACTTGGTTTTTCAAGTTTACCAGAGGAAGCAATCCCAGAATTATAAATCGAGGTTGCAGAGACATAATTTGACGCCACATCCGACGCACTAGCAAGCCCTAGCACATCAGATAAATCCGCCACTACATATAGCTCAGACATCTGGTCCACCGAAACATTTGAAGTTTCATCATTTGCAAAAGTATCTAGGCTGAGGCTATCCTCTTGATTGTGTTTATCAAAAGACCCCACAAAAACCAACGTCAGCACTAGACCGCCGCTCAAGATATAGGGCAGAACTCGCCCAAATCTTTCCATGAATTTATTACGTTTCTTCGTCATAGTGATACATTACAGAGTTTTTGGCAATGACTGTAAATATTCTGGATATGCTCAGACTCTGTATAACTATAATACATCAAACCATCGTCTCCTGTCAAGAAATATAGATAAGAAGTATCAGATGGTTCTGCTACTGCGAGCAGTGCCGATAAACCAGGATTAGAAATCGGCCCACAAGGCAATCCTCCGTGTGCTCTCGTATTGTAGCACGAATCTATCGTTAGAGCTGATTGGTTGTCCGTATACGTCTCTCTAAAGGGATCTACCTTGTCGACTGCGTAAGATACTGTTACGTCGCTTCCAAGGGGTATTCCGTTGTTCAGACGTGTCAAAAACACTTGAGCTACCGTTGGCTGTTCAGGGGAAGAAGCCTCTTTTTGTACGATTGAGGCTAAAGTAATTCCTTCAAACAGAGATAACCCCATAGCTTCATATTTTGTTTTTAGATCATTTTGAGTAATAACCTCCGCCATTCCCTCTAGGTATTTCTCAAAAATATCTCTTACGGTCGCATCCTTATAAAATTCGTGGGTTTCCCCATATAGATACCCCTCTAGAGTAGCGCCCGCTGGCCTATCTTTTAGAAAATCAAAATCATAATCCGCAACGAGCGCAGCATCGATATCTTCTTCTAAATAATGTAAATCCATTAGTTTTTTCTTGATATCAAAGATATTTTCCCCTGGTAAAATTGTAAAAGTAAAGATATTTTCGTCATCCACTCCTTTAGCTAATTTTTCGATAATATCATCCGCTGACATCCCTTTATTTAAGAGATAATTACCAGATTTTAGATTGACGTCCGATCTAAAAATTTGCATGTATGTTTTAAACACAAAAGCATTTTTAATTAAACCATTTTGCTCGAGATTGTTAGCAATAACTGCTTTAGATTCTCCGTCACTTACCAAAAATTTCACCTCTTCACAAGTATTATTCTCGGCGCAATTCCCATCTACAGGGGTGAGCATCGATTTTGCCCAGATAAACCCACCAATTCCACCAATCAAAACTAAAATAAATAAGGGTAAAACTACAAACCCTAGAACAGTTTTTAGTTTTGATTTGGCTTTTTTGGTGTTTAATTTCACTTTGTCGGCTTCCTTTTTGGTTAGATTTGTTACATTATCACGCGCATCGGTTACTACAGTTTTCACACTATCAACTACCCCTGTTGGGGACACCTCCTCTTCCTCTGTTTCTTCTATCATATCCCCAGCTGTGATTCTCTCTAGAAAATCTTGTAAGATGATAGCGGCTGCTTCAGCATCAATTTCACCTTTTTCGTAGTTTCTTTTGCGTGATTTTAGCCTTTCTTCTGCCTCAACAGAGGTAAATGATTCATCCTGAAATTTAATTCTCGCCCCCGGAATCTTTTCTATTAACATCTTGGCAAAGTTTCGTACATATAGAGATTGCTTAGTTTCGTTCCCCTCATTACTACGAGGTAATCCTAATACAAAGAAGTTTGTACTGTTAATATTAGCGATTCTAGCGATTTTTTGCCATTCTGAGCCATCTACGGTATAAAACCCGACTGGTACCGCAATTCTAGTACTCGAATCCGCCTTGGCCACGCCAATGCGTTTCTCGCCCACATCTAATCCAATTACTCGCATTTTACTCCTACACTCAAATTATTAACTATTCTTTTTTGTCGTCTTTTTCGTCTTTTTTGTCCTCATCGTTTTTTTCATCTTCATTATCTTCACTCTGATTTTCTTCGTCTTTTGGCTTGATATCGTTGCCATCTTGGTCTTTAATTTCAAATTTAACCGAAACCTTGTTAGAATCATTCGGAATCGCCATCACCCAAGGATAAGATGTTTCAATTTTTACGTCTGATACCCCGTTGATGTCCATTATCTCTCGACGAGCATCGCCAACCCCTTTTCCCATAATCCTACCCATTAATTCTTCCGAAGTTAGCTTCGGGCCAACAAAGTATTGGGCTTTTAATTTGGTAGTAGCCCCCACAGCAATATGAGACATATTTTCGATATAGATATCTTTAATGTCATAAACCTTCTGATCGTCTTCAAGTTTAGCCTTTTCATCGACATACTCTTCTAGTTTCACTTTATCAATTACATAAACTGTGGAAGTAGTCTTTACCTCAAGTGTCGGCTTAACGCCTTCTTTCACTTCTTCATCTACTGCAGGCGTAACTACATCATCAGAAGTGGTTTGTTCAAAGCTAGAATCAATAACGTAATACTTGTCATCACTCTCACTTTTGATTTTCTCGAAGAGTTTCTCTTTGTTTTCTTCTTCTTTTGAAGATTTGACTTGGTTTTGGGCATTTATAACATCGGATTGTTGTACTACAGTGATGATATCGTCAGTTCCACCTTCCATTGGAGTTAAAGAAACAACACTAGCGTTTGAGATTGTACTCCAACCAGAGCTCGAGGCGGCTACATTATATTTTGACCCACCGTCAGAAGCTGTTACGTTTACTTCTTCAGACATCAAGCAACGTATACTCATAGTATTGTCCGGATTCAACGTGAACACTTTATCATTTTCGCAATTATCCTCATTGCCGTCCCAACTGATACCATGATAATCATTAGCTAAATATGAAAGACCATTATAATTAAACTGGGTTCCTGCATTAATCGCAATCGATCCACGCCCAGAAAAGACCGCAGTTACTTTTAACTTCCCATGCGCTCTTTCACCGCGATTCTTCTTCCCAGTCGCCTCAAATTCCACTTTCTGGGTCTCTTCGATCTTTTTCTGTTCTAAGTAAAATTTACCTTCTTTAGCATTTTCGTCCTCGAGTTTATCAACAAAAGTCACATTTTCCGAAAAATTCTTTTTATCTGTCTTGATTGAAACAGAAATATCTACTGCCGGAGCAATAAACAACATCCAAATCAACAAGATAATGATACCAACTAGAGCAATCCCGGCTGCAATTGACAATTTCTTATGCTCTTTTATCCAATTTTTTAATCCGCCAGATTGTTTTTTGGATTTTTTCTTATCTTTCTTCTTGGGCTTTTCTTCTTCTTCATCTTCTTCGTCTTCGTCATCATCGTCTTCTTTCTCGTCGTCCTTATCTTCTTCCTCCTCCTCTTCCTCTTTCTCGTCTTCCTCGTCTTTTTCGTCTTCTACCTCTACTTCACCATCTTTGTCTTCGACTAACTCAGCTTTTTCGGAATCATCATCAGAATCTTCATTATCTAATTTTGGCACTGTTGGCGCAGACTGCAGGTTTTTAGCTACAGGTAGTTTAGTTGCCGCTGCCAACTTCGTGATAGATGGATCAACCGTCACGAGCACTACAGATTTTTCTGAAGTAGTACCAGCTTTTGCAATCAATTTGATATTTACCACGCTTCTAAACACGCCAGCCTTTTTTGGCGGCACGAGCGCGACGATTTTTTCTTTTGAGTTTTCAATCTTCAGGATGATGTCAGTGATGTCATCCTCAGGCTCAATATAAATCACGTCTTTATTCATACATAAATTTTATCACATTTTTTAATGCTTGTGTTAAAATATATATAGATGAACTTATTTAAGTCCAAAAAACAGGCTAGTGGACCCGCTAATGATCATGCGGCTTTGGCTGAGGTTGCCCTAAATAATATCCAAGACGGCGTTATTGTGACCGATGGACGTGGGATTATTCAATTTATCAATCCAGCTGCCGTCACTATGACCGAATGCGAATCTGCCAGCAAAGCCGTAGGCTTAGATTATGGCCTAGTTATTAGGATCGAATCCAAAGAAGGTCGCGAATTGTCTGAACAAGAAAACCCGCTCATCCAAGCCATGAAGACCAATCAACCTCTCGAAAAAGCTCAAGTTGCTCTTATTTGTATGAAATCAGGTAAACGTATTCCGATTGCTATTTCTATGCACCCAGTCAGCGGAGCTTCTGACAATCGTATTATTACTTTTCGCGATATTGCTCGCGAGCTCGAGGAAGAGGGTGAACAAACTGAATTCATTTCTACCGCCTCGCATGAAATGCGTACTCCTGTTGCTACTATTGACGGATATTTATCGCTTGCGCTCAATCCCAAAACAGCTACACTCGACGAGCGCGCGCGCGGCTACCTGACTTCCGCCCAAGCCGCTTCCAAGCATCTCGGCAAATTATTCCAAAATTTACTTGACATTACCAAACTAGATGACGGTAAAATTCGGGCGCATTTTGTACCTGCCGAAATGATCGAGACTATCAAATCTATTTCCGATGATTATGCTGAACGTGCCAAACAGGCCAAAATCACATATAATTTTGGCTCCAGTCAGAATATCTCATTCGATAGCAATCGTCGTCTCGCTCAGGTAGTATATGGATATATTGATCCAAACTTTATGCGCGAGATCATGGATAACTTAATTGAAAACGCTCTTAAATACACTCCAGAAGGTGGCTCTATTTACATCAATGTTCGTGGCGATGGCGACAGAGTTTTAATTAATGTGACTGACACCGGCGTCGGTATTTCTGCTGACGATCTCGGACATATTTTCCAAAAATTCTACCGTGCCGACAACTCTGACACTAGAGAAATTGGCGGTACTGGTCTCGGTCTTTACATCGTCAAACAACGTGCCGAAGCTATGGGTGGCAATGTTTGGGCTGAATCTGCCTTTGGCGAAGGCTCAACATTTTATGTTTCCCTGCCAAGACTGACTGAGGATGAGTACAATAAACGTATGATAGCCGTCCAAAACCAAGCCATGATACAAAACACTGCTCCGGCGCCTGCTCCAGCACCTGTGGCTCCAGCACCTGTAGCCACTGCACCTGTAGCCCCTACTCCGACACCTGCACCTATACCCGCACCTGTAGCGCTTGCTCCCGCTCCGACACCTACTCCCGTGCCGGCGACTCCTGCGCCTGCCACACCAGCTACACCTGCTACCCCTAAACCAACAGCTCCTACTACTACACCCGCACCTGTAGCACCAACTCCTACTCCTGCCCCAGCACCAGCTACAGCACCAGTTGCTCCTGCACCTCCAACTGCATCCCCACCGCCAGCTCCGCCAACTATAGCACCAGCTCAACAAAATATTAATAATAACTTAAACGGAGAAGCAAAATGAGTAAAATAATGGTAGTCGAAGACGACGCAAATCTACGAGAAATCTACAGTGTCCGCATTACCGCCGAAGGCTACGATGTAGTACCAGCAGGCGATGGCGAAGAAGCACTTGCTATCGCAGTGCGCGAAAAACCCGATTTAATCCTTTCAGACGTCATGATGCCTAAAATCTCCGGATTTGATATGTTGGATATTTTGCGTTCCACACCCGAAACTGCTAACATTAAAGTTGTGATGATGACGGCTCTCTCAGGTGATGACCAACGCCAGCGTGGCGAACGTCTCGGTGCCGACCGTTATCTTGTCAAATCTCAGGTTGGAATCGAAGATGTCATAAATACCATTCATGAAGTCCTTGGCGATGCACCAGCTGCTGCTTCTGCCACTTCAGAAGCTCCGGCTACACCGGAAGCTCCAGCCGCTCCGGAAGCCCCCGCTACTCCAGCTCCAGAACCAGCCACACCACCAGTACCACCAGCTCCGGCACCTGCTACCGTCCCAACCGCGCCTGAAGTAACTCCACAGGAAACCAATGAACAGCCAGCAGCTCCGGCTCAATAAATTCCTGGCCGAACGCTTAGGCGTGTCGCGTCGTGAAGCCGATGAGCTAATAGCTTCCAACAAAATTACTGTAGACGGCAAAGTAGCCGCACTGGGTACTCGTATTGACAAAACTAATAAAGTATGCTATAATAAAAAGATAGTTCCGTTTGACACGGATTTTTCTTATCTCGCCTTTCACAAACCAGTTGGATATGTTTGTTCACGCCGTGCTCAAGGCCATGCTCCCACTATCTATAACTTATTACCATCAAAGTATCATAAACTAAAATCCGTCGGTCGTCTCGACAAAGATAGCTCCGGCCTAATTTTGCTTACCAACGACGGTGATTTTGCATTCCAAATGACTCATCCTAAATTTCGCAAAACCAAAGTCTACGAAGTCGAACTCGATAAACCTCTCGAACCCCTCCATCAGCAGATGATATCAGACTTCGGTGTGATGCTCGACGACGGCCCCAGCCAGTTCAAGGTGTTGAACAATACATCGGTGGGTGACGGACCTGGAGGGGGCCCCCCGCTGAGCGATAGCGAAGTGGGGGAGGAAAAGGTCCGGCAGGACCCGCCGAGAGAATTCTATACGGTGATATTAACTGAGGGCCGTAACCGCCAAATTCGCCGAACTTTTGCCGCACTTGGTTATAAAGTCACCAAACTCCACCGTACAAATTTCGGCAAATACGAATTAAACGATTTGAAACCTGGCAAATATGTTATAATTGAACCATGAGCACAATTTTAGGCTTAGATATTGGTACTGAGTTTGTTAAAGCTGTCCTCGCCAAGCCTACTAAAAACGGCGATCTTGAAATCTTAGGTGTGGGCAAAGCTAGACAAGTTGAAGGCAATATGCACGCTGGTGCTGTGGCTGATATTCCTGCCGTAGTTAATGTCTGTGAAGACGCTCTGGTGCAGGTCGAGGAGCAAGCCGGTGAACGTGCCAATCTTACAGTAGTAGGTATTGCTGGTGAGTTAATTAAAGGTAACACCACGACTGTTAATTACACTCGCAAAAATCCCAACAAGCCCATCACCGAATCCGAAATGGAAGAAATCATTCACAAAGTCCAACAAAAATCCGGCGAAGTTGCCAAAAAAACCGTTGCTCTCGAGACTGATAACGATAATGTCGAAGTCAGATTGATCAATTCTGCTATCGTTTCCCTCACGATCGATGGCTATAAAATTAGTAACCCCATCGGTTTCAAAGGCTCAGATGTTGTAATCCAATTTTATACAGCTTTTGCTCCACTTATTCACGTCGCTGCTATTGAAAAAGTTTGTGCCGAACTTAACCTCGATTTACTCACTGTAGCGGTCGAACCGTTTGCAGTTTGTCGCGCCTGTCTTGGTAATGATGTTAGTTCTACTTTTTCTGGTATTGTGATGGATATTGGTGGTGGTACTACTGATATTGCCGTAGTCGAAGACGGTGGCGTTGAAGGCACCAAGATGTTCTCTATTGGCGGCCGTAGTTTTACCCACCAAATCGCCGAATCGCTCGGTGTTGAATTTGAAACCGCCGAAGAATACAAGCTAAATTTTGATACTGGCGACCTCGATGACCGCGTCAAGGCCAAAGTCGAAACCGCCATTGACCGCAATTTATCAGTCTGGCTCACCGGCGTAGAAGTCGCTCTCGAAGAATTTGGTAACATGGGTAGTTTACCCCGCAACGTTTTATTATGTGGTGGTGGCGCAAGTCTCTCCTCTCTTCAAGAAAAACTTGCCATCTCCGACTGGTACAAAGATCTACCATTTTCACGCCGTCCAATTATTCACTTAATCGACACTGGAGATTTACCAAACCTCAAGACCGATCATCTCAATGCCGAGGGTTTGAGCCTGCTTGACCATTCTTTTGCGACTTCACTTGGGCTCCTTCGTGTTGGTATCGATACCCTAGCTGGTGCACCCGAAGAAACCGGCATCCGCGCTAAAATTTCCAAATTACTACAAAAATAACTGTTGTAAATTTTACAACAGTCATTTTTTTGCATTTTATTCTAATACAGCCTTAATTCTACGTACTCCCGCTGAGGATGACTCCTCTTTAACGATACGGAATTTACCCAGTACACCAGTATGTTCCACATGTGGCCCACCGCAAACTTCTCGCGACACCGGTTTTTCAAAATCACCAATCGTATAGACTTTCAAAACATCAGGGTATTTATCCCAAAATTCACCATGCGCTTCCAAGGTATCACGAGCGTATTTCTTGTCATACTCATCAAACACCACAGGTAAATCTTCTTTAATCCACTCGTTCACCTGAGTCTCCACTGCTTTTTTCTCATCGTCCGTCAACTTATGGTCTACGTTAAAGTCAAAGCGTACACGTTCAGAAGTGATGTTCGAACCCTTCTGGCAAATTCCAGGATTAACTAGTTTTTGCAAAGCTGCCAGCAGTAAATGACAGGCCGTGTGGTATTTTACAGTTTGTTCACCATGATCCTCTAGTCCACCTTTGAACATTCCCTTTGATGCTGTCTGCGAACGTTTCCTTTGCTCTGCTAGCGCCGCTTCAAATTCCTTAACATAATCTTTCGATAGCTCAATCCCCTGCCTGTAGCATTCTTCAACCGACAATTCCATCGGGAATCCGTAAGTATCTTGCAACCTGAAGATATCCTTACCATCCAAAATCTTGTTATTCTTAGTAACTTTTGCCAATTCTCTCAAGCCACGATTTAATGTTTTTCTAAACGCAACCTCCTCATTTAACATGATCTTAAGCGCCTTCTCACGATGAGTTAAGATTGAATCTGGCAAATCTTTGTAATTATCCGCTACAATTGGTACAATTTCCGACAAGAAATTCGAAGAAATGCCAAGATCAAGCGCACGCAAAATTGCCCTGCGGAGCAAACGTCGCATTGCATATCCTTGTGCTTTATTCGATGGCACAAGACCTTGTGCTGCTAAGAGATATGCCCCACGAATATGGTCCGCAATCACCCGCATTTCGTCTGTATTATTATCATAAGATCTTCCAGAAATCTCCTCCAATTTATCAATAATCGGTTTCATCAAAGAAATTTTAAATACATCGAATGATCCAATCGCTGCTGCTGCAATCCTCTCTAATCCTCCACCAAAATCTACGTTTTTCTTTTCAAGCGGTTCAAATGAACCATCCTCGAGTCGTCGGTATTGCATAAACACTGAATTACCAATTTCCATAAATCTTGCCCCATCCGAAGCCGGGTGTGATTTACCATATTTCTCAACGTCCTGTTTATCTTCGCCGAAATCATAAAACACTTCCGAGTCTGGTCCACATGGGTCACCGATTGGCGTAGATTCACATCCACCACCACGACTCCACCAGTTCTCGTGGTCATCATAGAAAAAGATTCTTTCACCGGGTTTAATTCCCCGTTTGTCGCCATCTTTTGCCGTGCCGATATCAGCGATTTTCGCTTCAATTCCAGCCTCTTTGAATACTTTTTGCCAAATTTCGGCAGCCTCATTGTCTTTTGGGATGCCATATTTGTCATTTCCGATAAAACAAGTCACATAGATTTTTTCTGGATCAAGTCCTACAATCTCAGTCAAAAACTTAAAGAAATTTCGAATTTGCTCTTCTTTAAAATAATCACCCAGTGACCAGTTACCTAACATTTCAAATACCGTGGTATGACGCGGGTCACCAACATCTTCAATATCTTGCATTCGCATTGATGGTTGCGAATCGCAAAGTCTCGTACCATCCGGATGATCTTTACCTAGTAAATATGGTAGAAGTGGTTGCATTCCCGAACCAGTGAACAAAGTCGTTGGGTCGCCTTCTAGCACCAATGGCGCCGGCTCAATCACTTTATGCCCATTTTTAACTTGAAATTCAAAAAACTTTTTTCTTATTTCATTCGTATCCATTTTCTTATTATATCATAATATTTGCTTGACTAAATCAAACTCTAGTGTTATTATAATCACAAGAACTATAAAGGATATAAATATGGCACAAGCAAAGAAAAAATCTTCAACCAAAACCTCAAAAAAATCCCGCGCTTCCCAGAGCGCACATCGCAAATCTTGCTCCAGGACCATGAAAAGCAAAGGCATTTCCAATCAGGAGCGCATGCATTTATTTATAGTGCTCGCAATGAGTATGATTGCCGGCATTTTACTTTGTGTTGATATCGCAATGGTAATGGTCTAGATAAGTAAGGAGGCATAGAATAATGGATAACTATAGCAATAATCATATTAAGGATGAGCAACACGGTAATGACCGGGACGATAACCATAATACTCAAAACAACTATAACTTTGTAGAAACTTCAAAAGCCTTAGCGCGTGTAGCTACTGATAGTACGGATCTCACCAATGATAATCCAGAGTCTCATTCTATGAAGGAAATGGTGAATTCATTTTCTATAGCAATCGACTCCGTAAGGAAGCATCTTGACGATGAGTCAGCTCAAGAAGTTGAAGACCAACTGTCTATTATTGATGAAATAAAATCCAACACTATTAGCACGATGCGTGAATCTGGTAATCTGCCAAAAGAAGTAGATACTGTTACTCGTGGATTAATTATCTACGGTGTTAATTCCGATAATCTAACACTAGACGAAGCTAAAAACGTCTACGATTATGCTAACAATGCCACAGAAGAAATTGCTTCGAAAAAAGCAGACCGTATTTATGATGCCATTGTTTCATCCGCCGAACGACGGAAATTTAGTCGTACTTATGACGTGAGAGCCGAATATGACAATAGTAGTCAAGCCAACAACACGGGTATTCAGGATCGTTATTCTGCTTGGCAACAAGGGGAACTTGACACTAGCCATGGCTTCGATATTGATGATGCTTATCAAAAATTGATTGACGAAGGATATGAGCCATCAAACGCGCTCAGACGTCATCTTGAGGAAGAACGCCTAGAAGATTTATTAGAAGAAGGATTAGTGGATGATGATTCGGTTTATCAGTACGGCCCGTTTACTCGCTCAGACATAGAACAAGCTGAAGAATCATTAGAATCAACTTGGGATGGTGTAGTCAACTGGAGATTTTCGGCTTTACCAAAGAAAATCGGAAAAAAACGCACCGAAGCTATGAAAGCTGTCGGACGACACCAATCACCAGAAGTAGGACGCCCTGGAGCTAATTTAGCCAATATTATAAAAAACACCGTCAGCAATAGTACCAGTAATATTGAACAAGATCTTGTACGTGATTATGTTGCAGGTGAAATTCTGCAATCTCGTCGTCTTCAAGCGCGCGAAATGCTAATGGTCTCAGCTTCGTTATGCCTAGACTTAGTCGAGCTTGAGACACCAGACAATGACAATATAGAACAAACTCTCGAATATAATGAAGCTCGTACTGCCGCCAGTTTTATTTCTTATTATTCTGGACAAATTCTCAATATTAGCTCTCAAGAGATGCGAAAACGTTTTGGCAGTGTCCGTCCAATCAAAAAAGAGTTCTTCGAGGAAATATTACATACCTCTTATCAAATGACAAGAGATCGTTCTAAGTACCTCGATGAATTCTTTAACCAATATCTTACTAAACTAGATGAGCATATGCATGATATAGTCGAACGTCTGTCGGCGTTGACTAGTGGAGAAAGTCCACTATTCTCGGAAGATTTGGATTAATGAGTGAGGTTTTACATTCAACCCAAGACGATAATGACTTTTCAAGCGAACATCTCACGCATGAGGATTATACTGAAGTAAAACCTGACTCTGAATATACAGTAGAAGACTATGCCGATGACGGCGAGAGGCTGTTTTATGAAATAAGCGGTTTCCCTAGAGATCATCGAATTTCACCAGAATTAAAAGAATTATTCTCCACGCTTTCAGATGAACCTGATAATTCTGGTTTTGATGTGCCTCGGCATGAGACGGCTAGATTCACTGCCCTAGGGCTTGAATATCAAAAAACCCGTCACCGTTATAATCCACAAATAAGAGAGATGATTCAAGTCGCTGTCTTACGTGATACATTAAACGATATCCATGATAGAGATCTTGCCATCCAAAAGCTTAATAGTGTCAATAATTCGTGGCAGCCTGGTTTTATAAGAAGAATCGAAAAAGATATATTAATTGAACAGAGGCTGAAATATTACAAGCAAAAAGATATATTAAAACAAAAGCAAGACAGGCTAAAGGAGTTAGACTTAGGTTATTTAATTGACGAAGCGATTTCAAGCACTAATATTGAAAAAAAAGAAAAGCAAAACGTTACACGTATTTCAGAATATAACAGAATTGATATGCAGATTGTCAATGACGGGGTAATGAGCGAGTCGGAATTAGAAAGATTCAATTCTTTTAAATCCAAACAAGAAGAAGCTACTATTAATTTCGAAAAAAGGATCAGAGAAAGAAAAATTGAATCGATCAAAAAAGAGGAAAAAGATAAAAATGATAAGTACGAGAGAAGGCTCAAGCAATACGAAGAAGAAAAGGCTAAAGCAGATGAAGAAGCGAAAATAAATGGCGAGAAAAGCAGTTTTAAAAAGAATCCACCAAAGAAACCAAAGAATTTATCAGATAAGGAAATAGAGAATAAGGCCGACGATTATACGAAAATGAATGCTAAACGCATTCAAAAATTTGTCAAGCGCGTTGCCATAGAAGAAGCCAACAAAATAGTGTCATTTGATAACAATTATGACCATCCAGAACTCATCGCCAAACAAATGAAACGAGATGTCACATCATTAGATGATGCTAATGGTACTTCATACAGTATACACAGTTCAATTGAACAAGAGATTAATAAGTTGTTCGGTAATTCCGATGAAGGCAAAGCAATTTTTCAGGAAGTAGAAGAATTATTTAAATTAGCCCGAGACCGTTATGTTAACCTATTTCCAAGATATCATAATTATGCTAACCGAACACTCCATGCACATTATAATGAAATAAATGAATTACAGAATCAAATAAAGGCACTGACTAATGGTTATAAAAAAAATGTATCAAAACGCGTTAAAGAAGGTGCCGAAAAAAAGCTGGTAGAGTTTAAAAATGAAGTTAGTAAAATCGCTTTTCCAGAAGAAGATTTCTCGCCAGATGATATTTATTTTTTTTCAACTGGATTAGTCGCACTGAATAATAATGAGCTGAAAATTAGTACTATAACACCAATGGATAAGCGAATTATTCAAAAGATTCCTAATTCTCATGCCGCATTATTGTGGGAGCAAGAATGGTCTGAACGCACTACGGATCACGACTCAATTGCCCGAAGACTATTAGAACAAAAAATCAAAATAATAGACGATACTCATGAGTCATCTTTTGAAAAGCGCCAAAAAGCATTATTTGAGAAATACGCTATAAACGAACCGAGTACGTTTAATCCTATAACTGGAGAAATATATGATACTATCCAACCTGAAGATTTAGATTTACTCGAAGATGTCTTGCCTCACATAGGCAGTTTTATTAAAGACATAGCGATTGATGCTGGTGCCGAAAACATATCACTAAAGAGCACTCGTCTTGAAGTTATTAATTATTTGTCAGGCGCCTGGGATTTAGACGTTTCGCAGCTCTATGATCAAAAATCTCGTCTCAAGGTTCGTGCTGCCGAATTACTGTATCACAACGCAGGTTCAGAAAAAGCTGGAAAAGTACTCAATAGAATTGTTCTAGAGACCGGTGCCGCACTTTATAATAAACTCTCTAATGAAAAGCGCGAGGAATTTCTACGACTAATCGGTTCTAGTGCCGACATATCTTCTACTGAATTTTATAGGATATACCGCAGAAGGATTATTGACCCGACAGAACGTCGCGAAGTAGTTGCACGTAGTTTCTTTATTAAAGGGTTCTTGGACTATACGCAGGACAAAGCAAATCCAGCTATCTCTAGTTTTATCGATAGCCTTAAAAAACGCCAAGAAATAGGTTAAGATATATTATGCGATAATTCCGCCACCGAGACAAATCTCACCATCATATAATACTGCCGACTGTCCACTGGCCGGACGTTTGATTTCCTTTTCAAAATGTAGAGTTTTACCATCAAAAGTAGCTGGAATTAGTGGTGCACGGTGCCTCAGGCGAACGGATACCTGTTTTTTCTGAAGCATAAAATGATTTGAATTTTCAACACGTATATTCCTGACGGACCCGACAGGTTCGTCCCGAAGGGACGGTTCTGCCGGCGTCCCAGTGTATGACGTGCTTGAAAATTCAAGTCCCGCTGAAGAAAAAATAGGTTCTGTTCGTATTAGTACATCACGTAATTCTAATTCTTTCGTCCAAATTGCTTTATGATTTAAGTTTTTAGATACATATATAATATTGTTTTTTATATCCTTCTTCACAACATAATACGGCATTCCATCATTCACGGTGCCTTTTTCACCATTTAGATATAGGCCGTGTCTTTGCCCAATCGTGTAAAAAACTGCGCCTTCGTGATAGCCTAGCACCTTTTCGCTTTCGATCTCACGAATCTCGCCCGGTTCAACATCGATATATTCTTTCAAAAAATCCTTCATCCCCACTTCCCCTACAAAACACACTCCCATAGACTCTTTCTTATATGCATTATGTAGTCCATGCTTCTCAGCCAGCTTTTTCACTTCTGGTTTTGTCATCTCTCCAATCGGGAAAATTGTATGAGAAAGTGCATCCTCCGAAATTCGGTACAAGAAATACGTCTGGTCCTTATTCTCATCGACTGCCCTTAGCAGATCTACATGGGCGGGTGACAGCTCTGGAGGGGGCCCCCCATTGAGCTTTTGCGAAATGGGGGAGGAAAAGAGCTGGCAGGACCCGCCCAGAGAAGTACGTGCATAATGCCCAGTAGCGATAAAATCAGCCCCAGCTTCCATTGCTTTTTCGTAAAACAATTTAAACTTGATTTCTTGATTACACATGATATCAGGATTTGGCGTATTACCTTTTTTAAATTCATCAAGCATATACTCCACCACTTTTTCCCGGTATGCATCCTCAAAATCCCACACTTCAAAATCAATCCCAAGCTTCACTGCTACCCGTTTCGCATCCGCGAGGTCTTCCGCCCACGGGCATTTCATACCAGGTAGGTCCTTAGACCAGTTTTTCATATAAATGCCGACAACATGATACCCCTGCTCCTTTAAAAGTAAAGCCGAGACGCTCGAGTCTACCCCACCACTCATGCCGACATATACAGTTTTCATAAGAACAATTATATCATAAAAACATATTTTTCATGAAAATCAAGTCTATCGCATTTATTAAGGTCATGCTAATATATAAACATATGACGAAGAAATCCATACACTTAAGCATAGCAGCACTAGTTTTTTGTATTCTAGGTGTATCTTTCACTCATGATTCTTCCGCCCTAACCTACTCCTCCAACGTAGACGTCGGCTTCACCTTCAACCCTACTATATCAGTAAACTTATCTGGTGATTTGCTTATCAATAACCTAGCTCCAGGTTCAGTCTCAAGCTCTAACACTATTAATGTCACCGTAGCTACTAATGCCTCTCAAGGCTATGTTTTGACAGCTACTTCTGGTACTAAAACTACTAATACAGACTTAGTTAATCAAACCAACTCTGCCTATAAGTTCACTAGTATCGCTACTAATGCTAGTTTAGCTAGTCTAAC
Source organism: uncultured Candidatus Saccharibacteria bacterium (assembly GCA_946414465.1). Lineage (GTDB taxonomy): Bacteria > Patescibacteriota > Saccharimonadia > Saccharimonadales > Saccharimonadaceae > Nanosyncoccus. Next base: position 6,413 of record CAMKOP010000004.1, on the reverse strand, counting down.
TACTGACAATACATGGGGTTTCTCCTACTCAAGTGACAGTGGCTCTACTTGGTCTAACTATTCAGGTCTTCCATTAGACAATGACGATGAAGGAGCTACTGGAAAACAACTCTTAAATACTATTAATCCATCAGACAATAAAACCATCCAATTCAAAATCGGAGCCAAAGCAGCTACTGACCAAGCTGCAGGTACTTACCTAAACACCATCAACTTCTATGCTGTCGCTAATCCTGATCCTACTCTTCAGCCTGTATCTTGTCCTGCTGGTAAAATCTGCTATAATGCTAACTCCCTCACTACTGTTCAAGGTGAGATGGGGCAACAGACACCTGATAGTTCTGAACTAACTGATGGTGTTACTCTCTGGGCATCCAACTTCAGCCGTGAAGGCTATGGGTTCGCTGGTTGGGGTGATGCCGTTAATGGCAATGGCATTAAATATGGTCCTAATGAGACCATCGCTGCTCCCAGTGACATTTCTACCAACGGCTACTCTCTCTACGCCATTTGGGTCAAATCTGCTGGCGACCTGCAAAACTGGACCGGCTGTTCTAGCCTATCTCAAGGTGAAGTCACTGCCCTTAAAGATAGTAGAGATAACGACGTCTATGCCGTAGCTAAACTCGCCGATGGTAAATGCTGGATGATAGAAAATCTCAGACTAGATGATTCCGCAGAGCTCTCATCCGCTAACACGCACAATCCATCTCTGCCATTAAACAACTCTTGGTACTATAAGAACCAACAAGGTACTCTCACCACTTCTAATCACCTCTCTGCCACTTCAGATCCTACTTCTACTAGCCCAGATACTGCTTGGTGTACTACAAATTCATCCGACTGCGACGACCAATCTATGCTCGCTACTAACAACATCACCAACTTCACCACTAACACCTCATCAAACTACAGTACAGGAAGCAACGTCTACTCCTACGGCAATTATTACAACTGGTACTCTGCTACAGCCGGACATGGTAAATACGGCCCTAATTACGGACAAGGCTACGAAGCTCCAGGCGATATCTGTCCTGCTGGTTGGCATCTACCTACTGGAGGAAGTGCCACAGCAGAATTTGGAGCTCTAGACGTTGCTATGGGCGGTACAGGAGCAACTCAATATGGAGATGCTGGCACGGCCCAATCAGCTAAGTGGCGCTCCTATCCTAACAACTTTGTCTATTCCGGCTACGTGAATGGCTCTTCAGTTTTCAACCGCAGTACAAGCGGGTACTATTGGTCGCCCTCGGCGTACTATAGCTATAGCTACTACGCCTACTATCTGGCCTTCGGCAGTAGCGGCGTCTACCCAGGCACGAGCAGCGACTACAAGTACGGCGGGAGGATGGTCCGTTGCGTCGCTGGCACCTAGATCATATTGTATAATCTAATTCATACCAATACGTAATCGCTCATTTTTGACGATTTCATTAATAATCTGCGCAGCTTTAATGATTTGTCCCTCGTCATTTGTTTCACCAAAAGTAACCCTAAGCGAGCCATTAATTAGCTCATCAGACAACCCAATCGCACGCAGTACATGTGATTTCTCGCCTTTAGACGCTGCACAAGCAGCACCAGTCGCCACATAGACACCTTTTTCTTCTAGTAAGAATATCAATCTCTCCGCATCTAGTCCCGGAAAGCTTACCACCACGAAATTATCCAAGCAGTGTTTTTTATTGATCAATTCATAATTTTTCAACTCAGATAGTAAAATCTTCCGCCAAGACGCGTATTTTTTGCGATTTCCGTTCAAATGCTCCTTTGCTAGCTCTATCGCTTTCGCAAATCCAATCACACCAGGCATATTTTCTGTACCAGAGCGAAGTCCCTTTTCCTGTCCACCACCAAGAGTCAAAGGCCGTAATCTCGCGTCATGCGATACATATAATGCGCCAACGCCCTTTGGCCCATACACCTTTGCTGCATTCAAGGTTAAAAGATCCACCCCTAGCCTTGCCACATTAATATCAAGTAGATTCAGCGCCTGCGAAGCATCAGAATGTAGCAGTAGTTGCGTTTTTATACCCCGCTTCATTCGGTCAATTTTCACCTCACGAATTATTCTAGCAATTTCTGCTAGTGGCTGAATCGTCCCAAGTTCATTATTCGCTAGCGACACCGAAATCATCTGCGTCTCATCCGTAATTTTTGCCTTCAAATCCTCCAAATCGATCATCCCATTCGGTAGCACCTTTATAGCAATACCACCATATGATTTAGCCACCGCTCTGACCGACTCATGTTCCGTTTCCAGGTATAAGACAGAATTTATATTTTGACTCGGGGTATTCCGGAGCGCGGCAGCGCGAGGGTTAGCGCGCTCGCCCCGTGGCGACGGGCGCGAGCGACGCGACCCCGAGTGAAATATAAATTCTGTATCTAGAGCTGTAAACGCCAAATTATTTGCTTCAGTCGCCCCAGCTGTAATGACGAGATCCGACGCTTTTGCCCCTACCGCATGCGCAATCACACCCTTGGCGGCCTCATAATCTGTCGCTACCTTTTTTGCTGGCAAATACGCTGCCGACGGATTAAAAAATTCGACATCAAAATACGGCTTCATTGCCTCTAACACCTTATCAGAAACCGGCGTAGCCGCCGCATGGTCAAGATAAATCATAAAAATATTATAACATATTTACTGCTGTGCGACAAATCTATGTTCTTCTCCATCAGCGGAGAGAATCAATTCACCAGCATTTTGGTCAAGTTTGTAATCATACTCATTTTCAAGATCATATAACCAATCTGTCTCGACCTTCATTTTACCATCTTCCAGAGACCACAAAAAATCATAATCATTTTCATGTGCATTAGTCGTCAGAGTACCTTTGCCAATCTCAGTGAATTTCCATTCTACACGGTCCGAATCCGATAGTACCCACTTTTCGACCGATATTAGATATTCACCATCAGCAACGTCCGCACCCCTTGTTAAATTCAATATCAAAAAAACCGCACCTGCAATCAGGGTCGCTAGCCCCACTGCAAATACAGATATAAATATGATTTTCTTTTTCTTCTTATCCATAACTCTATTTTAGCAATAGAGTTTTGTTTTGACAAGATTTAGATAACCCTTAGCGGCATTACGGAAATTATCAAGCTCCGCTCCGCTAATTTTCTGATAACTACCACCAACTGGTTTCTTAAACACGCCTGTTGGACGCACTTCATAGCGCACTGTCATTTCCTCAAGTTTACCAGCGTTATTAATATAGCTCTCGTGCCAAATCCATACATTACGGCGTGATTCAAAAAATTCACGGCGATGTCCCTCTGGAATTGGCCCAAACAAAGTCCTACCGAGCGCCGACTCAGCATTAACGAGGTCTTCATAAGTAAACCCATTATTGTAGCGACCAGAATTAAAGCCTAGCAATTTCTTAAGCGACATTCTTCAATCTCCTCTGCTATAGCATTTAATTCTTTGTATACCTCAAAAGTATCGTTCGTAGCACCAAAATCATAGGTGTTACGGCTCCCAAATGATGGTATATTAAATTCAGTATTCATACCTTAATTATAGCACAAAACGCTTAAAAAGTCAATGCTTATACTTAGATTATTAAATATTGTAAAGATTTTTGACGTTTTCAGAGGTGGTAGTAGCAACCGTCTCTAGGGGTAGTTCGAGTTTTTCTGTTAACCATTTCGCAATATCGGCAATATAAGCCGGTTCATTTGTGCTACCCCTGTGAGGAATTGGTGCTAAAAATGGTGCATCGGTCTCTAGCAGTATCCGCTCCAGAGGTGGAGTAGGCAGAGTCGAGTAAGTCGCCAGTCCATTCACGCCCACATAAAAATCTGTTTCATTCAAAATTCGCTTTAATACTTTCTTGCTATCAGTAAAAGAATGCACTACACCCCGAACCTTTGGAAAATTCTCAATAATTGGGAAAAAGTCCGCAAATGCCTCCCTGATATGAAAGGATACTGGCAAATCATTGTCCACCGCCAGTTGCAACATTTGTTCAAACAACTTTATCTGAGCATCACGATTATATCCCTCATAATGGTAGTCTAGACCTACCTCCCCGATAGCTACGAGGCGAGAAAAAAGTCCTTTCTCGGAACGCTCCCTCGCGCCCGTCGTTACGGGGCTCGGTCGCTCCGTATTTTCCACGTCGGAAAATATGCTCCTCGAAAGGACATTTTCTTCTCGCCCCGCCTCCTCTGGATGGATACCATAAGTCCAATACACTCCATCATGTTTATTGGCAAAATCGCGTGCTACCAATGAATCTTGCGGATCTGTTCCGATACAGACTATCTTTTCAACTCCGGCTTTATGCGCCCGTTTTATACACGCTTCTGCTTCTTCAGCACTAAAAAACTGTGGATCATGCAAATGTGAGTGGCTATCAATTAGCACGGTTCTCTCGCTTCCTTTTAATTGGGTCTAATTGACGTTTACGAAGTCTTAGAGATTTCGGTGTCACTTCGAGGAGTTCATCATCTAGCAAGAAATCCAGACATTGTTCTAGAGATAATTGTGTATAAGGCGTAAGTTGAATAGCCCCATCAGATGCATGCGTTCGCATGTTAGTCAGTTGTTTTTCACGGCAAATATTAATATCAATATCATCCTTTTTGTTGGACAACCCCACAATCATACCTTGATAAACGGAAACTCCGGGTGGTATGAAAAGCGTCCCTCGCGCCTGTGCCGAATCAAGCGCATAAGCCGTAGAAACTCCATTTTCAAATGCAATCAACGCTCCGTTTCGTTCGGGTTTGTAGCGGCCTTCCACCGGACGATATCCAGATGGGATTGATGACATAATCACCGTGCCTTTTGTAGCAGTTAATAGATTATTACGTAGTCCAATTAGCGCTGCGGTTGAAATCTCATAAACAAATCTAGTCGATCCAGATGCAGTAATATCTTGAGTTTTGAGCTCTGCTTTGCGGATACCAAGTTCTTGTGATACTGCTCCTACATATTCCGCATCCACTTCGATAGTCAAGTCCTCAATTGGCTCACATTTTACACCGTCAATCTCGCGATACACTACTTCCGGACGCCCAGCTTCCAGTTCATATCCTTCACGCCGCATCGTTTCAATCAAAACCGAGAGGTGCAATTCTCCACGTCCGGAAACCTTGTAGCCCAATCCATCAGGTTTAATTTTAAGTGCGATATTAGTTTCTAATTCGCGCTCCAGCCTCTCTGCAATTTGCCGTGAAGTCGTAAATTCGCCTTCACGCCCCTTAAGTGGTGAAGTGTTTGGTCCAATATAGATTGACAGAGTCGGTGCCTCAAGTTCAATACCGGGCAAAGCTTCGGGGTTATCACCAGTTGCGATCGTATCACCGATATTGGCCTCAGCCACACCAGTAATCGCCACGATGTCTCCCGCTGACGCTTCTGGCACCTCCTCTTTTCCTAGTCCCTTATAAACGAATAGATTGTCAATTTTCGCACTTTTCACGACGGGTGACGACGTCTGGGGGCCCCCCATCGAGCCTGACGAAGATGGGGGAGAGACGTCGGCAGGACCCGTCGGCAAATGCAAAATTTTGACATTCTGTCCTTTTTTTAATTTTCCTCTAAAAATCTTTCCAATACAGTATTTACCAAGATAATTATCGCCGGCGATCGCGGCTACGAGTAGCTGTGCCGATTCGGCATCAGAATCCACCGACGGCGCCGGAATATCATTAATAATTGCCTCAAAAATCACATGCAAATCATCATCTAGCTCAGTAGTTTTACCTGCCTTCCCTTCACGCGCGATAGAATAATACACCGGATAGAATAATTGCGATTCATCTGTCGCAAGTTCCAAGAACAAACTCTCGATTTCAGATAACACTTCATCAATTCTCGCCGCTGGTTTATCTATCTTGTTGATCACCACGACTGGTTTTAGGCCCAGCGCCAAAGCCTTAGATAGCACAAATTTCGTCTGTGGCATCGGCCCCTCTTGTGCGTCCACGATCAAAAGCACCCCGTCCGCCATATTCAAAGTTCTTTCTACTTCACCCGAAAAATCTGCGTGTCCCGGCGTATCAATGATATTGATTTTATAGCCATCATAATATACACAGGTTTGCTTGGCGGTAATCGTGATTCCACGCTCGTGTTCCTGATCCATCGAATCCATGATGAGAGTCTGGTTCATCTCGGCTTGATTGTCACGAAAAGTATGTGACTGCTTCAAAAGCCCATCGACCAGCGTCGTCTTGCCATGGTCTACGTGCGCGATAATTGCCACATTCCGAATTTTGTCTTTTTCAAAAGTCATAAGTGCTATTATAATATAAAACCTCTTAAAAAACAAGTATTCACATGTTGGCTTAAGCATGATAATATTTAAATATATGACGAAGAAATCCATACACCTAAGCATAGCAGCACTAGTTTTTTGTATTCTAGGTGTATCTTTCACTCATGATTC
>CAMKOP010000003.1 GCA_946414465.1 uncultured Candidatus Saccharibacteria bacterium | reverse complement strand
GGACTGGTTGCTCTGGTTTAGCCCAAGGTGCTGTTACTGCTTTAACTGACAATCGCGATAGTGATACCTATGCTGTTGCTAAACTCGCAGACGGCAAATGCTGGACTATTGAAAATCTAAGGCTAGATAGCACTCCAGAACTTACTTCTGTTAATACTCACAATCCATCTCTACCTATCACTAACGTCTATGATGCCACTAACCCAACTACATCAAACCATCTCTCAGCTACTACAGATCCAACCACTACTGCTTGGTGTGTCTCAGAGTCATCCGCCTGCATTGACCAATCTAAACTAACTACTAACAACACCACCCTTTTCACCAGCAACACATCCACTAACTACGATGCAATAGGCAACGTCTACTCCTACGGTAACTATTATAACTGGTATTCTACTACAGTGGGTTATGGTAAATATGGGAACAGCTACGGGCAAGGCTACGAGGCTCCAGGTGATATCTGTCCTTCTGGATGGCATCTACCAAAAGGTGGTGATAAATTCCAAGAATCTACTAATGAATTCTGGCAACTTGTTGTTACAGGATTAAATGGTGGCATAAATCCAGCTAACTATGACACGACATCCACTCCAATTTACCAAGGAACTGCGGAAGGAGTTCCAGTCTCTAATGCTTTAAGATCCTATCCTAATAACTTTGTCTATTCTGGTTTCGTGTGGGGCTCTTTAATTCGCAACCGCGGTTCAAATATGCACCACTGGTCGTCCTCAGCGAGAGATAGATCAGATGCTTACGAGTTGAAATTCGATATTAGCACTGTCGTCCCAGGTACCGGCTTCAACTACAAGTTCTTCGGATTTATAGCGCGTTGCGTCTCTGGCGTGTAGCGTGAAGCTAAATCAACTTGCTATTTAACCAAAAACCGCCCTCTCGGACGGTTTTACGCTTGACAACTTAATCAATAATGATACAATTAAATCATAAGGAATATAGCGTTAGGAACTATATTCCATAAGGGTTAGTTCTAGTCGGTCTTACCGACTAGAATTTTTTCTTCGGCTTCCTCGCCGTACCGAGAGCTTTACAGTAATCCGAATTCGCCATAACGAAAACTTTATACTCATCTACCTCCCTTCTGAACTTCTGGCACACCTAACATAGCTGTTTAATGAAGCTCCACACCCGCATGAGCATTTATGGTATACTCCTGCCGTTATTAATCAAACCCACTAAACACCGAAGCCAACCCGTTTCTTAACCTACCACAAAAATAACCAAATCACAACCACCCACCATCAAAAACCGCCCTCTCGGGCGGTTTTTATAAACAATAGTCAACCTTTTTTAATTTAAGCTAATTCAACAGTAGCACCAGCTTCTTCAAGAGCTTTCTTCATAGCTTCGGCGTCAGCTTTAGCGACCTTTTCCTTGACGGTAGCAGGAGCACCATCAACGATAGCCTTAGCTTCACCTAGCCCTAGGCCAGTAGCTTCCTTGACAGCCTTGATCACGGCGATCTTTTGACTGCCAGCGTCTTTCAATACGACGTCGTATTCAGATTTGCCTTCGTCAGCAGCAGCTTCACCACCAGCAGCTGGACCAGCAGCTACAGCAACAGCGGCTGCGGCAGGCTCAATGCCATATTCGTCCTTAAGGACGTTCTTAAGTTCGTTTACTTCGAGAACGGTAAGTTTTACCAATTCCTCAGCTAATTTTTTAATATCAGTAGCCATATTATTCTCCTTCGGAGTGGGAAAGGAACACATTTCCTCTCCCAACCTCTCCATTGATTATGTTTTTAAAAACAGGCGCATGTCCTGATTTTTAAAAATGATTATTAATAATTATTAATTAGTTGCAATTTAACTTGCGTGTGCTTCTAGACCAGATACGATACCAGATAGACCTCCGGAGAGACCAGAGATACTGTCGGTAACTGGTGAGAGAAGCTGCGCCACCACTTGAGCGATAAGCTCGTTTTTGGTCGGCATCGCAGCGAGCGACTTGACTTCATCTTCGGAAAGATTAGCACCAAGATCGCTAAAACCACCCATAAGGCTCAAGGCGTTATGGTTTTTAGCAAATTCAGCTAAAACCTTAGCAGGAGCGACTTCGTCATCAGCAGACACAGCATATAGCAACTGGCCAGTAAGACCAGTCGTATCAGTATCCTTATAGACGGCGATCTGCCCCATCGCGACCTTCACTAAGCGGTTTTTTACTACCTTTATTTTCACACCAGCTTCACGTGCAGCTTTGCGTAATTCTTGCAACTCCGCCACAGTAAGACCCTGGTATTTGGCATAGACAGTAGTCTTTGCGCTAGAGAGAAGCTCTGTCAAATCAGCAACCAATGTATTCTTTTTGTCCTTTGAAATTGCCATTCTAAGTTCCTTTGGTTACGTTAATATTTTGGTTGACTAATTGTTAAAAAGCGTCACCAAATAAATTGTAAGAAAATTCCTCGGCGACATGATTAAGGATTACTCCCGTCGCTGTCTTTGGTAACTCCCCCCATTATAACACACTAATCACAAAAAATCAAACAATTCCCTTGTTGGATTTGAATTGGAATAAAGCACCAATCACGCCAATTCCAATCAAGATTGGCCAGTAGAATATCGTAAAATCAATCTGTGGGAAAAACGCAAAAATCGTCAAAGTCAGTACATACGCACCCACCGCCGCAGTTGCAATCACCGTAGCAGGCTTCATCATATTCACTGCAAAAGCCCCAAGTAAGACGCCAATCACCGCCCCAATCGCCAGTGTTACCCAATCCGTACCAAAATATTGCACAGTAGCAAGCATCACGAGCCCAAAAGTAATCCCAGCCACGCAGAGTTTTTCGATCGAAAACCCCATCATCGCTAGTATAATACCCCCACCGATTGGCAACAAAGTTTGATAAATTGGATCATTTGCTATTTGGGGTACTGCATTATTAATCATTGGCATTAGCCACACTGTAGCGCAAAACCCCAAAAGAAACCAAATCAAGAAAAACGCAGTCTTCTTGATCTTATAGCCAAATAGCAATACTGCTACCCCAATAGCAATTAGTATTATTAGTTGTATTGTGTCTAGACTTTGAATCATTTCCATAAGCTCATTGTACCACAAAAAAATAGCCCCGAAGGGCTATTTTTTAGTTAAAGTTGTTTTCGATTTGAATCGAAGGTCCCATGGTAGTAGTAATAAATACTGACTTTACATAAGAGCCTTTAAGTGAAGCAGGCTTCTGTGCTTTTAGAGAATCAAAGAAAGCTTTTGCATTCTCGGCTATTTTATCTGCACCGAACGAAACTTTACCTACACCGATATGTACGATAGATTGTTTATCTACACGGTATTCGACTTTACCAGCTTTTGATTCTTTTACGGCTTTTTCAACATCCATAGTCACAGTGCCAGCCTTTGGATTTGGCATCAAACCCTTAGGGCCAAGCAATCTAGCGTATTTACCAAGTTTTGGCATGTACTGTGGGGTAGAGATTAATATATCAAAATCAATCGTGCCTTTTTCGAGACGTTTCAAAAATTCCTCATCTTCAGCGATATCAGCGCCAGCTGCTTTTGCAGTCTTGCAGACATCAAGCGGGGCAAATACCGCCACGCGTACAGTTTTACCATTGCCATTCGGGAGCACTAAAGTAGTACGGATGTTTTGATCAGCTTGACGTGGATCGACACCAAGTCTAGCGTGAATCTCAACCGAAGCGTCAAATTTGGCAGGGTTGGTCTTGATAGCGAGTTCGATAGCATCCTTCAATGAATAAGGTTTCTTTTCAATTAACTTAGCAACCTCCTGGTATTTTTTGCCACGACGTTCAATCAAAGGACGAGTAATAGGAGTGGCACCTTTTGGCTTTTCACCAGCCGCCTCTGCCGCTTTGCGTTCAACCTTACGAGCTTGGCGTTCTTCCTCGGCCTTGACTTCTTCAATATGTTTCTTGGATTTTTTACCTGATTTGGCGTATTTTTCTTCAATTTCTTCGACTTTTTCTTCGATGTCTTCTTTGATTGCTTTTTTTACGCCTTCGGCGACGCTATGCATCTCTTCAATTTTGTCTTTTACATCAGCTACCTTTTCGGCAACTTCAGCTTTGATTTCTTCTTTAGTATTAGCCTTATCTTCGGCCATAATATCCTTTCTGTGGTGCAAACGGGTAAACCCTCCCACAATTAATTAATAACTCAAAATATTATACCAAATTAACCCTAAAAAAGCAAGAAAAGAGAGCCCGTAGGCTCTCGAAGTAGATGTCATACGCGGTATTCACGCTCTCTATGCAAGCTACATTTTTTGCCGCAACCACAGGCATCTGGGTCCATCGCATACATCGATTTACCGTTCTTTTTAAGGCGTATCTGCTGTTTATAATCAGTGATACGAGCTAAGAGGTCTCGACGTAATTTTCCATCTACATACAAATCGATATCGGCCATCAAATCTTTCAGCTGCGATTCAGTAAGATTAAGCAGATATTCCTCTGCTTTTCTCTCATCGTCAAGGTAAAGAAAGTTTATAATCGGGAATTCCCTGAGTGAACTATCCTTTATCTTGTTGATAGGAGTAACATTCAACTCGCGTTTTTCCTGCAGCAAAGACTCATATTCTTTAAGGATATTACGGTATTCTTCGCTGTAAAATCCCCAGAGACGCATAGTTCTCTCAAATATTTGGTTATAACGATTTTGCTTTTTTGTGTAACGTGCCATATCTAACCCTCCTTTTCGATATATAATATCAATTATATCATAAAATTCATAAAAAATCAAGCCCCAGTGAGGAGCTTGATTTTAATATTTAGAAATAATTAGTCTTCGACAGTTACGCCCATTGAACGAGCTGTGCCAGCGACGATTTTGATTGCGCCTTCGATATCGATCGCGTTAAGTTGATCCATCTTTTTCTCAGCAATTTCCTTAAGTTGAGCTTTGGTAATTTTACCAACCTTATCAACGTTTGGTTTACCTGAACCTTTTTGAATCTTGATTGCTTCGCGAATCATATCATCCACAGGCTGTCCAAGCGATTTCCAATCAAAAGTACGATCTTCAAATACGCGAATATGGACAATGACGTTCTTACCCATCAAATCTTTAGTAGCCTCATTGAATGGATTAATAAAGTCCATCATGTTGAGGCCCCACTGACCAAGTGTTGAACCAACTGGAGGACCAGCTGTTGCTCGACCCGCAGGAATACGGAGCTTCAAATTACCAATAACTTTCTTTTCTGCCATGATATATTAATACCTTTCTAGTGCGTAACTTAAATATTATACCAACAAATTAGTTAATTGTAAAGCTAATTCAACTGCTTTACCTGCAAAGCATCAAGTTCGACTGGCGTTTCACGTCCGAACATTGATACCATTACTTTGAGTTTACCTTTTGCCGCATCAATTTCGGAAATAGCACCATCAAATCCTTTAAATGGTCCATCAGTAATTGAAACCACTTCGCCAACTTCGTACTTGACCGAGAATTTTGGATCTTCTACACCCATACGCTTCTTGATTTTGGCAATTTCCTTCTCAGAAACTGGTGTAGGTTGTGTACCGGTACCAATAAAACCAGTCACTCCAGGAGTATTTCGGATAATATACCAGGTTTCATCCGAGAGCTTCATGTCAACCAGCACATAGCCTTGCAAAATCTTACGATCTACAATTTTGCGCTTGCCGTTTTTGATCTCGATTTGTTTTTCTTTTGGTACGATCGCTTCAAAAATCTTGTCAGCCATTTCTACGGTATCAACACGCTGATTGATAGAATCGGCCACTTTATCCTCATAACCCGAGTATGTGGAAATAGCGTACCAAGCTCTTGTATCATCATATCTGTTTACTGCCATTTTATCTCCTTATCCTAAAATTAATTTAAATAGCCAACCAAAGAATAGGTCGAGCAACGAAATTATTACCACAAATATTAAACAATAAACCAACACCGCAAGCACCATTTTCCAAGTAGCTTTACGATTCGGCCAGCGAACTTGCCTGAGCTCGAGCCAAGAATTGTGCAAATACCTAAATAATGCCACAAATGGACGAAAAAGTATAAATGGTTTCTTTTCCGTAGACTTGCTTTTGCCTATTTGCTTCTCAGCTTTTTTAAGTTTATCTCGTTTGGTTTTTTCAGATTTTTTATCTTTGACGACAACTTTCTTACGAGTAATTGTCGGCTCGCTATTTTCCTCTTTTTTGGAGGAACTGTCACTTGCTTTAATTCTAGTAATTTTAGCCATCTTACTCCTTTATATTGATATCAAAAAAGTCTGATACCAGACTTGTCAACATTTTACCGTATTGACAATAAATTGTCAACAGGTAAAATGTTGCCTACTGGGCGTCACCTCGAAAAATAACTTTGTTATTTTTACTCGGTTCCTTCAGTAGTCAATATTATTTTGGGAAGAGATAGTCTAGGTAGTCTTTCAGCATTCTTGCACCAGAAACTACAGGTAAGAATGTTTCGAGCTGCTGCCGGATCAAGAACTCCAAATCAAAATCGTTATCATAGGCCGCAACTGCTTCTTCCATTCTCTGATAAAGCACATCAATTTCCTCGGCTTCGCTTTCGCCAGAAACATTAAGATATCCATTTACTGAACCATCTGCCACTCCGCCATCATGTGTAGAAATCAACAGATTAAGATTTGCAACGTCTTTCATCCAAGAAGTCCCACAGGCCTCTAAGCCTACGATAGGAACATTTATTGCAACATTTGACCCACAAGATAGTCCATAAGCCAACTCTTCGTCATAATCCGCGATATAATGCACATGTTCACGTAAATACGCATCTTTATCTACTAGATTAAGCAATTGGCGTAATTTACTAGACATTGTATCGTCACCAGTATGAACGCGTCCAGCCAAGATATAATGTGCACCTCTTCGCATCAAAATCGTCCTTAATCTGTCGATATCTTTGAAAGGTAATTCTGGTCTCTTGTAGTCAACAAATCTACGCTTGAAATCAAAAATAAACTCATCATCCGAAAAATGTAAGATTTGGCCATGTTGATTCGGACGAGTTTTTAAAACGTGGTTGAGTTTTGCACGTCCAATACTTTTGAACTCACGAATCTTGTCCGCAGTAATACAATCAAGTTTATCTTGGTAATCAGTTGTTGGGGCAAGATACATATCCAGGATATTATTTTCCTCATAATAATCCAATAATTCCGGCAATACCCAAGTACGCATATCAATACCATTAGTTATAGCCTTGAATTTGACCTTGTTTCCAGCAATATCACGATAATTTGCTACTCTGGCGTGAAGTTTTGATACTCCAGAGCGAAGTTCTGCAATTTCGATCGTTACAGAGGATAATTTTATACGCCCATTTACGAACTTGTCCCTCAGCCATTTTTTAACTGCAAGAGATTTCAAATTTGGGAAAACATATTTTTCGAATTGCTCAATACCAAAATCAGCTTCAGCAGCCTGTACTAAAGTATGGTTAGTGTATAAAGTGTGTTTTCTCGTGTATACTACTGCCTCATAAAAATCCATCCCATTATGCGCCAGTTCGTCTAGACGTGCTAAAGCCGCAAAAAACGTTGCCACTTCATTAAGCTGCATGATTGCGGGTTTGAGACCGAGTAACTTTAGCGCCGAATACCCGCCAAAACCTAGGGCGACTTCCTGATATAGGCGATGATCCGATCCGCTCATCCCAGAGTACAACTCACCAAAATTTGGTTCAGTGACAGAAACAATACGAGTATTTTTAAATTTCTTTTCAACTACATCAAGTTTGCATAGTGTACCGCAACATTTTATGGACACTTGATCAACGTATTTAAACCCAAAGTTCTTATAATTAACCGGACGATGTTCATCGATAATAAAACCATCACGTATTTTTTGATGAGTTTCCGAAGGATAAAACGGTGTAACTAAAACAAAAGGAATACCAGTGTCCTCTGCTACTCTTCTCGTATCAGCAGCTAGGATGCCCAACCCACCACCGCCGCGGATGCCATTTTTTTGATCATATAGCTCGATAGTCCAATAAGTATACGGGCGTTCTCTAGAGATAGCCTTAGTGAGATGTTGTCTCTCTACCGCTTCATAAAAAATATCTACATCTTCAATATTTTCGAGCGGATGATAAAAATACTGCCCATCTTCATCGTTCATGCTTATGATTATAACACAAATAAAGATATTAAGTATGCTTAATACCAGAATTCTTTCGGCAATTCATCTGCTAGTCGCTGATGAAAATCTCGATCAAACCCATCAAGTCGCTTTATATTCTTTTTCTTGAAATATTTTTTACGGATATATTCTGATGACATCACTTTACCTGGTTTTAGCTGGTATTTTTTCAAGAAATTAAGCCCCCGTTTATATCCTTCTGGTGGTATGACGACCATTGGCAAAAAATCACACTTCATCTTAGGATCAGAGTATAGTCTTACTGCCAACATCGACATCGTCGGGATAATGTCCTCTTTGCCATCAAAAACAGCTTTATTCTTAAACACGGTGGCTTGTCTTGTAGCCGAAGGCGCCACAAAAATCACTCCGCCTTCTTTGATTGCGTCATGAGATAATTTTGTATATATGTCTTTAAATTCGCGCTTTAATCGATTCCCTTGCTCGTATTTCCAAGTACCTTCTTTCAAATTCATTTTCTTCCAAGTCGAAGGTGTAATAGTAGGAGTAATAATAATACCAAGTCTTTTAATTCGATCGTAATTTGGTGCTAAAGCCTCATACCAGGGTAGATTAACTGGAAAATACATTGGCTTATCACCCATGATGTCGATCTTCATTACTAAAATTCGTGCAATTTCACCAAGCGATGGATGGTTAAAACCAATTACCATGCCGTCTTTCGAATCCTTAGGCATGCCATCATATGAACCGGGCGTTATTTTTGACAGAACTTTGACTAATTTTCGTCTCGCAGCTTGATTGTGCTTTTTTTCGTCATTTTTTGGACCAGTTGTTCTAAAAAAATAGTTGATTGCAGTATTACAAGCCTTGCCAACTTTTACCATTTCTTTTCTCAAGTCATCAGAATCAAGAGTCTTAAGCAGTGAATAATTCTCGTGTTGAAGCTTATCAATTACCTCATCTGCTGTCATTTTTTCTAAATCTAGTTTTTCAAAAATATTTTTCTTTTCCGCCATAGTATTTCTATTATAACATAAACAAAGGCGCCATAAGGCGCCTTATTAGGTGTTGCATATTATTACCAATTGCATTCGCAATTCGCAACGTCGCAATCACAATGACACTGACAATAATTTTCAGTATCAATCTGAGCTGCAAGAGCTTCGCTGTACGGATTTACGAAAAACCTTGACATATCCTCACCCCCCTTCCTTAACTCTTATGAATAATATCATTAGACAAAAGGCGTCCAATGATCATATTCGTCATTTTAGAATCTATTTCAAATGTATTTTTTACATCATCATATGAGAAATTTGAACGTCTAAAAAGAAAATCACGAAGTTCATCCGTGGCCATTATATAATTACGGCCGCTAGAAATTCGGTAGAAATCATTATCTTTGATGGAACGAATGGCGTTTGCATCAAACACAAACGACATCCCCTCAAAATTTCTCACTGCATCGTGAGTCTCGAACCTAATAGGCAAGTTAGATGGATCAGAGATCAAATCAAGTGCGTCAGATTTGCCCGAAAGAGGGATAGAATCTACTCTACATCCACCTAAGCATCTAGGTAATTCTTTGCATTGTTTGCACTCATCAGGAATAAAGGTGGTATTTCGCCACTCAGACATTCGTTCCCAAATCTCCGCAAAATCTTCTGTCAAGATATTACCATACAGACGGCTGTCTCTAGGGCAAGCCTTAATATTACCATTAGTATCTATTGTATAGCTAGTTTTACCGGCCGTACAAAGTTTCTTGAACCCAAACAGGTCAAAAGCCTCCTGCGTATAAATACTGCATGGTGTATAAGGGCAAGCCGTACCGACTTCTATTTGGTATTTATCGTGTACTTCGACAGAAATATTCTGTAACCTCATAATGCCTTCTCTACCAAGCAGCCAAGAATTAAAGCTTTCATCTGAATTGATAGGCTTACTCACGCGAGTTATTGATACGTACTTTGCATCGTATCTGTCCCTCAAAAACTTTACTGTCATATCAACATAATCGATGTTTTTGTTAGATACGACAATATTATTCGAAAATTTGATTCCATAACTATATGCCAAATCAAGCCCTTTTACTATATGTTTAAAAGAATTTTTCGTATTTGTAATCAAATCACAAATACCCGGTTCAGCACAAGGCAAGGACACAAATAGGGATATACGATGTTCTTTCAAAAAATCGCATATAGCATCATTCAAAAGCACTGCGTTAGTATTGAAAGTTACTACAATACCTTCATTTTTCAAAAGAAGGATTGAAGATTTGATTTTATCAAAAGCATACAACGGCTCACCACCTGTTAAAATAACAGAAACCGGTTTTTGCTCGATAATTTTCTTAGCTATAGCAAGATATTCATCTTCAGATTTAGCCGTTGGCATACCTGCAATTTTTTCAAAATCCTTTCTCCAATAGTTATAACAATGGACACAATCATGATTGCATTCCGAAGTTAATTCCCATTGGATGTTCGGTGGAAATCTTAAAACACTCATCTCATACCTCCATATCAAATAAAACACTTGCAACATATTATAAAGGTGCAATATATAATATCAAAATATATTATATACTATTTTACCAGAGAAATCAAGTAAAACTGCTTTAAAAAAAATAGACAAAACTAAATTTTAGCATCGTTTTGATTGCCCTAAATTTTGCAGTACATAATTTTTACATCCCATTCTTTGGGATTGCTTCTGGCGCGCTATCTATCATCATCGGAATCATTCTCATCGCAATGCCAGGTATCTTACCTACTGTGTTTGGTGTAGCACTAGGAATCTGGGTAATATTGTCAAGCGTCAACATTATTAGTATAGCTATTGCAGTCAGGAACGGTGTTTCAAATTAGGGTCTATTGCATAGAAGGTGTTGCGTCGCTAGTATCTTAAACACAACATCGCTGAACGATCAGAATTAATGCAAAAAAATATCGCTTATGACTATAAATATATAGCTATAAGCAATTTGCAAAAGCGTATCTAACCCCTGTAAAATGGGCGTTCTCCGACTCACGGATGACACTCCAGGGTTAATATCCTTGTGGCTGGGGATGAGGGATTCGAACCCCCGAATGGTGGGACCAGAACCCACTGCCTTACCACTTGGCGAATCCCCAGTGCTCTATAATTATATCATAAAATGATTAAAATAAAAAACCCGAAACGTCATGCTTCGGGTTAAAAAAAGTAGTCAAATTGATTTGTTAAAATATTCTGCAGGCTCATCATTTGTAATTTCATCGCATGGAGGAGCTACTTTAGTCGGTCCCTCAAAATCGATCTTCCAACCATTATCGTCTATATGATATTTGGACAATATATAATCATGCACCTGAGTATTATGTTCATAGCCAGCCGTTATCATATCCTCACCAGTAAGCTGATCTGGCATGACATATACATGCGTACCATATACTGCATCGATGAATTTTTCGCCCATAAACTGGAACGAATTCAAGTAAATCAATCCGAGAAAAACAACTATGCAAACTACAGTGATAACTGCTACTTTTACAAAAGATACTTTTTTCATACTACACCCCCTGCTATCTCTATATTAAATAACGATAAGCTATCGATAATAATTAAGCTTATGTTTATATTATATCACACTTATGCTAAAAAGTCAATAGATTTGTCATTTCTTTCTGTTATTCGCTCCTAAGAGCTTCTACCGGGTCCTTCTTCGAAGCAGAACGAGACGGTATAAGTCCAGCAATCAAGGTCAAAATCACTGATAATACCACTAGTAGCACTGCTGTACGAGGATCCAAGGTTGCCGATAATGGTATATCACCAGTGAAATGATGCAAAACTAGATTAATAATAGGAATCAACATATATGATATACCCACACCGAATAATCCAGCCAAAAACCCAACGATAAACGTTTCTGCATTAAATATCGAAGAGATGTTGTGTTTTGACGCCCCAATTGCTCGCAAAATCCCAATTTCTTTAGTGCGTTCATACACAGAAATATATGTGATTACACCAATCATAATCGAAGAAACGACCAAAGAAATCGACACGAAAGCAATCAGAACATACGACACTGCATCTACGATAGTTTTTACCGACGACATCAGTATCCCAGTCGTGTCAGTATATTCTATCACTTTTTCGTCATTCCCTGTCTCTTTCATCAAATCATTATACTCATCCAAAAAATTAATAAAACGTGTCTTTCCGTCAAATGACCAAAAATAGAAAGAAAGCATAGTTGGGTCATCTAAGTCTTGATATCCTAGCGCCGACAAGTTGGTAGCCAGTGAAGTTTTCTTTCTTGTGAACATCGCAGATACGACGCGAGACAATTCTTCCTCTGAGAAGTTTAGCTTAAATGCACCAATAATAGCATCTTGGTCCACATGAAAAGCATCCGCAAAACTGCTTGATAAATACGCACTTAAATTCCCAACCTTCGTCAGGATCTCTTTTTTCATATTTAATTCGGTCATCGACACGGCAATTGCGTCAAATGCCGCATTAAACTGCATCGAATCAAGGCAGCTATTTATAGTTTGTTCAAATCGCATCGCATTCACCATGATATCACTGGTATCCTCGTCATAACTTGGATTCATCATTTGAGTCATACCATAGGCCTTCACATATCCTTGTAGAGTGCCGACGATTAGGCCCTGATAAAGTGCGCTAGTTTTATCGGCTGGAAGATAGTATTTACTTTCCAAATCACTAAAATCTTGCCTAGAAATAAACTCACTAGCAATTGCTTCAATGTCTGCTTTTTTAAACGAACCAGCAAGCAGAAGCTCATTCTTTAATTTTTCCGCCAAATCTTTATATTTATTAGCTAATTCATCACGAATCGGCGAAACATCCGCTGTAATATCATTGGATATTTGGTTAATATACTCTTTGGTTTTTTCAGCAATAGTATTTTGATCTATATTTACACCAAAAGCCTGCGACAACTTGGCCTCATCGATTAAAACCAAATCCGAGAATTCAAAATTGAAATTATTCCCTTCCTCGCCGAATTTGGTATTCGAAAAAATATCTATTTCAGGGTTAGCCAGCTGCCTTTTTACAATTTCAGTTTTACTTGATTCATCTATAATATGCTGAACAAGTGAAGGTAAATACGCTACGCCACTACCTGCTGAAACCATCTCCCTATCCATTACAGCCACACCGACAATATGCAATTTCTCAGCCTTGTCGTATATTTTTTTCATATAATCTTCATCCCCAGACATATCTTCGTATATTTCATATTTTTCATTGTATTTATAATAATCGGCCGGTAATAATAATCTGAGATCGACATTCATCAAATCATCATAAGTTAGTTCCAGAGGCTCATTATTAATCTCAACCTTTTCCCCACTAAGGATTTTTGAAACAATCTCATTTAATTCTTGTGAGTCATGGAAACCTAGAGAATAAGTTAAGAGTTCTGATATTTCAGAACGTTTACTGAGAACGACTACCATTTCGTTATATTCTTCAGGATAACGACCAGCCAGTAATTCGGTGTCATTCTTCAGATTGTCTGAATCAAACTGTCTAAATACGGATGTCATGGTTGAATAGTTTCTAAGCAAAGAGTTATCTCCAATTAAGGTCGAAAACATATTGCTTGGGTTCATTTTAGCGACTTTATTGGTCGCATCCACAGTGTAAATTACCGGATCGACATTGTATTCATATTCCATTAATCTAATATCATCTTTGATTTCTGTAGAGTGCGCATTCAGATAATCTACGAAACTTGGTAAATCGTTATTAGAAACATTACCGAGTGTAGAAGTTAGAATTTGGTTTTCGCGGATTTTGTTATCGAAAGTTTCTACTGACTCACCGCCAGAAAGGCTAAGCAGCATCCCAGAAACATCAGCTGATTCTTTTTGGAGGGCCAATGGATATGAAGTCAGGGTGTCCTCTTCGATCTTGTCGATATAATTCTGGAAGCCAGTCGAGACAGCTGAAATCAACGCAATACCTATAATCCCAATTGATCCCGCCATCGCTACTAGTATCGTACGGGCTTTTTTAGTCAACAGATTATTCAATGACAGAGTCAAAGCCGTCAAAAACGACATCTTGGTTTTTTTGCTTTTACGCCCAGCCTCACTCGAATCTAAATCAGTCTTAATCTTGCCATCATAAGAATTAGAATCAGAGGTAATTTTACCATCCTTTAATTTAATTATTCTTGTAGCATATTTATCGGCTAATTCTGGATTATGAGTCACCATTACGACTAATTTGTTTTTGGAAATCTCTTTTAAGATTTTCATTACTTGAACTGAGGTTTCAGAATCTAACGCCCCAGTTGGCTCGTCTGCTAGCAGAATATCCGGATCATTTACTAATGCTCTCGCTATCGCGACTCGCTGCATCTGTCCACCCGAAAGCTGTGCTGGACGTTTATTGATATGTTCCGAGAGCCCCACATCCTTTAAAGCCTTTTTAGCCCTTCTTACAGATTCACGCTTTGAAATGCCAGATAAAGTCAAAGCCAACCTTACATTGTTTAATACGGTTTGATGAGGAATCAAATTATAGGACTGAAAAACAAATCCTACCCTGTGATTACGGTAAGAATCCCAATCTTTATCACGGAATTTTTTAGTTGATTTTTCATTAATAATTAAATCACCTGTAGTGTATTTATCTAAACCACCAATGATATTTAGGAGTGTAGTCTTACCCGAACCAGAAGGCCCCAAAATCGCCACAAATTCTGACTCACGAAAATTTATCCGCACCTTATTTAAAACAGTACGGCGAATACCACCAGTCTGATAGACCTTCGACACACTCCGAATTTCTAGCATTACATACTAATTATAGCATAAACACAAAAAAAAATACCCGTAAACATACGGGTATTGATAGGTCTTAGTCTGTGGTACTTTCTGCAACCAGTTGATCATAATAATCACTTGTAACTTCATATAGACAAATATTGTCTAAGTGATAGCATACGATGTTAACTGCTCTTTCGCGAGCTTCTTTGTCTTCATCGAAGAGTTTTTTGAGCCTTTTGAAGCAGTTTTCCTCGCCGTTATCAAGATCGATAAATGCATCCATGTAAAAAGTATCATTTTCTCGATCAAGCCAGGCAAGATCTGCAACAAGTAGCTTAGTGTCACTTGATACAGCAATTCTATGCTCATACCTCAGCGCTTCAAGTAGCTTAAGATTTGTCGCGTCGACATCATTCTTTGCTTCCTGCAATGAACAATTTTGAAAAGCCAGACTATTTCGTTCAGTCTGAGCCTTATTCAAGGCAACAAAAGTTGTAATCAAAACAATTACAAGAATAATGATTATTGAAAAAAGAATTTTCTCTCTCTTATTCAAATTCTTCATAGTTTTCCCCCTTATATAGAGTTTTTAAGTTGCAGCCACTAATGACCTATCTTATTATTATATCACACTTATGCAAAAATGTCAATATAAACAGGGGTGGTAATTCCCTGTTAATTTTGACTTAAACGTATTATAATAGACTATATGGACGGTAAGGTTTTTGATCGGATTGAAAAGAAATATCTGATTACTAATGCAGACAAAAAGGAGCTAAAAAAAGCAATCCGAAAAAACATGCACAAAGATAGTTATCACAAGTCCGAGGTATACAACCTCTATTTTGATACCAATAATTTTGATTTAATTATCCAATCTATCGACCAGCCAGTTTTTAAGCACAAACTCCGTGCCAGAAGTTATGGTGGCTATGATCGAGTGTTTCTAGAAATCAAAACCAAACTACGTGGCCGCGACTTAAACCCAGGCTACAAACGTCGAGTCATGATTACTCATGAAGAATTTGACAAATTAATTAGTGGCAAAACAACTTTATATGAACTAGTTAGGTTTTCGGACAAGACAAAACATGAACTTCAAATCGCCAAAGAAGTCGACTATCTGATTGAACATTTCAAGCTCAAACCAAAAATAATGGTCATCTACAATCGCGAATCCTACAAAGGCGAAGACAATCTTCGTATTACTTTTGACGAAAAACTTAAATATCGTGACTACAATTTAACCTTCAATAAAGGAAAACGTGATAAAATTTATTTTAAGGATAATCACAACATCATCCTAGAAATCAAGGCGCATGAAGTTTTGCCGCTTTGGCTCGTGAGTGAACTTTCAAAGTTACATCTCTATCCTCAGCAATTTAGTAAAATAGGTAAAATATACGAAAAAATAATAAAGGAGCAGAATGTTCAATAGTCTATTTGATACAGCAGCAACGGGTCTTGATATCAAGACTGCATTAATATGCGCAGGAGCCTCACTACTACTTGGTCTCGCTATCGCCATCACCCATATGAAAACCTCACAGACGACTAAAGGTTTTCTTATTACACTGGCAGTTCTGCCACTACTCGTCATGGCCGTCATGATTATGATAAATGGGAATCTCGGTACTTCTATTGCAATTCTAGGCGCTTTCTCGCTTATTCGTTTTCGTTCAATTCAGGGTCACGCCAAAGATCTGCTAAGTGTATTTTTCGCCATGATGATTGGGTTGGCTCTTGGTATGGGACACCTACTTTTTGCTGCAGTTATCACTGCAATTGGTATTATTGCAATCGTATTCTTTTCCTATACCCATATCCTCGAACCAAACGCCCAAGCAAGAGTGCTGAAAGTCGTCATACCAGAAGATTTAGACTATGATGATGTATTTACCGAAATATTCAAAAAATACACTTCTAGCGCCAAATTGGTCGAAACTAAAACCATGAATATGGGCAGTCTCTATAAACTTACCTACGATATTAAACTACGTCATGGCATCAAAGAAAAGGAATTCCTAGATGAAATTCGCGTCAAGAACTGCAATCTTAAAATCCTACTCTCCGAACCCTGTCTCGAGGAGGATATTTAATGGCAGAGCATAACTCCTGGAACAAAAAACCCAGTAGTTCGGCCAAAGTTCAGCAAGCTAATCATAGAAAAAAGTTGATTACATTTGATTGGCGAGCCATACTTGGTATTTTCGCATTAATCGGCGTAATTGTAGTTGCGATATTAATTAATAATCAGGATAACGCCGATTCTGTTGAAGAAATAACTAAGGCCATCGATATAGACAATGGTGATCTCAAAATCAATTGGGATCGCTATGCTACCAAAGACATCATTCTCTCAGATTCATTGACCATCAATCAATCCGGTACTTACCATCTAACAGGCAATTTAGATGACGGATGCGTC
This sequence comes from uncultured Candidatus Saccharibacteria bacterium, assembly GCA_946414465.1. GTDB lineage: Bacteria > Patescibacteriota > Saccharimonadia > Saccharimonadales > Saccharimonadaceae > Nanosyncoccus. The sequence goes on along the minus strand of CAMKOP010000003.1, from coordinate 71,700 downwards.
ACTATTGAGGCTGGCATTGGCGAAGTTAAACTAATTCTGGATAATGTCATGATAAATAATAATTCTGGTCCAGCAATTTATGGAAAATCCGCAGAAGATATAGTTATAGAATTAATTGGTGAAAATACTATTTCCGACGGTACAAATTATGCCAATTCATTTGAATCGGACGTCAAAGGCGCTATTTATGTCAAATCCGATTTCACGTTGCAAGGAGAAGGCGATTTGAACGTCATTGCAAATCATGAAGATGGCATAGTGGGTAAAGACGATTTAACATTTCGTGGGGGTAATTATAAAATTACATCCATAGATGATGCGATTCGCGGTACAGATTCGGTATATATAACATCAGGCAACTTCAATATCGATTCAAAAGCTGACGCCATCAAATCAACCGATGAATCAAACTATGGCAAAGGTTTTGTTTTAATCGAAAATGGCAATTTAAACATTAAATCTAGTGCAAAAGGTATCAAAGCAACTAAAAATATTCTTATCGAAAACGGATTTTTCAATCTCGACACCTATGATGATGCAATTCATTCAGACATATATTTAGGTATAGTAGACGGCAATATTACCATTAATGCCAATGATGACGCTATTCACGCTAATAATACACTTGTAATTGACGGCGGCAATATCAATATCACCAAAGCCTACGAAGGTATTGAAGCACAAGTTATCACAATAAATTCCGGCGTCATCAGCGTCACGGCAATAGATGATGGAATAAACACAGGTGGCGGGGCTGATGCCTCAGCTACCACCAACAGGCCAGGTGGAGGTCCATTTGATTCGGACGAAAACTGCATTCTCACTATCAATGGTGGCGAGATAAAAATCAACTCCTCGGGTGATGGTATCGACAGTAACGGATGGATTTATATTAACGATGGAATAATCGTTGTAGACGGTCCTACAAACAACGGCAATAGTGCATTAGACTCTGGACTAAGCATTATTCAGAACGGTGGCGAGATTTTAGCCGTTGGTTCAAGTGGCATGGCAGAGTCTATTAGTAACACCTCAGCTATTAATAACATTAGTGTATTCTTCGACATTGAACAACCAGCCGGCACAACTATCACTATTAAAAATAGCAATAACGAAACAATCGTTGAACACACAGCAATTAAGAAATTCTCACATCTGGCTGTAGGTACAGGCAAATTCGTGCTGGGTAGTACCTATACCATCTACTTAAATAATGAAAGATATCAAGATTTTGCTATTGTTGACACGACCACAACTGTTGGCGACAATAATCAAAACTTCAACAACCATATAAACATAAACAAATAAACCATTAATTGTGCTATAATAATTAAAAAGGAGGTAAATGCAATTAATTGTTATGCTACTAGCCACAGTGTCAATTCTGACATTTTTGTCTGGCGCTATCGTTTTCTTCGGCGCAACCAAAGGCGACCGTGTACGCTCAGCTTGGTATTTTGCCGCTGCTATATTTGCCACCGTATGGATGGCATCAATTTCTATCTTTTTAGTGGCTCGTCCAGAACAATCCAACACAATTAATTGGCACGTTATTTGGACTTTTGTTAGCGCAATATTGATTGATGTCGCATTTTTAGGTTACGGTGCTTGGAAAAAAAGATATGGTAAAATTACCACTTTTATCTTTCTTGTTTTAGGTTTAATAATTGGCGGAGCAATCATGTTTAACCCAAGTGCTCTATATTCAGATATTATTTTAAGCCACACTGGCAACAGTGTAGTAATGAATATTGGCCCATTATATTTTAGTTATATTGCCTTCTTTGGCGCAATCGTACCTGTTATCATCGGCGTATTTGCTCACCAGTTTTTCAAAACACACTCCAAGCGTAAACAAGGCGGAGATATCGTCACGATGGCTAGCTTTGGGCTATCCAGTACAATCGTGTTAGTTTTTAACCTCATTTTGCCACTGTTCAATAATTGGTCACTAATATGGCTTGGCCCGCTCGCACTCGCTGTCACAATTATCGCCGTGTATTATACAATTTTACGTTACCGAATGCTCAATCTTTCATCAGCTTGGCTACGTATATTATCGTACGTAGTTATCGTTGCGTCAGTTGCGATTATTTACATGATTATATTCTCGATTATCTTTGCAGCATTATTCCGTGGGTCTGCTCCATCAACCGAAGTAATAATTCTAAACTTTATTATGATACTTATCTTTATTGCTTTGATGCCAGCTTTAAATGAAGCACTCACCTTTGTAAAATCTCTGACTCTGGATAACAAACACAAGGAGAAAAAATAATCATGGACGAAAAACGTCCAAAAAACAATAAAATGACAATATTGTTGTCAGTTAATGCGGCCGCCATATTGATAGCGGGCGTCCTCATCGCGAGCGCAATCTGGTTTAACGATGGACTTACGTTCCGCACTGTTGATGAACGTTCTGATATCGTAGAAGATACTATCGGCGAAATGGAACTTCTTGAATCAGTATCTGATTCAGATGTGGAATCAAATAGTATCTATGCTACAGGAAATGATGACTATGTTTCCACCTCAAGTCATGAATTTGACAATACAGAAGTACCAGCTGGTGAACTTTGGAATGAAAATGCCATTACTATCTATGCTACACCAGACATCGATCTCTGTACCGGTGGTAGTTTATCAGACCTCGGCGAGATGTATTGGCAGACCTCCAACACTAATGTAATCTCAGGATTCTATAATTCTGCTCGTACCTGGTTGGGATACAATGATGAAACTTGCCGCTACCCAGTGATTAGTGGCATTGGCACTACCACCATTACAGCCGGTACCTACGACGGCAGACGCAAAGATTCTATTACTGTGACAGTAATTGCTCCACCAGCAGATCAGTGGAAACATGAAGTCTTATCATTAGTTAATAAAATTCGTATCAAAAACAATCTGGAACAACTTTCATGGGGTTATACTTGTGAAGAAGCTGCTGATATTCGAGCCAAAGAAACTGTCATTAAATATGCCCACACTCGCCCAGATGGCACCAGCTGGTCTACAGTGTGTCCAGTCCCTAGTTCAGGTGGTGTTAGTGGCGAAAATCTTGCCATTGGCAATGCTGCTGTTTCACCTGCTACCACTGTGGCTCTATGGATGGGTAGCGAAACACACCGTGCCAATATTCTTAATCCTGAGTACACTAAACTCGCCGTTGGCTTCAATTTCGATTTAGATTCAGACTACAAAACCTACTGGTCTCAGTTCTTTAGTACTTATTAATTACAATTCGCCGTAAAAATGTTTTTCTATATTAGTACCAAGTTTTCTAATCTGTTGAAAAGGCAGACGATTTGACATCACGACTACAATATAATGACGATTAGATTCCGGGAATTCGACAATTGCTGCATCATGATAAATGTTCCAATAATTTCCATCGGGGTTAAAATCCCATCCAACCTTATTATATACGTTAGCCTTAGTAAAACCACTAGGCAGCCCTTGACGCCAATTATAGGTAGTAGCCGGTTGATTCAAAAACGAATCTTTTATTTGATTCAATAACGTCTCGTCAGTTATATATTTATGTTCGTAAAAGAGCTTCATTACCGCTAGAATATCCTTTGGATTTGAAATCAAATTAGAAATATCTGAGTTGATAATATTATAGTCATTTCTTACAATATCATCCAACTCTGCGCGACCAATTTTAGACCAAAGTACCTCCGCACAAGGAGAATATGACTCGCGAATCGCTAAATCAAGACATTGAGAGATCGTTCTCCCGGTCGAACCAGCAACCTCTTCAGCCTGCCATTCACCTGCTTGAACTCTACGGTATCCTTCCAAAACCACAAACAACTTATACAAAGATGCAGTGTTATAGGATTCATTTAGATTATACTCTCCGACCATTTCATCACGTTCGAGATCATATACCAAGACACTCTTATTGCCGCCTGATGTTCTAACCCAATCATCTATAATCGCCTGGAAATCAATTTTATCTGGTAGGATTATTTCCGGCTCGGGTTCTGTAGTTACAATCTCCTCCTCGTTCGATAGATTTTCATTATCAGGTATTAGTTGTGGTCTAAAGACTAGCATTAATACCGCCAACGTAATACCGGCAATCATAGCCCCAAAAAAGACAACATATACCATTAGCCTCCAAAAGTTTTTAGAATTCTTTTTTATGGTCTTACGCTTAGTAGTCTTCCGATGAACCATTTCGAAGTGTCCTCATCTAATAATTTAGTTTGCAATGATTTATCATAAATAGTCGGAACAATTCTTGTCTGAAGTAGTTTTCCATCATAGAAATAATGCGCCAAAATCAAACTACGAGTAGTCCCCGGCCACCACATCTGATCAAAGAACAAATTCCCAAGTCCATAATAAATCGCTCCATTACCATATAGCTCAAAAGTCTGAGGCTGATGCGCACTAGTGCCGACCACTACATCAGCACCTAGATCAATCAGGTGTCTGAAGAAACCGACTTGATCACCTGCTGCAGAGTCTGCCCTATCACAAGTCGGATCCTCGTATTCTGAGGCATATGCACTACATTCATAATATTGTATATCCACGATCACAAAATCACCACGTTCTTTGGCTGCATTGATTTCGCTAATTGCATTTTCTTCATAATACTGATTTGCCCCAGGTGTATTACCATAAGTAGCCCCACCGGTCGAAAGATTATACGCTAGGAATGTGATATTAGTATCTTTTTCAGCGATATTTAGAGGCTTAGCTGCATCCTCAGCATTACGACCACCACCGACCATCTTAATGTTGTTTTGTTCGTAAATATCAATTGAATTTAAAGCTGCTTCATTACCGCAATCCTGATTATGATTACCAGTTAATTCCACAATATCCAAACCAATCGCAGTCAAAGTATCAATGAATCTAGTATCAGAGCAAATATTCGAAGAGTTAGCAAATGTCGTAAAAGATGACTCATTTGAAGTATGAGTTAAATCAAAACTGGATAAATAATCTTTAATATTCTCAGCAAAATAAGTCGCATCACCGCCCACAGAAACTAATTTAGAATTCATCCCGCGACTAAGCGCCGTCACGCCAGTCTGCGCAAAAGTCAACACAGATGATTTTTCCGGGAATGTTTTTGTAAATGTTTCTTCCACCAATGGCTTTATCTCGTCATCAAACATTGCTGAGTCAAACTTAATTGTTCTAAATACTGCCCCTTCAGTAAAATCATCTAGATAATACTTATTATTGATACTAAGTAGTTTTTTCTTAAAATCAAGTTCATCGATATCTGTCATCGTAAAAGCTACGTCGGACTGATAGGCGTCCGCAAATAATAGTTCTGGTTCGCTCGCTTCAATATTACTATCCAAACTATAATAATCAGTCACTGGTACGGAAATGTTATACAGGTATTCACCGTTATTTAACTCTGGCTTGACTAAACTATATCGTGCTGAAATCGTCACATCTTTATCTAAATCAACCTCTTCGGTGAAAATGCTCTTTAGAAGTTCAATTTCACTTTCATTTAAACTCTCGTCATAATACACTACACCGGGAATTCTGAAAATACCAGTTTTTGTGAAGTATTGTATACCAAGAAATGCACCTGCAAACATTATCGCAAATAATACCACTGCCACCAAGAAATATTTCACTCTATTTCGCTTCTTACGAGCCATGTTTTTATTATATGCTATAATTATCTTATGTTCAAGTGGGCAAATCTTTTTGGTAAGAAAAAGGCAGAAAAGGAGTTTTATTCACCCGATAAGTCTATCAAATGCCTTTTAGAACTAAAATCTGGCCAATTGTTTTATTCTGTCTATAAAAACGACAAGCGTATTGTCAAACCATCCAGATTAGGTTTTTTAATCTGCGGTGAAACTCCGCTAGTCGATGATCTGATTATCATCCGTGAACAAAAAAAGAAGCATGAAGAAACAATAGAATTACCTTGGGGCGAGGAACGTTACATAAAAAACAATTATAATGAATCTACCTTTTACTTATCAGAAGAAAAAGAACAAAAACGTATTTTTACACTCAGATTTCGTGTGTTCAATAATGCGGTCGCCTTCCGCTATGAAATTCCACCTCAACCAAAATTTCGTCAAATTACCATCAAGGACGAGCTTACCGAATTTAACGTGGACCTCAATTCTATCGCCTGGAAAATTCCTGCCTACCAACCGGATAGATACGAGTACAATTACGAAAAAACCATGGTCCATCAACTCAAAAAATCTGTTCATACACCTTTAACCCTCAAAACTCCAACAGGATATTATCTTGCCATCCATGAAGCCGCACTATATAATTATGGCTCTGCTACAATTAAACTGAATCAGAATAATATTTTAAAAACTGATATCACGCCACTGTCTGACGGCACTAAAGCTCATGTCCTACTTCCCTTCCAAACGCCATGGCGCCTCATTATGATAGCAAACTCTGCCATTGAATTAACTACCAATCGCGTAATGTACGCACTAAACGAACCACCAGCATCAGATTTTAGCTGGGTCAAAACCCTTAAATTCATCGGCATTTGGTGGGCAATGTTCGTCGGTGAATGGACTTGGGCACCAGGTGAACGCCACGGCGCTACTACCGAACATGCCAAAGAGTATATCGACGCTGCGGTTCGCTTAGGTATCGCAGGGCTGCTTATTGAAGGATGGAATGAAGGTTGGGAAGGTGATTGGCTTGAAAATGGTATCCATAACAAGTTTACAATCTCAACACCAGATTTTGACTTAGACGAAGTGTCACGCTATGCTAAAAACAACAATATTGAAATAGTCGGACATCATGAAACCGTCGGATTTGTAGATAACTACGAAAAACAGCTAGAAGAGGCATATAATTATTACGCAGCCAGAGGTGTTCATTATATAAAAACTGGATATGCAGGTAGCACCATGATGATAAATGGACGTCGTGAATTTCACCATTCACAACTTGGCGTCAATCATTATCAAAAGACCGTTGAACTTGCCGCAAGAAAGCATATCTGTCTTGATATACATGAGCCCATTAAAGGTACAGGCATTGAGCGAACATGGCCAAATATTTTGTCGAGAGAAGGGGCTCGTGGCCAAGAATACGAGGGTGGTGCACTTAGTCCCTCACACGCTTGTTATTTGCCATATACTAGGCTACTAGCCGGAGGCATGGATTATACATCCGGAATTCTCGATCTAGCCAACAGCGTTAAACGTATGGCCACTACTTTATCTCGTCAATTAGCCTACTTTGTTACAATCTATTCTGGTATGCAAATGGCTGCCGATCGCCCGTTTATCTATGAACACAGATTTCCAGACGAGTTTGAATTTATCCGTGACGTGCCGACAGATTTCAACATTACTTTACCGCTAGCCGGTGAAATCGGTGAGTATTACATCGTTGCTCGACAAGATCGTAATTCTAAAGATTGGTATATTGGCGGAGTTACGGACGAAAATGGACGTCGTATCCATATCAATCTTGATTTTCTCGAACAAGGCGGTGTGTATGAAGCTTCCATTTACGCCGATGCCGAAAACGCTCATTATCGTGAAAACCCATTTGCTATCGTCAAACAAAACAAGAAAGTCGGTTACACCGATTCACTAGATCTATATATGGCACCCGGTGGTGGTTTTGCTATCAAGCTTAAATTCAAACAGAATTAATTTAGCCCTTCACTGCTTTTATTATTAACCTATGCGTTGCATCATTTCCGTCTAATAATTCACCCGCACAAGTCATTAAAATTAAAGTGTCTTTCTTCTCAAATTTAAGCAAGGAAGTCATGCTAATATCCGGCTTAGGTACCAAATCAATCGTAACTACATGATAAACAGAATTATTATATTCTAATTCATCTCCTAAATGTACCTCATTCAATCTATTAAAAACAGTGGTAGAATGGCCTATTAGTAAAGTTTTATTATTATGCCTTGAGTAGCTACCTACTATCGTATCTGGAGTATCTAATTTACCATTTTTAAGCTCTAAAGCTGTCACATCGGCAATTAAGTCAATACTAGGAATATTTAGAGTAGCCGAAATATCATAATTTACAGCTCTTGCAGGTTGCAAACCATATATGATATATGCAATAAAAGCAAAAACATACAAACTAACGAAAATAATTCTCGAGTTTAGATGCTTTTTTAACTTCACACTTCCTCCTTACAACAATTATAGCATAATCGTTTTATAAAAGCATGGTTTTATTATAATTAAATGCCAGGATTGAACATTTTTAGCTTTTTTTCATGCGAACGATAGTTCTTGTCGTGCGAGGCTACCTCTGCCCAAAATGCCCTTGAATGATCCATATGATTTAGATGCGCCAACTCGTGCAATATAACATAATCTCGTAATGGTTCAGGCACTTTCATCAAACCGATATTAAGCGAAATCGTACGATTAGATGAACAACTCCCCCATCTTGTATTGGCATGAGTCAATCGACATTTAGAATAGTTATAACCATATAATTTAGCATGATACTCCAAACGATACGGCAAATACTCACGCGCTTTCTTCATAAGAATCTTTTTTTGATAATCCCTTGCACGTTGCTCTTTTGGATCTTTGATAGGCAATTTTTCACGAATCATTTTACGATTAGAGCTCAGGAATCTCTTTGCCAAAAAATCAGAGGTGTGTTTAGGTACCGACATTGCAAGTCTTCCAGAAGTTGAAATCGAAAATTTAACTCCTCGCGCTAAAGGGCTCCGCCTAACAATAACTTCCCCAAATTCTTTATCATTGATAATCACTTCTACAAATCCGCAAGTCCAGCAATCACATGTTTAGTTTGTGTTTCAAAAGTATGTTTACCGGATAAAATAATCGGTTTTTCATTATCAGCCGGAGCTTCCATCTCAGCTACAGCTTTATCATAGGCTTCTTTTGCTCTTGAAACACTTCTGTAACGTGTTTTAAGACGTTGTCTAATAGTGGAAATGTCTGTTTGCACCCAAATCAACGCAGGTTCATAACCAGCCTTACGCACGATATTTCGAATTTCTGTACGGTTGGCTTCAGCATCAAGACTGCCCTCGATCACAATTGTTTGTCCAGTTTTCAATATTTCTTCCAGTATAACTAGAATCTGCTCATACGAAAAACCATGATCATTCATTAAATCCGCAAAATTATAATATGCCAATCCAAATTTCTTGGCAAATTTTTCTGCAAAAGTAGTTTTACCGCTAGCTGGAGCACCAAAAACTAAAAGCGCACGCGGTTTATTTCTTCTATTACCTTCCATAATAGTTTAATTGTAGCATAAATCTTATTTATTAGTAAAGATTTTCTTATCTAATTTTAGAAAATCAACAAAATCAGTAATAGTTTTAAGCTCATTATATATTTTTTCGGTCTCTTTTTTCTCATCAAGTTTTTTTAGTGGTGAAGGAGGTTCGAAGGCATCTTTGTTATCATGTAAACCTACATGAAGTTTGTTATCTACAAAACAAAGCAATAATTTTCCTTTACAGTTATTACTTAGGGTTTCAATATGGTCAATCAGCGCAGGATCTAGGACATAAAAAGTTTCAAATCCATCTTCGGCATAAATCTTGAATTTTTTATGGAATGTAGAAGACTCAATACTTTGTCTTTCGAATTTTCGACCATTTGGGCCAGTCTTAGGTATTTTTTTAGCCGAAAAACCTTTTTGTACGACTTCTATTCTATATGCGAACTTTTTTGGGAATTCAAAAACCATCCAACGACCTTTAAAAATTGTCACATAATAAGAATCGCCATCCGAATCAGTTTGTTCTTCTTGAATTGTCACATCAGCCTGCGAAAAACTTACATCATGGTATTTTGCATCAGTAAAATCATTCGAATAAAATCTATCACCAGTTCGAATCATACCAGTAGAAGCAAGTACCAAGCTAGGCATACCAGAATCGTGATCATACCTGAGGTCAGTGAATATTTTCTTCATGTTACGCTCGACAAAATAACCCTTATATGCTTTTCGATAGTCTGTTCGCTCCGTTCTATAAAGGAAAAAATTTAAAATATAATAAATTATAACTACGAAAAATGCAGCAAAAAATACTAAACCTACTACTCCAACCCCACCTCCAGAAGCAATCCCTATAGTAACTATTACAGAAAGAATAATCACGCAAATAATAAGCCCCCGCTTAAGTTTCGCAGCATAAGCCAATCTTGCTTTTTCAACCGACTCAAAATCCATGTCCTAATTATAACACCATATAAAAATAACTTGTGGAATTTATTAATTAAAACCGCCAAGATAGGCGATTTTAATAATAAATTTGGCAGGGGCAGAGGGACTTGAACCCCCGACACCTGGTTTTGGAGACCAGTGCTCTACCAACTGAGCTATACCCCTTTATAAAGTTCCACACTAATTTTATCACAAATGTTACACAAATCATAAAATTTATGCTAAAATAATATAGATGAAAATACTTATGTTAGGTTGGGAATTACCACCGCATAACAGCGGTGGGTTAGGCGTCGCCTGTTTAAATCTTGCCAAAGCTTTGTCGCGCCAAGGCATTAGTATTGAGTTTGTTATTCCATACGATGCAAAACATCCGGACACCGATTTTATGAGAATATTACCAGCTACCCACCTTGACCCAATTTACCGTTACGGTAATGGCTCCTATTCGTCATTAGAAATATTCAAGAGCATTATTCCAAATATCGATGAAAACACTCTCATGTCAATCCGTAATGTCCAAAAGGAATACTGCGAATATGTCGAAAAATATCTCAGGACACATCATCCCGATGCAGTTCATGCTCACGATTGGCTCACCTACGAAGCTGGTATTATTGCGAAGAAAAACCACAATATCCCACTAATCGCCCACGTCCATGCCACTGAATTTGATCGCGCTGGTATGCACAGTGGCAACAAGCTCATCCACGAAATTGAATATGAAGGCCTGATGATGGCAGATCGTATCATCGCTGTATCCGAAACCACCAAACGCATCGTTCACGACAAGTATCGCATACCGCTTTCTAAAATAGACGTCGTCTATAATTCCCTTGACGAAAACTACGAAAAAAACAATTACGATTTTGACAAAAAACTCTACCGCTATGTCGAAAATCTCAAATCAGCAAGCTATACAATAGTTTCAACAGTAGGACGTTTTACTCTCCAAAAAGGTCTACCAAATCTCATGCAGGCCGCCGCACTCGCTATTTCAAAAAATCCTAAGTTAATATTCATTTTCGCAGGCAATGGTGAAGAGTTGAACGAACTTATCGAAATGTCCGCCGATCTAGGTATCGCCAAAAACGTCATTTTTACTGGTTTCATCCGCGGTAAAAAGCTTCGCGATATCTATACCCTTACAGATATTTTTGTAATGAGTTCCGTATCAGAACCCTTTGGACTAACCGCCCTCGAAGCGGCTCATCATGGTGATGTGTTAATTCTCACCAAACAATCTGGTGTTTCCGAAATTATCTGGTCCGCTCTAAAATACGATTACTGGGACAAGCAAAAGCTTGCAAATGAAATCCTTGCTGTAGCGGACAATCCCGCCCTAAGAGAATCGTTACAAGAAAACGTTCAAACCGAATACCGTAAAATTTCGTGGGATCAAGTTGCAAAAAAATGTCTGAAGATTTATAATAAAACCATAAAACATAAGAGGAATGACTGACATGCGCGCAATCTGTCTATATTTGCATATCCATCAGCCAGTTCGCTACCGCGAATACTCTATTTTTGATGTCTCAAATGATTCAAATTATTTCAATGATCAATACACTAGTCGTCAATCCAATGAACGTATTTTCAAAAAAGTCGCCGAAAAAAGCTACCGTCCAATGCTTGATTTACTAGAAAAAAATATGCATATATATCCAGAGTTTAAAGTATCGTTTTCTATCACCGGTACTTGGCTCGAACAAGCCAGCAGATGGGCACCTGAATTAATCGAACAAATCAAACGTATGGTAAAACGCGGTCAAGCCGAAATCATTGGCGAAACATATTATCATTCTTTATCATTTTTTTATGATATTGATGAATTCAATAGCCAAGTTAATCTACACTCAATGGTTATAGAAAAACTATTTGGTAAAAAACCTCAAGTATTTCGCAATACCGAACTCGCCTACAACGATGAACTTGCCAAATGGGCAGAAAGCAAAGGCTACAAAGCCGTATTAGCTGAAGGATGGGATAAAATCCTCGGCTGGCGTAGCCCCAATCATGTTTATTCACCGATAAACTGCAAAACTACTAAGCTTTTATTAAAAAATTACCGCTTGTCCGATGATATAGCGTTCAGGTTTTCTAATCGTAGTTGGAGTGAATGGCCGCTCACTACCCAAAAATACATCGGGTGGCTCAATATGGATTCTCTCCGCGGCAATCTCATCAATCTATTTATGGATTTTGAGACCTTTGGCGAACATCAATGGGAAGATACTGGTATTTTTAAATTTATGAACGGATTTATATCGGAATGGCTATCTGAATATGGCAACAAATTCGTCACCGTGTCAGAAGCCTGCGAACTCGAAGAGCCGGTAGACGAGATTTCTATGCCAGATACTGTCACTTGGGCTGACACTGAACGAGATTTGTCTGCATGGTTGTCCAATAAAATGCAGACTTCAGCTATGCAAGAACTTTATAGCCTAAAGAATGATATTATGGCGACCAAAGATTTTCGTCTTATTACAGACTGGCGTTATCTCACTACGTCAGATCATCCTTATTCTATGTGTACTAAATATTGGAATGATGGCGATGTCCACGCCTACTTCTCTGCCTATGCTTCGCCATATGAATCGTTCATGTATTTTATGAATGTATTAAGGGATATTGAATATAGGCTACAAAACTTAGAATAGCAACAAAAAAGTACTTTTGAGGACACTCCGGAGCCTGGCAAGGCGAGGTGTAGCGCCAAAACCCCTGTGGCGACAGGGGTTTTGGACGCGTGTCCGAAAAGGTACTTTTTGTTGCTATACCAATTTCTTAGCGCTTCTTCTCTTTTACTTCGTTTCTACCTAAGTTCTTCTTAGTCTCAGCAAAAACAACATGCTTGCGTAGTACTGGATCATACTTACGCAAAGTAAGCTTATCTGGAGTATTCATCGTGTTTTTCTTAGTATAATAAGCACGAACACCAGACTCTTCAGAAACGAGCCCAACTAGTTTTCTTTTAGTATTATTCTTCTTTGCCATAATTCCTAAAATTATATCACAGAGAAAGAAAAATGGCAAGGCTTAGCCTTGCCATAGTAATTGGATAGAGGATTAAAATGTTATTTATTTACCACATGAGAGATAATGCAAATCACGTGCAATCTCTGTCGTGAAAGGCCTACCACAACGAGGGCAGCTCCATGTGATGCTATGGATTCTCTTCATCCATATTTTCATTATCGACATATAGTCACCTCCTTTCTAATGTTCTAGTCATAGCTCGCTATGACCGATGGCGATATAATACTATTATTCAGAAGTTTTTGCAAGCAAAAGCTCAATAAAATCTTTGATGTTTTTTAGTCCTAATGTGTTATTAGCCGATACAAATACATCTGGATCATCCATAAATTCAAGTGAGACAGCTAATCCATAAACGGCCTTGATTAGTTTTTTGATTTCAGTTTCATCTTGTTCATTATATTCATAGACCTTATCATATACTTCGCCATCACGATCCGGCACTACGAACAAGATATGTGCTTTTTCTACCTTATATTTTTTATAAGTTGGTGAATTATTGAGCAGCAACTTATAAAATTCTAATTGCAACATATACTTATAAAGTGTCGCATGTGACTGCCATTTTTCCTTATGATAACCGCCAGTTTTAAAATCGAAAACTTCAATCGTTTTATTTTTTTCGTCTATTATAATATGGTCAATTTTACCAGTCACTGGTACGCCCTCAATCGAGATTCTTTCAGGACCAAAGTCAACTTCCGCTTTACCATGTCGCAATACGTCGTTAAATTTATTCAAGGATATCAACAGATCTTCTGCCCCCCGTTCACGAATTTTTTGCAAGACGTCCGTTGGTAAATCTTTTTTATTTGACTCATCCAAGAAAAACTCCACAGCCTCTTCATCCGATATACCACTATTTGTAACTTTCTCAAAAGTTTTATGCATTAAATCACCAAAAGCTAAAGCCTCAGTTTCTGGCTCTCGTGGTGCTTGCAATACATACGACTTAAAGAATTCCTCTGGCCCTGCATACACGATATCTATAAATGAAGTCAGAGACGAAGCCGACATTTTCCATTTTGACAAACGATCTTTATAGATTGAGCGCATATCGGGCGTGGGTTTGATATATGGCACTAACCAATTTTTCAGATTAGAATCGGAACAAAGCTGCGCGCTTGCTTTATAGTATGTATTAACATCTGGGTTAGGGATAAGCGGCGAAATAACCTTATCGCCCTCTGTATATTCCTCTAAGTATTCCAACCTCTCTGGACTCTTGCCGTTGAAATCTTTCAATGAATTCGTAATAGTAATCGAATCCTTTGCTCGAGTCAAAGCCACATACAATATCCGTAGTTTTTCACCGTCAGTAGTGCCGGTATGACGAATCTGCATTAAATTCTTTGGTAAACTCAGCAAATTATTATTCCCTTTTCCCTTGCCCCAAGCCATATGATCAGCCGAGATAATAAATACATGTGCAAATTCCAAGCCCTTAGCTTTGTGCGCAGAAAGGATAGACACAGCCTCATCCGCATCACGATAAGGCGAACTTATATTAATTGGCATATCTGCCTGTTCATAATCATCTAACATTTGTATCAAATCAGCTAACTTAAGTGGTTTTTCTCCAAAATGTTTGTGTAATTTACCTCTAAGCGAAGCTAATTTCTCGTACAAAGAAAATGTCGCATACTCATCATCTTTTGTATAGTATTCTAGAAATGGCGAGCGTATACTATCAAAATCAGCTACACCAATCAAATAATCAAGGAATACTTCTAGTGGTTCATTCATAGCCTTCGTAACTAGCCCTGCAATCAACTCCGCCACCATACGTATCTCAGGGACTTCAGAATCAGCCAGAAGTTCAAAAATTGCCCGTTTTTCATATCTTGCCTTTGAGACTAATTTCATCACCTCAATAGCAGGCAGTTCGAAGCAAGGATAAGACAGTATTTCCATAATTGAAACACTTGACCGTTTCCCATTAGCCATTTCGTCAATGTATCTAGCTAGAGTCAAAAGTTCGTGTACCCTCTCATCTTCAAGTAAATTGTCCTTTTTTTCGTAAGCAATTTTTATTTCAGGATACTCTTTTAGATATGGCAAAAGTGGCATAAAATATTTGGTTTTATATGAGATAATGGCAATTTCGTTTTGCGGTACGCCATCTTTAATTAGGTCTGCAATTTTCTGAGCCACAAAAGCATATTCCATATCTGAGGATAAAAACTCATGACGCGTAATCTGTGACGTACTTGGGGCTTCTTTATGAGCGATTAATTCTTTGTCCGCAAATCTATCAGGCGCTTGGTTGATAATTTTTCTCGAAAAATCCAAAATCTCTTGTGTGCTTCTATAGTTTTCAACCAAAGGTATAACATTTGCTTCGTAGTGTTTCTGAAAATCGACTAGATTCGTCGATAATGCCCCTTGGAATTCATAAATAGCTTGGTCATCATCGCCTACCGCCATGATAAGTGGTTTCTCATAATCAGTCAGCTCTTTTATTATCGCAAACTGTGAAGGATTGGTATCCTGAAACTCGTCGAGCATCACAACTTGGTATCTCTCCATCAAAGTTGCTTTGAATCCCTTATCATTTTTGAGAACCTTCAAAGCTTCTTGAATCATATCATCAAAGTCAAATAGACCTTCCTTGCGTAGCCGTTTATCATACTCATCCATCACATGAGACAACGAGAGTAGCTTCTTATTGGCAACTCTATCCCTCATCCTATAATTATCGTGATTATCCTTTTCAAAATAGGTATCCTTCCAATTAGAAAGTGGTTTGATTTTCTGCTCCTGTTCAGCAGTCGCAATTGCGTCTTTCAAATCTCTCGCCATTCCGCCAATCGAACGCTCGATATTCTTCACAATCGTATCAGTGTCTGTATAACCTTTTAGAATCTCGTATATTGGACGATAAGCATTGTCATAGGATTCCCTAAAAACTCTCGGAACAATATTTTTAAGTAATGGCGAAATGGCTTTTGATAGGGTTTCAGAATCGGCAATATTCTGCTCAGCAATAATTTCCAGGTCCTTCGCCGTCAAACCTGCAGATTTAGCTGCTGAGATTACAGCAATAATATCCTTGACGTTATCGCCACGTAAAATATCGCGGCCATGTAAATTATCCTGAATATCTTTAACGATTTTATATTGGGTGACCTCATCAATAGCATCGTCTAATCTTCTATCATATTCATCAGAATAGTTTCTATATTGTGCCAAAATATCCGAACCAAAAGCATGATAAGTATTCACATTTACTTTTGTACCTTCTTTGCCAACAATAGTTTTCAAACGTTCACGCATATTGGTAGCACCAGATTCTGTAAATGTCATGCATAGAATATTCTCAGGATTGGTATCAGTATTTTTCAAAATATATGCAACTTTTTCAGAAAGCAGCTGAGTCTTTCCTGTACCAGGCCCAGCTAGCACTAAAAGCGGCCCATCTAAATATTCGACTGCTTCCTTCTGTTTTTTATTTAATCCCATTCTAGAACCTTTCCATTAAATTTTTAATAATAAATGCATCATCCGGAACCTTTATTTCACCACGTTTGATGCGTTTTAAAGCCGCTAAACCCTCTACTGTTTTTACTGGAATATAAGAATTATTTCTACGAAGCAAATCCCCATATTCGTAATTTCTTGAAGGATATCCGCAAGTTAGCTCTAAATCAAAAATACCACAGTAAAGGTCCATGGTTTTTTCGCTAGCACCGTTAAAGGAAAGGATGGTTTTTATCTCACTTGAAGCATTGATAATGTATTCCTTCCATGATAAAGAATTACGTTTTAGTCCAAGTATTCCGGCCTGAATCGCATAAACATTTTTAAGTGTACCACACATCAAAACACCACAGGTATCGTTTGTATAATCAAAACTAATATAATCAGCACCAAACAAATCCTTCAATTTTTTATCAGTAATCGTAAAATATGTATTTTTTCCCGCTTTTATATCGTCAGCAAAGCCAGGCCCAGAAATAACCATATAATCATCGAATGCTAAAAACTGTTTATCATTTAAAAAACCTTTAGTTGCAATAATCATTGGAACATCTTTAGGAAGGTGCGGTAATAAATATGGAGCAGCAGTTGAAGGCGAAGCAAGCAATACATATGCAGCCCTATCAAGTACTGAAGATAGGTTTTCTTTCTCGAATTTAGGATCGTAATAATCTATGTCATAGCCATTATCGGCTAGAATACCACCAAGAGCTGTGCCGAACGCTCCCGCACCAAGTATCGCTATTTTCATAGTATGATTATATCATAGTAGATAATCAGCTATTCGAAGTAATTTGTCGTTACTAGACTGTCGACTGGATTGTAATCATCTGTCAAGATAATATCATCATCAGTTAATCTAACATCTACGATATCGTTAGGAGTGTACTTATCATTATCAGTCGCTACAACCATCCAATTAACATATCGCTCTGGTTTTGGATTCTTATAAACAGCGATTACATACACATGTTTAAAAACCTGTTGCAATGTTTTTACCTCTGCTCGTAAAAACTTGCCCTTGTCTCCTTCCACAGCACCCAATACATTCGACATATAAACACCATCATCTTTCAAACTGTTTTTAATAATTTTAGCAGCTTCAACTGTAGCCATCGTCCCAACTGGCACTTCACCAGAAAAGGCGTCGTTTAACACTGCATCATACTTCTTTTCACTATCTCTTAAAAAGATTCTCCCGTCATCATTATAAAGCCCCAGTCGCTCATCACCATAATCGTATAATAAATCGTTCAAATAAAAATATTGTTTTGCTATTTCAGTCGATTTTGGATCTATTTCTATTACATCCATTTTTTTATCAGGATAATGAGATATATAATATTTTGGATATTGATAAGCGGCCCCACCAATCATTGCGACCTCACTAATATCTCTAAATTTAAACATCTCATCATATTTTTTCAAATAATCAAACACTAAATCGTATTTTCTTTGATCACTCGTATAGCTTGCTGAAGAATAAGCTCCGCTCTGTTTGTAATATCTAATATTTTCGCCGTTGTGGTTTTCTTCGACGATAATAATCCTGCCATATTCAGTGTCAATACTAATTTCTGAATTATGCGCACCATCATTAACGATTATTAACGATATAATACCAAAAATTAGGGTGACTAAAGCAAATAACATAGAAACGATTATTCCGCGTTTTAAACCATCTCTATCGGACAGAATAAACAACGGCGCAACCAATGCTATACAAATAGCAAGCATCGCAAAAATGATTTTTGTTCCAAAAGTCGGTATCAGCCAAAACCCACCTAAAAATGTACCAACAAGGCTACCTAGCGCAATAATAGCAGTAATCCGCCCAGACTCCTTACCTTTATTCTTACTTTCACTAATCCTTTCCTTCATGACAATCGGAGGGATAGTGCCCAGTATAGTCGAAGGACATAAAAACAACAGAATACTACTTATCACGGCCTCGAATTGTACCCCAGTTTTTAGTTCCTTAGTTGAACCAAGAATACTACCTTCTACTAACGGAATTGTTGCAATATATATTGAAGCAGCAAGCAATAACAAACAAGCTATATATCGAGGGTGTTTGTGCGAAGCAATCTTGCCACCAATCAAATTGCCTAAACTACCTGCTAGTAAAATAATCCCAATTATCGCTGTCCAAACAAAATTGCTATTACCAAAATACGGCGACATTAAGCGAGCCGCTACTAGCTCTAAAATCATCAAAACAGCGTCTAACGTGAATAATACAAAATAATCAGAACCATCAATTATTTTACTAAAAAACTTTTTCACTCTAGATTTCCCCGATTAATTTGACAGATTCCTTTTCTGGCAGTTCTTCCACGCTTTTCAACTTCTTTTCTATCTGTCTTGAAGTTGTCTTAGCCGATTCTATTTTATTAGCAGATTCTTGCAATTTCTTTTGCACACCTTCCAACAAATCTGAAAACTTCCCGAACTGAGTCTTTACTGCTCCAAGAGTTTGCCATACCTCCGCCGAACGTTTTTCAATGGCTACTGTTTTAAACCCCATCAAAAGCCCATTCAACGCTACCGGTAAAGTCGAAGGACTAGTCACAGATACATGATATTTTTGTCTCATCTCATCGGACAAACCCGGAATACGCAAAATTTCCGCATATAATGACTCTGTTGGCACAAACATCATCCCAAAATCTGTTGTCATCGGCGGATCTAGATATTTTGTTGAAATCTTTTTCGCCTGCTCTTTTACGTCGTTAGCAAGTGCCTTTGAATATTTATCAATATCCGACTTATCCCCTTTATCATATGCAGATAGCAATCTCGAATAGTTCTCCACTGGAAATTTTGAATCAATTGGCAAGAATACGACACTCTCAGCATCTTTACCTGGCATCCTGATAGCGAATTCTACACGATCACTACTGCCCTTTTTTGTAATTACATTTTCTTCGTATTGAGATTTATTTAAAATATCTTCGATAATTGCACCTAACTGTACTTCACCGTAAATTCCTCTTGTCTTCACGCCCTCCATAACCTTTTTCAAACTACCCACTTCCGAAGTCATTGTTTTAACCTCACCAAGACCCTGATACACCTGTGTCAATTGAGCAGAAATCGATTTAAAACTTTCGTTAAAACGCTTTTCTACTGAAGCTTTTAGTTTTTCATCAACCGTCTCACGCATTTCCTCCAACTTTTTCTCATTACCAGTCCTTAATTGTTCAATACTCTTTGCATTATTGTTTTGTAGTCTTTCCAAATTCTCAGAAATTTCTTTGCGGTTTTCGCGAAAATTTCGATCAATCGCAGGATTAATTTTACCTACTTCACCCTCCATTCGAATCAATCGCTCTTCCATCGCTTTATAATTAGCTAGTTCCTCGCTATGGTCTTTTTTCTTTAACAAAAGCACTATCACAACAATAAGTAGTATTATTATTGCACCCCCAATTATCATAAACACTATATCCATATAGGTTATTATAGCATAATATAATAGTTAAGAATACTTGATGAAGTAGTTATTAACTCTCTTTGCTATCGCTATTTAGTTTATAGGCACCGTAAGCAATAGCTCCACCGCCTGCAATAGCAGTAGCTGCCGCAATTGCTAAACCATTATCAAAACCCGATTCAGTATTAGCTACACTCTCATTAACACCAAGAGGCTCTGTAAAGCTATTGTTGTCGACGCTACTATTATCCGTGTCCATAGATTCACCATCGGTATTATTTGTGTTTTGATAATTACTCAAAGATGAATATGAAGGTGAATTTGAAGAGGGAGACGACGATGAATTTGAAGACGAATTATTACCTGTTCCCGAACCCACCATTGCTGACCTAAAGCTTTGAATTAGGCTTGCGTCTGCATTGGGATTTTTCATGTACCAATTATAAATATCAGCATTAGTCTTTACATAATCCATCATGAAAACAAATTTCAGATTATTGATATTAGATTTTTGCTTATAATACCTGGTCCTATCCCACTGTCCAGAAAGATGTGTCAATTCATACTCTTCATATCTTGCTTCATCAGGGACACCAAGCAGGCCTTCCAATAAGTATGCTACAGTACCAGTGCGATCAGAACCAATTCGACAATGGAAATAAATATTCTTTGGATTATTCGTGTCTGTAATATCCTGCATAATATGTGTTACCGCAAGCCATGCTCTCATATAATTACTGGTATTATTATCTTCGTCACCTGTATTGTAATCAAAGTTATAATGAATTACTTGGTTATTCACATAATCAGGGAGTTTCGTATTGCCAGAATATTCCGATGGATCGCCAACATCATACTCTTTATTGATACCAAGTTTTGTTAATTCTGTCGCAGGAGCATTCCATAATTTTTCACCCCGGAACAGTCTACCATATGCTAATGTACCATTTACCGTTTGATTATTGCCGTCAGTATAAGTCACTGGCAAACCACCAAGGTCACGTGTATTACGTATTATACCAGTATCCACCCAACGTGTATGATAATTCGTATCAGATATAGCAGACACATAACCATATACCGTGCTATCATCAACTCTCTCCCAATAATAGGTCTGCCCAGGTATCATATTATGAATAACACCATTACTTGCATCTGCATAAGACACCAATTCTCCTTGACTATTATTTAAATATACATTTAGCGCAGCGCCAATCTTAGTATCATATGCACTTGGTTTAGCGCAATCTACTGAACCACTTGACCAATTAGACGGATTAGGTGTGGTAGTTGCCGTGTCTTTATATGTAGGCACTAAACAATTATTAGATTGGAAATTATTCTTAAGCCCCGTCCAGAAGTTAGCTTCAGGCAACTCGCTCGTATCCCCCCAAGTTGAGCTGTTAATCGGAGAAGCTTCATTGAATGTACTAATATTTATTGGACTTTGCTGCCAAGTGTTTATTAAAGTATTATAATCACGCGTTGCCTTGTTTGATACATCAAAGATCACAGGTTCATCAGAAGACTGATACTGATAATGAGCAACATAAGTCTTATTACTGGTCGGGATCGTCGTAGAGGTAACTTGTACATTAGGTGTCACAGATTCGTCAAACCATCCTAAAAAGGTAAAATCAGAATCTGGTGGCGTAGGGACAGGTAAAGTTCCTACAGGATCACCAATCGTGATGGTACGACTTTCCTCTCCAGATTGTAATGAACCATGATTAGCATCAAAAGTAATAACATAATCAGACTGAACACCTATTTTGACGTACATATCAGTGAGCTTACCCACAAGTGGTCGCATTGAGGATACACCGTCTGCATCCACCGCTCCACCGAACCAAACCGCAGTATCGAACGGGAAATAAGTTTTGTTAGTAATATTCTGATACATGTTTTCAACACCATCTACCGTGTAATATAATTTATAAGTTACGTTACCTGGAGTAGCCTCTTCCTTTTTTCTTGAAATCTTAATCGAGTGAGGAACAGTATTGATGGTGACTGCAGCACTACTACCATCTCCCTTCCATCTCGACGTTAACTGAAGGTTTGTCGTATTTCGTCTTAGTACGAAACCAGGGAAATTATTAGTAGAATCTTCCGCCTTAGAGTTCACGAACGTCGCTTGTTTACCGCTAGCATTATCACTGCCAGGTATTTGGTTAGCTACGACATATTCGTTAATATTAAAACCGATTTCAAAATCTTTGTAATAGTTAGCTGCCGTGAATAACTGTTTTGCAGTATCAATATAGTAATTTGATGCGGAAGTATGGCTACAATACGTCCCAGTTACCTGAGTACCAGTAAAGTTACATTCATTAATTTCGGAGAATTCAATCGGAAAACTAGATGTATTTTCAACCCATTTAGCATAATAAGTTACATCGCTATTAATAACCTCCTCTGGATAGACTTCTTGGTAAAAAGTGTTATCATCTTTGTACCAACCAAAGAACATGTAATTAGTTCTAGTAGGAGTCGGCATTGCACCTAGAGCAGTATTATCCACGACGCTTTTTGAAGCATCGCTTGGATCATTAAAGGAACCTTCATTAGGTTCAAACGTAACAGTATGAGAAATAGTTGGTGCTACAACAACATCTACCTCAAGCGTCTTGGTTAGTCCAGAAGTTGTGCCAGTCATTATCACATTTACCGTACCAGCGCTCACACCGGTCACCACGCCGGTCGAACTATCAACTGTAGCGATCGAATCGTTCGCCGAACTAAAGGTGTAACCTTCAAGCATAGCAGAGTTTGAAACGACAATAGTAATACTCCCGCCTACTGGAACCGTCAAATCATTATTAGAAATGATTGCATTTGTTACATCAAGCGGTGTAAATTTCTCAATCAAATTGTAAGGTACCACAATAGCCGGGCGTACCATACTAGTATTACCGGTCGGATCTGCAGTGGTTACATGGCGGTTATTATTACCAGAATGGATACGGCGATAAGTCGAACCATCATAATTCAGCCACAAGGCAGACCTACCAGAACCATCATAAGCACTATGTTCCATCAAATAATCACAAGCTACTAGGGCACCGGCAGTAGCAACATTTATGTTCCCACAGGCAGAAATTACCTCAGTGTAATTTGTAAATCTTGCAGCCTTACCAGTTGCCTGTTCAATCAAGCCAGGATTATCCCACTCTCCAGCGCCATTTCCTGGGAGTGCTGCAAGTCCATCCGAATAAGTATAAATCGTATCACTACCAGTACCAGCCGCCCAGCTACCATTAACATAACTATTCCAAGCCACCAATACAGCATTATTATTCCCGTCTTGGCCTAAATAGTAGAATCTTTCAGTTGAAGCATTAAAGGTTCCATCATAATCCACATCACAATCATAAGCATCGCCCGACTGTGGAGTAGTATTAACAGCAATTTGGCCATATGTGAGTGACGCACTATCAGACGCCCTGGTAGCAGTGTGAAGTGTACCGGTCGCCGCCAATTGGCAGACCATAGAAAGTGGAGCCGTCACGGTTACAGGAATATCAACGAAGGTCAAAGAACTTGCGCCAGTCATTCGAATCGAAGTCGTACCAGCTGAAACACCTGTTACTACACCCGTAGTCGGATCAACCGTTGCGACAGTATTGTCAAGCGAACTAAATTCATAGTTCTCAAGCTCCGCCGAATTCGTAACGGAAATAGTCTCAGTACTACCAGCCGCCACACTAATACTATTGCTAGCAAAAGTAGCTAGTTGCACAGTTTTTAGCCAATGGGCATGATAAGTTGCATCACCACTCGGTTGAGTACTACTAGTTACGAGCGTACCAGTAGTAGGATCAGTATACCAACCCTGGAAGATATGATCAGTGTATGAAGGGTCGGTAGCTGGATAAACGTCAGTTAAATCATCACCGGCATCAATTGTCTCGGTCCAAGAAGCAGTTTCGTTATGTGGATTAAAAGTAATCTGGTAAGTCGGAATTTGCACACTTAAATCAATCATACTCAGCGGTACTTCAATTACTGGGCGCACCCCATTTCTCTGAGAGCCATCTGAAATATTACGACTCGAAGTATGGACTCTAGTGGAATGGTTATCTCTACCAATCCAGTAACCATCACGAATGTTAGTATAAGCAAAGTTGGATTGTTCAAGAATATATAGACATTTCCCGTTAGTACCAAAACCATTCGTCGAGTTATTGCAAGCAGCTACCGTCTCATCGTAACTTATAAACCTAGTATTTTTACCTTCATAATCGCCACCCATTAATTGCGAATCGTAAACAACCAAATTAGGATTAGTCCAACCAGTAGTGCTAGAATCCGGAAGCAAATCTAAAGCGTCATCATAATAATTCTCGTCATTAGAAGTATTCTTGTAGTAGATTAGAGCGGCATTATTACCAACCGTAGTGTAATAATAGAATCTTTCAGTAGCCGCATCGAAAGTACCATCATTGTTAATATCACAATCTAGAGCATTACCAGCGACGAGTGATGTTGCACCAGGCTGGATTAATGAGCCATAATAGATTGTAGCGTTCTGGGCATACCCTGCACCTCTACAACCGCCGCTAGACCTACTACAAGTCTCCTGATGCTGCACTGTAGCTGCTTTACAAACATAGTTTACCTGCGTCCAATACGCGTAATATTGTGTCGGTGTATTAGAGTCAAATACTGTGGAGGTAGTCAACTGCGTACCAGAGCCATTAGTACCAGTATACCACCCTTGAAATTCAAAACCAGTATATGTAGGTTCTGGGAGCGAACTAAATGAATTACCATCACCTACCAACTCCGTATACGTAGCTGGCGAACCACCCTGTGAATCGAAATTAACTGTATATGTAGTTCCGACCGTAACACTAATTGTACGTGTATCACCAGTATTGGTGCCGGTCATTGTAATTGTAGCAGTACCATTAGCGACAGCTGTAATCACACCAGATGAATCTACAGTAGCCACAGAAGAATCACTTGACACTAGTGTATACGGCTCAATATCTGTAACATTCGTAATGTTAATAGTTTCCGTATCGCTCACCGACATAGAAATACTAGTATTAGTAATCTGGGCATCAGTCACAGACTTATACCAATGTGCATAGTAGGTAGTAGTCGCAGTTGGCACCGTTGACGCAGAAATTTGTTGTCCACCACTTTGTGCGGTCCACCAACCATCAAAGAACCATCCACTCTGAGTCACCGCAGGCAATTCAGAGAGTGCATCACCATCCAATATTAAATATTCAGTAGTAGCCGGAGTTCCACCGTTTGCATCAAAAGTAATAGTATGTAACCTATCAGCCGGCATATCACCTAACTTAATATACATATTACTCATCTCGCCCGTAAAGAAACGCTTCGCTGCCGTACAATTTTCAGTACAATCTACGTTATCAGGATACGCCCCAAACCAAGCAGTAAGTCCAAACTGCTGATTAAATGAAATAAAGTCTTGGAGCTCGACCAATGGTCCATTATCAATACTGGTATAGATATGCCCATCAATTCTAAAAATCCGTACATCCGTACCATTATAAGCAGTAGTATAAGGTGTCTTCGTAACAACCTTAGACACTGCATGGTCAGTCGGCGCACCATAAGTTGATTTTATTTCAAAAGCGTGACTACTAGTAAGACGCACAACAGCACCAGGAGACTTCCCACCATAAGGCGACTCAGTAACAGATGATGACAATTTATCATTAAACATAGTCGCCTGGCTCTCTAATTGAGAAACTGGATTAAAAGTATCAAGTGTAAAATGTACTTCATAATCTTTTTGATAATTATCGTTACTATAAAGTGCTATACCTGTATCTATATATTCATCGCCAGCATACTCAGAGCATTCAGAACCAGAAACATTACCCTGATATGTATCTGAATTAGACCCAGTTTGAGTTGAGGTAAATACACACTTACCCATCTGGCTCCAAACCATCGGAAATGGATCGGTTATCCAAATCGCATAAAGTGTAATGTTAGCCCCATCAACAGTTTGATCAATCGGATATTCATCGCCAGCCTGATAAGTTGTACCAGAGCATTCATCGTTACCAGTAGTGGAATTAAAAGTAGGATCCGTCGTGCACCAACCACCAAATGTTCTAACAGTCTGAGCAGACATCGTTGGCACAGCACTACTTAATGTAGCATGAGAATCTGCCGCTGGTGTACCACCATCAATTTGTAACACTTGCGGATTCGGAATAGGCATACCAGAAATGGTTTCACCTGACATAGCATTGTCATCATAGGTCACATTATAAACAATTGGATTAGCTACGATTTGGAGCACAAATGTATATTGATAAGTATCGGGCGGTAAAGTATGATCAACCCTTGCACCAAAAGCCAGTGTATAAGTATCATCAACGCTATTTGCTGCATTAGTCTTTGCGAGCAAATCACCTCCGGCAGACGGTGCTGGCAAATAATCAGTATTACTCACTACAGTATTACCATTCATATACTGGCTAGGAACATAACCCCATTTGTTATTATAGGCAGTACTTGAAGAAAAAGTCGTCTCATCTATCGCACTACTGATTGATTGAATTTCGTCATTGTTATGGTTCATCAAGCTAGTTGAACCTGGTGAAACAATCTTCATCGAATAACCAGAAAAATTATCCGTACGCACCCCAATGGTAGAACTAGAAGATTTGCCAAAAGTACCGTCACCACTCGGTGTCAAAGTCATAGTCAAGATACCCTGAGTCATACTCACCGTTAAAGTGCTTTGTTTTGCTTCTGCATAAACATTACCGGCACAAAACAAACCACAAAAACCAACCATACTTAAAATCATGGCTACAATAGAAAGAATACGTATATGTACACCACTTTTATTGGACATACCTAACATTTATTTCTAAAACACCTCGCTTTATTAAACTTATACTTATTATTATAATGCAAATGTTTATAAAAGCAAGTATCAATTTAAAAACTTTTCAACAAGTTGTGATATAATAATGCTAGGCCGTGATAGCTCAGTTGGTAGAGCAGCCGCCTTGTAAGCGGCAGGTCGCCAGTTCAAGCCTGGCTCACGGCTCCAGAACGCCAATCTTGGCGTTTTTTCGTGCTCGCTCTATCAAAAATAGCGCTTCGCACGAAGAAAACACCAATCTTGACGCTCTAAGGATCAATAATTCTCTGCTTTAATTTCGAAATAAGCTTGTGGATGCGCACAAACCGGACAAACCTCAGGCGCTTCCTTACCAATGACAATATGCCCACAATTTCGACAAACCCATACTGCGTCACCATCACGAGAGAATACTCTTTTTTCCTTGACATTCTTCAATAATTTACGATAACGCTCTTCATGATGTTTTTCAATTTCAGCAACTTCTTCAAATTTCTTTGCTAAATCTTCAAAACCTTCTTCTTTAGCAGTTTTTGCAAATCCAGCATACATATCGGTCCATTCATAATTTTCGCCATCTGCCGCCGCTTCAAGATTGGTCATAGTATCTTCAACTGCACCACCATGTAGTTCCTTGTACCACATTTTGGCGTGTTCTTTTTCATTGTCAGCAGTCTCTAGAAAAATTGCCGCAATTTGTTCATAACCATCTTTTTTGGCTTTAGAAGCAAAAAATGTATATTTATTGCGTGCCTCGGATTCACCAGCCAGTGCTTTCTTTAAATTTTCTTCAGTTTTTGTTCCATCATACTTGGTTTTCATATTTTATCCTTTCTTTATTATTAAATACAAGTATATCCGCCATCAACTGGCATAATTAATCCCGTCACATACGAAGCCTCTTCTGATGCCAAAAATACCGCCGCCGCGTCCAATTCTCCAGGTTTACCATACCGTTGCATTGGTACATGAGTTTTTGCAAACTCTTGAAACCTTGGAGTATCCAAGACGTCCTTAGTTAGTTCCGTCTCAAAATAGCCAGGGCAAATCGCGTTACAAGTAATGCCATCCATAGCAAGCTCTGCCGCCACTGCACGTGTAAAATTTACAACAGCACCCTTAGATGTATGATACGCAATAGTATGAATCTCAGTATTCCCAACAAGCCCATACATCGATGCGATATTAATAATTCGCCCATATTTATTTTTCTTCATAATATTTGCAAACGCACGCGTCATTTTGAATACACTAGTCTCATCTGTAGCAATCGTAAAATCCCATTCATCATCTGTCATTTCTAGCACGCCCTTATCTTTCGAAGAGCCAGCACAATTCAATAAAATATCAACTTTACCGAATTTTTCCTCCGTAGCTTTTGCCGCCGCGTCGATATCTTCAGTCAAAGTGACATCACACTTCAAAGCTAAAACTTCCTTCGCACCAGCTTTTATCAGCTTCGGTTTAAACTCATCAAGACGCTCAATGCGTCTCGCCAAAATCACTAATGATGCGCCTTGCCTCGCAAAAGCCAAAGCCATTTGTTGCCCCAACCCCGAAGATGCACCCGAAACCACAGCAACTTTCCCACTTAAATCAAACATATAAACTCCTTTCTTTTCTCTCTATTATATCAAACCTATGTTAAAATAGAACCATGAAAAATTCCCGTAGCAAAACAATTCAAAAATCTGGCTACCTTTTTATTCTGACTAATTTTTTGCTGGCAATATTTAATATCATTGTGGGATTATTATCTAATTCTTTAGCCATTGCATCCGACGCTATTCATAGTCTCACCGATTCTATATCCGGATTTCTAATCATTATTAGCGAAAAATTATCCAATCATCACAGATTCTCTGAATATAGAGCCAAAATTGAGCGTATTACTACAATCATCATCGCACTAATTATTATTCTAGTCGGTGTCGAAATCGTCATTTTATCCATCAAAAACATCATATTACCAGAAGAAGTTGATTATTCCATTCCAGCTATTATTATATTAATAATATCAATAATAGCCAAATACACACTCGCAACTTATCTTAAAAAGACTGGCAAATCCATCAAATCAAACGTACTTGCTGCATCCGGCGCTGAGACCATGAATGACACCTGGATTTCCATAACTGTGTTAATTTCAGCTATTGTCTATTTAATCTGGCATATCAACATCGAATCGTATATCAGTCTCATTATCGCAATAGTCATTATCAAAGTTGGTCTAGAATTCATCTTTCCTCATCTATCCAAACATCACCACCATCATTTAGAGAATAGTCCGGATCATAGTATTCATCATCAATGATTTGCTCCCATTCCTGACTTAATATTGTCTCGGTTTTTTCATCAATTTCATCATCAAAACCTTTCAAAGACTTAAAGGGCATAAACTGCCCTGCCCGATCACGCATACTCATTGATGGTCGTTTCGGATCATGAAAATGAGGCATATCAATTATATTCATGCCTTATGCCCTCCTACTTGTTGGTTTCGTTCTCGCATCGTGGCCCCTTCCTCGAAATTAATTCCTCTTAAGATAGCATTTTTACCATAACGATGTTTAATTTTCAAAATTGCTCTTTGACGTTTCGATTCCCTTTCTAATTCATTTCGCCGTTCATCCAAATCTACAAACAAATTTAACTGTGTTGGTTGCGCCTTCATAGATTCATAGCGTACATGATTTGCTACAATATATATACGTCTAACTAATAATTCACGATTCACAATTCGATCAAATAATTCAACACATTTTTCTGATATTGTTTTAAAAGAAGCATTATAATAGCCAAGGTTCACAGTCCCATGCGCATGTTTAGGAATAGTTCTGCCATAATAATCTCTTTGAGTCTTCCCGGTATATTTTTTCATTGCAGAAATATCATAAACCACCGTTAAAACAATTTGATCCGTAATGAGTTGTTTATTGACCAAATCGAGTGTCAAAGCATCAACCATTTCCAACATAATATTACGCGCTTTCTTATAATTATATGGTTCTGCCAAAACTTGACCCATAGAAATACTATGATTTTCTGCTACATAGTTTTTAATATCTTTTATCTCTACTGGTTCATACCCCCAAGCATGATCAATCAAAAGTTCAGCATTTTTTCCAAAAGTTGCATATAATTTATCTGAACCAGTCAAAGAGTATCGTGCAAGTTCACCCATCGTATGTATACCAAGATTAGCCAATCTCTTTTTGTACCCTTGACCAATCCGCCAAAAATCCGTGATTGGTTGGTGATCCCATAATTTCGTCCTGTATGATTTTTCATCCAGTTCTGCAATTCTCACCCCATCCTTATCTGGTTTCATGTGTTTCGCCTCGATATCCATAGCAATTTTCGCCAAATACAAATTACTTCCGATACCAGCCGTAGCTGTAATTCCGGTCTGTTTTAACACTTCACCAATCATCATTCTGGCTAATTCATAAGCAGTAACATTATAGTTTTTGAGATAGCTTGTCGCATCAATAAAAACTTCGTCCACCGAATAAACATGCATATCTTCAGCCGCCACAAAACTCGCATAAATTTCAAAAATTTTAGCCGAAATGTCCATGTATTTTTTCATCTGAGGCTTAGCAATAATAAAACTACCCTTCGGTGCATTTTTAAAAACTTCATAAAGTCTCGCTCTGCCAGAAATTCCTAGTTCCTTCAAAGTGGGCGACACTGCCAAACAAATCGTTTTGTTAGTGCGCGATTCATCTGCCACTACCAACCTAGCCTTCAAAGGATCAAGTCCACGTTCAACACACTCCACAGACGCATAAAAAGATTTCAAATCAATCGCAATATAGACCTTCTTCATATATATATTATACATTGTATTTTACTGGAAAAAATAGTATAAGTATTATATAACAAGGAGAAAAATGCCACAAGATAATTTACGAACACTTACCACCGATGAAGCCTTTGCATCAGGCTTAGTCATCGGTTTTACTAGCATGCTAGTTATTACAATAGTATTACTAATAATAATTTCAACCTGGAAAATTCTAGAAAAGGCAGGCGAGAAAGGCTGGAAAGCACTAATTCCAATCTATAATGTTTATTTACTCTATAAAATAGTCGGCATGAAAAAATGGTTCTGGATTACTTTGCTCACTTCCTTCCTTGGAAGCATCATTTGTACAGTCAATGGATTCAATCCAAACGGAATGACCATAAAACAAATAGAAAACTATGATTTTGGTGCACATTCAATCGTAATTGTAGCGTTATCAGTTATGGCCATCATTGGTCTTATAGCGAACATTATCTATGCATCACGTACTGCTAAAGCCTTTGGTAGAAGTGCACTCTTTGCCATAGGTTTGTTCTTCTTCCCAAATCTGTTTTGGCTCATTCTCGGTCTAGGCAGTTCTAAGTACAATAAAAAAGCAGTCAAAGAGACTTAAGACAAACCAAACAAAATAATCCCCTTCGGGGGATTTTTTGTGGAGCCGCGACCGAGGCTTGAACTCGGGACCCCTTCCTTACCATGGAAGTGCTCTACCACTGAGCTATCGCGGCGTAGAATAATTGTATCATACAATAATATTTTTGTAAAAAGGTTGCTTTTATAGAATAAATAATATATAATATTAAATACGCTGGAGTCGTCTAGTGGCAATGACAAGAGACTGTAAATCTCTCGCGCTTCGCGCTTCGTTGGTTCGAGTCCAACCTCCAGCACCAGAAAATAAAGAAAGAGCCAAAGGCTCTTTATTTATTTTCTGATATTGTGGGGTTGGTCGCGAACCGTAGGTTCGTCTCGCGAGGAGATGAATGAAAATCTAAAACTTGTTTTAGATTTTCTGAGGCGACGCCGCGAGAGAGGCTTTTGCGTTAGCAAAAGCCGACGTCCAATCTCCCTCGCTTCAGCAAAAATACCGACCAACCTCCATTGGCAAAAGTCAAAGACCAGTTCCACTATTCCACCAAACATTGACTTTTCTAGTGTTTTATGCTATAATTATAATGTTTGCATGTAAAGTGCTTACGCAGATTAACATCCGAGAGAATATGACTTTCATCCAATACTGAGATTTTGCTTGGTATTTTTATCATATATTAGTTATTGCTTTCGTTTTGCTTATGAAAGGAGAACAAAATTATGTCAAGAGAAAACGAAGCTATGGAAATGCAGAGAAGAATGAGAGCTCTGATCGTACAGTTGTTCGCTGAAGCAGTAAAGAAAGGTGAAATAAAGAAGCCTGATCCTAAGAGCTTCCTTGTCGGATACCTGTGCGATGATGACGGAAATAAGGTAAAACTGCCTATGACCGGACATCTGTGTGATGATAATGGCAATAGGGCCAAATAGCTAAAGGAGGGATATATGAGAATTTTTAAGACTATCATTATAGTAGCCTTTACCACATTCATGATGCTGGGGTTTTTCGACTTCGATATCAATGCTCTGTGGGAGGCAGCAGCTGACAGTCCGTTTATGTTTGCTTTCGCGATAATAGCAACTGGACTGCTTGGTTTTGTTGCTGTGAACAAATTTAATACGTCAGATTATTAAACGCTATACTAAATATTGGGTGATGAGCCCCCTTCTCGGAGAGAATGTACCTGTAGACATTAAGACTACATGGGCTACTGCGAAGCCAACTTGCCAGAAATGGTAAGAGCGCAAAAGTAAATTTAAATCTGTGATAATACTGAAAAGAGGTGAATGTATTGGAAAAGAATTACAGTTTTACACACGAATGGGTTGAGAAGATCTTCAGAAGTACGATTCTGCCAAATGTAAGGCAATACTGGCATGTAGGCCTTCGTTGCTTCAATCCGTCCGATCTGACTAAAGATGATGTCTGGGAAATCCAGGATGCTCTTAAGGCAGAGCTCGGGAGAAGATATGTAGTTGAGCCAAAGCGCAAGATTACACACGTTACTCCGGACGGAATGAGAGAGTATAGCAGGAGGAGAGAAATAGCCAGAAAACACTTTGATTGGTGGGACTGGCCGGCAAATTGGTACGATGCAGTGAGAATCTTAGGATATCTGCAAGAGGAAGACGATAACTATACGTGGAATAGGTATTACGAAGAGATGTGGGCCGAGGACTATCCTTCAGTGGATGCGTTCTGGGACGCACAACTGTAGGAGGTACACCAATGGGGGGTTTAGTATTATTCAGAAAAACATCCCTGGCGGTAGTCAGGGTGTTTTTCATTTTAAAAACCAATTGATATTCCGGTAAAATAATAGTAGAATTAACTTAAGAATTATATTATTTCACACTTTAGGAGGTACATGGGCGGAGAAAACATAAATAACAGCGGCGAGAACACTAGCGATGAACGTGCCGAATGGCAAAGCTTAGGCCACAAAATCGCTGAACAAATTGCTTCTCATACGACTACTGACGTAAATAATGAAACCTTGTACGTCGGTAGAGAATTATCGGAAAAAGCCCAAGGTAAAGTAGAGGAAGCAGGATTCGAGAAGTCCGCAGAACAGCCTCGCGGGACATCTAGGGACGGAACAATAGCTGGTGATGTTTATCCTAAACAACCGGGGGAATCAAATTGGGAGTTGCGTAAACGTATGCAAGAAATGCAGCGCGAAACCGATGCAGCGACGGTGAAGCAGATAAGACAAAAAGCAAAACAAATATTGACTGATGACGCTGTTAATGACGTTTATAACCGCCTGTTAGACCAAGGTATAATACGCGATGGCGATCCTTCTGATAAAAAACGAAATCTCGTAGTAAATG
This sequence comes from uncultured Candidatus Saccharibacteria bacterium, assembly GCA_946414465.1. Classification (GTDB taxonomy): domain Bacteria; phylum Patescibacteriota; class Saccharimonadia; order Saccharimonadales; family Saccharimonadaceae; genus Nanosyncoccus. Next base: position 37,961 of record CAMKOP010000003.1, on the reverse strand, counting down.
AAGCTCGTGAACTATCCCTCAAAACAATTAATCATTATTATGAAAAAATGCTCCCAAATAACAATAAACACGAACTATATGTTAGTGAAGCATACGAAAAACTATACACGGATAAAATAATCGACGACAATTCCGATCTTCAAATCACTAAAAAAGAATTAGAGGGCGCGGCTATAGACCAGGCGATACTTGATGCTAGGCAAGACGAGTCTAACAGAAGATGGTATTATGAAGAAAAGAAACCGAGTTGGGAATATCAAAATGGTTCCGCCGAAGTAGCAAATGGTGTACTAAAAGAATACACCCACGATATTTTTAGCGGTTTATTCGATGATTATTTAGAATTGCCAAAAGATGAGGTTGAAAAGCGCCAGCGTGCCGTTATCAAGACAGCAATAAGATCAGGTTTATTTATGCCAAACACCACTGTAAAAAATCCAGAAAAGGCAGATACGGTTTTGGTAGATAATGGTATAGATAAAAATTCAGCACAGATTACAGCCTTTGCCGTTGATGGCATAAAAGAAGTAGATGATGACCGCAAGAAAGAAATTGCAAGCTACTTCGACCTAAACAACAAGATAAACACAATGATGGATGATCCAGACTTCACATTCCGATACAAAAAAGGAGATCAAGATGAGTTACGTGTGAAATATGATGTGCCTTATTATAAGAGGAAGCTTGAGCTAGACGAATGGACTAATGAAAGAATCCTTGATCCAGAAGTTACTCATGTGGCATTAGATAGATTAAAAAATGCTGCCAGCCAAATCGAAGAGAGCATCAACAATAACTCAGAATACGTGGAGAAGAAAAAAGACGACTATCGTCAATTCACAGAAGATTATATGGCTAACAGCGTCTTAAACGCTCAGAGATCTTTCGATTTTGAATATTTACTCCGCCGACTTGATGTCACGAAAATAGATTATGGCGACACGATAATTAAACATTTTATTTCTGAACGTGACGACCCTGAATCTTTTTCTCGTTTGTTATTTGAGTATATGGATACCAATAGGCCAAATAGTCCTTTGGAAATAGACGTTGATTACAGGAAAGCGATCCGAGACGGTTTAAAGATGCGGCTCGAGCAAGGTGTTGCCCAGAACGGCAATAGGAATATAGATTTAACTCAAATCTTTGAAACGCAGGAGTATATAGACAATGAAGCGAAGATTGGGCTAGATTTTACTGATGAAACGATTGCTAGATTAGCTTTTACTGGCTTTCTAAATACAATAAAGACTCGCAATGGCGAGTATTCTGATGAAGCGAATTGGTATTATGATAATATTTTTTCAAATGATCCAGAATATTTCGAATCTATGATTATGGCCTTCAAAGGAAATAGTAATGACCTCGGCACGAATCGGAAATTGACAAATTTCGGAAGCGAAAGAAGTAAAAGTGACTACTGGGCATATTTACAAGCCAAAGAGCGAGACAAATCGCTTGAAAAAGACAACCAACGTGTAATAAAGAGAGCACAAATAACCAATCTTACTAGAACAGACCTTGAAGACTTACGAGACCAGTATGCGGTATACATATACAACCAATTTTTACAAAAAAAACCTGCGAGTTTACAACCAAAAAAGACCAATAAAAATAAGGGCTCAATTCATAATTTACCTAACAATAACAACCACATCAACCAGGAAGATATTCCACCCTTTGATTTTGGTTTGCAAAAAATTGATACATTGATAAAATACTATGACTTCATAGATAACAATATTCCAGACAGCAATGTAAAAGCTTTTCAGCTTGTATTTGGAAATAAGAAAGTAGGGATAAATAATCCGGATCGATATATGGGCTTTGCATTTAATTATGAAGGTAATAGGTGTGCAATTGCCGACAGCCTCTCTCATAAAGGTGCCGCAATGTATTTGATAATAAAAGAAGGTGGGGCATTGGATTCCAGTGATCCAATACTATCGAACAATAATGTTGAGCCATTTTTGCAAGAGGCATTCAAAGATGCAAAAACTAGCGCATTGACACTTCCACTAGTAACTAGGGTGATACATAGAGATAGGGATAACTTTGATAAATCCTTAGACGAATCTTATCAGGAAAGCTTCATGTTTTTCCGGACTAGGAATAAGAAAAATGCAAATTGGCGACAAATGCGGGCTAGCCAGTTCCCAGCTTGGCCGATCTTATTTGATAATGGTGCCCAGATGGACGATTTGGCGAGATATCAAGAATGGCAAGATCAACAGATGCAAAACCAAGATGAGTTAGTGGATGAAAAGCTACGAATGTGGAACCGAACAAGATAAAATCTAAAAGGTAAAAAATGCTATTGACATTTTGCAAAATGTTTGCAGAGAAAGGGGTCTTGGTAAATAACTGGACATCTCGAAGCCCGGGCACGACGAGTACGCTAGAATCTTTAGGATCTAGAGTGCATGGCCTGCCTCCTACGGCAGTATCTTATGTAGGAATTGTGTAGCTAGCGACCAGATTGCTAATTGCGGTTTGGTTCCCGTGGCGCGAAATGCCGAGAGGCAATAACCTCTGGCAGACGTTCCAGAGTGATTTGTTTCTTCCTAATGGGGCACCGTTATGGTAAAAGCTATAAGCAGCGAGTGCAATTGAGGATTACGATTTTTGCAGGAGTGCGCCTTTGATGTGACATTTCCTTCCTATTTTCCTTGGAACTCTTCTTGTTCCCTTGGATCAGAGTGGGAAAACCTGAACAAACATGATCTGGCACAAACCCATTTATTTGGATTTTATCTAATAAATGAGGTGAAAACCTCCATGTAAGTCTGAATGAAGTACATCATTTTATGCTTTCGCCTCCGACGGTAAGAGTCGGGGGCTTTTTTTCAGTATTCCGATCTATTCAGTTAAGTCCGTATTACCCCAAATAAACCCCTAGCTACGCAGGGGTTAAAATCGGAGTCTCTGGGGGGGACTGTCCCGACCATTAAGAATCAGACAAAAAATATAGCGGGAATGGCCCCCTAGTACTTTTGCAAACAATATATATGATTTTGAGCGTACTTTTTTGCCTTATTTCAGACCACAAAAATTTAGGTGATTTTTTATAATAAGTGTGTCATAATCTAATTACGCACATTTAATGAAAGAAATAGAGGTAAGATGGACAATTTTCGGCCATCAAGTCCTCCTTCAGCATAGTTGCAACTTCTTTCACTAGGGTGCACCATAGAAAATATCTGACCCCCCCTCGGTCAGATATTTTCTATATACGTTTTCTACCTACATGAGGTTTGATGACTCTACGACTTGATTTTGGCTTCGGGGTAGGTGTAGTTTTATGAGCAGCAGTACCATTATTCTTTGGTCTAACAACAGTTGTACGTTGAGCCCTTCTATCTCCTCTCATAGTGACTCGTCCAGACGACAACGGCCTCTTTTCAACAGCCTTTGTGGCTTTGCGCTTTTTAATGGCGTTGTCTTTTGTTATTTGCTCCTCAATTCGAGCAGCAGTCACCGTAGCCGCTTCTGTATCACCTGATGCCTCATAAATAGCTAATATTTGACGCAAAGTAGCAACTTTTGGATCTAATTCAAATGCATTTTCTAGAGCTTCGATTGCTTTTTTAGTATTACCCATCTTCTCCTCAGCCTTTGCCAATGCAATATGCCGTGCCGGGATATCACCCTCAAGTGCAATTGCCTGACGAAACGCCATCGCTGCCTTTTCATAAGCACCAGTTTCAAGATAGATTAACCCAGCATTATGGATTGAAGCCGGATTATTATCCAAAGATTGCGCAATCTCAAAGCATTCTACAGCTTCATCGTATTTTTGTCCCTTAGCATACAAAATCCCTAGCCTGTTATAGGCAGCAGCATTTTTTTCATCAAATTTCAAAATCGTAAGCAATGCTTTTTCCGCTCTAAATGGCTTGCGCTCTTTCATGGAAGTCTGTGCCACCTGCCATAGCTTTTTCATCTGAGCAGAATATTTGGGCGACTTTTCCTCGACCTTCTTTTCTTTGACTTCCAACGGGAAAAAGAAACAAAGATAAACCGTAAAAATCAAAATAGCAATCACTGCAATCATACACTTATTTTAGCATAAATTAGCTACTATTTGCAATTTTACATTACCGTTACGCGAAATTCCCTCATACGCCTGCAAAAATTTAGGTAATCTTTCAACAAATACCTTCTTATGATTCAATAGATAGGTTTTATACATCATTTCGATTGCTACGCCAAGTATCTCCATCGCATAGACTCTCACTCCATCCTTTTTCCTACTGATTTCCTCTGCCACATCTACCAAATTTGCCCCTTTCGCTACCATCAATTTCTTTGCTAAAGCCTTTACCTTATCACTAGCTTCAATTTTATCCCAATCATGATTTTTGAGTATGAAAAGTGACGCCCGACTTAGAATTGTTGGCAAAATCTGTGAAGGAGTATCCGTAATCAAAACAAAATGTACCTTATCTCCTGGCTCTTCTAGACTCTTCAATAAAGCATTCGCCGCTTCAAGTTGCAGTAACTCCGCTGGACGAATTATAATAAACTGATTATTATATTGCTTTACGTTGAGCCTATTAATTACGCTACGCACTTGTTCAATCGTAATTACCGTTTTACCTTCGGGTTGCAAAACTATCGCATTTTTAATCTCAACCGATTGCGATTTTGGCATAATAAAAATAGACGTCCCACATTGACCAGCAATCCTAGCAACATCGTCTATATTATCGAAGAACATTACTAAACTCTCTCGGCACCCTAGCTTTAAAAGTTTTTCTCTCGCCACTCGGCAAAGTAATTTCTAATTCCCTCGCATGTAGATATAATCGGTCTGCTTTTTCAGTACCATATACAGAATCACCCAAAATTGGATGCCCAAGGTATTTCATATGCACTCTCAATTGATGAGTACGACCAGTCGTAGGTTTTAATTCTACCATCGAATACACATCATTCGTTTTTAGCACCTTATAAAAAGTTTCGGCCTCCTTACCATTAGCATCCACTCGGAAAGTCGTTGGGCGTTTTAAATCTCGAATCAAAGGCAAGTCTATTCGAGCCTCGTCCAGCTTCGGTCGGCCACATACTACTGCCACATAAGTTTTATGCACCGTCCTATCCTGAAATTGTTTTTTTAGGAAATGCTGAATATCCTCAGTTTTTGCCAAAATCACCACCCCAGAAGTATCACGGTCCAATCGATGTGCAATATAACCAAAATCCGCTAGAGTTTTTTCAGGACAATATTGCCCTCTTGGCTCACTTAGGAGTCCAGCTGGCTTATTCATCACAATCACATCGTCATCTTCATAAATTACATCTGGTTCGACATCGGCATTTTTCATATCCTCAGGTACATCAAGCTCGATATAAGCCCCCTCGACAAATTTTTGATTAGGTTTTTTGGCTACTATACCATCTACTCTCACAAACCCACTCTCAATAAACTTCTGCAGGGTCGAACGATTATAACTCTTAAAAATCTCCACCATCATATGATCAAGACGTTTCTTTTCAGGAGCTTCAGGTGTGTCAGAAAGTACTACGTCACCGTTTATCACTCGTGACATCTCTGGCTTGCTAAATTTCTTCCCTGTTCTAATCATACCCAAATTATACCATATATGGTATAATCAATCCACCGGTGGGAGCACATTAAGAGGGAGGTGAGTCTAATGTCAATTTTAAAAAATCGCGAGATTTATTTAAATGGAATCGAAGATATAAAAAAACGCGATCAGAGACGTAAAGAGTTGGAACAATCCGATCTAAAAGTAGAGAAGATGCGCACAAGATTAAAAGTATATTTTGATGACCTTGGACTTGAACAGAGTATGGATGCATTAGGTTATATGTGTGAAAAACACGGCAATAGCCTACGCAAAAACGGTGAACTCTATATTGTGCACCCACTATCCATGGCGTGCAGGCTCCAAGCGCTCAAAATACCTGATGACGATTTATTTGCAACAATTCTATTGCATGATGCTATAGAAGAAACAGCTATACTCGATAGAGTATTATCGTCAAATGAAGTCGCCAAATTAGCTGAAGATTTGCCAGTTGGACCAACTGTCAAAGCTGCAGTCAAAATGGTCACCATATCATCAATTTACCCCAACGAGAAAAAAAGCGAAATAGCATTCCGCTATTATCATCAATTCATCGAAGATGATCAGCTCGTCAACAAAATTGCTTTAAAATGCAAAGGGTTTGACCGCTGGGATAATAATACTACGATGACCGCTTTGTCAAAACGCGCTATCAGAAAAAACGTGCTTGAAACATCTGTTTTACTTTTGCCAATCTTAAAAGAAGCCAAGAGTAAATGGCCACGTGAATCTAACATACTTTATCTATTACGCTCTTCTATCAAAGAGACTAATGATATTCTAGCTTTTTATAACGGCATCGAAGATCTCAACGACCCATTAGAACTAGTTAAGCTAATGGATAATCCTAACTATCGTCTTGATTTACGTTAACTCCCACCCAAAATCTCGGCTATTTCAAGCCGAGATTTTTAATGCCAAATTCCACACTACTCTAATTATATCACACTTATGTTAAAAAGTCAACTAGCGCAACTGGAAGGCTTTTTGTAGTTCGTACAATTTTGCGTTCGCTTTTTTATTGGCGTATTTTTCGCCTTTTTCCATCAAGGCAAACACTTCCTTATCCTCTATTTCATTTAGTTTAGCATGGAACTCGGTCAACATCTTTTCGACACTCTTTGCAACTTGTTTCTTAAGATCACCATAATTTGGCTTCCCTTCCCATTCCTTCACAACTTTATCCAAAGGTTTATTAGTTACCAAAGCCTCAATTTGTAATAAGTTCGAAACCCCAGGACGTTCCTTCAAATCATATTTAATCTCGCCAAACGAGTCAGTCGTCGCTGACATGATTTTCTTGGCCGCAGCTTCAGGCTCATCCGTCATCATGATTTTAGAATTAGCCGATTTTGCAGACTTGCTCATCTTCTTTTCAGGATTAACTAAATCACGAATCCTAATGCCGTCATCAGTCCCCATAAACTTTGCCTGTTCGGCAGTCCTAGCTGGAATTGTAAAGATATCCTTTTCAAAACGATGATTGACTCGCATAGCAATATCACGAGTTAGTTCAATATGCTGAAATTGATCCTGGCCAACTGGAATATAGGTGGTATCAAACAGCAAAATATCCGTCGCCATCAACACTGGGTAGTCAAAGATACCAACGTTGCAAGAATCTTCACCCTTGCCCTTTTCTTTGTACTGAATCATACGCCCAAGTTCACCCATCGTTGCAACACAGTTTAATATCCAAGTCATTTCCGAAGTCGCTGGCACATAACTTTGGCGATAGATATGTACATTTTCATTGACTTTCAAACCAGCCGCAAGATACATCTTGATCAGCATTAATAAATTATCCTGCAAAGCTCCATCCTGTTCGGCAATAATTGTATGTAAATCTGCTACAAAGATGTTTACATTGTGGTCATCAGAATATTTATTGGCAAGCCGTGTCATCGGTAATAAAGCGCCTAGGAAATTTCCAAGCGTAAGCTCACTATTTACGCGAATACCAGTTAAAATTGTTTTCATAAATCCTCCTTAAATCAAAATTAATGTCTGTATCAGTCAGAATCAGCGCCAATGTGGTAAAAATGCCGAATCGTATTTCTTCATACTTTTATTTTAGCATATAATGTGTTAAAATAAAAACATGGGGCGTTAGCTCAGCTGATTAGAGCGCTTATACAGCACACCCCTGTAAGTAATTTACACAATTTGACCAAATATAATTGGGGTGTTAGCTCATCCGGTAGAGCGCAGCTATGGCATAGCTGAGGTGGCGAGTTCGAGTCTCGCACACTCCACCAATTAAGCTTATTTAATCTCGTTAGAAGAAATTCTAGCGAGATTTTTTGTTGTTAGAGCCGGTTTCATTGCGAAGCCGGCTTTTTTCTTTGATTGAGGTGACAAACCCCAACATATTTGCCACCTCTGAGAAGGCGAAAGTGTGGCGAGAAGACGCTCAGAGATTAACGAGGTCTCCGGCACTTAAAGCTTCGTAAATATCAAATTAATTGCAAAGGAGAAATGCAATGGCAAGAAATATCAAAGTTAAAAAGATAGGTAGCAAGACTAAAACTATTCAGGTCAGAATCCTGTCGCCACAGAACAGTCTAGCTTAGGAGGCATATGGCTAAGACTACTAAAGTAACGAAGATTGAGAAGCGATACAAGACTAAGGATGGTCAAGTAAAGACGCTCGAAATCAATTACGCAAAAGTTGCAGACCGTTTGAATGAATTTCGTTCTGCGAACCCACGCTCAAAGATTGCGGTTAAGTTCGCATACAACGATAAAGGCGATTTGACTCATCATGCATATATCTGGAAAGACAAGACTGATTTCTATGACCTTCTGAAGTCTGGAGTTAGTGCAAAAGAAGCTCTTGAATCAGCAGATGCCGAAGGTTCATCGCTTATGTATGCCGACAAAGTAAAAGCCGAGAAAGGCTTTGAAAAGAACGAGACAATCGCAATCGGTCGTGCGTTGGCGATTCTAGGCTATGCCGGTTCTGGCGAAATCGCATCAGGCGAAGAAATGGAAGAGTTTGAGGATTTCAAGAAGCAGAAAGCCGAAGAAGCTCAAGCAGAGGCAATCGACCAACTCGCAAAGGCTAAGGATATGAAAGCTTTGTTGAAAGTCTGGCAGAGTCTCACTAAAGAGCAACAACTCGATAAGGCAGTCCAAGCTAAAAAGGATGCGATGAAAAAGGAGCTATCAAAATGACGATTCCAGAAAGCTTTTTAGAAGATTGCATCCTAATCGGCGAACATCGTGCTAAGGATTCCGATGAAATCACCGAAGATTTGGTCATGGATATGCCGGATTGCGGCGAAGAATTAAACACCATGATTTACAACGCAATACACGAAATAGTCGAAAAACATATTACGCCGAAAGTTGATGAATATGTTGAGGATTATTTCGAGCCATCTGCTCGTGAAGAGGCATTGGCAGACATCCGTAGAGAAACAATGGAGAGGATTAGAAATGAAAGTTATTAAACTACAACAAAACTCAGAAGAATGGTTGGAGTTTCGCAAAGGAAAATCTGGTGGCTCTGAGTTCAAAGACCTTTGGATTCCTGGTCTCCCACTTAAAGCGAAAATCATCGAGAGGCTTGAGCGAGAAAATCCATTATCACCAGAAGACAAACGATGCACCGTTCAAGAGCTTGCAGGAATGCTTGAGCCAAATGAACTTGCTGAACTTAAGCTCGAATCTGAGCCAAAGAAACACTTTTATGAGATTGTTGCAGACCGCGTCGCTCGCCCTGTAACCCCAAATGATTACGAAGACAAACTCAATGGCGAACCATTCTCGATGATGGCTCGTGGTCATATTCTCGAACCTGAAGCTATTGCAGCATTCGAGGAAAAGACCGGTAAGAAAGTCGATGAAGAATCGGTTGTTTGGGTGTCTGACTATGATGAGAATGCATATGTAAGTCCAGATGGTGCAATTACTGGTAAGGATGGCAAAGTTCGTGAGGCTTGCGAAGTTAAATGCCTTTCGTCTGCTGAAGTTATTAAATGCTTTGACGAAAACCATTATCCAAAAGAGTATGAGCCACAAGTCTTGAAATATTTCATGGTCAACGAAGATTTGGAGACATTACATTTCATTATCTTCACCGACCTTATTCCAGGGCTTGAACTTCAAATATTCGATATTAATCGCAATGATGTCGAGGAACGACTCGCCGAAGCAAGAGCTTTTGAAAAAGCGAGTCTCAAGCGAATCGATGAACTGGCATCAAAGATTGAAGGATTGAGTTTCTAATGAGTGACGGAACACATAAAGGCAAAGGACATGGTAAAGGAGGATTTGCTTCACAAAATATAGGTAGCGATGGTCTGACCGGTCGTGAACGAGCTAGGCTGGCAGGTCTAAAAGGTGCAATAGCTCATTCGATAAAAGTCTACGGACATTCAAAGGAGGAATACGAAGAATTATGGCAGAAAAAAGTGTCTTCAGCAAAATCGGAACATTAAAAGTTAAGAACGGCACATACAAAAAAGATGGCGTCGAGAAGAACAGTTATCACGAGGTAGGTGTTCTTCTCTCTTCGCCTCATGCATCTAGGCTTCTGATTAAACTACACGCAACTCCAACAAGTGAGCCAAAGCTTATCTCAATCTTTTATGACGAAGGAGTTGAACTTAGCTTAAACAGAAGCGAATCTGCCAAAGATGAGGATACTGTTCCGAGTCCAGATGAAATTCCGTTTTAGGCAGAATATCGGCTCTTTAACATTGATGGACTGGTTACTTGCGCAATGCGCTATTGATAAGGTCGCAAAAATTGCCGAGTAACTTGTATGCGACTGGGAGAGCTAGTGAATGTGTTCGTTATCAAAGTTCAGAATGCTTCTTCTTTATATGTAGCCAGCCCATCTATGTTCGAGAGCCGAGCTTTGGTTCTTACCTACCAACGAAATTATTATTAAGCCCACACACTTAATGACCTTTGCTCGTTGGTAGATAAGAGCTAACGCTCTGTCAAATAACAAAGGAGGTAACAATGAACGACAAGCTTGGGGGTGCTATGACAAATGAGCAATGGGAGCATATTCGTGATGAATTAGAAATCATTAAGAATACGGCAGACTACGGCATAGATTGTGTCGACGATTTGAATGAGCTTAAAGAAATCATGGCAGACATTAAACGAAGTTACGGAATTATCGTGCATATAACGAACGGAAAATGAATATCGTTACAGAAAAATTCTGTCTCTTAGTCTGCCGGTAATTTTTAGCCATTGCAATAAATAACTCCACATTATTTCTTTGCTTACCGGCAGTCCAAGGGTTCTTTCTATGGAGGTAAATATGAAAGTTAATACATTAGACATGAGGCATAAAATACTTGATGCCGTAAAAGCTGAGCCGCTTGCTGCAGATAATGACAAGCTATTAATATCAATCATTTGGGAGCGAGAAGGCTGGAGACATAGTCGAGGTTTATTCTGGAATCTCGGTCATGTATCAAGCCCAGAAACCATTCGTAGAACTCGCCAAAAGCTTGTCGAGGAAGGGCTGATTAAACCCTGCGAAGCAACAATCGAAGCGAGATACGAAGATTATAAGCAAGCAAGGATGGCATTATGAATGAGCACTTGAAAGTCCTTGAATTATTTGCGGGAATTGGTGCTTGCTCGAAAGCCCTAGACCGTTTACTGATACCACATATGATAGTTGATGCAGTCGAGATTGATAAGTATGCGATTAAAAGTTTCAATGCCATTCATGGAACAAATTTTGAGCCACAAGATATTACAAAATGGGATAAAGATGTTGATGTAGACCTTATTATGCACGGCTCGCCATGTCAGGACTTTTCCGTCGCTGGCAGACAAGCTGGCGGCGATGAAGGTAGTGGTACTCGTTCAAGCTTGATGTATGAGACATTGCGAATCGTCGACAAGCTTCATCCTAAATTTGTGATTTGGGAGAATGTTAAAAATCTGCTTTCTAAAAAACATCGCCACAACTTTGATGCCTACATTGAATCGATGAGACAACTTGGCTATGTCAGTTCATTTCAAGTATTAAATGCGAAAGATTATGGCATTCCGCAAAACCGTGAGCGTGTATTTACTGTAAGTATTCGTGAAGATGTCTGGGATAGGAAATATAACAATTTCAATGCCTTCGATTTTCCAAAACCAAGAGAGTTAAAGAAAAAACTCAAAGATATGCTTGAAGACGAAGTAGATGAAAAATATTTTATCTCTGAAAACATGATGAATTATTTTATGGGAGTAAACCAGAAGCCAAGCAAGTTCCCACGCAAAGAACGATTCCTGGCAAATATTAATCGCAAAGACCAAGATAGAGCTAATTCCATTACTACTGCACCAGGTCAAAGACCGACAGATAATTTCATCAAGGTGAATCTAAAGACTAATTTATGCAATAAACTGGTCAAAGATGGCGTGGTGAAAGGTGGTGAGATTATTAATCATTCGTATACTACGAGCGAGCAACGAAGCACTCTTGATAAATATATCGAAAGTAATAACGGAGTTATGCCAACATTAACAACGAGGCCAGATTGCCTTGGTTATGCTACATTACCTCCTAATGTTCGTATTCGCAAGCTAACGCCAAAAGAATGTTGGAGATTGATGGGATTCGATGATTCGGATATAGAAAAGGCACAAGCTATTGGCATTTCAAATGCACAACTATACAAGCAAGCTGGCAATTCAATCGTAGTTGATGTCCTTGTTGCAATTCTTGGGGAGTTGTTATGCTAGTAGATAGAGAGCATCAATTATATATAAAAATAGCACAGTATCTTCAGAGACATTATCCTAGTGTTGTTTATCGGTTCGATGTAGCAGCAGACTTAAAGCTAACTAAAGGACAAGCTGCTAAGTTCAAGAAACTCCACCCAAAGAGGGGGTATCCGGACTTATTCATTGCATATCCAGTATTCAAAATCCCTACAGAAAAAGAAAACCTTGAGGCATTTGAAAAACATGGCAAAGATTTTGGTATGGCAAAAGTAATAGTTGAGCATTTATACGCGGGTCTATATCTCGAACTTAAAGCTGAAGGTAATTCGCCATTCAAAAAAGACGGAACTCTAAAGAAAGACCAACACCTTGAAGAGCAACAAGCTATGTTAGAGTGGCTAAGAAAATGCAGATATAAGGCTGAGTTTGCTACAGGTTTCGACGAAGCTCAAAAGATAATCGACGATTATTTTAGTAGCTCTTGATATTGAGCTGCTCAATCATCTTATATTGATGATGGAATTGCATCTGTGTTTGATGCCATTGTACGAAACCAAAAGGAAGAGTGATTGTTGTGCCTCCGCCTCTGTTTCCATATTGAATTACGCTTTTACTATTCTCAACGGCTTCGCATAGCGTATCGATATGGTGCATTTCATCAACATCATGTTCGCCTAGAAGATTAATGTACCAGATGATTGTAGCTCTGTCGTCTTTGTCTCTCGCCTGGCCTCTTGCGAAACAGTAATCCGTAATGTCGTAAATATTGTCCTTAAACCAATCGAGAAGTGTACTGCAAAGCGATGGGTCGTATTTTCTTAGAGTCTGTGCGGTTAGCCTATTCTTATGAAGCTCATATTTCTTAATTGTATAGTCAGAGCTATAAGTATTAATGACCGATGTAGTGTCCTTTGCTGAACCCCAAAATAGAGTTATTGCACGCTTTACATCTTCAGGTATGGTTTTGCCATATTGTAGCTCAAAACCTTTCATGAAGTTTTCATCCCTAATAAGGAACACCTGACCAGCCAGACTCTTTTTAATGGATATACCGACACTTTTGCCGTTGCTTAATCTGACAGTCAAATCTGCCTTATTTTTAGTAGTTCCGCCCATGATGCTTGGAACATTAGTCTCATGTAATCCGCCATAATCACAGCTGACTATTGTGGCATCTGTATCACCTATTGTTTTTAAGAGTCGTTCCTGTTGAGCTTTATCGTTACGCAACATTTCACATACCAACTCTTCATTGCTGTGACCGGAGAGCTTTGCGTGTCTCCATCCGCTTGACCTATCTCTGTGTTCGTCCATCTTTTTACTCCTTATATTTAGATAATTCGTTAATTAGTTTTTCTGATTTCAACTCAATCATCGCTTCGCTATTTATCGGTATTTGATATGCCGGCTTAAAACCGTATGGTGGATGATTTGCAATATAGGTCGAGTCGATTTCTTTTGAAAAATCGATTATGGAGAATCTCTGTTCTCCTACTGCGATAGCTAATAGGAGAGCGCTCTCGTTCCTGAGCTTGTTGTATTTACTATCTCTTAAGTCGAGACGATTATTTTTAGCCCAATAGCCAGAATAATCATTCATTAATTCCATTTTGCGTGTAGTGCCATCCTTATAGATGATTTCATAGTCACTAGTAGAAGAAGTCCTTGCTCTCGCAAGAATTTTGCGTTCTTTGTCTGCGCCAGATAGAGAAACCGTAAAAGTCTCGGAGTGATTTTTGAGAATATCAAAAAGGTAGTCCTCGAATAGCCACGAGGCAACTAGGTCTTTGCCATAATCAATAGCAGCCCTTCTGTCAGCGTGATGTCTACAGGAAAGAAGGTTCCGGTAAGTCTCTGGGTATTTCTTCGCTAATTCGATTTCATCTCCAGAGAGAATCAAAATATTGTCTTCTGAATATCCCGCCTTTTTGGCATATTCTATTATTTTGTTTCCAAATAGCTTTGATACACCTACGAATGCGCCCATTTATTCCTCTTCTAATAGTTTAGAAGCGGGAATTTTAAGGGCTTTCGATAGCCTTTCGACATTGCTGAGCGAAATGTTTCTTTCGCCACGCTCAATATCGCTAATATAAGTTCTGTGCAGCTCACATAAGTCGGCTAGTTTTTCCTGGGATAATCCAGCTTCCAGCCTATACTTCTTTAGATTGCTTGCGAATGTTTTTAGTAAAATTCCACACATAATTATTACTATCCTCAATTTTGACAGCAATCAGACAATAAGTCTACAGACAATAAGTGAACATGTCATACTTCCAATTATAACAGCTTATGGTAATAGTTCATCAAAAAAGTCCTCACTAAGAGGACTTAATTGAATTTTGTGTATTATTTATCTTCTGAAGCCTGTAATGCCTTAAGCATTTGTTTTGCTAATGCTCTCGACAATAGGCATGGTACGGCATTTCCGATACCTAGTTTAATACTTGTCTGCGAACCATAGAACTTGTAATCGTCTGGAAAACTCTGAAGCCTTGCTCCTTCACGATTACTTAACGCTCTTGAGTCTCTTGGATGGATGCACCTTGATGACGAAGGGCATGAGAAGTTCCTGGTGATTGTAGTAGATGGACGCTTCCACCACAACTTTGCATATGTATTACCATATCCACTCTTTGGCCTCAACTCTTCTGGTAAGTCATTTTTGTCCTGACCATCACCTAGGGCTTCCATTAGGGCAATAAGTTGAGGGTTATTTTTAGGTGCTGAGTGTTCGGTGAGAACAGTTGTGCCGTTCCTTCTGACGAATTTTAAGAAATCATTATCTGGTTCTTTTGCGTAGGTATTATTCTCTTCGCCACTTTTAATTACCGGTAAATCTCCGATTGCATCTTCTAGTGTTACAAATGGTTTCAGACCCTTACCTTCACCGTGAGTAGGTTCTGGATATTCGAATGTGTTTTCACCCTTAAAGCCAACTAAAATAATACGCTTTCGTTCTTGCGGTACGCCATATTCTACGGCGTTTAGAAGTTTATATTTTAGGTTGTAGCCGATACTTTCAAATTCACTTCTAATCTTTGGAAAAAGTTTGCCACCTTGCATACTTAGTAGACCTGAAACATTTTCAAAGATGAATGCTTTCGGTTGTAAGATTTCGAGAATTCTCTTGTATTGAGTAAAAAGGTTAGCCCTATCATCCATTTGTCTCTTGCCGAGAGTAGAATACGACTGGCAAGGAGGTCCACCGACAATAAGGTCAATCTTTTGACCGTTTGTTGCTTCTTTTAGTTTTTCTTCTGTTAAGTCTGCAATGTCGCATGCTAGTACATTTGCATTTGGGTGGTTGAGTTCGTATGACTTGGCAATGTCAGGCAAGATTTCATTTGCAGCAACAATGTTAAATTCTTTCATTTCTGCAAAACCAAAACTAAGACCTCCGACACCGGCAAACAAGTCAATAACATTGTACTTTTGAGCCATTAATGTGTTCCTTAATTTAGTTGCTATACGTAAAATATTTTACGTTATTTTGCATTTTTTGTAAATACATAACCGGCTTCATTTATTGAAAATTGTACTTATGCTTGCACGATATTACCGGTATGGCGTATTTTGTGCTAATAACGATATACAGGAGAAAATGTATGATTTATCCACTAGAGATAATCCGCAAACATATCATCATGCATCGCCTAAATAAGCAACATAAGCTTAAGCGATAATGCGGTATAATATAAGTAGGCTATCAGTTAGCGGCAATCTGAGTAAATAGCCTACAAAACTTATGCTTTTTATGATATAATATAGTTAATATCAATAGCGTCTAGAACTCGGTTCTAGGCGTTTTTTGATGCCAAAGGAATATCATAAATGAACCAAGAAACTCTAAACACGCTATCAGGAATCGCAACGACTGGAATTCCAGCGATTGTTACTCTTATTACATTTTTCAAGCAAAGAAGCGAGAATCGAAAGCATGCTGCGAAGCAATCAATTCTCCAGATGATTATGGAAGACCAGCTAAACTGGGAGCTTTTTAGAAAGTTTCCGGTTAATTATGGCAACATCCAAAACGAGTATGAAATATATCACAAGAATGGCGGCAACGGCGAAGTCACTAAAAAAGTTCGTGAGTATAACAAATGGTATGAAGAGAACGAAGATAGCATGATTCGATTCAAAGATTATTCCTGCAATGTTGAGCTAGTACATAACTGCACAAAAAATGGAAATTGTTCTGTATCTGATTCGAGAACTAAACGCTCAAAAATGAGCAAATAAGCCAACTTGAAAGGAGGCACAAAATGAAACTAAAAAAGAAAACAACAAGACAATTATCAATCGCCGTAGGTCTTTTATCTTTTGCAGCATTCATTGTACAAGGTCTCGGTTCGACTTGGGGATTCGAAGAGGTCGCTAAACAACTCACGCAAACTGCTCTTCTTTTCTCTGGTGGCATTAATATCTACTTCTTAGGTGTAACGAACCAAAAGAACAATCAAGATAAGGAGAAATCAGGTGATGAATAAGGTTAAGAAATGGCTCAGTAACCATATCGCTTTCTTTATTGTTTTAGGTGTCGCATTGCTCTGTACTGCATTTATTCTCTATGGTACTAAAGCCGAAAACGGAAGTATTACTCTTGATGGCAATAATGCCAAAATTGAAAAGTACACCGAAGATTTCATCAATGATGCTAATGCTCGTCTTGAAGAAATGATGAATAACGAGCCGGCAACAGATGAAGAGACGATTGAGGCTAATGACCAAGAAGAAGTTGGTCTAGGTTTCTCAACTTCAATCGACCAAATCTTAGCTCGTCGACTACCGGACGGAGATAATGACGGTGGTAAAGGTTGGCAATGCTCGAAATATACTGCATATCTCGCAACTGGTCGTAGAGAATATTCGACAGCACATCCGGACTACGGTCCTGTAAATGGTAAAGATGTTGCAGCTTATCTCGTAAAAAACTATGGTTTCAAGTATATCGACCAACCTGTCGCTGGTGCTATCGGCTCAGGCGGATTCAATACTCAATATGGTCACACCGTGATGTATCTCTATTCAACTGGTATGAATACTGCGATGGTAAATGATGCCAACTATTCACCACTCAGGGTCGCTACTCACAACATGAATATTAGTGGCTATAAATGGGTGGTTCCTGGTGACTACACTCCGCAACCAACGCCTGAACCGACACCAGAGCCGGTAGCTTCATGTGATGTTATCAATGTCGTAAATGGTGACACCCTTGGTGCAATCATGAAAATGTGCGAAGGCTATGTTCAATACGGTTCAGTTATGGATGCCTACGCAAAGACTTGGTATTCAACTAAGGTTAAACCTGGTCAATCAGTTTATGATGGGTGGCACTCGAAATCAGGCGTTGGACTTTATGCTGGAGACATAATCGAAAGGCGGAAATAATGGCTTACTCTGGTGACTTATTAAAGATTAACGGCAATACAATCCGTGGTCTTTCCGGCTACAAGATAGGCTATAACAAGCTCTGGAAGGATGCCGACCGTAACATGAACGGCGATGTTCGTGCTACTCTTATCGGCATCTTCCCTAAGATAGAGCTTACATTTCGTGATGCTTTAACAGAAAACGAAGTGAGCGACATTATCGCTTTGCTTGACCAACCATATTTCGATGTCACATATTTCTCACCAAAAGTTAAAAACACGGTGACTGCTAGATATTATGCAGGAGATTACGAACCGGAGCTTCTAGATAAGTCCAGGGGCTTATATAAAAGCTTTACGGTCTCATTAGTGCCTGTAAGCAAGTTGTGAGGTATTTAGATGATTGAGGTATCGCAAGCATTCAAACAAGCCATGGGTGAGCCTGTGAAGGTTATTAAAGCCACTATTGTTGGTGAGCAGGAATCTTATTCGTCTGCCGACAGTCTCATGTCATTTACGGTCGAATCGGCTGGGTATTATTTTCGTTCTGCAACTAAGGCTCTGACATTCAAGCTGCTTGGCAACGAGTATAATCTTGTCGGCGAAACCGTTGGTGTTACTATGAGTGTTTGCACCGACTCCGTGCAAGACTTATGGGAAGATTGTTATCTCGGCAACTTTAAGATTTATGAGCAAAAATCAGACATCGAGAAAGGATTCACTATCTTCTCGGCTTACGATAAGCTCGGTCAGATGGCAACTCAGGAATATGACTCGAATATTACATTTCCTACCACCGTCGAGAACCTAGTTGCACAGATTGTCGCTAAATACAATCTCGTGTACGACGTACGGTCTCTGACTAATGGTAGTTATATGATTGCTGAAGACTTATATGCTCGAATCAATGATATTACCTATCGTGATATTCTTTCCGAGATAGCTGGAGCTACTGCTTCACTTATCTTAATTGATGGCATTACGGATACTTTAAGAGTAATAGCTCCACCATTGGAGTCATCTGAGATTCTGACATATGATAATCTCAAGAAATATTCAATTAAGCCCAAATATGGTCCTGTAAACAGCGTCGTACTTGCTCGTACTCCACAAGAAGACAACATCGCCGTAGTTGATAACGAAAGTGTCGAGCTACACGGATTAACCGAATTAAAGCTTGCAAATAATGAGATTCTTGACGATGATAGGGAGTTGCTTGCTCAACCTATTCTTGATGCAGTTGATGGCTTCGAATGGTATCCATTTGAAGCTGATACGGAAGGTCATGGTTGGTATGAAATTGGCGATATGATTACGATTACAGATGGCAACAACTCTTGGGATGTAATAATTACAGACATCAAACTTACTGTTGATGGCGGCATTAAGGAAACAATTAAAGGTGTGACGCCGACAGAAACCCAGACAGATTACGCATTGGCTGGCGGCATAACGAAGACTATCTATAATACTCAGATTAAAGTCGACAAACAGAATCAAGAGATTCAGTCTATCGTCCAAGAGATGACATCTCTCGAAGGTCAAGTAAACGATAACTATACGGAGATTCATCAAACAATCAATAATGTCGTGACATCTGTACAAAATTCTGGCGGTAATAACCTTATCAAGAACTCTGCCATGTACTCGATTAATTCCGATACTCAACTACCAGATTATTGGAACTTCTCGCAAGCTGGTGATTTAATCGTTCAACCATCTGCTGAAGCTACGGTCTATGGCTCACTTTCTGGACAAGCTATATCGTTAATCGGAAAGACAGCAATTCAAAGAGTAGCAGTTAGTGCTGACGACTCTTCTATTTCAGAAAGTTCGAAGATATACTACTCCTTTTCTTGTCGCATAAAGAAGACTGCAACTGGTACATGTTATGTAAGAATTACTGACGGTACCGAACACGGAGTTTGGGAGATTAGTCTAGATAATGGCGAATCGTCAACTTGGGAAGATTTCAGTATCGAGGGCATATTGCCGATGTCTACGCAATTAACAATCGAGGTGTTTGGCTCATCCGATTCTGAGTTCTCAATTACAGATATGATGTTAGCTGTCGGCAATTATCGTTCGAATTGGTCTCAAGCCAATGGCGAGTTTGCAAATACACAAGTAGCTATTGATACTACTGGCGTAAAGATTACGAACTCAAATCTCCATGGAGCATACAGCAAGCTTGACTCGCAAGGACTAATTATATTCGATAGCAATTCCGAGAGTAGCTTTATTAACAATGATGGTGTTCATACTAAAAGTATTTCTGCCGAAAACGAGATAGATATGCCACCTCTAAAGATAGTGCCACAGTCTGATGGCTGGGCGTTCGTACCAAAGGAGTAAAAATGAGTTGGGTAACAGTAGCATCAATCGATACAGGTGGATATGGCTATACTAGATTGCAATACGATGACGCCTCTACCGGTGAAAGTCGTAGCTCTAGAGTTATTTTTGAGCTTAAGCCTGGTGCTAGTATCTATGTCTATTTCAATAATTTTACTGTTAATGGAACAAACCTTGGACAGAAAACGGTTTCTGGAAACTGTACTTTATGGACTGGCTCATTACCGGCTGGCAATAGGACAGTTTCCTATACTTGTCCTTGGTATTCTGGTACTGTCAATTATTCTGGCACAGGCTATATTCCAAGTGGGTACTCTAATCCTACTGGATTGTCGGTTTCAATTAAGAGTAAAACATACAATTCTGCAGTATTTAATGTTTCCATATCATCTTACGGTACTCCAGGCTCTACGAATGGTCGCTATATCGAGGCGGCAATTCTCGGTAGTAGTACATATGGTAACCCTTATCGCTACGCCAAGGCTTCAAATGTTACATCGGCAGAACTAACTGTCGATAATAGCTCAAGCCAAGGTTCTACAGCTCTTACGATTACTGGCAATACTACTTACCACTATGGTGCATATGCAAATAACACTCAAAGAAACATCAGTACGGTAGCCGGAACATTCACGACACCATGTCCCCCACTCTCGACATTGTCATTATTTAGCCAGACATATAAAACATATAATACCGTCAATGCAGTAATTGATTGGACTCGTCAATCTGATGGTGGTGCTTTGGCGAGAACACTCAATTATAGATATTCAACCGATGGCGGTACGACATATACAGCATGGACATCTGCGGGTACGATAACAACTTCATCCGGAACATTCACAGCTTCAGGAATACCTACCGATAAAAGCGTGATTTTGCAAGCCAAACTTACTACTACGGCAGGTGATTCAATGGTCATTTCGACAACCTTCACAACTAAAACCACACACATCTCGCCAAATTTTAGTAACTTTGATTATGCCGACACGAACGCTGATGCTATTGCTTTGACTGGTGACTCTCATGCATTAATTCAGGGGCAATCAACTCCAGTAGTCACAGTCTCTACAAGTGATAAGGCTACAGGTAATGATAATGTCGCAATCTCTAACTACGCAATTTCATTTAGTGGTAGCACTTATACGCTCGGCTATTCATCGTCTAGTGCGGTATCTCAAACATTATTAGCACCAAGCCAGAACGGCACGCTCGCATTAAAAGTATCTGCCGTAGACGAATTATCGCTATCTACAGCTGTCTCTAAAGATGTGACGGTATACCCATGGTCTGCACCGACAGTCGTTGCTAGTGCGGAAAGAACTAATGGATTTGAATCCGAGACGACCTTAAAAATCCACGGTACTTACGCTCCAATCATCGTAAACAACGCAACGAAAAATACACTTACTGTTCAATTTCGAACCAAAAAATCATCAGAATCCAACTGGGGAAATTGGCAAACAAGACCAAATACGCCATCTGGAAACAACTGGTCTATTCAAGACTACGCAATTACACTCGATAATAATTATCAATGGGATATTCAAGTTAAAGCGACTGACGCATTTAGTTCAACTACTATTGACTTAGTTCTTACTGTCGGCATCCCTAAGTTCTTTATTGGTGAAGATGGCAGATGTTCGGTCGGTAGGAAGCCTCAAGTTGACAAAGGGCAAAATAACGGTCAACTTGAGGTCGAGGGAGACATAATCTCCTCTGGTAGTGTGTATGCACATAATACAGCAAAGCTCATCTCTAAGAGCGACTTGCTGACTTATGTTTACCCAGTAGGCTCAATCTACATGAGCGTGAATAATGTTTCGCCACAAACATTTCTTGGTGGAACATGGCAGCCGTGGGGTGCTGGTAAAGTGCCTGTCGGTGTCGATACGAATGATACAGATTTTAATGCGTCAAATAAGAGTGGAGGTAGTAAGACCGTAACATTGACGCTTGAGCAAATTCCAAGCCATCAACACCTTTCGGCACACATCAATAACGATGTTAAGGGTCAAAACGGTGGTAGCAACTGGCAAACCTTACTTACGAACGGTGCAAATAATACGAGTGGTTGGGGAAATAAAACAGCACCAGCAGGTGGTGGCAAAGCCCACAACAACCTTCAGCCATATCTAACTTGTTATATGTGGAGACGCACTAGCTAACCCTACGCCACATATAAACTGTTAAATACGGAGGCATATTCTCGTGAGCCTCTCCGCCACCAGTTTTTTGCGTCAAAAAGTTATGCCAACCCCTGTTATTTCCACCCCAATACTGATACCTTAGGGCGTCGGTAGTCATTGTCGGATTGCCAACATCACCATACCCACATAATAGATTATGGGTGTGCGAGGGGATTTGCTTAACCGTCAATGTTACGGTCTGATGCAAGAACAGGGAGAATTATGCAGTTCTTCGCCACATATAGACGGTAATATAAGGCTGGACGACTGAGCCTTTTATTTTACCAATCACTTCGTAATGTGCCATTGATTTGTCGGACATACTTTCTGTGGCAGCCTTATTAACAGGCACGGTCTTGTCCGATACCTTAGAGCCGGTTTTCCAGGCACCTGTTTCTTCGTCATACAAAGATAATGTCATTGCTGCCAAAGAACGATAGTACTCCGAAAACCTAAGCTTATACGGCATTGTCACGGTCTTTTAACAAAACTTCTTATTATGCCGTTCGCTTCCAAACGAAATATTCAGGTGAAGCTAACTGCCCAAAGACCGCTATATTTACAGATGTTGGGTCGACTGCTGAGCCATTATAATTGGTAAAGTCATATGTGAAATTTGAATTATTTTTTCCGTAAATCCCTACGATTTCTTGACCAGTTCCACCAACCTCACCAGAAACAAGCGCCACATAATTAGTATTTGCCATATTTTTTGAGAAATTGACTCGAAAGCTACCTGTTGAAAGTTTTGTAATCGAAGAAATGTTTTTACTAACACCAATCGATGTCGCAGATATTAGAGAAGCGTAGGCTACAAGTTCATGTTCTTGTATGCGAGTCCAAGTTCCACCTAAGAACGATTGTGGTGATTTATTAGTAGTGCTACGATAAATTGTTCCAATAGGATAAATTTTTTCTAGAAAGAAATCCGGAAGCAATGAAGCCAGTTCATCTTCTCTTAAGAGGCGTGCTGTATTATGTGCATAATCTTGCCGTTTATGCCTTCTTCATATCTGCAAGTGCAACCTTTTTGACTCTTTTGATAGTTTTAGCAAAGTGCTTCATATCATATAGCCAATCATTGTGAGTGTATTCTTCTAGAAGTTTTTCAATTTCTTTTTCTGATTTTCCATCTGTCTGATGAGAAAAGACCATCATATCATGGAGTAATAGTGGGTCAGCCGGAGCAAGCTCTTTTAATATCTTAGTAGCTTCTTTACCATAAATAGGCTCGACATCTTTCCATTCTAGCTCTATTTGAGCTAGGTCTACGATTCTTCGCATTATCACTTCATCATCATTCATTACTTCAATTATATCATTAAAAGCATAAATGTTATGTCTTGTGAGATTAGCAAACAAATACCACCTCTGTAAATAAAGGTGGTTTTGTTATATATTTATGCTTACTATGTTATATGTTAATTACGCTTCCGTTGCCAAGGAATGATGCATCGTTGATTCCACGAATAATCGTATCAAGAATAGTATCTTCTCCGATTTTAATAACAAGTGGTTGACCGGCAGAGCCATTAATCTTCTCCGCAAGCGTATCCATCCATCCAGTATTGTTTTCGAGTGGAAGGACTGCTTCTTTGCCGGCTTCGCCAATCATAGCGAGTGTTGCTCCAGTCGTAACGCCACCAGTAGCGAGAAGTGGAATCTGTGGCACATTGATTCGTCCTACCCATCCGAATGGCTTAATGCCGAGAATATCAATGCCACGAATACCATCTAGGAAACCGTTGATTGCGTTGAATGGAATCGCTACTACTTTATTGATGCCAGTAATAATCGCATTTACAATGGTTTTGAATGCATTTACAATGCCATCCTTGATACCGTCGAATATTTTACCACCAGTCGAGAATACGGCTTTGACTGCGTTCCAGGCATTCGAGAAGATAGTTCCAAAGAAGTTTGCAACTGTCGAGAAAACGCTCTTAATGCCTTCCCATGCACCTTTAGCTCCATTCTTGATTGTCTCCCAAGCACCTGAGAAGAACTTGCCAATTGATTCAACAACTGAGCCAACGGTGTTTTTGATTCCGTCAAATATTGTCTTAATGAAATTGCCGATGTTCGTAAAGATAGTTTTAACGGTGTTCCATATGCCATTAAATAAATTACCGATGAACTCGATAGCATGCATGATTAAGTCGATAAGTACAGTAATCACGGCTACGACTGCACCGATAGCTATTCCGATTGCAGAGAATACAGCACCAAGAACAGTTCCAAGAGCTTGACCTACCGCCTTGAGTGTATTCATTAAACCTTCGTTCTCTTGGAGTCCTTTCGCCATTCTCTGGATATCGTCAATGACTGGTTGCATTATCTCATTGAGCCAATTCAGGAACGGTTCGAGGACATTGTGCCACATCTCATCGAAGCCAGCCTTAATGCCATCTAGGATTGCCCCAATTACTGAGAAGATAGCGCCAATGGCAGATAATGCAGGTGGAACAATTATATTTGCAAAGACAGCCATCATTTCTTGAAGTGCGCCTGTTACCGATACTAAAAGTCCGATTATTGGTTCAAAAGCAGATTCTAATCCCTTAAAGAAGGTATCAAAGCCCTGTGCGAACGAGCTTGGATTAAGCTTCTGGAGTGCGACTCCGATATTGTTTAGGTAGTCAGGAAGTGCATTTTCGAGAATATACTTGCCAAGTGGCACAAAGAGATTATCCCATGCCGAACGACCAGCTTGAGCAACAATATTAAAGGCATTGATAGCACCTTTCTTGAAGTTGTCGATTGCCTTGCTCCATTTAGATAAATCAAGCTTACTGAAAGCTTTCTTTAGTCTTTCATATATTTCATCGACAGCGTTCTTGCCTTTAAGTTCAAAATCTCCCCAGTCAAAGTCCATGCCAGATAAGTCCATCGCACCAGCACCACCAGAGCCACTAGAACCACCACTATCAGACGAATCTGGCTCTTTGAGGACATTCATCTCATCAAAGCCAGCGAGTTGATTCGCTAGTTTCTTCGCAGCTTTAGATGTTCCATCAATGCCTTTTGTCGCATCGCTTGCAGCATCACTAATTCCACTCATTGATGTCGCAGCACTATCGGCACTTTGCTTTGTTGAGTCTGCACTAGCTTTAGTGCCACCGAATAGAACCTTTAGTGCATTAATAGCAGTTATGACGAGTTTGATAAAGGCTGCAATATAGTTCGCAGCAGTTCCTATGGCACTTGCTACAGCATTAAAGAATCCAGCGATATTCGTTTGACCGATTGCATCCATGATAGCCGTAAGACCACGAGTAATAGCAGTCTTAAGGTTCGTAATTGATGTTTGAATGCCACCTGTCGCATTGCGAGCTTGTTCTTCGAAACTACTAAGACCATTGAGGCCTTGTTTATTGAGCTTAATGACCGTTGCCATGAATTCATTCATCGATACCTTGCCGGCACGCAAATCCTCACCAAGAGCCGTTGCATCTGCATAACCCATAGCAGTTGCGACCTGCTTTAGCTGTGCCGGCATAGCCATCATCATGGTACGCCATTCCATCATATCCGGCTTGCCTTTGGCGTAAGCTTGGCTCATCTGTTCAAGTGCAGATTTTTGAATCTCCATGCTTGCACCACCAGCCAAAATAGCGTTGTTTAAGGCAAGGAACATATGAGTTGAAGCGCCAACATTTCCATTTGCTGATGTGAATCTCTGGACAGCCAGAGCTGCAGCATCTAGTGTTGTTGGTAAACCTTGAAGCTTCGACTCAAGTGTGTCGATGGCTTTTTGAGCTTGGTCTAAACCAATGCCAAGGTTGGACATCACCTTTGGGAAGTTCTTAAGCGTATCTAAGCGAGTAACGGCGTCATCTGCGAAAGAAGCAACGGCAGACAATGCTTTAGTTAGGACATTGCCAATAACTGTACCGACAGCAACAAAGCCGGCAGTCATTTTTGAAGATATTGAATTAGTCGAATGCGAAAGGGAGTTGAGCTGTTTCTTGACACCACTTAACTCCTTTTCAAAGTTTGCCGCATTGGCGGTAATTTGAACTTGTAATTCATCAATCGTTGCCATTATTGCTTCTTTCCATATTTAATGCGAGCCATGCGAATACGCTGGTCATCGGTGTTGCATATTTCGGCAGTCTCTTCGTCCTTAGCTTTCGAGAATGGCGTTTTAGGGTAATGCTTTGGGTCGTGGAAAGCTATCTTAATATAGTTGCCGAGTGAGAAGTTCATTGTGTCTTGAATCTTGGTATTATTCTCGATTCTCTTGTTGTAGCCATCGATACAATCGACAAAATCGCCGAAAGTTAAATCCCAATATTCAGACGGATGGAGACCGATTTGATAGGCTAGGCTTTGTTGCTTTTGCCAGAAGTCTTTGAAGAATCCTGTTTGAGCTGTTTCTCCATCGCCTTCGTGTCTATATCCCCTAAAAAACCAGCTTCGTTGATTCCTTCAAGAATATTGGTCATCATTGTGCCGATGCCTTCCTTGAAGTCTTTTTCAAAATCGTCTTCGGTTGCACCACCTGCGTGGTATAAGAACAAAAGGTCGCTTACACCCATAGAGCCGGCAGACATACCATTGAACACATCGAAGAACTTGCGTCCATCCTGTTGTTCAGCTTTTGCGATATTTAGAGCTTTGAAATTAAGTTTCATAGGTTATTCCTCGTTTAATTTGCTAGGTGTGGGAGCATTTTACCTCCGCTCCCAAGAGGGCTGATTAGGCCTCAGCGTAAACTGGGTCACCAGAAAGACGAATAGTGATGTTTGCAGAGACAAGACCATCTGGAGTGGCCTCACCGAACTTAAGCGATGAAATATATCCGGTATAGGTCAATGTGCCAGCATCATCTGGGAATGTCTCAACCCATGTACGAACTTCGCCAGATGCATAAACGGCTTTGAGGGCTGCGATTTGACCGTCGAAACAGTTATTGATTGCAACTTCGACTGAACCTGCATCTTTTGCCCCCTGGATGTATTCCTTGGCACGATTTGGGGAATCGAGAGTTGTAACATCGATTTCCTCTGCTTCGGAGGCCTGCTCACCAATGCTCGTGATGTGAGCGATAACGAGGTCGTCTGGTTCGCTACCAGATTTCACCATCTTAAGGCTTGTAGCCATAGCTTGAATTCCAGCCATAATTTGTTCTCCTTACATCAACGATTACCAATAAAGGTCGCATTGATGTGATATAAAGCTCCCTCAGGTGACGGTACATCGAGGGATGTGTTGAGTCGATATTTCAGTTCTCGCATCTTAGCCTCGACTTGAGCTAAAATACTCGAAGCAGTAACACTATCATTCGTCCAAATATCAATCGTGACGAGAATCTGTTGTGATGCAATCTCATTCTCTAGGTAATAATCGGTATTATTGCCATCTATTCTGAATGTAATCGCAGGTACTTCATTAAACTTGTTCTGTGAACTTTGCGTAACGGGATAGCCAAGCTCACTAAGTTTGCTAAAGATTTCTGGCTTCGGATTGAATAGATTCATTATTTAATCCCTTCTATTACTTTGCGAAAGATTGCACTTTCGATTCTGTCTTTATTGTTACGGAGTGCAGGTGCTAAGAATGGTTGTGCTGACTGACCAGCCCAATCTTGCTTATACGACACGGCGATTTTTGTATTCTCGTTTGTCGCTTGTCCTCGAACTCCAGTTCCGAATTCGACATATGGTGCGTACTCAATATTCGTTCCTACTATGGCTTTCATATCTTTACCTGGAATTGCTTCCTTCATGACATGAATACTGCCTCGAAGGTGACCTGTATCTACAGGGCATAGCCTTTTGGCACTACCCTCAACGATACCAGCAGCCATGTTGATTCCGTCTGCAATAGCTTTCTCGACCGATTCTGGAAGTTTTTGATACTTCGCTAGGATTTGCGATAAGCCTTTGAATTCGATTTTTACTCCTGTACTTCCCATAGGTTACCCACTATCGTTAAGTGAGAGTCTGATGGAATAACACTTGTTGCGACATAAAGCTTATTGCTGCATCTAAGCAAGTCGTTTACGGAGACATTCACATCCGCTCCACAAGTTATACAGATGTCGATTGAATCCACTAAGCCAAGCTCGGTTTGAATCTCGCCTAGATTAGTGAATCGGACATTACCTTGTAAGGTACATTTGGTAGTGAGACTACCTTTTACGACTCCACCTTCAACATCAACAGTATCTTCTGTGGTCAAGACTTCAATCGTCTTGTCGTAAAACGATTTGGCGATTGCATTCTTGGCTTTATCAGGAAACAACATTGATTCTCCTATATCGTGCTAAGAGCTTCGAAAAGCCAGCGAACAGCTCGTTATCTTCGGTCGTAGCAAGATAGTTCTTGACCTCGTTGGCGAATGATACGGATTGCCCATTGTCACTTAAGGAGCTAATAGCAGAATCAGATTCAGTTGAAGATTTGGAGTTGGTCGTTTGGTTAAAGATGCCTGAGACAATTCGAGCAACGACTCGCTCTAATGCCTCATCTAAGGTTGTGTCGTTAAGATAAAGAAGAACACGGTCGTATACTTCGTTGATGCAATACTCAAGAAGAGCATTAGCAGAAGCATCCGATGCCGCATCATCGATGACTTTAACATATCCTTTGATTCGGTCTAATTGTTCTTGTGACATCTTGTCCTCCGACTATTTATCAGCTTTTGGTACTTCAGCTTCCTTTGGCTCTTCTTTCTGAGCTTCCTTTGGAGCTTTAGCAGCCTTTACTGGTTTGCCATCTTTATCGCAAGGTTCATAAACTTCAGGATATTTCTCCATCTGAGCAATAACCTTTTCGTTCTTAGCCTCTTCGATAGTTCCAGCTTGGATATTCTTGAAATACTTCATAGATTCTCCTTGTTAAAGTTATTGTGCTGGTATTACGCCACCGGCAAGGCGATTGACTAAGCTGGTAAAGCAGCGAGAGTCTTGACGAGGTCTGGAGTTACAACGCCGGTACCGAATGAGTAGAAAAGTTCTACTGCGTGAGAGTTCGAAAGAGGAACTTTCTCATCGGCATATTCGTTGACTAAGACTGGCTGACCAGCAGAACCGAAGACGGTTGCGATGATTGCCTTGGTTTGACGAGTATTAGAGAATACACGAACACCATGGAACATAGCAATTTCTTCTTCACCTGCATCGTTTGTAACCATGACTTTATCGATATGATTGCGAAGCTTACCATAAACAGCTGGGCTGAGGGTAAGAACAATCAATTCACGGTCAACACCATCGACATGGTCGTTAGAAACGGTTTCGATTGATTGAATCATAGTTTCAACGACATCTTCGATAGTAGTAACACCACTAGGAAGGGTAACAGCAGTACCTGCAGCTTCAAGAGCCGAGAAGTATGCACGGTCGAGCGTTGCAATCATGCGTTTTGCATGGTTGTCAGCACGACGTGCGATGATGTCGGCGACGCCAAAGGTGCGAACATCTTTCTCTTCGATTTCCTCGACAATTTCTTTGTCGGTGTTAAGGTTGATGGTTACTTTGCCACCGTTTGCGACTGCATCGCCTTTACCGGCTGCACGAGCAGTACCATAGTCTTCTGAAGAAGCATTGTCGAAACGATTTACTTCAACTGAACCAGTTGTTGGGTCACCAGAGTAATCAGTATTCTTGATTTTCTCAGAGATAGCACCCTTTTGAATGGATTCGATAACCTTGCCATAGCTTTCAGCGAGTTTATCTTTGGTCGTTCCACTCGTAACGATATTTAGAGCATCAGTTCGTGCCATAAATAATCTCCTTTGGTATTGAGAACGACAATGTTAGAATGCAGTCAAACCGTTTTTGCGATAGCCTTTAGATGTGACTGTCTCTTTCTTGTCGGTAGTTTTGCTACCGTCACCATAATCGGTTGGAGTCTTGCCAGCGAGTTTTGCCTCGACTGCTTTCGACACGGCTTCGTTGAAGGCTTTGTTAAGTTTGGTAATGTTATCCATCATCTTGTCCTTATCGATGTCTACCACGAAATCAACCATCTTGGTGTCGATATTAAGTTCTGCAAGCTTTTCAATGCCGTCTGCACGGTTCTCACGAAGCGTAATGCTGCGTTCCTTCTGTGCGAGTTCGTCATCTTTGGCTTTACGAGCCTCATTCAGACGCTCCTCTTCGGTCAATTTGGCTTTTCGCTCGTATTCCGAAATGGCTTCGGCGATAGCCTTTTTGTTCGCCTCATCGTTCTTGCTTTGGACTTCTCCAATGCGTTTCTGGATAAGTGCGTTGACCTCTTCCTGAGAAAAAGTCTTCTGAGTATTGGTCTTGTCTCCCTCTGTACCTCCGGCTTGACCATTGTCGGCAGAGTTTTGATTTGTAGCTTCCGCCATAAATCCTCCATTTAACGCCTGTCGGCTTAATTTGCTGCATCAAAAAACGCCAAGACCTAAGTCTTAGCGCTATTGATATTGCTTATATTATATCACATAAAGCATAATTTTGCCATAAGCAATACTATTCGGCATTATAATTCTTTGCAATCTCTCGCATATCCTCTTCAAGAGTCTTTTCTTTAGCCTGTTGATAGGCTTCAATCAAGTCAAAGCCGTCAATGCCAGACTCTTGAGCGACCTTATTAATGGTCATAATTTCATCATCGTCGAAAGTGATTTTCATAATTCATTATCTCGTTTAGATATGACCATTATATCAAAAAATGCATATCTCGTCAGCACCTATGGGTCGATAATGTTGCCGTCTTTATCTTTGTGGACACGATAGAACTCGTTATAGCTCTCGACGACCTTTTTGTTCTTTTTGCCTTCCTCTGTTAGGCGATACTTCCATGCCTTTTCATCATGGTAGTACCACTTTTTGTTTTTTAGAAAATATGGTTCTAATTGCATCACTTCATTTTCTCCTTAAGATAAGCTCCGATGGCTTTACCGAGAGCGTTCTGTTGACGACCTTTGTGGTTGGCAAAACACTCTGCGAAGAATTCGTGAGAGTTTGTTCTACCGTAGCCAGATATAACATTGTCGGTCATTCCATACCTCTCTTTTGCTATCTTAATTATATCATTTCTGATGTTTATTGCTGAGAGCCCTTTGGCATCCATTAGATAGTTTTCAATATAATGACCGAACTCGTGATTGAACACATAAGTCTTGAGATTCTTGGCTGGCATGAAGTGGTGTCTGCGAATGCCACCGGCAACTGTCTTTGTGAGTTTGCTCATAGAATAATGGTATTTAGGATTAAGACCAATAAGGGCTTTCTGTCGATATGTCGCTGCCATAATACCACCCTTATATTGCTTACCGGCGATTTCGAGACCAATATTCTTTCTGCGTTTAAGAGACCATTCCTTAACTTGAGGGAACTCATTCATTAGTCTTTCCGTGGCAGTCGAATATGCTCTGAGTATCTCGCCATCAACACCCCAAAGGCTCATTGAATCAAATGATGCACCATAATCCGTGAGAACTAGCGTGCCTCCGTTCGTTTTGCCACCTACGATATTATTAACGACATTATCCACGAACTCTTGTTTCCAATCCTGGTAAGTCATATCGTAGACATGATAATTCTTACCGGTCACTGGGTTACGAGCCATTCTAGTTTCATCTGGTTCAAAGTCTTTGAAATATGGAACGATGGTCGAGCGACAATTTGGATGTAGTGGTGGTACATTATCGCCTGGAACACCATCAGAGACTTTGAAACGCTTGCCATCCATATGGGAGCATATTTCACTCGTGCGAATGTCCAGAGTAGCTACAAATTCGAAATATTCGAAGCCCATGGACTTATAAGAATCAATTTCAGCAGAGTTATGGAAATAGTTAGTTTCGGTACGAACTAATCGCTCGGCATAATAATTCGACACGCTAAATCGCTCCCTGAAGTCTCGTGCAGTTTTCTGAATTGATTGACCGTTTGCGATAGCTTGTCCGAGCTTTTGCTTGAGTTGGTCTGCTAGAATGTCAGAATTGCCCCATATGCGTTGCGAATAATTCTTACCTTCAAACTTTGTATCAAGGACTCTATCGACCGTCTTGGTATCGAGAATCGAGAACCCTGGCGTCGAGCCTATTCCTCGTGACACATCGAAAACGGAACGATAGTATGAATCTTCATAGACCTTACGGCTTGCATTAGTTACAATCTTGTCTTGTTCTAAACCGGCTTTATGAGCCTCATACCACATTTGAGCGTTTAAGAACTCAAGACGATTAATTCTGCCTAAGTAGTTGGCTGGAATTTCTTCGTATAGACCAGATTTCTTGAGCTTTGTGATAAATTTTTGCATATCTCCAGAAGATGTCATGAGCCTAAGCTTTTGCTTGTCGAATCCACCTTCCTTTGTCCAATAATCAGCGTAGATTTTCTTTAGTTGTCGCAAGGTCTCTTTCTGCGTAGCATCATAAAGCTTGCGAATTTCTCTCCGATATTCTTCGGTGGTCTTTTCGCTTTCTACGAGCCTTTCGTTAGCTCGCTTGTTCCAGTAAGCATTCGTCCTTTTACGAAGAGCCATGCCTTACTCCTATTCGTTTACATCTTCTTCCGACTCGTCGACATTATTACCGAATTCGTTGGCATTGTAATCGTCATCTTTCATCACTTCAGAATCTTCTTTTTCTGCGATTTCGACAGTCTCGGAGGCATCTTTAACGAATGAAAGCTGGCTTACGAGCAACTCACGGTCGACGATGCCATCAAGGTTATTAATCATTTGGCTTGTCTCATAGTCATTTGATGGGAGATTGCGCTTGAATACTGCATCGACATCCTCTTTTGAGACCTCTTTCATCTTAGATTTGACCGACAAGAAATGAGAGTAAAGCTCAAATCGTTTCATTAGTCCTTTCTCGAAAAAACGCTCCTTGTTCTTTACGGCTTGTTCGAATGCGAGTAATTTGTAGCGAATAGCAACACCAGATGAATCACCTGCGAACTTTTCGTCAGACATGTCGGGCACCATTGAGATTTTATGAATATCTTTCTCGATGGTTTTGCGAAGCACATCAACGTCGCCTTCATTGATGGCTTT
Organism: uncultured Candidatus Saccharibacteria bacterium; assembly: GCA_946414465.1. Taxonomy (GTDB): domain Bacteria; phylum Patescibacteriota; class Saccharimonadia; order Saccharimonadales; family Saccharimonadaceae; genus Nanosyncoccus. The sequence continues at coordinate 4,764 of CAMKOP010000003.1, read as the reverse complement.
GGTTAAGTATTCCACTTTGCCATCTACAGGGATGTTAGACAATGCACGCTTTTCTTTTAGGTCTGCCATCTGGTCAGCATCGAATTTCATGCCATAGAAACAGAGAATCGCATCAACAAGTTGCTCACGGTCATTGACACGGTCTGACTGAATAAGGTTGTATGCATCAATGAGCGAGATGACCGTTTCGAAATCACCAGAATATTCCTTATTGTTGTCATATTCAATAACAGGAACAGCACCAAATGCATGTTTTTCTCGGTCTGTTTCTTTTACGCCGCTGCCATTGCCAGCGAGTTCATACTTGATGATTTCTTTGTCCGTAGCAACGATTACATCATAGTGGTCTGGCTCTTTATCTTCTGGATTCTTGTAGATTGGTCGATAGTTAATGGCATAAAGTTCGTTATGAACGAGCGTGTCATCGTAAATCATGATTGTATTGCGAACATCGAGTGTAACCGAGCATGGATTCGCCTTTTCGTCTGCGTAGACATACTCGTACTTAATACCGAAGATTGAACATTCCTTTGCGATTTCTACATCAATATTCTCCATAGTCTGACGCTTGTAGGCATCGAGAACTGGTTCAATATCTATACCATCGTTGACTTGATAATCGACAGGATTACCAAGAAGATAACCTACCATCATGTCAGTAATATATTTCGCATGGTTTGTGACGAGCTTATTATTCATGAGTGTCTCGACTTTTTGACGAGTCGTAATGGCTTGGTTACCCATGTAATAGTTATCGAGCGTATCGAAACGAGTTCTACGCTTCTCGTTATAGTCGATAGCTTTTTTGATTAGCTTTGCATCGAGTGGTGTGTCCTTATTGACCTGATACATATTACTCCTTTCTATCTAGCCCAATAATTAGTGAGTCGTGAGCGTTTACTCACTCCTGTTTTGTCTACGACTTCCGGCTTTCGCTCAGAAGTAATAGCTTCGTAAATTGCCGCAAGAACATCTACTGCATCGTCATGCGCATTGCGACCTTTGCGTTGATATGACATGACTTGTCTGTAAAATTCTGGATACCTTTTCTTCCAATTCGGTGGCATAATGACATGGTTTTGCACCCAAGAAGATGAAGCAAGGATACGAGATTCCTTGTTCTGAGTTTGAGGTTTCGTGGTAATGTGCGTACGGTTTGTTTGATATTTTTCTGTTAGGAGTCTTTCGACATTTCGTGCAAAACCACGCCCGCCGTTATTGCTTTCAATTACTGTCTCGTTCGTGCTGCCGTTGAAAAGCAGTTCGGCAACTTTCTCTTCAGTAACTTCCATTGGTTCATCAGTAAAGACAAGGTCGGTAATATAGGCTTCCTTGTCGTGTTCGATGTAGTTGATAGAACAAAGAAAATCTGAGCCAGTATCGGCTGTATCGGTATAGTTGTAAACCTTGCCTTCTGGTTTTTTCTCCCACTCGATAAACTCGGAATAGAGCCTACCACCAATGTCGATAGGTTTCTGATTATAGTTTGCCTCGACAATATCTAAGTTCATCTCACGAGTCTTAGCCTTGTAGTCATCAGCAGAAAGAACATCATCACAGAGCATCGAACCGTCATCTTGTACGGCTTTGTATGTAATATGCTCAACATCATCTGCGAAATTTCGTAAAACACGACCGGCAAGGTCTCCTTCAGCCCAACGAGTCATAATAATAATGACTTTCCATGGGTTTTCGGTACGGCTTAAAAATGTGTTATTAAACCAACCCCATTGTTTATCGAGTGATGTTTCGTTGTACGCTTCTTCATCATTCTTGATAAGGTCATCAACGATAAGAAAATGTGCACCAAAGCCTGTCGCAGTAGCTTTTGGAGATGTCGCAAGATAGCTCTTCATTGTAGAGCCATCTAAAGCCCACATCTGAGCCGATGCTTCGCCATACTTAACTTTGGTCTTAGGAAAGATGTCAGAATAAACTATATTCTCATTGTCGACCTTTTCGGTTTGAATGAGATTACGGACTGTTTGTGCGAATGTAGCTGAAAGCGTTTCATTGTAGCTCGCAGTCATGACTTTGTTTTTCGGATTGATGCCAAATAGCCATGCAGTAAAGAGTTGAGCCGTGAGTGATTTGCCATGTCGTGGTGGAAGATTAATGACAAGATAGTGCTTGTTAGATTCTTCAACGAACTCTTGGAGCTTTTCGCAGAACTCGTAAAGATAGTCTCGCTCATCTTTGTAGAATTTCGGCATCATTAGCTTGCAGAAATTGTAAAAGTCGACACGAGCCAACTGAAGCTCAAGTTCTTTCTGAGTTTCTGGCAAATCAATGATAGCTTCAACTTCTTTTACTTTCATTTCTTCCTTTTAAGTAACTTGAGTAAGTCCTGCTTGGTTAGTTGATTGAACGGCGAATTAGTTTGAGTAGTTTGCAGATTACCTTCGAGCGTAGTTTTTGTTTCTTGAACATCGAATCCACCAAATAGCTTCGCCTTGGTCTCGATAGCTTTGACTTTCTCGGCTGGAGATGCATCTTCGCTATCAATGATGTCGTCTAAGACCTTCAAATCTTTCTTGATTCGTGATGGGTCTTTCATGGCTCTTTGTGCTGCGATTGCACGATGAGAGAAACGGTCTTGTGGTCTGCCACCAGAATTCTTGCCGAACTCATTTCCTTCGGCAAAAGTGCCATCCGACTTTCTTCCGACTTTTTTAGAGGTAGGACTTACCTTTTTCTCCAGCTTCTTTTCGACCACTTTCTTAACCATTGTCTAACTCTTCATTTCTTAATTGGCGTCTTGATAAATTTGATTTCTGCTTTCTGAATCTTGCTTTTGTCGGTCACTTTGATTTTCTTAGGCTTTTTCTCGCTAGTCACATGGACTTCGTATTCCTGACCGTAGAGCTTAACAAGAGCTACTCCGTCCTTGACTTTCTTAGTAATGTCATGTTCTTGTCCATATAATGTGACGGTAACTCTGCCATCACTTTTAGTTGTTTTGATAATATTCTTTGCGTTTGGCATTGATTTCTCCTTTCGATAGATTAGAGTATTTTGTTTTGCCACGACTTGCCGTGTAATCAATAAGATTACGAAGAGTTTTGCTCTTTGCGTAACCACGGCGAGACATCAAGATTCCTTTTGACCTACGAACCATTTCGCCACGATAATTACCGTCTACGCAGATTTCGCAAGCGATTCTGCCAGTTGGCTTAAAGATAATGTAGGCTCTCGTACTACGAAATATTGCTTTCAAATCTCTAAAGCCGAAGTCCTCAAAAATCTTATTAGCGGCAATAGCATATTTAAGTGCAATCTCGTTACGATTACACGATTCTTTAATGATGCCTTTATTCCTCAGAAGCTCACAATGAACTCGTGTTGTCATCATGGCTTCGAACTCATTTATGGATATGTCTGTCTGCATATCAATTCTTCCGTTTAGTTTTTTCTGACATCAAAAAACGCCAAGAGCATTGCTCTAGGCGCTATTGACTTACTTATATTATATCATAAAAATCGCTTAAGGCTACTTAAGGACTTGATGTATAGAGGAACATCTTTTTCCTTATCATAAACAATGTATCTTGGCTTGTCCGATTTTCCGGTAAGCTGATATATGCATCGTTTATCGTTTTCGTCTATCGGTTCTATCTTTTCAAATGTATCTCTAATCTTTACGCCGTTTATTTCCTTCCTCATAGTCCAATGAATCATATCGGAAACATCAGAGAATTCACATTTATGTTTGAATTTGATTCCTAAGCATTGCTTTAACATATCGAACCAATATCCATAAAGCCACCAAATTCTGTTTCTCCCCTCATGTTCATCTACTTTCGCTAGGAATTTTTCGGCAATCTCATCTCTTACATATAGATAGAATCCAATACTCATATAGATTCTATTCCAGCCTTTTTCGATTTTATCGCTACCAGCACCGTGTTTTACGATTTGCTCGATAATTGGAAATCTATCATATAATTCTTTTTCGGATATGCGTGGGCGTGGATTCGACTGCATCGTGTCCTGATACTTATGGACATAATATCCTATATGTATGTGGTAGACTCTTAGGTCTTTCATTGCAATAATAACCCCATACGCCTCGCCTTGCGCACGACCAGTTCCGTATTGGATGGCTAATATATCGTTATACCCAATCTCATTAATATTTTCTGGGGTTATTTCGATAGGAGCATTTTCTCGAATATTGAATAGTGCATTTTCTTCCATGGTTTTAGCCTTTGTCTTTTTGACTAATTCAATAGGAGTATTCAATATTGCATATTCTATCAAGTCGAATCTCTTTGCATATAAATCAGGGCAAGACCATTTTTCGCCGAGTGTTTTAAGGATATACTCCTTAGCCTTTGGAAGATAAGTATGGTCAACATAAAGTACATTTCCAAATCCAGTATAAAACTGATACCATTCAACGCTATTTTCTTCAGCATCACGCATCAGCTTCAAAGATGGCACTTCATGTGCGTTGAATATGGTAGCAAGCCCAAATTTATTGCCCATTTTTTCGTAGGCATCAATGTAGATGCCATACACATCCATATATTTGGTCGCAATATACATAACACCAGGTTCGCCCATTGCTCCATAAGCAGCTTGGGTAAATGCAACTATATCCTTGCGTTTTAATTTAGAATATTCTTTTTCTGTTAGTGGTATTGGTTTCGCCAACTTTTTTCTTAAATTGCCAAAGATAATTTTTGCTTTTTCTTCATTTGGCTTCTTGAAAAAATCAAAGTATGGCATGACAAACTTATTGTAGCCGTCATATTTCTCTCG
>CAMKOP010000002.1 GCA_946414465.1 uncultured Candidatus Saccharibacteria bacterium | reverse complement strand
AACTCCAAGCATATTACCAAGTGTACAATCCTTTGACACAAACATACCTTCACATTGATAAAAAGTATGCTCATGCGTCGCATCTACATCTTCATTACGATAGACCCGTCCAGGAATTACTACCGCAATTGGCTCGCCTCGCTCAAGTTTATATTTATACTTTTTCAATGCACGATGTTCCATAGTAGAAGTGTGTGCTGGTGGAATCAGATTCTCTTCCGTCCTAAACGTATCGTAGCCATCCCGCGCTGGATGTTCCTTTGCAAAATTTAAAGAATCAAACATATGGAATTCATCATCAAGCTGTCTCGAATCCATTACGTCAAACCCCATCAACTGATAAATATCAATCACCTTATCAAGTTCAGTCATCAATGGATGTTTTGAGCCTAATTCAGTCGGATAAAATTCCGGCATCGGTTCATTCACCCCCGACCACGCCGTCACATCAATCGGATCCGCCTCAACGTCTAATAGCTTTCGCTCTGCTTTAGCAATTTCGGCCAATATCGCCTGCTTTTCTTCATTGACTTTACGACCAAATTCGGCCCGTTTTTCAACCGCCAAATCCTTTACCTTAGCCGCTTTTTCATTAACTCTTTTTAATTCTTGTTTTAGTTTATCTAACTCTCCCATAAGTTTTCCTATCAATAATGTATTTATATATTATACCTTAAATCACCAAAAATAACAAACCAGCTAAATCTACTAAACCGCAAAACTGCGATTTCTCACATCCGCATAAACAATCACACCAAGTAGTATTCCATCACCAGACATCACATTCTCTTTCTCAAAGAATATTTCACTACTTGGTTCCACTGCAGGAGCTCCAAAAGCATATCTAGTAGAAGGATCATAGTGAGCAATATAATCCGCATAATCAACAAAATCAAGTAATGCTATTACGTTGTCCTTAGTTAAACCAGAATACCTTGCTAGTATCCCTTCATATGAGTTATCTAAAGGATGTTCCTTATAATAATCCTCTAGATATGCCGTCACAGCCGATTTTTCAATCAATCCCATCGATTCAGCTAAGGACTGGTCTTCGATAAAACGCTGATACCATTTTGCCTTATCCCAACTCGGCGAGGCGGCTGCATCAACTTCATTTCCTGCCACACAAGACTCACCGCTAATATAACCAGAGTAAGCAAGTTCTTCGGCACCTTGTATTATATCAATAATATCACCTACATATGGAATCATTCCTATCCTCGTATTTAATGCAGCGTTAAAGGATGAATTACTAGTATTTACATCAAAAGTTCCCGCGACCTCACCTGCAATATTTTGATCCGCCATTCCAAATGATGACTGACGCTGATCACAATACCTTATATATTTTGCTAAATCAGAATCGCCATCTATTAATGGATTACCATTACTGTCTGTACCACTAAACCCGCCATACTGATCAACTTTTTCTATTGGATCGAGCGGATCAGAATTCATTGTGCTCACGTCAGTCATAACATATTGATAACCAAACCAATCACCAATTGCACCAATCCAAGCCATATTCGGATTTACCGCTGCATATTCATCAATACTATCAGGTAAGTTCTCTGCGACATCATAAGCCGATGCTGTTCCGTTTAGTGCCATCAACGAAGATGAAACTGCCGATCCACCTGCCGATAATGTACTCATTACAGAATTTGCATGCGTAAACGACGACAATTGATGTATTATCGTGCCCATAAAAGTATACTTAGATGTAATATCAAATGGGCTCAAACTCATTCGCTCATATTTTGCACTATCTGCAATCACCTGATCCCGAGATATTGCAAATTGTTTATACTTATCGATTGTCGATAGCGATCCGCCATTTGCCCGATGTACACTCCCTAAATACATATTCGCACCCAAAACAAATGCGTTTCCTACATCCTCACCAGCTAAATCTGACACAATATCCCGCATCATAGCAGACGCCACAGTCGGTACCAAAAAATCAACCAATACAGACACCGATACAGAGAATGCCGCCTTTCCTAAACTACTAATCAAACCACCAGTCCCAAGCGAAACTATCGCAGCACCAATTCTAGCAACTGAACATTCTTCAAAATCACTTGCATCTCTCCCAAATCCGCCTAACACTTTATCCGTATTGCTAGCAATATTAAAACTAGCTACACTTGGGTCATTTGGATTAACCTTATTACCACCAAAAATACCAGCCATGCTAGCCGATTCCATAGCTGTTCTATTTCTAATTACTTTTATAGATTCTAGCCCATGATCAGCCCCCTCTACTTTTTCTAATACGACATTTTCAGTCCTTGCGCGCTCATTTAATCCATCAGAAAAAACCATAATAGGAGAATCGTTACCAAGTCCTGCCTTCGTTTTATCAACTGCTTCAAAAAGTGCAGTCGTCATATTAATAATCTGAAGCGCTTGATCAGCCGTTACCATTAAATTAATCGCTCCGATCGCATTAAACGCTCCACAATACACATTCATGCCAGAACCATATATATCTGCAATTTCCATCACCCTCTTTTTTACTTCAGTTCCATTTTTTGGTTTTCCACTGCTGGTAGAATAATCAGGCGATTCCTCATCACTACTCTGCTTCGACTTCATTTTTACACCACTGTCACCTTTTATACGTTCTTTAATTAATTCCACGACTGCTTTTTTCTTCTGTCCCGGAGTTGCACTCTTCCCATCAACCCCCATTGATGCTAATTTTTCTACATATTTTTCGAAAAGATTTCTTGTCAGTTTATTATTTTTTAAAAATAATGTCACATTTGTACCAAACCAATTAGCTATTGCTCCACGCCACGTCATTGAAGCTTCATTATACTTTTGGAAAAAATCGCTATCAGTCATATATATCTCTTTAAAATTCTCAGATGTTATAATTCTTTCATTTCCACTTTCATCAGTATATTTCAATACTTTTTTCCCATCATAGTTATCATCAAATTCTATTCCTTTTTCTTTCAGCTTTTCCTGTTGCTTCTTTGAGATAGAAAAATCAGACCCAAAGAGTTTATATGGGCTCTTGACATCCTTGCGATTCCTCATCTGTTCTCTAAAAAATTTTTCGGATCTCATACTGGCCGAGACACGCATAGAATTATAAGTTTCTTCAAACTGTGCTATCAAACTAAAAGGTTGCATCACCTGCGTACCAGTAATTACTCCACCAACAACAAAAAGGGTAAACAAGATGGCAAAAAATGGCCCACCCCGCATAGCAACACCTCTAAAACCGACTGGCTTTGGCTTCTTTGCTTCCTTTCCAATGCCAGAATATAACCCACCAGCACTCTCTTCAGCATCTTTTACATCACTCAAATCTGACCAACTATCAACTTTAGTAATTTTATCCGCAGCAACCTTTTCAGCATTACTTAAATCTGATTGGCCATTACTTTTAGTACTGCCAGAATTAGGCTTCAAAGCAGATGTGCCATCAACACTCCGCTTTCCAACATCCTGACCAATATCCGCACGAGTGGCATCTTGACCAATTTCAAAATTAAGCTTACCCGATCGTTCACTCATAGCTACATTATAACACTTATGCTAAAAACTTACAAAAACACAATCGAGATCAAGGACAAAATTGCTAATACCACCAATACTATCCAAACCCAACTAAATCTACCGGTTTTTTTCAAATCACGTAAATATTCTGCATCTTCAGCGAGATCAACATCGTCTACTCCGTCTATATCCGCAGTCTCCATAGCCTTCGCCCTGAGATCTGCCGTGATTCTGCGAGAAAGCTCACTATCATTATCTTTTTTGTTTACAATTACACCCATTCTTTTTCCTAAATAAATTATAATTTAATAACTTTTTTCATTATATCACATTATTTCGTGCTATAATAATATAAATATTATTAAAAGGAGGAATAAATGGCGACCAAAAAGTCGAAATCGTCGAACAAGTCCAAAAAGACCGAATCGACCAAAAAAGGAGCTGCCGCAAAAACAGCAGCAAAGACAGAGCACGAAGCTCCTAAAACCAACAAGGTGGAAAAATCAACTAACAAATCCTGCTTATCGGGTTTCTTCGCAAAGAAATACGAAGGTAAAGAAAGCATTCTTACCGTATTCAAGGATCACAAATTTTACGGTGCTCTACTCGGCGAAATCGTTGGTACTATGCTACTCGCACTGTTACTCTTTTCAGTTTCGCTTATGGGCATCGCTAGTCTCGCGACCTATGCATTCGCACTAATCGCAATTCTAGTAGCAATTTATGCTTTCTCAGGTGCTTGTCTCAACCCAATCATTGCCGCAGGCTTGATGGCATCTCGTCGCGTTTCAGTCATCCGCGGTATCATGTATATCATCGCTGAAGTAATCGGCGCATGGCTCGGTTGGCTCATCTTCAACGCCTTCCACTTAGCCGGTGGTGAAACTGCTTACGAAGTGCCCGCTATGACCGCTATTGGTGAAAACCAATTCTGGCTATTTGCAATGATAGAATTCCTTGGTGCCGCAATCATCGGTTTCTTCGCTGCACGCGCCATGCAATACAAACGCAGCGTCTTCACCTACGCAGCCATAATCGCTGGTGGTATTATCTTTGCGGTATTAGTTGGTTATGTTGTATCCGCTGCTTTCTTAGGCCTCAATAGCAACTTTGCTATGAACCCAGCTGTAGCTATGATGCTCCAAATCTTCCCAACATCTGGTGAAAACTTTGGCGAAATCCTTGGTGGTATCTGCCAAGCTTTGTCAGTCTTCGCCTTAGTCCCGATGATTGGCGGCGTTATCGGATTCTATCTTTCCGATTTCAACTCCAAACTAGCTGGCGAAGAATAGTTCAAAAAAATAATCCCGCAAGGGATTATTTTTTATTGCTTTGGAAATAGCGGCGTTTTTGGTGGCATAATCACATCACTAAATACATCATTAATCTTACTACATGTGTCCGGAATGAATGGCGTAAGTTCCAAATTTACATTTAATAGTTCGGTAATCAATCTGTTTAAGCATTCTTCGAGTTTTTCATTTTCACCATTTTTCGCCATAGCCCAAGGTTTTTCTTCGTCAATGCTCTTGTTTAATGCCTGTACTTTTTCCCAAACACAGTCAAAAGCTTTCGCGAATTCAAACTTATTCATAAGCTCACAATACTCCTTTGAAAGTGAAGGTTTTATCTCACCAATGCTTCTAATATCGTTCTTACTCGCCAACGTCGCTAGCCTCTGCACTAAATTTCCTAAATCATTCGCTAACTCATTGTTATACGCATCTTCAAATTTAGCCCAAGTAAAATCAGAATCATTAAAAGTATCAATGTGCCTCAAAAAGTAATAGCGAAAAGCATCCAACCCATGTTTTTCGATTACGCTCATCGGATCAACAACATTTCCCACTGATTTGGACATCTTTTGTCCATCGGCCAAAATCATCCCGTGTGAAACAATCGTCTGAGGCAGCGATAAACCAAGTCCAATCAACATTACCGGCCAAATAATTGCATGGAACCTCAGAATATCCTTACCTACAAACTGCACCAATGCTGGCCACCATTCTAAAATATCATTATCCGGATATCCAAGCACCGTAATATAATTCGACAATGCATCAACCCAAACATACATTACTTGCGAATCATCACCTGGTACTTTCACACCCCACTTTAATTGAGATTTTGGTCTAGAGATCGATACATCTGGTGATTCGTCAAGCAATTTTAATACTTCCTTTTTACGAAAATCTGGCAGAATTAACATTTTCTCAGACTCAATAGCATTTCTTATTTGTTCTTTAAAATCAGAGATTCGCAAATAATAGTTTTCTTCCTCCAATTTCTCGTATGATTTTTGGTGATCAGGACAAATTCCATGATTCTCATCAAATTCCTTGTCAGTAACGAATCTTTCACACCCAGTACAATACCAGCCTTTATAATTGTCTTTATAAATATGTGGCTCTAGTTTTTTCCAGATTTCTTGCACACGTCTTTCGTGCCACTCGTCTGTCGTTCGCACAAAGTCAGTATACGACACATTTAGTTTTGCAATAAAGTCTTTAAATAGATCAACTTTACCATCCACGAAAGCCTTAACTTCTACGCCTGATTCTTCTGCTTTTTGAGCAATCTTACTACCATGCTCATCCGTCCCAGCTTGGAACTTCACTTCATCACCTAGTAGCCTATAATACCTTGCACAAACATCTGCCAAACAATAATCGACGGCATGCCCGATATGTGGATCACCATTCATATACGGTATCGCCGTCGTTATGTATCTTTTTTTCATGAAAATATTTTACAATACTTCACAAACAAAATCAAGGTCTTCGTAATTTGCCTTAACTGCATCAATAGATAAGTCTAATTCGCCATTTTCATCCGTTGCAGCAAAATTAAAAGTCGGAGCAGTCTCCAGCGTGAGCTCTGATGCTACCGCCTGATGTTGTTCCGGTGTTTCTACACCACTAACAGTTTTTGATGATGAAATGGTGGTAAGCATTCCATCAGAAAACTCTACCGTTACAGTTGTATTACCCGAAGTCGCTTCTCCAGCTACCGAAGCTTCTGTTTCAGTTATAGTTTTTTTGCACACCATTGTGCCAGAAGCTACTAATACAGTATCATCAATCTCCTCCTCTTCCTCTGGTTTTTCTTCCTCTTCCTCGATTACGACTGTAGTATTTTCAGTTCCACCTGAAGAATTTCCACTTGGTTGCGAACTCATAAGTTGCATCACTAAAATTGCCACCAACGCAATCACTATCATCCCTGCCACTACACAAAGGACAATCAAAGTTGTTTTATTAACAGGTTTCTTGGCCTTAGGCATACCAACGCCACCCTGTTCAGCAGCAGGATCATTAAATGAAACGCTAGGTGTGTTAGGAGAAGAATTAGCAAAAGGGTTGTCAGACGGTAATGCAGCTTCGCTTTCCGACTGTGGGCCAGATACTGCCGATCCAATCGAACCAGGCACAGGACCGGCCGCTTTCATTGGAGCCTTTAATTCTTCCTCAACAGGATCTGGAGCTTTAGGTGCTTCAGGCTGCATTATCGGATCCGTAGCCGATAACCCATCTGGTCCGCCAGGTTGGAAGACAGGATTAACTGGTGCACCAACAACATCAGGGCTCACCACAGGGTTAACTGGTTCTGGAGTCGACATAGGCACATCCACTGGCGCCACTGGCGATTCGGGCGCCGGTGTCACAGGTGACTCAGGCGCGGCTGGTGCTACACCTGGTTCCGAAACCGGTGTTGCTGGTGGTTCAGGTACTGGTGTTGCGCCAGAATCTGGTATTGGTGTTGGGGTTGGATTATTCATTGGATCCATTTTTTTCTTCCTTCAAAATTATTAAATTAAAAATTACTTATGCTTATATTATATCATACTCCAAATATTTGCAAATACTCTTTAGCGACCGCCTCCGCCGCCTCCGCCGCCTCCGCCGCCAGAGAATCCCCCTCCCCCACCACCAGAAAAACCAGAAGAAGAACCTCCACCACCAGAAATCGAACTGCTAGAATAATGTGTTGAACTATTGATGATACTTGAAGCATTACGCATCGAACGAGAAAGCTCCGCAGCCGTAATTCCAGCCAGAAGATAATCTGGCTCCTCAATTTCTTGTAACTTGCAATATTTTGACATTTCCTCCATCCAACTCTTTTCCAATCCAAACACTGCAGCATACGGTAATAATTTTTCGTATAGTTTTACAATTCCACTCGGTGAAATATCAGCGCCTTCCACACTCTGTAATAATTTCAACCTATCTGCTTCCGCCATTTCTATATATAATTTTAAACCATCCATATAACGCGATGCCTTTAAACCTTCATTAGTATGATGAGCGAATTTCGCTGTTTTTTTCTTCAAAATCTTATTAATAATAATCGTAGCAACAATCAGTGAAATTACTACTGGCCAAAAGATTTCTACTCCTACCATCATTTTTCCTACTACGTCTAATTCCTCGAATAATTCCATCGCAATTGAAAACGCCGGGAATCCAAAACACAATAAAAGTACTATAATGACAGCTGCACTAGTCGAACTAACACCACCTATCTTATAAGATGCTTCCACTAACTTATCGCGCTTCAAATCTGTCAATATAGTCGAATCATATCTTTTTGATAGACTCACCAAGCTAGAATTAGCTGTACGGACTTTAATTGCAATGTTATCACCTACGTCTGGTTCAATACCGTCATTCAAGACAGTCAACAAAATTAATTCTTCCATCCTTAAGTCATCCACGTTCTTTACATGGATTTTCCATTTTTCACCACCAAGAACCTTATTCTCGCTCTTTATAAATTCAATCTTACCGTTTACTACCATATCAAGTAGTACGGCAACTTTACTATCTTTTTTTGTACCGATATATATTTCAGCCATCTCTGCTATTGAATGTTTCTTGTCTGGCTGATATTCAGGTTTCACAAATAAACCATTGTAGAATTTCGTTTTGTCACGAGTTTTTAAGAAATCTTTCAGCGGCTTTATCAAAAGCAATATACAAATAGCAGTTACTATGCACATAATAACCACAAGAATGTAATCTTTTTCTGGCTCCGGTATAGTAAAAGTATTTGGCTCAAATTCAATATCAAACGTCAAGTTTTCCCATCTTAGTATATTTTTTGTTTCAAATTTTAGACCATCGTCAATAGTGGAAACCGTACATCTCTCACTCCCTTTGTTACCATACCCCCCAACATAACACCAACTTTTACCAGTATATTCTGGCTGAATGTTTTTCGCAAAATGCACTTTGGCTGTCAAATTATCAAAACGCTGATACCACCCATTACCGTTTGTATCCCAATACAGTTCTTGAAAATCGCTAAAATCTGTCATTACTTTTGTAAATTCATACTCAAAAGTATATTTTTGCTCACCTAGCACGTAGTCATTCGTACCAGTACATACCTCATAATGCCCATTATAGCTATCAATACTATAAATTGGTTCAGTTAGCCCATTTCGCAATACCTTGATATTATTACGGTTTAACTGATCTAAGGTCCTGTTAGCACCACCTTGATTCGAATAAGGAATTTGTCTGCAAATCCCCTTATTCTGTTCATAATCCGGAAAAACTGCCGTTAAGTTTTCTACTACTTTCAGATGTGAAATCCCTTCTGTATCTTTTGACAAATAATAATCTGCATCAAAATCACTAAAATAAAAATTATCCACATCTTTCGCCCACGCCGAAGCAACACTTAGACTTGACAATAACACAATCATAATTGCAATTATTCTTTTCATAGTTTTATTGTAGCACATTACATCGACGGGTGACAGCTTTGGAGGGGGACCCCCAAAATGTTTGCGTTAGCAAAATTTTGGGGGAGGAAAAGCTGGCAGGACCCGTCGAGAGTATGCTATAATATGCTTATGGATAACAACAAAGTAATGATTGTGGGCACAGGAAATGTTGGCGCTTCCATTGCTTACGCTTTAATTAATCAACGCACCGCCGTCAACGAGATAGTTCTAACTGATATTATTGCTAAAGATGCTGAAGGCGAGGCTATGGATCTTCGTGACGCTCTCGCTGTCGCCCCAAGTTATGTCAAAATTAAATCCGGCACTTATAAAGACGCCAAAGATTGCGATGTTGTTGTTATTACTGCCGGTGCCGCCCAAAAACCTGGCGAAACTCGCATGGATTTACTCAACAAGAATGTCAACATCTTAAAAGGCATGGTTGAGCAAATCATGGATTCTGGCTTTAATGGTATTTTTCTAGTTATTTCCAATCCAATGGACGTCCTCACCTATTACACTATGAAATTCTCCGGCCTTCCCGCCGAACGAGTCATCGGTTCTGGCACCGTCCTTGATTCGGCCAGACTGCGCGCCCGCATCGCCAACTATCTCAATGTTAATCCAAAATCCGTTCATGCTCATCAAATTGGCGAACACGGTGACACCGAGCTCACCTTATGGTCATTAGCTGATGTTGGTGGTCAAAAAATTTCCGAACTTTTGCCAAAACAAGTCAGAAACGACATTTCCGATTTCGTCAAAAACGAGGCCTACGACATTATCGACAAAAAAGGTGCTACCTATTATGGCATTGCTACTTGTGTCGCTCAAATTCTCAACTGTATTCTTAATGACGAAATGAGAGTATTATCTGTCTCTTCATATGATCAATTTTCTGATACTTCTTTTGGCTTCCCTTCCGTCGTTGGCCGCGAAGGTGTCATCCGTCGTCTTGATCTTAAACTCTCCGAACATGAATCCGTCGAACTCCAAAAATCCATCAACACCCTGAAAAAAGCCATCAAATCAGTCAAATTTTAATTACTGCAAAGATTGCATATAAAGCATCAATTCTTCTTTCAAAAAACCATCCTGAATTGTTTCTAGTTCCTGTAAGAATCTAGGAGACTGTCTTTCTAATCTTTGGCGACGATATTCTTCATACTTCTCTACTTCCGACTCCGACAAACACTCCGGATAATTACGTCCTTTATAATGAAGTAACAATTCCGGTAATCTTTCATCAATAAATTCTGGATGAAAGTCCGCCAAGTTTCTACTTTCTGCATTTCGCACCGCAGCTACTTTTATCCTATCAGTATCATTCAAAAACCCATCATAAAGTGCCGCTTCCGGTTCTATTGCTGGCGGAAACTCTGGACGTTTTTCATATTCACTTCGCATTCGTTCAGCAAATTCCGGATGTTCCATTAAGATTTGTAAATTTTCTTCCACCTGCTCCTTTGTCAAACCAACTTTACTCCAACCATTCTGAGAGTCTAGTACTGCTAGTGGTGCCACCGCCGGGCATTTATTATAGCATAATTCTTTGATTATCGGAAAAAAATTGGAACGGGTGGCCGAATCCCCTTTTTCGAGGACCGTAAGCTTGGCCGAACGGCCTTGAGTGTGTCCGAGAAAAAGGGGATCGGACAGGACCCGTTCCAAATTATATCTCAAATCATATACTAATACATTACCATTCCGCCCCGCTGTGAACGGCACTACCACGGTAGTTTTATTAAATTCATTCGAATATCTACCACTCGCATACACAAATGGTTGTTTATCTTCAAGATTCACTAGCTTCTTCACTGCATTTTTCTCACGCATCTTGTATAAGTATTCAAATAGTTTCGGCTGTTTTTCCTTAATTAGTTTCGCTACTGCAATCGTCGCATAAACATCACTTAGCGCATCATGCGCATGTGCATGTTCAAGCCCGTTCAATTTAGTAATTAGCTCCAGCCGATTAGTCGGCTTACCGTCATCCGTAAATGGCCAATTAATTCCCTCCGGCCTTAGAGCTCGCGTCAATCTCACCACATCCAGCATGTCCCAACGGCTCCGCCCATCTTTCCATTCCCATTCATATGCATCATAAAAGTTCCGCCACAAAATTGCCCGCATAAATTCATCGTCAAATCGCACTGTATTGTATCCCACCGCTACCGTATCTGGTACGAATATTTCTTCTGTCACATATTTACAAAATTCCGCCTCGCTCACCCCATCCATCAAAGTCTGTTGCGGCGTAATCTTAGTTACATTTATCGCCCCAGGGCTCGGCAAAGCATCATCTGTCATCTTCACCAAAATATTCACCGGCTCACCAATCGGCTCTAAATTTAAGTCAGTCCTTTGCCCCGCAAACTGCATAATCCTATCTTCGCGCGCATTAAGCCCCGAAGTCTCCAGGTCATAAAAGAAAAACGTCTTTCCCATACCTCTATTTTACCACAAAAGAAAATCCCCCCGGAATAAACCCGGGGGTTAAAAGGAGTTTTATGACAGACAAGCTTTACGCTTGCCCGAAATATACTCAC
This sequence comes from uncultured Candidatus Saccharibacteria bacterium, assembly GCA_946414465.1. Taxonomy (GTDB): domain Bacteria; phylum Patescibacteriota; class Saccharimonadia; order Saccharimonadales; family Saccharimonadaceae; genus Nanosyncoccus. The sequence goes on along the minus strand of CAMKOP010000002.1, from coordinate 117,092 downwards.
TAATGCCAATCAGCGACACAATCAGCATCATACCGATCAACATAAAAGCAATAACTGCTGCTATAATCGAGTCAAGGTACAAGGCTAAAGCCTCACCCTCTTCGACAACCATCGAAAACTCAACAACCGCCGCAGTTACATATCCAATTACTTGGATAAGCTTATTAGTATACCTCGCATGGATTCTCCCTTTCCCCACCAGTTTGTACTGGCAGAGTCCGATCATAATCATCACGATGATACTAGCAACCAACAGTATTGGCCAGTAAGTAAATCCACCAACCACTACCATGTGATGTCCTGTGTAAACATGTCTCATAGCTTTCCCCTCCTATGATACAGGTGCGAGGTTGATCTATCCGCACCCCTAGTTTCAACCTATAAACCATATTATATCACACTTACGCCAAAAAGTCAACCACCGCACTATACGAACTGCAATCGCCAACAGAGGCACCACCTCTATTCAGTATTTTGTTTAATCGAATCGTAATCTACCCCATATTGCGCATACTGCACTCTCATATACGCATCGTCAAGTTCTGCAGCCATTGATTTCATCGGTTCTTCTTTTGGTATCGCCATTACCATAAATCTCAATGGCTTATTATACCCACCACATATTTCCATCGAATCTCCATATGCCATCTCTCCTGGCATCGTAATTCGTCGAATTCCACCAAGTTTCATACCTTTTACGCCCTCGTTCCACCCCTCAATCATACCAGCCGACGGATCTAGAATTTTAGAAAAAGCCGTTGGGTTGTCATTATTGTCGAACGAAGAATCAAATACTGACTCATCTGCACACCATCCCACATAGTATGCCAAGTAGTTATCATCAGATACTTCAGACCCCGTACCCTCTTTCAAATCTTTTACTTCAACTCCCGCTTCATTTGCCGAAGCTTCATTGAAAGCTTTTAGCTCTGATTTAAACCCAATAAACTCGTCATAATCACTCTTCGAGGCTTTCTTGAATTCCTCTAATTTCTCATTATACGCCGCCTCATATTCCGCCACCTTACTATCATCAACCTGGCCTGCTTCCGTTGAGCCAGCTGCTCCTTTACTACCATTAATCACGATTGCCGCATAACTCGCGATAATCGAACCCACCATAATAATTGCAATCAAAATTATAAAAATACGCTGTTTCGGACTGGTTTTTAATTCTTTTTCATCCATCTCTGATTCTCCACTTAAATAATAGATATATTATAGCACAAAAACAGCTGAAATGATGTTTTTGGGACATTTCGGAGCCTGGCAAGGCGAGAATTAGGGCGTTTTCCCCTGTGGCGACAGGGGAAAACGACCCGTGTCCCAAAAATATTATTCAGCTGTTTTATTTGAACGCTTTAAGATAGATACTTGTTTAAATGAACCACCAGCCTTCTTAATCGCAGCCACTGCAGATTTCGAAGCAAATTGAGTTTCAAGATCAATCTTAGCAGTCAACTCACCACGAGTTATCACCTTTACCTTCACAAATGGCGAAGAAATCAATGATGCCTCAGCAAGTTTAAAGTTGTCAACCTTACCCTTAAGCTCGTTCAAGCGATCAGTATAAACTACCTCAGCCTTAGGGTGAAAGGACTTAAAGCCTTTAAGTTTTGGCACAGCTTGCATGATAGCACGTTGGCCACCCATAAATCCAGCCGGCATCTTACGATGACCAGTACGAGACTTTTGACCTTTAGTACCACGGCCAGCAGTTTTACCCTGACCAGCTGAGATACCACGTCCCTTACGGCTCGGACGAGTGTTTTTCGATACTTCTAATTCATTGTATTTCATTACTTGTCCTCCTTCTTAGCGGACTTTTTAGCAACTGGCTTAGCCGTAGTCTTGGCTTTGGAAGTTTTAGCAACAGGTTTAGCAGCTGGCTTCTTTACCTCAGTAGCTTTAGCTTTAGGAGCAACCTTGGCTTCAATCTTCTTAGCCTCTGGTTTTACTTCAGCCTTCTCAGTTTTTGCTCCAACCCACTCTTTACGTGGAGTTTGCTGACGCAAAGCTTCAATCACAGCATAAGCTACGTTCACCTTATTAGACGAACCCAGCGACTTTGAAATTAAATTCTTTACACCAGTCAGACCCATAATCGAGCGAACTGTGCCACCAGCAATAATACCAGTACCAGGAGCAGCCGGTTTCATCAAAACATCAGCACCAGTCACCTTAGTACGAGTCTCGTGACAAATCGTCTCACCATCCATGTTAAATGTAATCATAGACTTCTTGGCCTTACGACCAGCTTTGGCTACTGCAGTAGTTACGTCGTTACCTTTTGCAACGCCTACACCAACCTTATTCTTATGATTACCCATTGCTACGAGCGCTTTAAAACGCATTCTACGGCCACCGGCCACTGTACGTGACACACGATCAACTGCAATGGTAATCTCATCAAATTCTTTTGGACCCGCATCGGCACGTACGCGATCGCGACGATTTCTGCGGTCCATTCTGCGCCCTGAAATATCACGGGTTTGCTTCGTTGCAGCAACCTTGTCTTCCATTTTAAGGGTGCCAGACTTATTGATTACCCGCGGAGCTTTTTTATCATTTTCAGCCATATTAAAACTCCAATCCTTCTTTGCGAGCCGCATCAGCTAAAGCACTCATACGTCCTGCATATAATTTAGAACCACGATCAAAAACGACCTTTTTGATCTTAGCGGTTTTAGCTTTTTTAGCAATCTCTTCCCCAATCTTTGCGGCTTTTTCAGTCTTGGTACCAGTCAACTTGCTACCAACCGTCGTCGCATAGACCAAGGTTTTGCCATCGTCATCGTTAATTATCTGAGCCACTATGTGTTGATTCGAGAAAAACACCGAAAGACGTGGTCTGTCTGCCGTACCATGAATTTTGGCACGTGTCCTTTTAGCTCTATGAATTCTATTCATTACTTCTTACCCGCCTTTCCTGCCTTACGAAGGATCACTTCGTCGACATACTTAATGCCTTTACCCTTATAAGGTTCAGGTTTCTTTAGTGAGCGGATTTCTGCAGCTACCTGGCCGACTTTTTGCTTGTCAATGCCAGAAACTGTGATTTCCATTTTGTTAGTGGTAAGCTGCACACCTTCTGGAGCTTTGTATTTCACGGGGTGTGAAAAACCAAGCGCCATTTCGATTTCTTGTCCACCACCAGATAGACGGAAACCTACACCATTTATTTCTAGTTTTTTCTCGTAGCCCTTAGTCACACCAACAACGGCATTATTAATCAATGCGCGCTGAAGACCATGCCAAGCACGAGATTTTGGCTCGTCATCCTCACGGGTGACGGTCAAGATGTTACCATCGATTGCAACCTTAGTTTTTGGTTGCACCGGAACAATGAGTGAACCTTTCGGTCCCGCAACAGTGATTTCGCTGTCGCCGACCGTGATTGTCACTCCCGCCGGAATCTCGATGGGTTGTTTTCCGATACGACTCATATCTTTTCCCTTTTATGTTAATATCCGTACCATTATACCACAAATTATCCCTAATTACAAGAGAAATCCCCTCTTAAGGGGATTTCTGCCTATACCATCATTATATCATACTTATGCTATTTTGTCAATTTAGCTTCTTTACGCTTACCAAAGGCGACCAACGAAACACCTAAGATTACCATCATTGCTCCACCAATCATATTTCCAGTCCAAGCTCCTTCAACTGCGCCATTATTGTGAGACTTCGTTAATTTACCAGTCTCTGGTGTTTTTACTGGTGGTACTTCGCCACCACAGCCACCTTCTTCACACGGATCCACTACCGGCTCATGCATGTTAACAAATACAACTGTATGCATACCACCAATTTCATCGATTTGTTCATAGCCATCTGCATCTAATATTTCTTCAGCATAGTACTCAATTACTTTAGCGTTTTCATCTGCTACTGGTAAACCTTCGAAAGGATATACCCAAATATCGCTGCTCTCCAACCCTTCTGGCAATTCTTCATCCTGTATTTCGTTATCTGCCGACAATTCCGCATCATCAACCACTTCACCGTTTGCCAATAAATTAACCGTCAAAGTTTCTGGGCGACTACCATCTTTATTATGTTCATCCTCCCAAATCTTCACTACATCGAAGTAAGTTGTATCAACTATATACTCATTATCAATCTTAAACTCAACCTCGTCATTCTTCTCTACGGTCTTCTTTTCACCATTATCGCCAGTCACATTCAAGGTAAAGAATTCTATTTCCGCATTACCTTCCGTAACCGTATATTCACCAGTTGGAATTTTGGCATCTACTTCACAAACTATTTTGTCTTCAGAAGATGTACAATCTTCGCCTACAGTAAGAGTCATCGTACCATTATCACCGAAGTCTTCTGGACCTTCAATAGTAAATGTTATATCCTTCAATACACTCGCATTTACACCTGAGAAAGTCTTAGTAATTATTAGAGATTTAGCTAAACTTCGTTTATTTATAACAGTAAGTGTCAAATCTTCTCCGTCCCAAACAAACTTATCGCTACCATCGGTCTTTTCAAACGTACATGTTTTCGTGTAGTAATTTGTCAGCGTATCTGAATCCACAGCTAACGTACTCGTACAATCAACACTCACTGTAGCAGAACCTTCTACTTCGTCATAACCTTCCTTAGCCTCATATTCACTAATTTCATATTCAAAGCTTTCTTCTGTCTTTGCTTCATCCTCATCTTCATCTGTAGTAGTAATTGGTACTTCTACTGTAATCTCACCACTTCTATTAGTTTTCTCTTTGTCATCATTGATTTCAAAAGTTACTCCTGACAATGGTTCGTATTCTTCATCGACTTTTTTAATTGTAAATTCGCTTTCTCCATTATAATCAATTTGCGTCTTTGCAGGAGTCCAAGTGTTAGTTACTTCAAACCCTTCAATGCTCTTAACCCATTTTCCTTCAAGTGTTTCACCATCAGCTTTATAAACTACAATCGTACTCTCACCTTCACCAAATGCAGTTTCACCAATTTTCGACTCTTGTACGGAATAAACAATTTCTTCACCATCTGCATTCTTGTAAAGATCGGTAAATGTATGAGTCCATTCATTGTTCTGACCAGCCACAATGCTTGCTGTATCAATTACTTCACCATCAGCGAGCAATTCCACCAAGACCGAACCTGGTCTCGCTAACTCATTACCTTCACCTGCCCAAATCTTTTTCACTGTTATATCATCGTGCATTTCTGGTTCACGAGTATTTGTAAAGGTGAACACGCCATTTTTCATTTCGCCACCATCAGATTCATAATCATCACCTAAATCTTCTTCTTCAGCACTATATTCGATTACTTCAGCATCTTCGTTTACTAGTGGCAACCCAGTCCACTCGTATTCCCAATTGTCACCAGTTAATTCCACTGGATCGCCATAGGCTTCACCATCCGCAAGCAGGGTAACTTTTAGTTCATCTGGACGAATACCGTCTCTGTCTGAGTCATCCTCCCAAACTTTCTTAACCTTAAACGAAGCAGTTTTAAATGGTTCATAAATATTCTTAAATTTAAACTCTGCAGTTCCACCTAGTGCAACTGTCTTTTTAATCTCTTTACTGGTTGGCTCACTCGTGTAAGTAAAGTTATCAATGTCTGCATCCTTTTCGGTAACTGTATATTCACCAACTGGAAGTAAAGTCTCCGAACCATCAATCGTACAAATTAACTTGCTATTAGAAATCTCACATTCATCGTCGCCATTTCCCACCGTCATTGCAGTAAATCCATCAGGACCACTAATATCGAACTTAATCTGGCTATTCTCTTCGAAAGCATTTGCTGAAATTCCTTCAAATGTTTTCTCAATCACTAATTCATCTGCAAGAGCTTGGTCAGTTACAAGCAAAGCCGAATCATCATTCTGCCATACATAACCATCAACTGGAGTTTTAACTACAAACTCAAAACTCTTAGTATATCTATTAGTTAGACTTCCTTCGTCAACTTTCAAATCTAAATCAGTTGTAGCCTCCAAAACTTCCGTACCCTCGATGATATCGTAGAAATCTGGAGCATCAGTTTCTTCAATATTAAAGGTATATTTATCTTCTGGTTCATCAGTAGATGCTGAAAACTCAACTCTTACTCTGCCATCATTTCCAGTTGTATAAGTTTCATTGCCAACCGTGAAAGTCACACCAGCCAATGCCTCACCAGCTTGATCGGTTTTCTTGATATAAAATTCACCTGCACCAGTATACTCCGTTTTAGCTGGCGTCCAAGTATTTGTTACTTCCACACCTTCACGCGTTGCTACCCATTTACCTTCCAAAACATTACCATTGTAAACGTACAATGTATTATTAGCATTAAGACTACTATCATCAATTTTCTTTTCAGTTACGGTATAATTAATCTCTTGGCCACCTTCATTCTTGAAGCCTGTAAAAGTTCCGGTCCATTCTGCATAAGATTCTCCTTGCAAAGTCACAGTCTCTACTGTATCGTTCTTGTCGTTTGAAACTTCAACCGTTACAAATCCCGGAGTTACTGTTGGTAAAGTCCCAGCCGAAGTGTCCCATTTCTTTTTAATGGTCAAAGTCACAGTTTCAGGAATATGCTTATTAGTAATCACACCATCTTTATTTGTCATCGTGTAATTAGTGTCACCACTAAATTCACTTCTACAAGTAATTCCTTCGCCACTTCCACTGCAACCTCTAGCTTCAACTACCTCATAATTAATTTCCGAGCCGTCGCGATACTTTGGCAAGTTTTCAAAACTATAATCCTTATCCTTAACACTCGAATCTAATGCTTTAAATGCCACATATTTATTGCCATCTTTTACTGCTACAGCCAAATCACTGTAATTTTCTCTCAATCCATCTCTATCGTTGTCATCATCCCAAGTCTTATGAGTTTCAACCCTAGTCTCCACATAAGTGTTCTTGATTTTAATATCGATTTCATCACCATGATCCTCGGTAATCGTAAATTTATTGCCAGTGTACTCTACCAAATAGTTCTCAAACTTCATTTCGCTCTCATCAACAGCACCAGTTTCGGTAATTGTATACTCGGTTCCAATCTTAATTGGCATCGGAACTTTCACAATATTATGTCCACCTGAACCGACTTTATAAGTTTTATCACTACCAGAAATCCGGAATTCATATTCCTCATCATCCCTAGTTGTTTTATTACCGTCTTCATCAATAATTACCAATTCTTTTTCAACGTTCAACGCAAATGGTTTTGCTTTTGGCACCGGGAACTCACCTTTTTGATTATCGTTATAAGTCAACACTGCGCTCTTATTCAAGGCATAGAAACCATCTTCTGGTGTCTGTTCATAAACGCTTTCGTCCATTTCAACTTGATATGAAGTTTCTGCTACGAAAACATCACCCTGTAATGTAAACTCAGGCTCCCACTCGAGCGAAGTTTCACCATCTGTACCACTTACTGTCACACCGTGTCCCATCGTATCTTCAACCGAGGCACTTTGAATTAGTGACAAAATATTACCACCGATCTCGTTAAAGATTCTCGTCAGCTCAGATGGAGTTGCTGTGTAGTGTTTGTCTGGGCTGGCAATTGCATTCAAAATCGGTGTACCAACCGCACCAGCATCAAGTGCAATTGTATATAAATCACCAGTATTGCTATCCTTAAAGTAACCAGCCTCAGCAATAGCCGAATTGCCATGATTATAGTATTTTCCGCTTGTACAGTTGCCCCAGTAATCAGTCCCACCAATACAATACCTTAAGTTCCTACCATTCCCTACCGAACCAGTAGCGGTATAATTAAACACTGATTGATCAACCTCTGAACTAGTTTCAAGCGCATTTCCATAGGCAACGAAATTATTGTTATCGTTTCTAGCAGATGCCGTAAAAGACACGCTATAAGTTGGCTCACCATCCGAAAGAAGAATCATTGTCTTAATATCGGCCGTAGAAGTTGCAAGTAGTTCCGCCGCCATATGAATTGCTGATTGTGTATAAGTTCCGCCATTCGCATTCAACCTATTTATTGCACTTGAGACTGTATTAAGATTATCTGTAAAACTAGTATTAGTGCTTGCGGAAGAGGCAAAGGAAACTACAGCCACTCTATTCGTAGTATTACCACTAGGTAATAATTGTTGAGCTAAAGAATTAGCTGCATTTTTTGCTGCAGTTAACCTACCATCATCGCCCATACTGCCAGAGCGATCAATCACAAGCACTGTATCTGATGTCTTCTCAGTCTTAGGAGATTCAATCCTCAGCGTAACTTCCCATTTATTAGCATACCCAGGCACACTTTTCACAGTCTTGAACAACTTCACGCCATCAGCTAAAGTTACCGGATCGGCATTTTTGATTGTCGGATCATCTACATCCGCCATTACTGGTATTACTCCACCAAGATTATATCCCACCATCACCACTGCTAGCACAACACTAAACAGTCGTTTAAGTTTTGATTTCATATGAACTCCTTCGCTAATATTGCCGCCATTATATCACGCTCGTCAACCAGTAGCAACGATAAGCATTTTTATTTAGCCAACAAAAATAGCCCCGTAGGGCTATTTTCTATTGATTACCAAACCTTCACCAAGATTTCACCACCTAAGCGATTTTTCTTAGCTTCACGTCCGGTCATCAAACCTTTAGAAGTTGATACGATAATCATACCGCGACCAGACTTCACTGTCGGCAAATCATTCGAACTTGAATAGACTCGTCGACCAGGCTTAGATACCTTAGTAATCTCGTTAATCCGAGCAACTTTACCTGGCTCATTAATGGTAACTTTAAGCATGCCACGTGGCTTATCATCAATAATTTCAAAATCCGCCACATAACCATTCTTATTTAGCACCTCAACAACACCAGCCTTCAATTTAGAAGTCGGGACGAGGATTTCATTTTTACCAACCTGCACTGCATTACGAATACGAGTGATAAGGTCTGCAACTTGATCTGTAGATTGTAATGACATATTCTCTCCTTTCTCCTACCAGCTACTCTTAGTTACACCAGGAATCTCGCCCTTAGAAGCTTTTTCCCGGAAATTAATACGAGACAAACCAAATCGACGCATGTAACCACGTGGACGACCATCCAAGAGGTCACGATTCTTCAGTCGAGTCGGTGAAGAATTGCGTGGCAACTTCTGAAGACCTTCAAGGTCACCAGCAGCTTTTAGCGCAGCTCTTTTGTCTTTATATTTTTCGTACATCTTGCGACGTTTTTCATCGCGGAATACTGCAGATTTCTTAGCCATCTTACTTCCCCTCCTTAGCAAATGGCATTCCGAAAAGCTCTAACAATTTTAGACTTCCTTCCTTTGAACCATTTTTAATAATAAACGTAATCTCTAGACCATGAAGTACTGATGCATCCTCAAAAGTGATTTCTGGGAATACAGTCTGTTCCTTAAGACCTAAATTATAATTACCCTGATTGTCGAACGCCGTTCGCGACACACCATGAAAATCTCTCACGTGTGGCAAAGCAACGTTAATCAAACGATCAACAAATTCGTACATCTTATCGTTACGAAGTGTCGTGAGATAACCAACTGGTGCACCCATACCTTTACGAATTTTAAAGGTCGCAATTGATTTTTTTGCCAATCTAGAAGTTGCCTTCTGACCAGTAATTTTTTCAATTGTTAGTGCTACAGTTTCAGTGAATCTCTTGTCTTCACGCTTTTTACCAACGCCAGAAGAAACAATTACTTTTTTGAGTTCTGGAACTTGGCTAATATTAGAAAGCCCCAGCTCTTTTTTGAGTTTCGCCTTCAACTCTTTATTATAGAGCTCTTTGAGGCGTGGTTGTGCTTTGACTACATCAGCTTTTTTGCTGACTTTTTCAGTCTTGGCAGCCGTTTTCTTTTCCGCCATTATTTAGCTCCTTTCTTTAGCTTTTTGTCAACTTTTTTCACAGCTGGCTTCACGGCTTTTGCCGCCTCCACCAACTTCAAATTTGACCAATCAATTCCCACATGAATAGTCTTTTTACCACCAGCTGGATTTAAATAAGACTTTTTCATGTGACGTTCAATCACACCGATACCTTCAAGCATAGCTTTTTTAGCACCGCGATCAATCTTCACAATCTTAGCTTCTTTACCCTTATGGTCACCAGATACTACTAAGACTTTGTCATTTATCTTCAAATTCTGTGCCATTTTAGAGTACCTCCGGTGCTAAGCTTATAATCTTAGTAAAACCAAGGTCACGAAGTTCTCGTGGAATCGGACCAAAGACACGCGTTCCTTTCGGCGTCTTGTCATCATTTACTAATACCGCTGCATTTTCGTCAAAACGAATAGTTGAACCATCTGGACGACGAATTGGTTGGCGAGTACGCACGATTACCGCACGAACCACCGCCTTTTTCTTCACGCCACCAGTAGGTGAAGCATCCTTGACTGAGCAAGTTACGATATCGCCAACTCGAGCATAGCGAGCTCTAGTACCGCCAAGTACTCGAATCACACCAAGTTCCTTAGCGCCACTATTGTCAGCAACTTTCAATCTACTTTCTTGTTGTATCATTACTCTTCCTCCCCTTCAGCTTCAGATTCTGCAGCTTTTTTAGCTTTTGCAATCTCATCAGCACCAACTTTTTCAGGAAGATCAACCGTATGTACATCCTCCTTAAGTTCGACTGTGCCACGAGCTTTCTCAAGCACTTTTACCAAAGAGTAAGCCTTGGTCTTGGAAATTGGTCGAGTCATTGCGATTTCAACACGATCCCCAACTTTGGCTTCGTTTTTTTCATCGTGAGCAGTGTATTTACGAGTCTTCGTATACTGTTTACGATAAAGTGGGTGAGTTTCCCGATTTGCGATGGAGACGGTAATGGTCTTATCGCGCTTATCGGAAGTCACTGTTCCAATCAAAGTGTGTGCCATCTTAGAACTCCTCTTTCTTAATTATTTTACATTTCACTGGTAATTTATGAGAGGCAAGTCGGAGAGCTTCCTTTGCTTGCTCATCAGTCACATCTGCGATTTCAAACATCACAGTACCAGCTTTCACTTTTGCTACATAAAATTGTGGCTCACCTTTACCAGAACCCATTTTTACATCAAGTGGTTTCTTAGTTACAGGTGTATGCGGGAAAATTCGAATCCAAATTTTACCACCACGCTTAATATAACGCGTAATTGCCTGGCGAGCAGCCTCGATTTGGCGTGAGTTGACTCGTTCATTATCAAGCGACATCAAACCATAATCACCAAATGCTACAGTATTGCAACGTGTTGCTACGCCTGCATTTTTACCTTTACGAACCTTGCGGTGGGCAAGCTTCTTTGGAATCATAATTGCCATCTTACTTTTCCCCCTTATAAATCCAAACTTTAACGCCTACAATACCAGCAATAGTTGGTGCATGATGACAGTAAAAATCAATGTCTGCACGTAAAGTGTGTAGAGGCACCGAACCTTCGATGAATTTTTCACGACGGCTCATTTCAGCACCATTCAAACGACCTGCTACCTCAATACGTACACCTTTAGCACCAGCATTCATTGTAGATTGGAGCGCCATCTTTACCGCACGACGGAAATTCATACGCTTACCCAATTGAAAACCGATGTTTTCTGCTACGAGTTTAGCATTAAGTTCTGGTTTCTTAACTTCTTCGACGTTAATCCGAATTGGACCTTCGACGATTTTCTCAAGTTGCTTTTTAAGTTCATTAATACCTGCGCCTTGCTTACCAATCACAGCACCTGCTTTTGCAGTTAAAATCGTGATGGTTGTAAGATTAGCGGAGCGTTCGATATTAACTCGCGCAATTGTCGGACGCGCTTTAAAACGATTCTCAACAATCTTGCGAATCTTGTCGTCTTCCACTAGCCAGCGACGGAAATCTGCCTTACGGACAAACCATTTCGAAGACCAGTCCTTGCTGACCTGGAGACGGTAAGAGATGGGATTAACCTTCTGACCCATATTACTTTTTCTCCTTCTTCGCTTCTGCCTTGGCTTTTGGTTCAGCCTTTTCAGCAGCTTTCTTTACTTTTTCTTCGCCGGCGACCTCGACGAATATATTACTACTAATCTTTTCGTAAGGAAGTGCTCGACCACGAGAAGCTGGCTTATAGCGACGCATTCTCGTGCCACTTGTTACGAAAATTCTTGAAATTCTTACAGTCTTTGGATCAATTGACACCTTTGAGTTATTCAACAAATTTGCATTTGCTGATTCTACTGCTTTGAGCACTGCTCTAGCAGCACGACGTGGTGTATGCTCCAAAATAACTACGGCATCTGCCACATAGCGATCACGTACCAAAGACGCGACGATGCTAGTCTTGCGTGGCTGATTATCAATGCCTTTTTCATATGCATGTGCAAAGTGAGTAGCCATGATTAGTTACCTCCCTTTGCTGCAGCAGCCTCAGCAGTTTTTTTACCACCGTGGCGCTTAAACTTACGAGTTGGCGCAAATTCACCAAGCTTATGACCGACCATATTCTCTGAAATAAACACTGGGACGTGTACCTTGCCGTTGTGGACAGCAATAGTGCGACCAACCATTTCAGGTGAAATAGTTGATTGACGTGCCCAAGTTTTAATCACAGTACGATCTTCGCTGGAAAGTGCGGCAATCTTTTTCGCGAGTTTATAGTCTACAAATAGACCTTTTTTAAGACTCCGAGACATTATTTCCTCTTTCCTTCGTGGCGACTGCGCACGATCATTTTATTAGTTTTCTTATTGTGACGAGTACGATAGCCCAAAGTGAGTTGCCCCCACGGCGTGCGTGGAGCCTTACCTGAACCGTGACGACCACCGTCACCACCACCATGTGGGTGATCCGTAGCGTTCATTACAACACCACGTACAGTTGGGCGAATACCCTTACGACGCCTTCGACCAGCTGCGCCAATCTTCACATTCTGATGTTGAACATTTGAAACAGTACCAATTGATGCTTCGCAAGTCACTAAAACTTTGCGGACTTCACCTGAAGGCATCTTAAGAGTGGCATAGCCATCTTCTTTTGCCATCAGCTGTGCCGAAGCACCTGCAGCACGTACCATTTGAGCACCCTTACCAGGTGTCAACTCTACTGCATAAACAAAAGTACCAACTGGGATATTTTCAAGTGGCATTCTAGAAGAATCTTCCACTTCAATTTCCCTGCCAGTCTTAAAAGTTGTACCCTTTGTCATCTTGGTATCAGCTAAAACATAGTATAATACACCATTTTGATCTTTTACACGAGCAATTCGAGCTGAACGATTAGGGTCATATTCGATTTCCTCAACAGTAAAAGTCAAATTCTCTGGCAACTTGTAAGTCACCAAACGGTAGTGACGCTTAACTCCACCACCACGGTGTCGTACTGTAATACGACCTTGATTATTTTTACCCGCCTGTTGTTTCTTAGCACGAGTCAAAGACTTTAATGGTTTTTTGGTCGTAATCTGATCAAAATCCTGAGTCGTCTTCTGACGTTGTGCCGGTGTCATTGGGCGGTAAGCCTTAATAGCCATTATTTATTCTCCTTCCCTGCATTCTTGTCCGCCTTTTTAGCTTTTTTATCAGCCTTGGCTTCCTTTGCGCTGGTTTCACTTTCAGGCTTATCAAATACCTTAATTGAATCGCCTTGCTTTAATCTGACATATGCAAACTTCTTGTCCTTACGATGTGTAATACCAGGATAAGCGTGTTTGCCTTTGCTGAATTTCGTCTTCTTACCATTACGGATTAAAGTCCGAACGTCAGTTACAGTTACATTAAATTCTTTCTCAACCATCTTAGCGATTTCTTGCTTACCCATCGATTTTTTCACTGGGAAAACATAGATTCGGTTAGTCTGTTCGAGATAACTCTTCTCAGTAGCTCTTGGTTCTAGGAGGTGGAGCTGGATGTTAGTATTATCTTCTTTTGCCATCTTACTTCTCCTTTCCTAATAGCCACTCAGATGTAGCTTTAAGTGCTGCTTCAGAAAATACAACTGCATCAGCATTCATGATATCGAATACATTGAGATAAGTTGCACGAACCAATTTAACATTTGGCAAATTATTAGTAGAGCGAAGTACTTCTGGAGTTTTTTCCGCTACTACTGCTAGTACATTCTTATTCTCAAGTTTCAAATCTTTGAGTACTTTTACAGCATCTTTAGTCTTACCGGTAAGTTTAACTTCCTTATCAAGCACCACGACTGCCTTAGCAGCATTTTTCATCGACAATGCTTGACGCACCGCCAATTGTTTAGAGCTGCGCGACAACTTCTTAGTGAAGTTTTCGTTACCAGTGCGACCAAAGGCCACACCACCATGACGCCAAATCGGGTTACGAGTAGAACCAAAACGAGCTCTACCAGTACCTTTCTGTCTCCATGGCTTTTTACCACCACCACGTACTTCACCACGCTTCAAGGTTTTAGCGTGAGATGAACGAGAGTTTGCGAGATACGCATCATAAGCGAGTTTCACGAGTTCATGATTTTCTACATTTAGACCAAAAATGTCTTTATTTAGTGTAGCCATATTACTCCTTTCCCTCCACGCTTACGATACCTTTGTTTGGACCAGGTACTGCGCCTTTGAGACCGATTAAATTCTTTTCGGTATCAATATAGGCAACTGTCAAATTCTTCACAGTAACTTTATCGTGGCCCATTCGGCCAGGCATCTTCTTGCCTTTAAATACTTTTTGTGGGTACATCGAACCAATCGAACCGACTCGACGAATATTGCCCTTAAAACCATGTGTATTGCGTGATTCGTTGAAGTTGTAACGCTTCACCGTACCAGCATAACCTTTGCCCTTTGAAGTACCAGTAACTGCTACCTTGTCGCCGAGTTTAAAATCCTCGATCGTGATAGTGTCGCCAATCTTCATTCCTTCCGGAATCTCCTCAACGCGAAATTCTTTCAGGATTTTAGGACTTATTTTTTCTCCGGCCTTCTTTACGTGACCAGAAACCGACTTGCTCAGATTCTTACCCTGACCGTAGCCCACTTGCACAGCATTATAACCATCGGTTTCGACAGTCTTTATCTGAGTCACCGTGCACGGACCGGCTTGCAGAATAGTCACAGGAGTAACTACACCGTCATCACCGATAATCTGGGTCATACCAATTTTGGTGCCGAGAATGACTTGCATTCTATTCCTTTCCTTTATATTGCCGATTTTTGCCTCTGTACATCAGGCAAAAACACTTCCCGCAATTTTTTAATATTTTTAACACGTAAATAACTAGACTTTTAGGCTGGTTTCCGTTCGTGAGTTTACGGACCTCTCCTTATGTCTAGATTAACGTTCCAATTATATCACACATTTTTCCCCTTGCCAACCCCTAATTTGAAAATCAAGCATAAAAATCCCCCGACTAATTGTCGGGGGAGCTTTCAATGGTTGTTTCTTTTTTTTCACGGTTAAACAACGCAGACTTTATTATTTCATCGTCCCCCCGTTTTTTTAAGAATCTTTCGTAATAATCATATTCACGATTTACCCATTCGACCACCGAAGCGTTTTTATTCTTCTCCGCCCATAATTTCAAGCGATCTATCAATTCATAAAATGACACTACGCCCACTCTTGGACACTGTAATAATTCTTCAGCATTTTTCTCTAAAATGTCCCCAACGCTCAGAATGCCAGAATAGGCTAAAGCCTTTCGTGTTTTCGTAGAGAAACCAAGATCTGAAATAGGAACAAAGTAAGGATTCGTGTCAATGCTCTCTTTGCTTTTTGATATACTCTCAGTGTTATCATCCGAATCTAACAATTTCGGATTAATAAACTCCGAAACCATTTTCATCAGTTCGTTTTTTAATTCTTCAACATTCTCTGTTTCTATATCGATTTGGATACTTGTCTTTACCATTTTATCCCCCCTTATTACCTTTAAATACTATTATGACGCAAACATAATCTCGTAAAAATTATACTATAAAATCTATAAATAGTCAAATTTAAACCATATTTCAAAGCAAACCCCCCAGCTAACCGCTGGGGGTTCATTCCTTAAAGGCTAGTTGTATCCGACATACTTAACAGTAAAGCCCGCTGCACTCTGTGCCACACTACAACATCAAGATGATAATTATTCTTAAGCCAAAAAGCTACAGTATCAATTAAGTCTACGAAGTCCTTTCTCTTCACTTTCATTTCATTAAGATAATAATTTGCATCATGATTTATTATGTCGCCTAGAGAATTAATGTTAGCCTTCAGCAAACGATTAAACATAGGTCCTTCAACGCCAAGTTTCCGAAGCGATATCGTATATAAAAAAGCATAATCATCCTTAACTAAAAACCTATTAGCTCCGAATATGAATTCAGTCATCGATGTCAAACCACTACCCCTAAAACAATCATCATAACTTTCAGCTGGAATCTTAAACAAAACAGCAACTCCTTCACCGTTTTCCGCACATTCATCTATTATGACAAAATTCTCAGCCGTGATATAGTATTTTGGAGGTTTATGAGAATATGCACTGTTTTCAACCGTAATATAAAATGACATCTTTTACCTTCCTTTCAAACTACGCATCCCATCACCCTTAAAGATTTAAACTACAAGTTAGGCGTCAATTAGCACAACTCTTATATATAATATATTATAGCATAAAAATAATAAAAGTCAATATTTAAACCGTATTTTCCAAATAAGCATCAATAAACCCGTCAATCTCACCATCTAATACATCATCAGGCTCTTTGGATTCATATCCAGTTCGTGTATCTTTTACTAGTTTATAAGGTTGCAGTACATAATTCCTAATCTGCTGTCCCCAACCAGCTGATTCACCGGCTCGAAGCTCTCCAATCGTTTCCGCATGTTGTTCTAATTGCATCTGCACCAATTTACCCCTTAAAATCTCCATCGCCTTTTCTTTATTCTGAAGCTGTGATCGTTCATTTTGAATTGCCACCACCGTATTCGTCGGAATATGCGTAATTCTCACCGCCGAATTGGTCGTATTCACCGATTGACCGCCATGTCCACCAGCGTGATACACATCAATACGAAGATCTTTATCGTCAATTACCACCTCTGTATCTGCTTTAATCACCGGCAAAATCTCCACTAATGCAAATGACGTCTGCCTCAAATTATTCGCATTAAACGGTGATAATCTCACCAATCTATGTACTCCATGCTCAGATTTCAAAAATCCATAAGCATTCGCACCACTTACTTCATAAACAGCAGTTTTAATACCCGCCTCTTCACCAGAAACTCGCTCCAAACATACCGCCCTGAAACCTTTTTTCTCAAAAAATCTTAAATACATCCGCTCTAACATCGATGCCCAATCCATCGCCTCTGTGCCACCAGCACCAGAGGTAATTCGTACAATTGCATCATTTGCGTCATAAGGCCCCTGAAACCTCAGGCTTTTGCGCAACTTCACTAACTCCGCTTCCATCGCACCAATCTGTTCGCCCATCTCATCCTTCAAATCCTCATCCGCCATTTTTATTAACTCACCTATATCTTCAATCTGTGTTCTCAATAATTCCCACGGCTGCACCTCTTCAGAAAGACGCGACAATTCCTGATTTTTAGCTGTCGCCGTCGCCACATCTTTCCAAATATCCGGTTCTGCCACCTCTTTTTCCAAAGTATGCTTCAATGCTAATTTATCAGCGATCGCCAATTTATCATAAACCTGTAAAAATTCCCCCTTCAGTTCACTTAGTCTTTTTTCTAAATCTTGCACATAACAATTATAACATGAAAAAACCCTGGCCTATTTAGACCAGGGCAAAAGGAAGGTTATAACCAACAAACGTTAAAACGCTGTTTTAAACGCTTGCAGTTGTCAGTTAAATACCGACGAGCATTTGTAATACTTTTGGGCTCTTCACTGCACCATTCATCTGCGTACATCACGTCACATCTTACCGCATTAAATTGCTCATCGTCGAGTTCTTCCTCCAAAATATTCATAATAATCCGAAGACGATCATATTCAAAACTATAAGTTTCGTACACTTTGTTTGAGTAATAATAAGGCTGACATATTTCTCTATCAACCAAACCGCAAGGAATTGCATAATTCTCTACAAAATACCTTTCCGGCATCACTACATCATCAAGGTCGTTACGAATATACCCCTGAAGTTTCAAGGTGTCTTTAACATCATTAATCATATCTAAATATAACCATGTGTTATCCTCGTCTACGTCTTCATCAATCGGGATAGCCCAACTAATAATACTATTTATCAGATTTCCATTTCTGATTCCCAGCAGAAGTCTATCAGCAGTCACACCACCGATTAAGTCAACTAATCTTTTGTCGACATCGATCTCATCTAGAGACTTCAAAAACTTGCTACTTTTGCAATAAAGCATCTTAACCCTCCTTTTTAAACAACTTTGTCACAAAAAGTGACAACTGATAACTATATTATAGCACAAATCGCTAAAAAATGCAAGTATAATAGTAAATAGCCCCTATAAAAGGGGCTAAATTTACTTTGATATTGACCAGGCAAGATCACTAGAGTTAAACTCCAGTGTCACTCTTTCCCGACCAACCAGAACATCGAATATATGGATAGCCGTCCTCCCTACGAACCGCACTTGCGTCGCTAGAAGTTCTGTTACCTCGGTTTCGCTTTCCCCGCGCCGCCGAAAAGTCAACGGTTGGCAAGGTGTCATCTCGTAACCGAACAGAGCCATCACTTCGACTCGTTCTGTTTTATTTTTATTAAAGTTTTTCATAGTTAGACTCCAATTATTTTAATAAAAGAAGTCATCTATGCGAGCCTGTTTTATTGGCTCCTAGTTATAGGCATAAATGACGATACCTACAACCTTAAACTTTTCTCATTGCCAGTGACCGAAGTATAGCATGAGTAATTTAATTATAACATATTTTCTATTGAATAACCCCCTCTATAAAGAGGGGGTGTAAAGAGGTATGAGCTTCCCTACACGGTAGGAAAAGCAAGCTATGATGGAAAGCATATTACTTCCATCTCACCAGGTATAAAATCTTGTTTTATATCTTTAATGACTTCTTCGAAATCATCGATTCCGAGCCCAAGCATGATTTTACAAAGTTCGTGTTGCCAATTAGCCATTTCTTCTGGAACATTAAGTCCCATAATCAAATTGCTAACCTCATATAACCATCTAGAGAGACTATTATAATCGCTTCTAAGCTCTTCAAACTGCTCCCAGGTCATTAAAAACGGGGAATGTGTACTTACCAAAGCCTCATAGGCATAAATACCACCTTTGTATGGTTCTTCCCTGATATCCTCGGCACATCGAACGATGTATCTATCGTCCAATCCAAGTTCGTCACAGCCGTAAATCGTCCCGACTACATGACACTCCAAGAATTTACGACTGTGCTTAAACGATGAATCTATGTCAGAACAAGTCGTCACATATAGCACAGCAGAATCGCCATTCTTTAAATCTTTTTCAACAAGCATACCCATAATCAACCCTCCTTTTAAAGGTACTTCCAATAACGGACCACTCTCAAAGAGAATACTTACTATCTTAATATAGTTTCTCTCAAAAATCAACCATAATTTTGATAAAATACCTCTAATTTGTCAAATTATACAAATTATGGTAAAATATCTGCTATGATTTGGGATAAGCTACCAAAACCATTTTTAATTCTAGCCCCTATGGAAGGCGTCACTGATATCATGTTTCGCCAGGTGATTGCAAGTGCTGGCCGCCCAGACTTATTTTTTACAGAATTCACCAATGTTTCCTCATATGCCTCCGAAAAAGGCCGCTGGAATGCCCTCGAGCGCCTCAAAACAGCGCCTAGCGATGCTCCGATCATCGCTCAAATTTGGGGCAAAAATCCCACTCATTTTGCGGAAACTTGCCAGGCGCTTGCCTCATTAGGATTCGCTGGAGTTGATCTCAATTTTGGTTGTCCCGACAAACATGTCAACAAGACCGGTGGTGGCGCCGCCATGATCAAGACTCCAGACCTCGCTGTAAAATGCTTCCGTAACGCTGTAAAATCCACCAACTTACCAGTTTCCATTAAAACACGGCTCGGTTGGATCGATATTGATGAATTCCGTACTTGGCTACCAACTTTACTCAATGAACACCCTGCCGCCCTTACCGTACATCTTCGTACCAAAAAAGAAATGAGCAAAGTGCCCGCTCACTACGAATTGATACCAGAGATAGTCGAGCTCCGCAACAAAATCAGCCCCAAAACCAAACTAATCATCAACGGCGACATTAAAGACCGCGCTCATACCCTAGAATTACACGCCAAATATCCCGAAATCGACGGTTTCATGATTGGCCGCGGTGTTTTTGGGAACCCCTACTGCTTCACCGACCACGAGCCCACTCGCGACGAGCTTATGGAGCTTTTGAACCTACACCTAGACCTATATGAAAAGTATGCGAACGAGTGTTCTCGTCGCCTTCTCGCTCGCGCCCGTCGTCACGGGGCTCGCTTCGAAGTTCGCTCCCGTTGTCGCGAATGCTCCTCGAACACCCATTCGCATACTCCTTCCTACGAACCCCTAAAGCATTTCTTCAAAATCTACGTCAACAACTTCCCTGGCGCGAAGGAATTGCGTGCGAAATTAATGGAAACTCATTCCGTCTCCGAAGCCCGCGAAATCCTCAAAACGTACGAACACCAAAAATAGCCCCGAAGGGCTATTTGAAGGCCTATTGTATACACTGAAGTATCTTTAGTGCCTTACTATTAACTAGTTTATCAGAGATACTTCATAATGTCAAGAATACTCCCATCTTTTTCAATAATATAATACTTCCCAATTTTTCGTTTACGTTTTTTATATGTATCCCTAATCCTAGTAAGAGCTTTCCTTCTGTTCATCTTGCATCTTCTTAAATCTATTACGATGTTGGTTGATTGCTTTCTCGCAGTTTTAATAATATTGTGCATAGTATTCTTACCATTCCCTTTAGGACTCTTAAGCTCCCATATTTCATTATTTACTAATAGGTCTGGTGTTTTCATATGCCCTGGCCTCAAAAATATAACATCTATCTTAAAATAATTTGCAATAATTAACGCTGCTGACATCCCAAAATCTTTCGGAGCATCCTGTGGCAAAGTCTTAACAATCACCTGATATTTTGATTTCATGGCGTACAAAATAACACAGAGTTATAATCATTTCAACCCCCTACCAGTCAACCCACTCCGTCCCAGAAGCCCGTGAAATCCTCAATCAATCAAATCATCACTAATTGCCAGCGACGCAACGCGCCATCCACCCGTAGTACTTGCCGCTGCTGCTCGTGCCTAGGTAGACGCTGCTACTGTAGAAGCCCAAGGCGTAGGCGTCGCTGCTACTGTACGCCGAAGACGACCAATAGCCCCCGTATGTATTACGGTAGTAGACCGACGCATTCACGTACCCGGAATAGACGAAGTTGTTTGGGTAAGAACGATAAATTAGAGACATAGCTTTACCAGCATCACCAGACTGAGAAGCACCCGTACCACCTAAAGCAATATCTAGGACACCAAAGTCACCTGTAGCACCTTTGCCTGTTGGTAGATGCCAGCCTGCTGGGCAAATATCACCAGGGGCAGTATAGCTAGAATCGTAGGAACTACCATATTTACCATGACCACCTGTAGCAGAGTACCAGTTGTAATAGTTGCCATAGCTGTATACGTTTCTAGATGCACTGTAGTTGGAGGCAGTATTATTAGTGAAGAGAGTGGTGTTATTGGTGGCTAGCATAGATTGGTCATCACAGGCAGAAGAGTTGGCTGTACACCAGGCAGTGGTGGTTGGATCTGTAGTAGCTGAGAGATGGTTGGAAGTGGTTGGATTAGTAGCATCGTAGACATTAGTGATTGGAAGGGATGGATTATGGGTGTTGGTGCTAGATAGATTAATGTCGTTATTACTACTATCCTTGTCTGCTAGGCGTAAGTTTTCTATCATCCAGCATTTACCATCGACGAGTTTAGCTACGGCGTAGGTGTTGTTATCTCTTTCATCTGTGAGAGCAGTAATGCTTTGACTGAGAATATTAGTAGCTTGGTCTGCCTTAGTAAGTGAGGAGCAACCATTCCAGTTTTTGATAGCACCAGCGGATTTGATCCAGACTGCATAGAGTGAGAGGCCGTTAGTTTGTACATCACTTGGAGCAGTGATAGTCTCATTAGGACCATAGTAGTTACCAGAATAATCAAATTTATCATTCCAACCAGCAAAGCCATAACCATCGCGTTTGAAGTTAGATGCCCAGAGAGTTGTTGACGCATTATTGGTTGCAGACTGACAACCCATTTCACCTATAGCACTAGATGCATTAGCAAAGTAATTGATGCATCCAGCAGTAGCAGGTTGAGGCTGGAGTGGTTCTTCACTCGCCGGATGCACCAACGTAAACTTCACCTTCCCATTATAAGTATCAGCTTGTTGGGTTTTACTAATATAAGCTGCATAGGTTGTAGTGAGAGAAGCACCTGTAGCAGAGCTACCTAGATCAGTGCCAGAGTCTCTATGAGCTACTTTAGTATATGATGATGGTACATTGCTATAACTTCCAAAACTATTATCTAGTGTTAATGGATAGGTAGCAGTAGAGTCTGTAGCGAGTTTAACTGCCCAGTTAGATACATCAGGACTGCCTGTAGTTGTAGCAGTACCAGTTACTATAGTTTGTCCTCCTGTAGCTCCTATGAGGGTAGTATTACCATATTCTTCATTAGTATAGCCTATGGCATAGATAGCAAAGCCTTGATTATCATTACAGAAGGTTTTAAGGGTAGTAGTACCTATATCTGCTTGATAGGTACCATTTGGTATATTAGCATTATGGGAAGTCATACCAGTACCATTCATGGTACAGGAGACTGGGACAGAAACAGTTACGTTGTCTTGAGAGGTGTTGGTGTCGGTGGCGAAGGCAGTAGATAAACTTAGGGTAGAAATCACAGAAATAATAGCTAGTCCTCCAAGAGTAGCAATAATATTATTTTTCATGCCTAGTATAACCTTTCTGTTTAATTGTACTTATAGTAAGTATAGCATAAGTTCAATTGATTTTAAGTCTTTTTTATAGTAATATTTCTAAAGATATGAAAATTGGCTTATTTGATTCGGGTATTGGCGGCACCACTATTTTAGAAGCCGCCAAACAAGCTTTTCCTCACGAAGAGTATTTCTATATCGCCGACTCCAAAAACTGTCCTTACGGTGAGAAATCCAGCCTAGAGCTTCAAAAAATTGTCTCAAAAAACGTCGACGAACTCCAAAACTGGGGCGCAGAAATCATTATTATTGCCTGTAATACCGCCACCACCAGATGTATTTCCTATCTCAGAAATAAATATCCCAAAATTCAATTCATCGGCACCGAGCCAGCCATCAAATTAGCTACCGAGTCCAACAGCCAGAACATCCTCGTCATGGCTACTCCTGGCACAATTAAATCCGAACGCACCAAAACTCTTCTCAAAGAGAACCAAAAACCAGACCAAATCATTCAACTCTTACCTTGCCCACACCTCGCCGATACCATCGAGCACAATTACAATGACCACAATTTCGCCCCTATTATCGACACTCTCAAAACAATATTCAGTGAAGTCCAAACTACCCCAGATACAATCGTACTTGGCTGCACTCACTACTCACTTATTAAAGACCAAATTCATTCGTTTTTCCAACACGCCAAATTAATCGATGGTAATCAAGGCGTCATCCACCAACTCGGAAAACTAATAAAAAACTCCCAAAAACACTAAAATCTATTATAATAGACATATGAAGATCGCACTGCTAGGGCTAGGCAAAGAAGGCCAAGCCACCGAAAAATATTTTAAATCACACTTCCAAGACCTAGAATGTGATATTTTTGAAAACTTTACACCCGATGAAATCAAACAGAGGGATTATTCATCCTATGATATGGTATTTCGCAGCCCTTCCGTCCCTCCACTCCATCTTAATAACGAAACATCAATTACTAAATATTTCTTCGATCACTGCCCCTGCCCTATTATCGGTGTTACCGCTACCAAAGGCAAAGGTACCACCTGTACTTTCATTAAAGCCTTGCTCGACGCCGAACATATCGATACTCATCTTGTCGGCAATATCGGCTCGCCTGCTATCGACATTCTCGATAATCTCACTGAAAACTCCGTAGTTATCTACGAATTATCCAGTTTCCAACTCTGGGATCTTGAAAAATCCCCCCATATCGCCATTCTCGGCCATTTAGAGCCCGACCATCTTAACGTCCACAAGGATTACGACGATTATCTAAATGCCAAGGCTAATATTACTAAACATCAGACTACCTCAGACTATCTCATCTATTACAAAGATAATCCCGAATCTGTCAAAATCGCCGACGCATCCAAAGCCCAGAAAATCCCCTATCCATTCCCTATCCCAGATGATATCAAAAATGCCATCACCATCCCCGGTGAGCACAATCAAAACAACTGTATTGCCGCCATTGCTGCAGTCGCCTGCCTCAAGAATATCTCACCAGATGAATATTTAAGCAATAACAAAAAAGAGATTCTAGAGGGTCTCAAAAACTTCAAGGGCCTCCCCCACCGCCTCGAATACCTCCGCACTCTAGGTAATGTCAAATACTACGATGATAATTTTTCCACCAATCCTGCTTCTACCCGCGTCGCCGTCAATTCCTTCCCAGATGATAATGTTATTATCATTCTTGGCGGCCGCGACAAGACCGACTATCAAGATCTTCCCGAAATCTACGACATTTTAAAAGCCAAAAATCTCAAACATATTGTCCTTATCGGCGAATCCGGCCATGAACTCGCCAAAAATTATCAAGACGATCGCTTCATACTTGCGGAATCACTCAAAGAAGCTATCACCACCGCCCGCGCTAAAGCCGAGGAATATGACAAAGCCATCATCCTAATGTCTCCCGCCGCCGCTTCTTTTGACATGTTCGAAAACGTTTACGACCGTGGTGCCAAATTCCAAGATTTCATCAATAATTTATCTTAAATGAATATAATTATAATTCTTTGCTTCATTTGCTGAAATCATCCGCGCCCCAAAATCACCATACCTATATACACCCGAATAAAGACTCGTCGCATAAGCATTATTATATTCAGTCACATTCACCGAACCATCCGGATTTACGCTTTCTACCCAAAACACATGTCCATACGCACCCCCATCCACTTGCCCAATCGTCTTCGCTGCTGGTGTATGGTCAACATAAAATCTACCATCTGCTCTCGCACCATCATCCCACGAATAAGCATGACCCCAACCTAGTGGAATACCCCACGCTTCGTACGCTTTCCATCCTGCATAACTCACACATTCACAAACATATCCACCAATCTTATGCCCATCTAGATAAGTCACATAATAATCTTGTTTTTCAGGACAATCATCCTGCCATGGATAGGTATTTGCCCCACTGAATACATTACCCTCATAATGTTCTGAATGGAGCATCTGTTCTAAAGCCTCTGCCTCTGCTAAGGCTCGTGCTTCCTCTTCAGCCTTCCTACTTGCTTCCTCTTCAGCCTGAATTCTCGCTTCCTCTGCCGCCTGTGCCTCTTCCTCAGCTTCAGCTTTGTCCTCTTCGTCTGCCTGTTCTGCCTCAGCCTTAGCCTTCTCTTCTGCTTCTGCTAAGGCACGTGCCTCTTCCTCAGCTTTTCTTGCTTCCTCTTCTGCTTTTCTTACTTCCTCCGCCCTTCTTGCCTCTTCTTCTTCATTTACATCTTTGAGACTAGGGACACTCACCGCGCCTTCAAAACTTCGCTCCCTCTCTTCTTCTTTTTCCGAAGTATCCACCACTGCTATCTTTTCCTCTGGCGCTTCTGCCTTTGCTACTTGAATCGGAGTTTCCTCACGCGCTGGCTCCAGCTCAACCACTACATTAGTAACTGTCGCCGTCGCAAAACTCATCGGTACGCTAGCCACGCTCGGATTAACCGTAGTGGTATCCTGCTCTACAACTGGTCCACTAGACTCACTCACTCCCTGCGGTTCTTTATATCCATCACTAGCATCAGCGATTATCGTGTCATCCGCCTCAGGTTCCTTATCTACCTGACGCGTAGCCACAGTTTCTTTATTATCGTTGTTATTCATTCCCACCACTATAAAAGTAGCCGCCCCCACACTAGCAAGCAATAAAAAACCCACTAGAATTTTTGTTTGTTTTTGTTTTAAATAATTCCACATATGCTTATATTAAAGCGCATATTTGAATAAATGTCAATACTATTTTAAAAATTCAGTCTCGTCTCAAGTTCGCTAATAAATGCCTTCTCAGTCGAGGACACCGCTGCAAATCCCTTGATCCCTGATCCCGCAAACTCTCGCGCTAATTCAATCATCCTAAACTTATCAATCGATTTAATAATATTCGCCATATTATAATATTTTTCAATCGTCCCATTAGTAAAATACCCATCCGCATAATAATCTGCAATCTGCGCCGGCGTCTGCGCCCCCATCTGCATCCGCCCAAGTGCGTAAGACTTCGCCGCCAAGAAATCCATATCTAGAATCTCACCATTCAAAGTTTTCATGAGCTCCAACTGTATCAAATCAAACAATTCCTCCGCATTTTCGATATTTACCTCCCCATCAAAATCCCAATACGAATTATGCGTATTACTCGCCACCGATGAACCCATCCCATACACTAGCCCACGCTTCCTCGCTGCCCCAAAGATTTTCGAATTAGTCGTACCATTTAAAATATGATTCAGACAGTTCATCGCAAACACTTCCTCCGGACTAAGATGTCTTGGCGTCACCAGTGAAAATCCAAATGTAATATTCGAAGCATCTTTACGCCGTATCGATACCGCCTCTGAAGAATGTAAATCAGTCACCGGAATCTCAAATTCTCTTCCTTCTTTCAATTTCCATCCTTCTAACATCTTGATAATCTTACGTTTTCGTCCCCGAATTCGCCCCGCGATAATAAAACGCATATTACACGCCGTATGTGTTCGTCGATAGTGTTCTCTAATATCCTTCAATTCGATATTCGAAATCGTCTTAAGCCGCTCCGACAAATCCAGAATATCTTCACCTACTGCCTGTTGTACCCGCGGCCACAATAATCGATAATAATCATTCATATATCCAGTTAGTTCTGAACGTACATTTGCCTTTTCAGACTTAAGTTCTTCTTCATTGAATCGCGGCTCACAAATCGACACCTGTTGCAAATCCATGATTCTTTCCCATTCAAAATCTGCACACTCTGTCTCATAGCATACCGAGATGTCCGAAGTCCACGCATTGTGATACGCTCCGTTTTTAGTAAATTCCGCCTCAAAAGCCTGTTCATCTCGAAATTTCGCATTCGCTCCAAATGCCAAATGTTCTACCACATGCGGTATTTCATAGACATCCTTGTTCTTGGCATATAACATACCCGCCCGAAATTGAATTCGTGTTGACATTACCGACGCACCAGGTATATTTATCAATAGCCCCTTCGCACCATTTTTTAAGTGTATTTCTTCGACTGAATGTTTCATCTTACCTCTCTCATTTTCCGATTTTCAGTAAAGCTTGACTTTTTATCATACTTATGCTATAATAGTAATATTGAGCTATTTCTTTCGTTTCTTGCCAGATTTCTTCTTTTTCTTCTTTGACGCAGACTTTTTACTCGTTCTTCTTGGCACCGGTCTAGTACCAGGTGTCTTTTTCTTAAATTCATCATCCAAGTTACGTTCCCCCTTAGTAATCTCATGTACACCTCTCTCAGTCTGTGATTCAGCCATCTTGGTAAGCTCGGACTCATACTCCTCACCATCCGTAACATCATCTGCTGCAGCCTCCGCTGGCGTAATTGTGAGTAAGATTTTTAATACTTCTTCACGTAAATTCCGTTGCAAACCATCAAATAGCTTTTGCGACTCTGAGCGATATTCTACCAATGGGTCACGCTGACCCACACTACGCCAGTGGATGCCCTCACGCAGATGTTGCATATTTTCAAGATGTTGCATCCATAAAGTATCAAGCACCTTGAGATATACCTCACGTTCAACCTTACGCATCGTCTCGGCACCAAACTCTTCTTCCTTTTCTTTATAAGCTTCTTCTACCGCCTCCAGTGCCATTTTCTCACGGTCTTTTTCTTTGCGCACTAATCCAATCCCGTGAATCAGATCATCATCAAAATCAAATACTGCCTTAAATTCCTCGTCAAACTTCTTATTCACGCGCGACGAAAATTCCGTCAACATCTGTACTTCTTCTCGCATTAATCGCTTAATCTCTGGATAAATATCATCACCCTCCAAAATTTTCCGACGCATCATATAAACTACTTTACGATGCCGGTTAATCACGTTATCGTATTGCACCACGTTCTTTCGTGAATCGAAGTTAAATCCTTCAATTCGTTTCTGCGCTGCCTCAAGTGTTCTCGAAATCGCACGTGTTTGAATCGGCATATCCTCATCTACACCAAGACGCGTCATTAATACCTTCACACGATCACCTTGGAAAATTCGCATCAAATCGTCTTCACAAGACACGAAGAACTGTGTTGTACCCGGATCACCCTGACGACCACCTCGGCCTCTCAACTGATTATCTACGCGTCTAGAATCATGACGTTCAGATCCAATTACTACAAGACCGCCTAGTTCCTTTACGCCTTCACCAAGTTTTATATCTGTACCACGACCTGCCATGTTAGTTGCTAGCGTAATCGCGCCTTTCTCACCAGCCTTTGCAATAATCGCTGCCTCTCGCTCGTTGTTCTTAGCATTCAAAATTTCATACGGCAAACCAAACTGATCAAGATAACTCGCAATTTCTTCGTTGTTTGCAATCGAACCGGAGCCAACTAGTACTGGCTGACCCTTATCATGGTATTTTTTAATCTCAGTCGCGATCGCCTTCAATTTACCGGCTTTAGTCTTATAAATCAAATCGTCTTTATCGACACGAATAATCGGTTTATTCGGCGGAATCTGGATCACATCAAGTGCATAAATCTGCTGAAATTCTTCTGCCTCAGTAAACGCCGTACCAGTCATACCGGATAGTTTCTTATATAAACGGAAGAAATTCTGGAAAGAAATCGTCGCGAGCGTCATCGACTCTTGCTTTACTGCTACACCTTCCTTAGCTTCAATCGCCTGATGCAAGCCCTCGTTGTAGCGTCGACCCTGCATTAAACGGCCAGTATGCTCATCCACGATAATTACTTCACCAGAATTAGTCACTACATAATCCTTGTCTCGCTTAAACACGATTTCCGCCCGAATCGCTTGTTCCAAATGATAAACTAACCGCGTATTTTTAGTTGAATACAGATTGTCTACACCCAAAATATCCTGAATTTTTTCGATACCTTTATCAGTCAGAGTCACCGAACGACGTTTCTCATCAAAGATATAATCTTCTGGTGTTAACCGACTTGCAACCTTAGCAAACTGATAATAGGATTCCGGATTATCCGCCGCCGGCGCCGAAATAATCAGTGGTGTCCTCGCCTCATCAATCAAGATTGAATCCACCTCATCTACAATCGCGAAATTCAATTCTCGTTGCCTTAGATATTGTACCTCTGAAGTCATATTGTCACGCAAATAATCGAACCCAAATTCATTATTAGTTCCATAAGTGATATCTGCTTCATAAGCTTCGCGTCTCGTGCAAGGCTTTAAATGAGAAAACCTCTCATCATCATGCTCATCATTTTCATAATCCTTATCATAAATAAAGGAGGCCTCGTTAATAATCACACCAACCGATAGACCAAGAAAATCATAAATCGGGCCATTCCAACCCGCATCACGTTGCGCCAAATAATCATTCACCGTTACCACATGCACACCTCGACCCGTCAAACCATTAAGATACGCTGGAAGCATCGCAACGAGAGTCTTACCTTCGCCAGTCTTCATCTCAGCCACTGCGCCTTCGTGCAAAACCATACCACCAATTAACTGTACATCATATGGTCGAAGTCCCAAAACACGTTTCGAAGCCTCTCTTGCTACCGCAAACACCTCTGGCAAAAGTTCATTTAATATTTTCGTATCATCCACTGGTGGACGTTTTTTACCAGTCTTATTAATACCTTCCTCAGCTCGCGCTGTCTTCAAAGCCTTTTTAATTTTAGCCTTAAAAATCTCCGTCTGACCAGCCAATTCTTCATCAGACATCTTCTCATATTTCGGTTCTAATTTGGTGATTATTTGTGCTTTTTTCCATAGACGCTTCAAAATCTTTTTCTGCGCATCACCAAAAACACCTTGTAGAAATTTTGTTAGTGCGGTCTTATCCGCGAGTTTATCACTCGGTTTCTTCTCTTTCTTAGCCATATAACTCCTAGTAATTACCCCCTATTTTACCATACTATTTCCTCTTTATAAAGAGGTTTTTCAAACTTTTCCTTTGACGATGCGGTTGCACTTCCAACTTATAACGACGAATCTGCCCCATCAGTTTTGCTTCAACCAAATCTACCCCCGCAAAAACATTTGAGCATTCATCTCTCGCCGCCAACACCTTACCACCAGGGATTTCCATTGCCGCCGAAAGCTCATATTTATCCGTCTTACCCTTACCGATTTCTGAGACTACTACTTTACAAATTACATCCTTCTTACTACGACGCGGCAAATACTTATCTAATTTTCCCAATCTCTTTTCAACATACTTCCGAAATGGTTCTTCAACCTTATATCCGTTACCACTGATATCAATCTTTTCGATCATTTAGATTTCCTCCTTATTATTTAAATACGGTCTCAAAACTTCAGGTACCTTCAATTTACCATCTTGCGTAGCATAATTCTCCAACATTACCACTAACGCTCGTGCTAGAGGTATCGCTGTGCCATTTAATGTGTGAACAAATTGAATCGTACCGTCTTTTCGCCTCACTCGGCAATTAACCGCCCGTGCCTGAAAATCCGTGCAGTTACTACACGAAGTAATCTCTTGATACTTCTGATTCACTGGCGACCAGTATTCCATATCGTATTTCTTCGCCGCTGGGGCCCCAAGATCACCCGCCGCAACATTAATCACGTGATACGGTATACCGAGACCTTGCCATATTTCTTCTTCAATCGCTAAAATCTTCTCATGCATCTCTTTTGACTGCTCTGGTAGACAAAAAACGTACATCTCTAGTTTATTAAACTGATGCACTCTAAATAGCCCTCTAGTGTATTTACCATAAGTCCCAGCTTCTTTTCTAAAACAGGCCGAATATCCAGCATAGAGTAGCGGCAAGTCATCTTCATCAATTATTTCATCCATATGATAGCCCGTAAGAGGCATTTCAGCCGTCGCAATCATTGCAAGATCTTCACCTTCTATAAAATACTCATCAGACTGCTCAGAACTACGTGGGTTAAATCCACATCCCTCCAAAACTCTCGATGATACCATGTCTGGCACCGTCATATAAGTAAATCCGTGTTCCAAAACCTTACTTAAACCATATTGGAGTAATGCATTCTCAAGTAATGCCAGTTCGCCTTTCAGGTAATAAAACTTCGCACCTGCGACTTTTGCACCTCGCTCAAAATCCACCCAATCTCGACTCACTGCATAATCAAGGTGGTCTACACCAGTCTCGTGGTTTTCACCCCATTTTTTTACTTCTACTGAATTTTCCTCACCCCCTAACGGCACATCCTCAAAAATCACGTTCGGAATCTGCTTCAATAAATCCTTCACCCCTGTCTCTACTGAAGAAAGCGCCTGTTCTTTCTCCGCTAATTCATCTTTAACTTGCTTACCCTCAGCAATTAACTCTGGTGCGGGTTTACCGCCTTTCATCTTTGCCGCTATTTCATTACGCTTGCGTCTCAGCTCTTCAACTTCTACCAATTCCGCCTTACGCTTATCATCAAGCTCTAATACTTTTCTGATATCTATCTTATATCCTTTTTCTTTTGCTGATTTTTCGACAAGCTCAAGATTTTCTCTGATAAACTTCACATCTAACATAACACTATTATATCACTCTTTTCTATTTTTAGAGTATATCTTTTCATACAAATCACCCCAATTATTAAGCTTCAAATCCCCCGGCCTAGTATCCGCTGAAACTTCGATTTCTTTCAAAATATCAATCAACTCCTCTTTAGATCTTAATCCAACAAGATTATGGATTAGTTTTTTCCGTGGAGCCCTAAAACCCTGTTTAATTAGACCAAATACTTCATCTGAAACCATCGGCACTTCAAACGGCTCAAATACCACTACCTGCGAATCCACCTTTGGCGGCGGTGTAAATTCTTCCGCTTTCACCACAGGACCCGTAAACACTCTCGCTCGATTTTTGACAAACAGCGATAATACTGTCTCCTTATCTGACAGAATCCGTTCTGCTACCTCTTTTTGCATCAATAGTACCACCCGCTTCGGTGATGGTACACAAGTTAATACCTTTTCGATTATTGGCGAAGTAATATAATACGGTATATTTCCTGCTATTACATACGGTTCTTTTATTAAACTAAAATCATACTCCAGGATATCGCCTTTAATAACTTCTAAATTCGTACCAGGAAATGATTTTGGCAAATTCTCAGCCAACCTATCGTCGTATTCTACCGCAATTACCTTATCAAATCGCTTCAAAAGCGACGAAGTCAAAAACCCCAGTCCCGGTCCAATCTCCACACAAATCAAATTATCATCGGAAGAATCATACGCGCTCCCTTCAACGCCCAACAGAGATAAATCCGCAATATCATTCAAAATTGCTCGATTTTTCAACCAATGCTGGCCCAAAGATTTTTTAGTACCAACCATGTGCGTACCAGAAATTTACCGCTCCTTGCCAACCACCATAACGATTTACATAACCAGCCATCCATCGTATCTGAGTAATCGGATTCGTTTCCCAATCCGCCCCCGCCGATGCCATTTTGTTACCCGGTAAAGCCTGTGGAATACCATACGCCCCAGAGTGAGCATTTCTAGCATCTGGTCTGCAGCCACTTTCATGATAAATCAAATCTACCGCCGCATTCACGTCTGACTCAGCCACACCAGCTGCTCGCACCCAATCAGCACAAGTACCTGTCGCCGGTGGTGAAGAACGCTTCGCACCCACCGCAGTAACCCGCGCTACTGGCTCCCGAATCACTTCTTCTGAAACCACCTCACGCGACACTTCTACATTATCCACATAGTACACACTATAATTAACCCGTTTTGTCCCCACCTCTCCTAACTGTCTCACCTCAGTCTTACCAGTCTCAAGATTAGTATCCGCCACAGTTTCCTCCGTAAACGGAATTTCAACTTCTTCCGTAATCGTACGTCCACCGTTCCTCGTCACCTCATAAATAGTCGTAAGCCCCGCCTCCAAGAAATCCGTATTTACCGCCATTTTAATCTCATCACCATCATAAATCGTCATACCTGCTTCTTTAGCGATAGTTTTAGCATCATAACTCGCCGTCATTACATAACGTTCCGTCGAACCATCTCTTATCACTACCGGCCGTGCTCTATGTATATTAATATAATAGTTATCTGCATTGATATCGGCATCTAACCCAGGATCCACAATATCGCCATCATTAATCGTAATATCAGCACGTTCTAAAGCCTCTTTTACTGTACGCGCCTCTGTTTTAACTGTCAACTTTTCGCCATCGTCATAAAAAGTTACAAATTTTGCCCCTGCTCCATCATAGATAAAAGCATCCTCACCCTCAGCAAAAGTAGACGTATTAGCCATTTTCAAAAGACAAGCAAAAAATATTCCCATTACCACTACAAAAGTAGTGAACAAAATATTCTTGAACTTATGATTAAGTTCCATGCATCCATTATACCACACTTACGCTTAAAAGTCCATATAAAAATCCACCTCTTAAGGTGAACTTTTACAAATACTTCTAGGTGGATAAGGGTCATACACATCTAGCCAAAATAGCTCTACACTCCACCCTACAATTGCTATATCGCCTTAAACGATATGCTCCTAAGTTTTACACAACTCCCGGTTCAGCCCGCTTTCAACGTCGGATTCGGTCCGAACCTAATCTTATTTTAGCATAGGCAACATCATTGTCAACCTTGTTTTTTCAAATTCTTTATGTCATAATATGTTTATGCCAAATCAACAAAACAACAGGGGTAAAAACCCAAAAACCGAACAAATCTAACTTGACTAATTTTAAAATTATTTTATTCATTTTATAATTGTTGTGCTATAATGGTATTTATGAATTGGAGGAAATGGCTCGACGGCTTTGTATTAGCTGCAAAAGGCATCTTACTTGCCACCAAAGAAAAACGTTTTTGGTATGGCTTTATTCCAAGCTTTCTCTTTTTTGGTTTACTCATGAATTTATTAAATGCCGGCCTTGCCAAATTTGAATTGATTAGGGTACTCGGCTTTCCTAACGGCCTTAGGATCATCGGTGAAAGCTTTTTAGCCATTTTTGGTATCAACCAACCCTTTCTCGACTGGCTCCCTATCTTCTTCATCGCCATCCTGCAAGGCACCCTAATCGGCCTAATCGTTTTACTTTGGAAAAAGAAAAAAGACCAAAATGCTGCCAATCTCG
This sequence comes from uncultured Candidatus Saccharibacteria bacterium, assembly GCA_946414465.1. Taxonomy (GTDB): domain Bacteria; phylum Patescibacteriota; class Saccharimonadia; order Saccharimonadales; family Saccharimonadaceae; genus Nanosyncoccus. The sequence continues at coordinate 82,604 of CAMKOP010000002.1, read as the reverse complement.
AAAAAGCCGGCATTATCACAGGATTAATCGCACTCGGTGCTGGCTGCCCTACCTGCGGCACTACCCTTATCACTCCACTAATCGGTGTGATCTTTTCCACTGGTAGTTTATCTATCGCTGGTGCTATCTCCACCATCGTTACCTGGCTTGCTATTATTATCGCAATTTTGTCGTTAAAACGTCTCGGCGAGGAAACATATGTTACAATAATAAATGAAAAATACCTCGCACGTCACGCGAAAAAGAAGGAGCAAAATGAAAAAAGCAGCTAGAATTATCGGCATTGTTACACTCGTAATTGTAATTTTTGCCGCTATTATCGCCAGCATCAATAATAAACCATCCAATTCTGATAAAGTCTGGGACGCTAGGACAACTATCGGTAACCCTGAAGCCAAAAACTATTTCATTATTTATTCAGACCTAGTGTGTCCATACTGTATAGCATTCGAAAATGCCATTGTCGAAAACGAGGAAGAATTCAAACAATATATTAAAGATAACGACATCTTGCTCGAAGTTCGCGTTTCAGATTTTCTTTACGAATATGGCGAAACCAATCCCATCCATTCCCGCTACTCCGCTCTCGCCACCTACTGCGCACGCGACGAAGGCAAATTCTGGGATTATTATAACAAAGCTATCGCTGCTGTCTGGAATGACTTCTTCAAAGACGAAGGTAAATCCGGCTTCACCCTTCTCAATAAAAACGATGAAAACTACTGGATCAAAATTGGTGAAGGTCTTGGCCTTAGCGACAATTTCAAAACCTGCGTCAAAGAAGAAAAACCCCTCAAAGAAATCAAAGAAAATGCCGCCAAAACTTCTAATCTAGTTACAGGCTTACCAGCCTTCAAGCTAAACAAATACTCACCACCAGGATTCTCTCTCTCAGGTACCTGGGAAGATGTCAAAGCTTATTTCGAAGCTGGTCTAGAGAGTAAATAATTTTTCATCCTTAATCCTATCTGGTAAATAGTTTTTGTCTAGATGAAAGCCTGCTTCCCATTTTTGGCCCTTCCCATAGCCTAAATCTTTCATTAATTTCGTCGGCGCATTTCGAAGCCATATTGGCACTGGCTCACCTCGAGTTTTTCGGGCCAAATCCAACGCTTTATACCAAGCATCCGTCGTGGCACGTGATTTTTTAGATTTCGCTAGCGCCACTGCGGTATGTGCCAACATTAATCCAGATTCCGGCATCCCCACTCGTTCCACTGCCTGAAAACACGCCGTCGCAAGACTCAGTGCTCCGTTACCAGCCAAACCAATATCCTCTGAAGCAAAAATCACCATCCTTCTCGCAATAAATTTTGGATCTTCTCCCGCCTCCACCATCCGTGCTAGATAATAAAGCGTCGCATCTACGTCTGAACCTCGCATTGATTTAATAAAAGCCGAAATTGTATCATAATGATTATCGCCCTTTTTATCATATCCAGGCACCTTTCGTCCCGCTGCTTCCTCTACTACCTTTTCATCAATTTTATCCGCCAAAGAAAGTGCCAATTCCAAATCCCCTAATGCACTCCTTGCATCACCACCTGACAATTCCGCCAACAAATCAATCGCTTTTTTAGTTACACGCCTTGAAGCTTTTTCTGTTCTTATCGCTCTTTTTAATACTTCAGTAATCGCATCTTTAGATAATGGTGCTACCACCACTACTCGTGATCTAGACAAAAGTGGCGATATTACCTCAAACGACGGGTTTTCCGTAGTTGCACCAATTAAAGTAATCAGCCCAGATTCTACATGCGGTAAAAACGCATCCTGCTGAGCCTTATTAAATCGATGAATCTCATCCACAAAAAGCACAGTCCGCATCTTGAGGTTCCAATTCAATTTCGCTCGTTCTACTACATCGGCAACATCCTTTTTTCCAGCCGTCACTGCTGAAATCTCTACAAAATCCGCCTTAAACTCTTTTGCTAGAATTCGTGCCAACGTCGTTTTACCCGTACCAGGCGGCCCCCAAAAAATCAGATTCACCGGCTCACCCTTCCGTACAATCTCTGTCAAAATTTTTCCATCACCAATAATCTCATTTTGACCCACTACCTCAGAGAGTTTAGTCGGTCGCATCCTTTCCGCTAATGGCACTCTATTCATAGCTATATTATATAATATCCTTTGTACCTTCTCAAACATAACAATAATGTCTTTACATAAATAAATATTTTATGATACAATGAAATTAATATAATAAAAGGAGTTATTATTATGTCCGACTATGAGGCATACAAACTTATCAACAGTTACGGCGGGAGCAGCAGTAGTAGCAGTATGGATGCACTAGCTGGCGCCGGGATTTGGATAATAATCGCTGCCATTCTAGCAATTATTGGCGGTATTCTAGTTTACTTCCTCTTTGTAAGAAGCAAAACTGAGCCAAAAGGTAAATTTGCTAAATGGCTCAAAGATTTTCTATCATTCAAAGTCATGTGGATTGAGCCAATCTTAAAATGTGTTTACTACATTGCCACAATTTTCACCATTCTATTCTCGTTCTCATTCTTAGCATTAGGTGGCTATGGTGTTCTCATGTTCTTCCTCTGGCTAATTCTCGGACCAATCGTCGTCCGTCTCGCCTATGAGATGACCATGATGTTCATCATGATCTGGCATAATACCAGAGATATCGCCGAAAACACCAAGAAAAAGGAAGCTACCAAAAAATAATTCTAGTTTATTTCAAAATCCCCGCGAGTAGCGGGGATTTTTTTATAAATATAAAAAATGTGTTATAATACATCTATGGCGCTGTAGCTCAGTTGGTAGAGCAGAGGCCTGAAGAGCCTTGTGTCACTGGTTCAAGTCCAGTCGGCGCCACCAAACTTTATCTAACTCGGCATTTTGGCCGATTTTTTAGTAAATGTCTTTATGCATTAATATAATGTCTATCTAAAAAGCACATCTAATTAGTTGACATTTTATACAAATCATGATACAATATCTCACATTAGGTAGTTATTCCTATATTTTTTAAGGGAGGTAGCACTATGGGATACCCTAGAACATTAAAGATCAATCTGAACGAATACGGATACTACATGGAACTCGACGTCTCGAAGGCCGATTGCAATCGTGAATCCGCCCATTGGCATCTGTGTAAAAACGGAAGAAGAATTGGGCAAATCTCAACCTACGGAATCTGGGCATCTTATCCAGCCGAAAGCTCTTCCATTATCAGAGAAGCCGAAGAGTTAACCAGACAGTATTCATCCATCATTGAGGAGTACTACGCTCACAATAGACTGTATGGCGCAGATTAATTGAATAACTACAGCGCCCCGACAACATCGGGGCGCATTTTGCACGAAAAACTACTTGACTTCTCAATTTTCCTAATTAAACATTCTTACAAAACCATTACTAAACTTGAAAAATAACCCCCACCTGTGTTATAATAATACGTGTCCATCTGGGTCGGTAGCTCAGCAGGTTAGAGCACGGGCCTTTTAAGCCCGGTGTCGAGGGTTCGAGCCCCTCCCGACTCACCAAGTTTACAAGTGAATAAACGCAAGTGAGTATACAATTTCGCAAAACAAAATTTGTCCTCACCATAAGACAATTCACCTGGGCGGTTAGCTCAGCTGGCTAGAGCGCGTCTTTGACGTAGACGAGGTCACAGGTTCAACTCCTGTATCGCCCACCAATACCCCTAAGTTCCAAAGGGGCTTTTTTGATAATAAAACACCATTCACGACAACCATCACTCAATCACAATAGTTTTTTCAACGGAATTATTTAATCAAATCTACATAACATATGCATATAATTCGATTTATCCATATTATGGATTTTGGGTTCTTACCACACAACGCACTAAATTACCAGAAAAACGTTCGCTATTACCATTAGGCAACGCAATATAAGGAGTTATATTCAGAGAGTATGCAGCATACTCGTTAGATTTTGCTGTTGAAGACCAATAGAACCCACCATATCCAACGAAAACGGAGTTACCTTGCCAAGATCCACCATAAGAGAAATAAGTAGGTGAAACATGAACATTACCAGAGTCACCCGAAGATAAGCCCGTTTCGTTAGCTAAATAGGCAAACGAACCAGAATTAGTATTTGATCCACTACTTGGCAACGTCCAACCAGCTGGACATATCGATTGCTCGACATCGGTCTCGCTTGTACTATAACTACTACTATTACTCATTGCAAGAGCAGCCGTCCAATTATAATAGTTACCAATATGATAGTGATTATTACTCTGATTGCAAGCTTCGCTTCGATCAGACAAAGTCTGGAACTGATCCGTAGTGATCACCCCATCCCAACAAACATCACCCGGATCATAAGATTCTGGCCGTTCCATAGAACCCTCCCATGTCAAATCGCTCGTGGCATAAGTATTGGTTAGATTTCCTACATCCTCCCAATCTACAGGCACATCAGTGTTAGCACTGTTAATATTTGCGCCACCATTCACAATGTCAAAATCCAAATTTTGCGTCATCCACACATTGCCATCCGCCAACTTAGAAATATAATAAACTTTATTGTCACGCGAATCTGTCAATTGGTACTGTTGGTTTTCCGTCATGGAATTCAATACATCGGCTTTATCATCAGAATTAAGTGTAGCAAAATCCTGCATATAATCTAAATCATTTATACTAATTGGTGCCTGAGCATCAATTACGCATCGCACTGAAAGACCATCATATTTATAGATTGGAGTAACACCCGGATTAACTCCATTTTCGCGGAAGCTAAAACGATAAGCTACGGTTCCGGTACTTGTAGTGGATGCCCAATAATCTCCACGCGACCCCCTTCCGTCCACGGACGATCCATCATACATATAACCGGAGACGACGAAATTATTTGGGAACGCCCTAACTATCTTCGATACTTCAGTACCTTCTGGATCACCCTCATAAATACCACCACCTGAGCCGGTCGGAAGAACGCCATTATTTAATTTATCAACTATAAGTTCCCAATAATCATTATTTGAGTCTCTCGTCCCACCTATCGGCAATCGCCAACCTTTAGGACAAATCGATGTACTAGCAGATTCACCACTAACTGTATGGTCAGAAGTATCAGCTATCGCCGCTGCATAAGTATAGTAGTTCCCGTAACCGTAAGCTCGCCGACTAGCTACCGCCGCCGCACCAGCCACAGTCGTAGCAGTATTATCATTGCGATATCTCGGAAAACGCGAACCTAAATTGTCTCCAGTTATTATATTCAACGCGGTTGCCGAAGTATCGGTCGTATAAAGCGAATTCGGGGTCGTTGAGTTTGCGAAAGTACTAGTTTCTGGTTCCGCTAGACCAGTAAATCCACTCGCATAACCTTGCGAAAGAGCCTCATTCTCATCACCTATCGTGTCTTCATAATCTAACCTCATATTTTCAATCATCCAACATTTTCCATCTGCTAGTTTTGCCACCGCATAAGTGTCGCCGTCTCGTTCATCCGTTAATGCCGTCACTGTACCTATTGGCATTGCTCGTTCACTAGGACAAGTCCAATCTTGTAAACTTCCCGCACTTGCTACCCACTTCGGATAAAGCATTAGCCCCTCTTCAGCAGTCGGATCAAAAGCGATAGTCTCGTTTGGACCATAGGTAGTACCGCTACCATCTATCTTAGTATTCCAGCCAGCAAAGCCATAGCCACTCTTCTTAAAATTAGGAACTCGCAAATTAGCAGAAGTCGCGCTATCGTTTACGCTTTGCATAGTCGCAGCAGTTGCGTTGTCAGCTCCACTATTTCTATAACAAATCCTCCCGCTCGGACAACTTTCTTTACTTGTTAAGGTTAAAGTTGCAGTATTATTAACCACATAAGTAGTTTCCTCTTCAGAACTAGAACCAAGTGTTCCATTCTCAGTAGTCGCCCAACTAGAGAACCCATCAACACTGGTAGCATAAGTCGCAGAAATATTATAATTAATACCATCAGCCAGTCTAACAGTTTGTCCGCTCGTCTCCACCGTATAATGACCATAAGGACCAGCATTAAGCGTCACACTCTCTACTCCGCTATCAAAATTTACTTCAACATTATGCCAATATACCGCAGGTGTCATACATCTTACAGAAGCTCCATGATATTTGTATTCTCCCATCGTAGCAGGATCCAACCCTCCCCCTAACAATAATAGATATGCTTGGCTATCGCTTTTTGTAGTAGCCGACCAATATGAGCCCATCCTACCTCTATAAGCGACGTCTTTATTCTCATAATGACCAGAATAAACAAAATTATTAGGGAATGCACGAAAAAGTGGAGACGAACCAAGATCCATATCTCCACTACCACCAAGTTTTCTATCTAAATAAGAGAAACTACCACTCATAGCTCCATTTCCCGTATTTCTTCCTACGGGCAATCTCCACCCAGCAGGGCAAATAGATGTACCAACCGATTCGGAAGTTCTTCCATTTTCATCTTCATCCGTTGGGCGATTATAAGGCATCGTATTTGCCATCGCTGCCGCCCAAGTATAGTAATTCCCATAACCATAAGCACGTTGAGAATGTGCTATCAAATTCGATACTCTATCAGCTGTATTAGCATTATTATAACGTGGCATACGATATGTATACAATGCTCTACCTATGTTTACCGTGGAAGTACTAGTTGGCGTAATAGCATAATATATTGAGTTAGAAAAAGTCGAATTACCATAACCTTGTGTTTCTGGCTCCGCCAAACCCACAAAAGTACCATAATTCGCAGATTTTCCAAAACCTTGCGACAACGATTCGGTAAAATCCGCATCGTAATCTAATCTTAAGTTTTCAATCATCCAATAATTTCCATCCGCCAATTTCGCAACAGTATAAACATCATTATCTCGTTCATCAATAAGGGCAGTCACATAGCCATTGGGCTTATCCATAAGAGTAGTACCATCCTGAAGAGTAGTAGTTAAAAGATTCGCCGTTTGAAAAGTCATGCTATTACCATGGCTGTCTTTAGCTGGAGCAACCCACATCGCATAAAGATAAAGCCCTTCCGGCATATTATCTGGTAAGGTAATAGTTTCATTTGGACCATAGCTAGTACCAGTCCCATCTGGTTTAGTATTCCAACCAGCAAAACCATAACCCTCACGACTATAATTAGAAACCCGTAGATCCAATTTTCTACCAAATAATATACTATCTCCAAGCAAAGACTGACTACCCATTACCCCAACAACATCATTTGCGTTAGGCATGTAACAAATATGGTCTCCTGCACATGGCTGCTCTGTATGTGGATTTATCAAAGTATACTTAACTTTTCCAGTATAAGTTCCAACAGGCTGCGTATCAGATATATAAAAAGCATAGGATATATTAATAGAAGAGCCTACTGTCTCATCAGTAGCGTTAGGATAATATGCTAATCTCTCATACCCAGCTGGAACTGTTCTGTAATTATCAAACCCATTATCAATAGATGAAGCATAAGGACCAACCACCATATTAGACCGCATTGCCCACGCTGAATTATCGCCACTGTCTGTAGCGTTGGTTGTGATATCATATGCTGGGTCCAATATACCATCAACAGTAGCAATCATTTTATTATTGCCGAATTCATCATTAGAATAACCAATCGTATAAATAGAGTACCCAGAAGAATCGTCGCAAATAGTGTTCACAATAGAACTACCTACGTTATCTTGGTAACTACCACGCGTCATAATTACCGTATGACCAGTGCTCTCTTCATAAGAAAGTGTACAAGATACTGCGTCGCCTATCCCTTTATCACCTCCTGCTTTGGTATATGAACTGGATAAAAACAATCCAGTCAGTAGTGTTAAAAACACTAACGCGCACACAACAAATCTTGCTCTAAAATACCTCGCCATCAAATTGTCTCCACACTTTTTATGCTTTTATTTTAGCATAATGAGTTTAATGAAAACAAGTCTTGTTTTTTAAAAAAGATATAGCCTAATACTAGTATTTATAGCTTTAATATTGTAATTATTAATATCATCTACGATGAAGATATAGATAATATGCTATAATGAAAACATGAAAAAAATTAATACTTCCCCAATTTCTGGCGCTCAGGAATTGTTACCTGAAACCCAGACAGTTTTCAATAACCTCAAACAAAAAATAGAAAGATCATACCATTCTCACGGTTTCTTAGAAATCGAAACTCCATCCATCGAGCGCACAGATATTTTATTAGCAAAAGCCGGAGGTGACACCGAAAAACAAATCTATAAAGTTATTAAAACCGCCGAATCTGCCGATGCAGCCAGCCAAGCTCTTCGTTTTGACCATACTGTTCCACTAGCTCGCTACATCATTGAACACGAAAACGATCTTAATTTCCCCTTCAAAGTATCTCAATTAGGTCTCAATTTCCGCGGCGAACGCGCCCAAAAAGGTCGCTTTCGCGAATTCTATCAATGTGATATTGATGTTATCGGTCGTGGCAACCTAGAATTCGCCTACGATGCTGATGTTATTTCAACTCTACTAGACACCTTCCAAACATTCAGTCTAGACACCCCAGTACTCGCCCGTATCAGTAACCGCAAAATCATCTCTGGCTTCCTCGAAGCCTACAATCTCACCGCCTACTCAAATGAAATCATAAATATCATCGATCATGCCGAGAAAGTCACTCCCGAGCAAACTAAAGTCAGCCTCGAAGAACTCGAACTCGACAAAAAAACTGTCAAAAAAATTCTAGACCTCATCGAACTAAACGGTAATCGCTCCAGCGTTATCACCGCTCTTAATAATCTTGGCATCGAAAACGACCTCTTCGCTAGTGGTGTCGCCGAACTCGACCAAGTCCTCTATCTATTAGAGTCCCTGGGTCTCGAGTCGCAAATCACCGCAGACCTCAAAATCATCCGCGGCCTCGACTATTATACCGGTACTGTCTTTGAGTTCATTTTGCCAGAACACAAAAACATCGGCTCCGTCTGTGGCGGCGGCCGCTATGACAATCTCACTAAACATTTCTCCGACAAATCTTCCTTCCCAGGCGTCGGCGGCTCCATTGGTCTCACTCGCCTCTTCTATATTCTAAACGAACAAAAACTCTTAAAAGAACCCGAAAGAGAATTAATCGATTACGCCATTATTCCAGTATCCGAACATGAATACGACGAAGCTATGAGTGTTGCTCAAAAAATTCGCGAGAAAAATCACAGCACCACTATCGTATTCACTCAGAAAAAGCTTAGCGACAAATTATCTTACTCCGCCAAAATCGCCAAGCACGGCATAGTCATCGGTGAATCCGAAATTGGCGCCAAGACTCTTAAGGCCAAAAACCTCACCACCGGTGAAGAAAGCGAAATCAACATCGAAGTCGTATCTAACCCCGAAGATTTCTGGGCCGATTAAGATTAGTACGCTATATCTGACACACCATATCTAGTACGCTATATCTAGCGTACTAGTTTTCTTTGAGAAACGCCCCTGATTGTCGCGACCACAACTTCGCATATTCCCCACCTTTTTTCAATAGTTCCTGATGTGATCCTTGCTCCACGATTCTCCCCTCCGACAGTACCACAATCATATCAAGTCCAGCAATAGTTGACAATCGGTGCGCCACCACAATTGAAGTTCGATTCTTCATCAAATTCTTCAAAGCCTCTTGGATCAAAGCCTCTGATTCCGAATCCAGTGCCGAAGTCGCTTCATCCAGCACCAAGATCGACGCATCTTTCAAGATCGCCCGCGCAATCGCTACTCGCTGCCTCTGCCCACCAGACAATTTTACGCCACGTTCACCAACTAAAGTATCGTAGCCATTCGGCAAATCTTTAATAAACTCATCCGCATTAGCTAATTTCGCCGCTCGCACCACTTCCTCCCTAGTAGCATCCATCTTACCATACGCAATATTCTCAAAAATCGATCGATGAAAGAGTGATGATTCTTGCGGTACATATGCGATCGACTCACGAAGACTCTTTTGTGTAACATCACGAATGTCTTTTCCATCAATATAAATTGTCCCCTCTGCTACATCATCAAATCTTAATAATAATTTAGTTAAAGTTGTCTTCCCAGACCCCGACACACCAACTAGCCCCACCGTCTTCCCCGCTGGTATTTTCAAATCAAAATCCACAAATAACGGCGTCTTTTGATCATGATGCTTGTAATCAATATGATTAAATTCCACCACGCCTTTTTTAACCTTCAGTTTCTTATCAGTCTTATCATCAACAATATACGGCATATCGAGAATCCCTACCATTTCCGAAGCATCTCCAAACGAACGATTCATGCTTCTCATAATATGATTAATCGTCCATACATTCGATAGTAAAGAATTCGACACTGAATAAAGAAATACTATACTCGCCACCCCAAGTCCAAACAAATTATGACTCATCACTATCAAAACTAAAAGAGCGACAAAAGTCACCATATTAACAAAATTCATCGATAAATTTCGCCAAAATGAAACTCTTGCCACCGCAAAAGTTGCATCATGAGTATTTTTAGTTGCACGCCCAAATCTACCTTTTTCAAATCTTTCTCTCGCGTAAGATTTTACCGAAATCTCATTAGTGATCGAATCCGCAAGCTGTCCAGTTTGTTTATTTTCAGCATCAGCTAAAGCCGCATCATAATGCATCGTCTTATAGTAAGTCACTATCGCCACAGTTACATAAATTGCCGCATAGACTAACAAAATAATCGCAAAAGGTAAACACACTACTGCCGCCGCACCAACAGAATAAATTAATGTCAACACTAATGGAAAAACATCCCACACAAAATTTGATTTAAAATTAATAAACGCATGTGGTAATTTGTTCGCTGCCGAAGTCAGCGACCCCGAAAACCTATCATTATGAAACGTCATCGACTGATTAATCACCGCATCAAATGCTAATTTACTCAGATACTGACCGCCTTTAGCATCCAAAGTCCAATCAAACCAGTCAATCGCTCGAATCACAACCATATTGTTCACTCCAGCCGAAATCAGAGTCAAAAGCAAAATCGAAACATAATTACTAATCTCAAAATCTCCAGTTGATAATTTACCAATTATCTCCGACATTCCCCACGGCACCACAATATTCGAAAGAAAAATCCACGTCGGCACCAAAAGAAGCACCAAAATCGTCCGCGTTTTATACTGCATCAACGCTTGCCAAAAATAATACAAAGTTCGCCTCACACGAACTGGCTTCTTATCCTTTTTCATGCTACAATTATAGCATGGAAAATTTAGATAGTATTGTAAGCTTATGCAAACGTCGTGGTTTTATTTTTCAAGGGAGCGATGTTTATGGTGGTATGGCTGGAACTTGGGATTTTGGCCCACTCGGCACCATACTCAAGAAAAATCTGATGGACGCTTGGTGGAAGTTCTTTGTCGAAAACCGTGACGACATGTACGGCATCGATGCTGCAATTCTCATGAACCCTCGCACTTGGATCGCCAGCGGCCACACCGCCACCTTTGCTGATCCTCTAGTTGAATGTAAAGAATGTAAATCTCGTTTCCGCGCCGACAAAATTGCCGATGGTATTAGCGAATCTGTCACCACCGATGAATTCTTAGCCACTCATACCAAGTGCCCCATCTGTGGCAAGGAATCCTGGGGCCCGATTCGCAAATTCAACATGATGTTCGAAACTCACGTCGGAGCAGTCCTACCAGATGACGACAAAGAAACCAGTGACAAAAATATCGCCTACCTCCGTCCCGAGACTGCCCAAGGTATTTTTACTAATTATAAAAACGTCGTTGACACTTTTTATCCAGATCTACCATTCGGCCTCGCTCAACAGGGCAAGGCCTTCCGTAATGAAATCAGCCCACGCGATTTTATTCTACGCGATCGTGAATGTTCTCAAATGGAAATCGAATACTTTATTCATCCAAACACTTGGGAAGAAAATTTCGAAACCATGCGCACTCTCCAACACGCATTTCTCGAAGATGTTATCAAACTACCCAAAGATAAAATTCACGAACTAGAAGTCCCTGCCGAAGATCGCGCTCACTACTCCAAACGCACTATCGATTTTATGTTTGATTATCCAGGTGGTAAAGAAGAACTCATGGGTCTCGCCTACCGCACTGATTTTGATCTATCCAACATTCAACAAGAATCTGGCAAGTCTATGGAATATCGCGACAAGCAGACTGGTGAATCCTTTATTCCTCACGTCATCGAGCCATCCATTGGCGTAGAACGTCTTTTCCTGGCCGTTATGGTTGCCGCTTATACCGAAGACGAAATCAATGGCGAAAAACGCACCGTCCTCAAACTTCCCATCGATCTTGCTCCATACAAATTCTGCGTTTCCCCACTCCTCAAAAACAAACCCGAACTCGTTACCAAAGCCAAAGAAGTGTATAAACTACTAAAAGAAAAATATTCTCACGTCACCTGGGATGATTCCGGCAATATCGGCAAACGTTATCGCAAACAAGATGAAATCGGTACACCAAAATGCGTCGTCATCGACTTCGACACATTAAATGACGATACTGTTACCATCCGCGACCGTGACACTACTAAGCAAATTCGCGTAAATATTGCTAATTTATAATACTCATGCTAAAATGAAACCATAAAAGGAGATTTTTATGGCTAATAAAGCTAGGAAGAAAAAAGATAATAAAAACTTAATCATCTGCATCTGCGCAGCAGTAGCAGTGGCAATTATTGCTATCGCAATAGCAGTCGTATTCATCGTTCGTAATAACAACGCAATTAGCGATGACTTTTTCAAATCTGACGACACCAAATACGTTCTCACTGTCGACACCGAAACAATGGACATCGACACAGAAGATCAAAAATATGTACCTGTTAAAACCCACATCGTCTATACCTATTCTGGTGACGAAATTACCGGCATGAAAAGCTATGTAGAATACGCTGATGCCGACACTGCTAAAAAAGCATTCGAAGAAATGAAGACATCCGGTGAAGAAGGCATCGAACAAGCTGAGCTCAACGGTAAATACATCATTGTCACCGCAGACAAAGAGGAATACGAAGACATGACCGCCTCTGACGTTAAACAACAAATTGAGTTCATGGAAATGCTCAAAAACATGGGTGGTGATAACAATTCCGAAAATGTCGACATAGAAGACATTGAAGCCGAAACCACCGAAGACGAAGAGTAAGACATCAAAAAACCTCCCTTAGGGGAGGTTTTTTGATTATTACTTAAATCTCTTAATCGCCGCTTCGATTACTTTCTTCGCCTCTTCTATTCCCTCAAAAGCTTTTACTTCAGTAGTACCAGGTTTCTTCAAATCCTTATAATGATTAAAATGGAATTCAATTTGTTTCAGAGTCTGAGCCGGCAAATCTTCCAAAGTCTTATAAGCATCGCCATTGTTACGATCATCATCCGGCACACAAATAATTTTATCGTCGACTTCACCACCATCTACAAATTTCATCACACCAAGTATGCGAGCCTTCATCCAAATCCCAGTCGTAAGTGGCTGGTCAGTAATCATCAATACATCAAGCTCATCACCATCTTCATCTAGCGTCTGAGGAATAAACCCATAATTGCAAGGCTTTGCAAAAGCCATCGGCTCGACTCTATCTAGCATAAAACAAGCGTGCTCACGATCCCATTCAATCTTATGATTAGAACCAGTCGGAATTTCAATCACTACATTTAGTTCACCTTTTTTATAATCCCCCGGCGTCAAGATTTTATTAAAATCTGCCATAATATCTCCTTTTTGTTATTTACCTATTATAACATATTTAAACACGGGCCACTACACGCACCAAATCTAAAATATTCTGAAACATCAAATCCTCTATCTTTACCTTTACCACCACACTTAGTTTAGCCGTAGCAAGAAGCCTCAACATCTTTATTTTATTCGTACCAAATTCCCCTCTGCCATCCACTACAAACGCTGACGCCGTAAAATCAAATGTATAGTTTTGTCCTTCAATCAATTTATTCCCCATATTATCACGATACAAATTCATCTCTTCCCCCATCGCTCGCATCAAATGCAATAAAAACCACGCTTCAATCAAATCCGGATTCCATCCAGCGTTCAAACCAAATAAGCATTGTTTTGTGATATCAAAATATTCCTCTGAACTCGCACTCTCCGCCGCCTGACTTATTTTCTTCAAAATCATTCCAGCAAGTTCCATCCGCCGATAATCATGCAAAATCTCACCATAATATTCCAGCATCTTAGCCCCCGTCACCACGCCAAACTCCGACCGACCTTGATGGATATTAAAATCAATCAAAGAGAACATCTCAATACTTCCTGCTAGTTTTGATCTTGACTTCCGTACACTTTTTGCTATCACCGCATATTTACCAAGTGGAGTAATAATATTCAAAATTCTATCCGCTTCACCATAATTCGTGCGCTTAAGTACAAAACCTTGTGTACGTATATCTTTATTTACCGCAGTACTCTTTTGCATATCTTTTAATATCCTCAGGCACCATCGTGTCCTTATTTAATACCCCTACTACACCATAAATCGATAAATCAACGTTATCAAAATCAAGTGACGACACTATAACAATCGGAATATTTGCCGTGTCAGTATACGATACTAATTCATTCAGAAAAGTAAAACCATCCGGCCCATCAAGCATAATATCCAAAAAAATTAATTCAGGTATTATATTATTACTAATCTCTCCCATCGCTTCAATCGCGTTGGAAAACACCCGTACATCATAACCAAGACATGCTCGCATAATACATTCAGCCATTACTTTGTCATCTTCAATTATAAAAATCATAATCAAACATACTCATCTGTTTAGAAATTGGTAAATTTATATAAAAACTCGTCCCGTCACGGTGTCGCACTGCTCCCACCTCCGCATGCATATAACGCGAAAACCTTGATGCGATAAAAAGTCCCAGTCCAGACGAGCCAGGCCGCATCGCAATCGAAGTCGGTTTACGCACGAACCCTCTTTTCATTTCACGCCACACATCTATCGGCAAAGCTGGGCCATAATCACGAATTTTCACCTGTACCATACCATGATAATCTTTTACCACCAATTCCGCCCTTGTTTCAGCACTAGAATAATGTATCGCATTCAATAAAAAATTATACACTACACTATATAGTAAATCCCTATTTGCCGTCACCAGTTTCACTCGATTAGAATATCTAACGAATAGTCCTTTCCGTTCACCCTTAAAGAGGTAATTCAATTCACGCGTCACTGCATCACAAACTGCTCGCACCGCCACCGGCTCCATTTCAAATAAACCATCTTCGAGACGTCTCACTTTTATCAAATCATTCACCTGTTTGATCGCTCTCTCTGAAACACTCACCATCTCACTACGAATATGTTCGTTCGTATCATTCATTTCATCAAACGACAAAGCTAACTGTCTCAGCACCGCCAAAGGTGCCTTCAGCTCATGTGCCGCCACCAAAATCCCATCAACCTCCACATCCATACCCCCATTATAACACGAATCTATTTGTTGTAGGTCACCGTACCAAGTAATTTGTCAAATTCATCCTTAAAATTGACCGAATCAGTTTGCAATACTACTGTTTTATCACGAATTCTAAACGTTATGATATATCCTGAAAATTCTGTACCAGGAATCGTACCAGTATATCGATTCGCCTGAGTTGCCCCATCCGAGCCGATATTAACTGCCTCCATAGTAAGATTAGCATCCTTCTTTTCCATATCCTTTTGATAATCTGCCGTTACTTCATCAAAACTTTTATTCAAAATCGTCACCCGAAGTGCATTCAAAGTATCTTTACCTACTGCATTCACTTGTTCAGGATTGAAATAAGCCTTAAAATCACCACCCTGAGTCGCAGCCTGCTCAATATAGACACTCCAAGTCTTTGGATACTGGAAAGTTAATTTACCGTAATCCTCAGGACCAGAAAATGTCTTGTACGGGTATTTTTCACGTTCCAAAAATTCAGCTTCCATTTTAGATGACTGCTCATCGCGCGCCTCAGCCGTAGCTCTTCTGATTTGCTCATCAACATCTGACTGCACTGCATTCTTTTCGGTCATCATCCAGATAAATAGTCCGATAAAAGTCACTGCGATCAGTGAGACAATGATTATCACGATAGTCTTAATTAGCCCAGCAATATCTTTTTTCTGTTCCGGCATTACCTGCACTTGTTGCACCATCGGCATACCATTCGGCCCAGTTTGAAATTGTCCCGTCGGCTGCATTGGCTGCGCCGTTTGTATAGGCGGCATCGATTGTGTTGGTTGAATTGGTGGCATATTTGAATTATCCATAAGTATATTATATCACATTATGTCCCAGCGATACAACGCACCGACCTCCCAGGGTGCTTATAGTGGACGCTTGGTGTGGCCTGCGAAGCCGTTATATACCAGTTGTAATTATAATACAGAGCATTTGAAGAAGCAGACCAATAAGTCCCGCTTGAATTACGGTTGTTAATCGATGAACCGCTCAAACCACCAGACAAAATAAAGTTATTTGGGTACGAACGATATGTCTTTGACAAGACCTTCCCAGCATTTCCAGATGCACCTTGCCCTGTACCACCTAGAGCAAGATCTAGAACACCAAATTCACTCGTAGCATCTTTGCCTGTTGGTAAATGCCAACCAGCTGGACAGATATCACCTGAAGCATTAAAACCACTACTACTACTATACCTACCATGACCCGCTGTAGCTGAATACCAGTTATAATAGTTACCATAACTGTAGACATTGCTTCCTGCACTATAGCTAGAAGCAACGTTGTTAGTGAATAAAGTAGTATTATCAGTGTTAAGCATGGATTGGTCAATACAGTTAGTAGCCGACATATAGACACTACACCAAGCAGTTTGAGTGGGGTCTACTGAGGCTGAGAGATGGTTAGAAGTTGGTTTAGTATCATTATCATTAGCTGAACTATACCACCAAGAGTTAGTGAGAGGAAGAGATGGATTATGAGTGTTAGATGAGCTTAAAATAATATCGTTATTACTACTGTCTTTATCCGCTAATCTCAAGTTTTCTATCATCCAGCATTTGCCATCGGCAAGTTTAGCAATAGCATAGACATTATTATCCCTGGTATCTTTACGAGCTGTTACATCCCCAATATTCATACTAGAACATCCAGTCCAACTTTGCATATTACCAGCACTTGCTATCCATTTAGCGTAAAGCTTTAACCCACCACCACCATAAGCTCCAGCATTAAACTCTACGGTTGATTGTGGGCCGTAATTTATACCAGTACCATCTGCTTTAGTATTCCAAGCAAGAAAGCCATAATCAGCTCTACTAAAGTTAGGAGCATAAAGTATAACTGACGTAGCTGAACTTGATATTGTTTGATCACCCATTTCACCTTCTACATCATTTGGATTAGACACATTAGCATCATAACAAATTCTATTAGCTGGGCAATCCGTCCACTGTGCATAAAGAGTAATCGTATTACCAGCTGTAATAAGGTCAGTAACTGATTGTCCTCTTGTGTATGCAGTGCCACTCCCATCTTGTGCGGTATTCCATCCAGCAAAGTAATAGGTAGTACTACCAACAGTAGGTCCAGTAAAGTAGCTATTAGTAAGGTTAGCAGATATTCCTTCATACATAGTCTGATCATCTACAGTGCCAGTACCAGTAATAGAAGTACCCATATTAGTACCTGTAGGATCAAACTGAACGGTATATCGTAGACATTCATTAGCAATTGTAGCAGTATAAACAATAGTACCATCATTATTAGAATTATTAATATCAGGTATCATCTTATAAGTACCCTTAGCCATAGTAGGAGCAGATGATACACCATAGTAGATATTAAAATTATCATTAATATCAGAAGAGGCTGGAGTAGTGAGTGGTGTTCTTACTGTAGCAGGGCTAGATAGTGTAGGTACTGGTGAGAATACACTAGTGTTAGTAGGAGCAGTACTTGCATTATAATAGTATCCCCATTTGTTAGTAGTAGCATTAAGGGCGGTAGTACCATCTGTAGGTGAGAAATAGGTTCCTTCTGTATTATTAGAACTATCACCACCTAGATATAAGTTATTATCACTAACTGATGTATTAATAGTAAAGTTATAGCCATATCTACAAGTCGTAGCTACATTGATAGCATCACTGCTAATAGCTGTACCAGCACTGGCTGATATATCTATGCTTTGTGAACCGGAGGAAGTGAGGGTGAGGGTGTAGGATGAAGCAGAAACATTATGAGCCATCATAAAAGATAACAACATCATACCAAATACCAAAAACAAGCCCGAACTCTTTCTACTTTGCAAAATAACGTTTCTATTTTTCATGTGTTAACCTTTTTACATCATAATCATATCATGCTTATGGTTAGTTGTCTAGTCTTTTTTACTAAAATCTTTCGACAAAACCTCAATTTCATTTTTTAATTCATCCAAATCCTTCTCAATCTCACGCGCCAGATGAGCCGCATCCTTATATTTATTCACTGCTTCTTCCAGTTTAAATTCATCCGAGTAAAACCATTCCACTTTTCCATCCAATTCTTCAATTTTCTGATTCAAACTTTTTTCCGCCATTTATTTCCTTTCCTTAACATTTTTAATTACTGCTTCAATCTCTTGTCTAGAAGTCGTAATTCCAATCATCTCACCCGGCGATATTTTACCAGACAAGATCGCATAGCCTTGACTTAAGACTTTTTCTGGATTTAGTGCCTCAAGCAATTTTGCTTTATGTCGCAATTCATCCGTCATTCTATTGTATTCTTCTCTAATTCTATCAACTGCCTTAATTAGTTTTTCCCGATTCGCCTCTCTCATAGGCTCAATATATTTATTTAGTATCCCTTTTGCAATCTGCAAAACCGCCCCAGCATTATTAGCCTTCGCCTTTTCGATTTCCTGCATCATCGCCTGTTTTGCTTGTCTCATCATTTTTTCCACTTTAGCACTTTCTGCTGCCCTATCCCGTGTCAACATCTCTGCCGCATTTGACGGTGTTGATGCCCTCACGTCTGCAACTAAATCACACAACGATTCATCCACTTCATGCCCAATCCCCGTAATCACCGGTATCCGACTCGCCGCAATCTCTCGCACCAAAGCTTCATCATTAAAACACGACAAATCATCCGCACTTCCCCCACCACGCAAAATCGCAATCACCTGTACGTCGCCTCGTTCATTAAAATACTTCAAAGCCCGTATTATTTGATCCGGTGCATCCAATCCCTGCACTTGAGTATGCGCAACTTCAACTTTTATCCCACCCCATCTCGCATTCAAGATTTTCACAAAATCCGCATATCCCGCTGCCTGTGTAGATGATATCACGCCAAGATGTGTTAAATCCACAGGTAGTTCACGCTTTTTCGCCTTATCAAACAGTCCCTCAGCTGTTAATTTTTTCTTGAGCAACTCATAGGCTTTTTTCAAACTTCCCTCCCCCACCGGCTGTATTGCATCCACCGTCAAAGAAAACTTACCCCATTTTGTTAACTTCGGCGCTGCTCTCACTACCACCTTCATCCCGTCTTCCAACGGAATTCGAAGCGACCACAAAGTCATAAAACAAGACACGCTCGACTCTTCATCTTTAAGATCAAAAAATACCCATTTATTCTGATTTACCTTAAAACTCGCCACTTCACCAGTAATCATCACCGGCGCATACGCATATTCAAGTGTCTGATTTACCACGCCGATAAACTCTGTCGGCGTCATACTATTCATCTTTACCTCGAATCGCATCATAATACGGAATCGAACCCGACGCAATCGTAAATAACAAAGTAATCACTCTCGTCATCACCGTAATGATCGTCGCCGTCGGAAAATCTACTCCGAGAGCAATCATCACACCCGCCATCCCAAGCTCATACAGCCCATACGGCACAATCCCATCAAACACCGATCCAATCGCCTCACCCACCATAATAAATGGCAAAAGTTCTGGCCGACCTAATGAAATCGCCACAATCCAATACGTACCAATCTCGCAAAAACTATATATGAGCCCCCACAGCGCCGGTTTTTTCAGTAGTTTTTTATTCTTCTTCGCAATTTTTACACTCTCATGAATATCTGCAAAATACGCATTAATTTTATCGTATCTAATGACATATTTTCTGTGACCAAATGTCACTAACTTCACCGCTCCATTCAAAGCCTGCGAAACTGTTTTCGAAAAAAACTCAATTCTTTTCTTGCTACTCGCTACATACACCACCAAACCAAGAAACGCTAAAACCCCCATATTCATTAGCAAAGACACCGGAATAATCCATTTCGCCTCAGGTGAAATTAAACCAAGCGCTAGTAACACCAAAATTGCAATCAAAGCCTGCGCATAGTTAATCACCGTTGTTACTGCATATCTAAAAATATATAGAAAAGATGCCTGCCCTGCACTTACACCATACGGCGCCATCCGATAAGTCAAAAATGCTAATCCCCCCACGCCCCCAGCCGGTACTGCATGGTTTACAAAATTAAGCTCTGTCGATATCCGTAAAATTTCCTTATCCGAAAACTTCGCTACATTCTTTTGTTGTTTTAAATATGAGAAAAAGATCTGCCCACAAGCAAAATACATAAATAGCTGTTCTGGAATCAAGAGTAACAATACAAAACCATTTGCTTCATGTATATGTTTTAACGTTTCTTCAATATCTGGCCAATTCTGATACACTACATAGCCCACCAAAATCACCGTTAAAATAATCAAAACTGTCCGTACAGAAAAACCGACGCGTTTCTTTTTAGCCATAAACTAATTATAGCACAAAAAATAGCCCCTTTTCGGGGCTACTATTAGCGTACTTCAACTCGTACTCTCGGCAACGATTTTCCAGAGAAATGAGTCTTCTTGGTCTTCACAAAAGTCACCACGCCATCTTTTGCAGCGTGAATTGTGAAATTACGTGACATATAAGTACCAGGACCAGCAATCTTGGTAGCACCAGTCTGGCGAACTAATACTTCACCACTCTTAACTTTTTGGCCACCAAAGCGCTTAACGCCTAGGCGCTGGCCAGCATTATTATGGACATTTTTGGCGGTACCGCCAGCTTTTACATGTGACATTTACTTTTTCCTTAAAATTAATATATCTCTCGCAACGACTTGCCTCTCTCGATGATAAAGAAGCCCCTCGCGCGTTTTATTATTAACATTATACCCCATTTTTTCAATTTCGTCAATAATTTCCAGCCTAGAATATTCGCCATTTTCCCTCAGCCACGCCGGCACCGCAATTGTCACAGGTATACCTTTCTTAATCTGCGAAGCCAAATTCTTCAAAAACCCTAGCACAATCGTCCCACACTCTTGTTTCTGCTCCTTTAATTCCATTTCGGTCGGAATTTTCGAGAATGGCTTACCAAGATAGCCTTCACACGCCACCGCATCAATCGGTTGCTCCCACTGAAAAGTGGTAGCATCACCTACAGAAACTTGGAATGTTTGTTTCGAGACCGTACGCGACGACGGGAGCGGAATAGCGAGCGAGCCCCGTGACGACGGGCGCGAGCGAAGCGGGTCGAGAAACAAGTATTCCAAGTTTCTTAAGCTATACTCAACCATTCTTTCATTGATATCAGTCCCATATGCTCGATATCCCATAAGTAGCGCTTCTTGGAGCACCACTCCTGTCCCACAAAATGGGTCTAATACTGTCGTGCCAGGTTTAAGTGGCCCGCACAAATTAATTAAAATCTGCGCCAACTTTGGTGGTAACATCCCGACCTTCGCATCCCGCGCTGGTCTCGCCTGATCACGCTTAGCATACGCATCAATATCCTGCACACCAATCACTCGGTACCAATCATCGTCAACCTTAATTAATTCTACCTTACGCTCATTTTTACCAGACAATCCATTATGCAAAGACGTAGCTGTAGACAAAGCCGCTTCTTTATTCTCAACTACTCTCACACTTCGACCTTGTTTCACTAAAACTCTCTTTAATTTCAATGCTTCTTGCTGTACGCTCTTCCTTGACGCCTTCTTAGAATAATCCGACACACCTAACGTAATCTTCCCTTCCGGCAACCCCTGCAAATATTCCAATGGCTTTTCCACCAACTCCACCGCTAACTTCAATGTTCCCCCAAGACGAGCAATGGTAACTATATTACTGGTTTCAAAACGTATCACATGGACGGGTGACGGCTCTGGAAGGGGATCCCCAAAAATGCCGTCATTTTTGGGGAAGGAAAAGAGCCGGCAGGACCCGTCCAGAATCTGCATATCAGAAAACAGCGCTTCAAGTTCAGCTATAGATATCTCCGGTTGCCTACCCAGTACCGCTAAGTATTTCATTTTACAATTACAAATTTATTCTTACCCTTCTTTACGATAGCAGTTTGCTTAATAGCTACATCTTCAGATACTTTTTCGCCATTTATAGTAATCGCGCCTTGCGAAATAAACTCGCGAGCCTTTTTCTTTGATTCCGCCAAACCATTTTCAACTAATACGTCTACCAATTTAGCGCCCTTCTTCACTGTCGGCAAAAATTCTGCAAACTCAATAATCTCATCTTCAGTAAAATCCTTAAAGTCCGTCTTCGAATCAAACAGTTTCTCGGTCAAAATCTCTACTGCATCAGCAGCTTTCTTGCCATGCACTACTTCAGTAGCACCACGTGCCAAAGCCTTTTGCGCAATTCGTTTTTCCGATGATTTCTTGTGGTCTTTCAAAATAGCTTCAATTTCATCTTTTGAAAGTAAAGTGTAAATCTTTATTAAGTATTCTGCGCTTTCATCGGGTTGGTTGAGCCAAAATTGATAAAAATCAAAGATCGGCGTAAAGTTACCAGACCCATTGTCGATCGCAGCAAGCCAAACAGCATTGCCTTCGGATTTACCAAATTTTCTACCAGTTACTGGATCAATAATTAACGGTGTAGACCACACATCGGCCGAACCGTTTTCAAGTCTCTTAATCAAATGTACGCCCGAAGTACAGTTTCCAAACTGGTCTGCACCACAAAGTTGCATTTTTACATCGTGTTTACGGTATAGGTGTAAGAAATCATATCCTTGAATCAAAGTGTAAGAAAATTCAGCATAGCTTATCCCCGAACCACCTTCACCGATACGATTCTGTACAAATTGTCTATCAAGAAGCTGCGTCATCGAAAATGCCTTACCAACTTCCCGCAAAAAATCCAAGTATTTAATATCTTTAAACCAATCATAATTATCCACCATCGTAATTGGCACCTTAGCCGCTTCACCACCGCCTGCACGTACCACATGCTCAATCTGTTCTTTGATACACTTCTTATTGTGTTCCACTTCATCAAGCGCTTTCAAATCACGTTCACCATTGTCCTTAGGATCACCAATTTGCCCTGTCGCACCACCAACCAAAAGATAAGGCTCATAACCGTGCCGCGCAAAACATGCCGACATCATGAGTGCCGCCAAATTACCAATCGTCAAGGAATCAGCTGAAGGATCCAATCCGATATAATACTTCCTATTCTCTCTCGTATCTAAATCCGCTGGATTTTCAATAGTTGTTTCAGCTTTAAAGCCACGATAAATCAACTCTTCTGAAAGTTTCATCGTTTTCCTTTCCTTTAGTTTTATCTATTAATTATACCACACTAATATATAAACATCGAATCACCATAGCTCAGGAAGTTATAGTCAGATTTCACCGCGTGTTCATAAGCCGGCTTCAAATGTTCCCACCCTGCAAATGCCGCCGTAAGCATCAACACCGTCGATTTCGGCGCATGAAAATTCGTAAGTAATGCATCTACCACCTTAAATTCAAAACCAGGATAAATAAAAATATCGTCCTCGCCTTCAGTCTTGCCAGTTTTGCCATAATACTCAAGTGTACGAGCCACTGTGGTACCAAGTGCGACTACACGGGGACGGGTCCTGTCGGACATTTCCTTCCCACGGCTCCTCCCTTCGGGAGCTCCGTGGGAACCCTCCCATGTCCGCCACCCGTCCCCTTTTACTCGCTCAATCTCTTCCAATGTATCCTCAGGAATATGAAACCACTCTGAGTGCATCTTATGCTCTTCTACCTTATCGCTTCGGATCGGTAAAAATGTCCCAAGCCCTACATGGAGTGTCAAATACTTAATGACTACACCTTTTTTACGCAATCTTTCAAGCAGTTCATCCGTCATATTTAAACTTGCCGTCGGTGCGGCTGCCGAACCCATGTTTTTAGCCCATACTGTCTGATAACGCTTCTTATCTGCTTCAGTTGCATCACGATGCAAATACGGCGGCAAAGGTACCGTACCGTATTTCTCAGCCAACTCAGCAAGCGGCGTATCAGATTCAACTTCTGCAATACCGTTACCTAGAATCCGCTTGATAAAGATTCTTTCTCGGAACGCTCCCTCGCGCCCGTCGTTACGGGGCTCGGTCGCTCCGTAATCGCCCCGTCGGCGATTATGCTCCTCGAAAGAACTATTATCAAGCGTCAACTCATCACCATCATGCAGTTTCCCTCTATACATCACTCTCTGTGGTTCGTCACCATGTTTTTCTAAGACGACTAATTCCCTTTTGCGACCATCTGGTAGTTCACAAAACAAACGCGACTGCATCACCCGTGTATCGTTCAAAATCAACACATCCCCCGGATTCAAAAAATCCGCCAAATCCCGATAATACGAATCCTGCACTTCGCCAGTTTCGCGATTCAGCACTAATAACCTCGTAGTCCCACGCTCCTTAGGCGGAAATTTCGCAATCCGTTCTTCCGGCAAATCATAATTATAATCAGACACCAACATAAAACAGTATTATAACAGGAAACCCTAACTTTAGCAATTTTTGAGTTTGTTCGGGAAATGTTCGGTGATACGCTAAATATAGCGTAGTAAACTAGATATGGGGCGCTAGATGTAGCGTGTGGGGGCTACTATATATTATATGTAAATTTACGGTTGCCAAAGGCGGGGGTTGCTAGGAACCTAGTGTACACCTAATGGTGAGGCCGTCGCTCTTAGCACAGTTACCGGTGCTCGGGGAGGAGACTATGGAACTATTCAGGAATAGGTTGTAGCTATTGTAGTTAAGAGTCGCAGTAGACGACCAATAGTTGCCGCCCCACCCTCTATCGTAGGCGGACGAACCATTGAAGTAGCCGGAGTAGAGGAAGTTATTAGGATATGAACGGTATCTACTAGACATAACTGCCCCAGTAGGATCGGTACTTGAACTAGATGAACTACCTGTACCACCTAGAGCAATATCTAGAAGGGCAAATTCACCAGTAGTAGCTCCGCCTGTTGGTATATGCCAGCCTGCAGGACAAATGGAAGTAGTGTTATGATTACCGCTAGAGTAATAAGTGGTATCTGCAATAGCCGCATGCCAGGTGTAGTAGTTACCTATGGAGTAAGTATTACCGTCTACTGAATAACCAGAGCTAGATTGTCTGGAGTTAGTGTTGTTATTGTTGTAGCGAGGGAAGCGATAACCAGTATTGCTACCCGAAATAGTAGCAGCAGTGGAGCCATTTGTAGAATAGAGGGAGTTAGCAGTAGTGAAATCATCGAAGTTTGCAGATTCTGGGTCAGCTAGGCCGATGAAACTAGAGTTATAACCTTGCGAAAGTGCTCCATCTGTGTTATGTAATGCGGTATTATCTAGCCTGAGGTTTTCTATCATCCAGCATTTACCGTCAGCGAGTTTGGCTACGGCGTAAGTATCATTGTCTCTACTATCAGTTAAGGCAGTGACAGCACCTTGAGCTAAATTGCTACAACCAGACCAATTCTGAATAGTGCCAGCAGATTTGATCCAGACTGCATAGAGTGATAAGCCATTAGTCTCTACGTCACTTGGAGCAGTGATAGTTTGATTAGGCCCATAGAAGTTACCAGAATAGTCATATTTATCATTCCAACCAGCAAAGCCATAACCAGAACGAGAGAAGTTGCTTGCCCAGAGATCCACTGAAGCATTATTAGACGCAGACTGACAACCCATTTCACCGACTACATTGCTACCATTAGCAAAGTAATTGATGCAGCCAGCAGTAGCTGGTTGGGGTTGAAGTGGTTCTTCACTCGCCGGATGCACCAACGTATACTTCACCTTCCCATCATAAGTATCAGCTTTTTGGTTTTTAGAAATGTAGGCTGCATAAGTAGTAGTAAGTTCAGCACCTGTAGCAGAGCTACCTAGATCAGTACCAGAGTCTCTATGAGCTACTTTAGTATAAGAAGATGGGACATTACTATATGCTCCAAAGCTATTGTCTAGTGTAATTGGATAAGTAGCAGTAGAGTCTGTAGCGAGTTTAACTGCCCAGTTAGATACATCAGGACTGCCTGTAGTTGTAGCAGTACCAGTTACTATAGTTTGTCCTCCTGTAGCTCCTATGAGGGTAGTATTACCATATTCTTCATTAGTATAGCCTATGGCATAGATAGCAAAGCCTTGATTATCATTACAGAAGGTTTTAAGGGTAGTAGTTCCTATATTAGCTTCATAAGTACCATTAGGAATATTAGCAGTATGACTATTCATACCAGTACCATTCATAGTACAGGATACTGGGACATTTACGGATACGTTGTCTTGAGCGGTGTCGGTAGCAGCAAAGGTAGTAGATGACAATACTGCTCCAGAAAGAGCTGTAATAGTTAGTAGGCTAATTGTAAGAGTGTATGGTCTTTTAATGCTCATGGTTATATTTTACCCTGCCTCGTAAGGTTAGTCAATAATTATTCTACCTAAATTTTCCAACAAAAAGTGGGAGCTTGGCCTCGCTCAGTGAAGAACCAGGTCGCCCCCATTACTTTCATGCTATCATATCTATTTCAAGATGTCAATTACATCGCCATTAGCTTTTATCATAATCATTCGACGAATATTTCCGCCAGATTCAAATAGCTTCATTAAATAATTCTCAACCCTATCAGTGTTTTTTCTAATCATCCTTAAATCAAATATCACTTTATTAGCCTGTTTAGATGCTTCGCGAAATCTAATCTTTATAGTATTCTTGTTATCGCTAATAGGAGTTTTAATTTCCCAAATTGACCCCATTATTAATATATCTGGGTTTTTGGCTTTCTTAATATTTGTTGGTTTTATTAATTCAATATCAAATCCATATTTAGCTAAATACTTAATGGTAGCTAATTCATTTTTCTCAGGCTTAATACCATTTTTATTGATCCTACCAACTTTATTTCTCGCAACAAAATCTAGTTTCCTAATTTTCATGGCGCCGATACTAGCACGACAAAAACAATACTTCAACCCCCTACCACTATCTTACAATTCTTCGCCTTTTCTCGCTCTATTTGCCCACTCATCCGCCAGTTCATTAAATTCTGTCCCCACATGTCCACGCACCCACACCAATTTCACATCATGTGAACAGTACAATTCATACAATTCCTGCACCAAATCCAAATTTTTAATCGGCCCAGTTTTCTTTTTCCATCCATTCGCTTGCCAAGTAGGTGCCCATTTTGTTAATACATTGATCCAAAATTCCGAATCCGAATGAATCTCGCAACCTTCCTCACCCGCATATTTAATCGCCGCAATCATCGCACATCCTTCCATCCGAATGTTCGTCGTATCCTTTTCTCGTCCTAACGCCACCGGCACAGCCTTATCGTCATTAACCTCAAGCACCGCATACCCACCTGGCCCAGGATTAGGCGAAGCACTTCCATCCGTCCATAAAATCTTCATACAAAAATTATACCATATTTAATTATGGTATAATTCCTCGTAGTTTAAAGTTTTTATTTTATAATCTCATCGATTATCCCATACTCTTTTGCTTCTTCCGCACTCATCCAATTATCCCGATCCATGTCTTTTTCTACTCGTTTCAAATCTTTACCGGTATTCTTGGCAAAAATTTCTGCGAGACGTTTTTTCAAAAACACACCTTCTTTTAGCATTATTTCCTGATCAGTAATCTTACCTTCCGTACCAGAAGACGGTTGGTGAATCATGATTCGCGAATTTGGCAAACAATATCTTTTGCCCTTCGCGCCAGAGCTTAGTAGCATCGCTCCCATCGAAGCCTGCAAACCAATTCCAATCGTTTCTACATCTGGTTCAATATAATTCATCGTATCAATAATCGCGAGCCCATCATACACTGACCCACCAGGTGAATTAATATATAGCTTAATTGGCTTCTTTGAGTCCTCATGCGCCAAATACAATAACTGCGCAATCACCAAATTCGCCGTATGCGCATTTACATCCTCACCTAGAAACACAATCCGGTCATTCAAAAGCCTAGAATAAATATCATAAGCCCTCTCACCCTTATTAGTTTCTTCTACTACCGTTGGTACTAAATAATTCTTCGTCATAAATTACTCCTTTACTAATTTAAGTTTCTTATTCACTAATTTCAAAGTCGGAATATCACCCTTCTTCAAATTTTCTTTAATCAACTCTTCTGACAACAACGACTCCACCTCTTCTTCGATTTTACGCCTCAAAGGTCTTGCTCCATTCTTCGGATCAAATCCCTCTTTAATCAAATAGTCTTTCGCCTTATCATCCACTTTGAGCCCTACACCTTTTGTCGCGAGACGTTTTTTCAAATCATTAATCAAATTATCAAATATCTTTTCAACATTTTTGCGCGTCAATGCGTGGAATACTAGTATCGAATCTAAACGGTTAATCAATTCCGGACGCATCACTTTTTTCAAAGCTTTCATCGCATAGGATTTATTTTCTTCATATTCCTGTTCTAGAGCCTTTTTATCCTTCGCGGTTTTGGCCGTAAAGCCAAGTTCGCTCTCTCGATACATATCGGCCGAACCAAGATTCGACGTTAATATCACAATCGTATTATTAAACTTAATTTTATTCCCCTGCCCATCCGTCAATACGCCATCTTCCAAAATCTGTAATAATAAATTAAATACATCCGGATGAGCTTTTTCAATCTCATCAAATAATACCACTGAGTAGGGTTTACGTCGCACCGCTTCCGTTAATTTTCCACCATCATCATAACCAATATACCCTGCTGGCGCACCAACAAGTCGCGACACATTATGTTTTTCACCAAATTCTGACATATCGATTTTTACTAGAGCATTTTCACCACCAAATACTTCCCGTGCAATCACCCGCGCAAGTTCAGTCTTGCCAACACCAGTTGGACCCATAAATAAGAACGAACCAATCGGTCTCCTAGAATCCGTAATCCCAGACCTACCTCGTCTTATCGCTTTGGCCACTGCATTAACCGCCTCATCTTGCCCAATAATTGATTTCTTTAGCTCATCTTCAAGCCCAAGCAGCATTTTCATTTCCGAACCATGCACTTTAGACACAGGAATACCAGTCTTAAGTGAAACTGCTGTAGCCAGATTCTCTTCTGTTAATACTGGGTTCTCAGTTTCTTTTACGCCAGCCTTTTCTAATTTCTTTATTTCTTTCTTCAATCGTTCGCTTTCCGTCTTGTATTCTGCCGCTTTTTCATAATTCTCTGCTTCTGCAGCTTCCTCTATCTTTTTTTCTAATGTCGCTATTTCAATCTTCATCTTCTTGTATTTACCACCGCCCTTCTTATCTGCCGCAACTTTACAAATAGCCGAAGCTTCATCAATAATATCAATTACCTTATCCGGCATAAACCTATCGTTGATATAGCGCTGACCCATCGTAATCGCTGTCTCTAGCACCTCATCCGGTATTACTACGCCATGATGCTTTTCATAATGGCCTTTAATACCTTTCAGAATCCTCAAAGTCACCGTAGCAGATGGCTCTTCCACCATCACCGTCTGAAAACGTCGCGACAAAGCCTTGTCTTTTTCAATTGTCTTACGATATTCATCTAGAGTCGTCGCACCAATTAAGTTAATCTGGTTTCGTGCTAAGGCCGGTTTCAAAATATTTGCCGCATCCATCGACCCTTCACTCGATCCAGCTCCACATAATAAATGAATTTCATCGATAAATAGTAGTATCGAATCATCCCCCATCGCCTCATCAATCACGCCCTTAATTCTCTCCTCAAATTCACCACGGAATTTCGTCCCTGCCACCAAAGAAGACAAATCTACCTGATAAATATGCTTACCAATCAGATTACCAGGTACTTCATTTTTCGCAATTCGCGTTGCGAGACCTTCTACAATTGCAGTTTTACCAACACCAGCTTCACCAATCAACACGGGATTAGACTTGGTCCTACGACTTAAGACCGTCACTACACGTTCAATTTCACTCTCACGTCCAATCACCGTATCTAGATGGCCCTGTTTTGCTTCCTCAGTCAAATCCTTGCCATAACGTCCAAGAAACTTCAGTGGAGTCTTTTTCAAATATTTAGCTTTTTCTGCTTTTAACTTCTCGTCCTTGGTTTGCTCTTCTACCAAGTGCTCGATTTCACTTAATACTTTCTCTAAATCGACTTTCAGACCAACCAATATTAACGAAGCCCTTGAATTTGGCTGAGACAAAAGTGCATATAACATATGCTCCGTTCCTATCACATTAAGTCCTTGCTCATGTGTATAGTTTTGCGCCATCCGAAGCGTCAAAATCACCGCCTCACTGAGTGACATCATCGCCATATCACTTCCTGGCACTTCCACCGCTACCTTGTTTAGTGCTTTTTCAACTTCTTCCATCGTTACGCCTTCCTCTCGTAACATTTTCGCACCTGTCGAATTATCCATCGACATTATTCCAAGTAGCAGGTGTTCCGTCCCCATGTATCCATTGTTGTATCTTTTACTATAAAAATCCGCCTTCTGCAAAGCAAACCTTGCATTTTCGGATAGTTTGTTCATGATTTCACTAAATTCCGCCTGCATAATACCTCCATTATATAAAATTAGCACTCCCATGTCAAGAGTGCTAATTCACACTGTTTAACCTATTTTATTTTTGAGTAATTGCTAGAAGTAGTGAACATTTCCTTCACTAATTTCACAACGTTATTCTGACGTTCAATCTCTTCCTCAGAAGTAGCCTGATATAGTTCTTGAGGAGAATGATAATAATAATCATAGTCATCATCCGAAAAAACAAAACTCGGGGGAGAAGTTGGTGCAATTTCTGCTCCTTTGTTATAGCGTTGTACGCTGCCTAATCCTTGAATACCAAAATGTTCAATTAAGCCCTCCGGCCAAGTTTTATCATTATAATTGGCTCCAACGACCACTACAGCTGGACCATTCGAATTACGTATATAGTCATAACTAATCAATTTTAAATTCTCCGGTATTTTAATTTTTAATCCCCACTCCCCCACATAAATATAATCCGCCGTTTTTATAACATCACTAGTTCCATCATCCTCCATTGCCACTTCATCCGACACCGACTGCTTTTCTTCCGTTAGTTTACTGTTTAACTCCGCAATTTGCTCATTCTTTTTTGTAACCTTCGCATTCCCATCCATCATCGCCCATACACCAAACGAAATTCCACCAACTGCCAGTAAAGCTAAACAAACCATCCCAGCAATCACGCCTCTATTCTTCTTTGGCTTATCCCGAAAAACTATATCACTATTTGACACAGGCTCAACATTCTGATTGTTTTGATTTGGTTCCATTTATCCCTCTCTATAATTACTTATGTTTACATTATATCATGACTCATACTTCAATACCTTCTACCCCCCATCAGTTCTTTGTGTAACTCTCCTCTTTTTCCAAGACATTCTTTAGTTCTTGTACGACATCTTGCAAATCTTGGGAATCATATACAGACAAACCATTCGGGAATTCATAATAATAACCAAATACACCATCGTAAAAAGCCATCTTCCCATATGGAAACATATCCGTACATCTTAATATTGACGCCACACTACTTAGCTCTCCAGCATCTATTCTTTTTCCATTTCTCAATAAACCGACAATATGGACAGCAGAATCACATACATCAGAATAGCCACTATCACTATACTTATATTCTATATTAGAAATATTCTCGGGTAACCTTATGGATAATGCCCATTCCTTAACTTCAAAAACACTGTTCGAATCATACAATACTGTGCCATCATCAACATCACTGCTCTCATTATTCTCATATTGATAGGGCAATTGTTCATTTTTCTCATTTGATTCGTTAATCTGATCCTTTAACGCACTTATTTCCGTTACTAAATCATTTTTCTTTGCATTCCCGTCAATTATCGCCCACACACCAAAGCCAATTCCACCAACCGCCAAAATTACACATAGAATCATTCCAATCAGCATTCCATTTCCGCTTTTTTTCTTTTCGCTTGTCCCATCGACCACCACATCATTCTGTTCAGGCTCCGGAATAGATGTCTCAATCTGAGTATTAATTGTATCGTCTTCTTGTTCCATTGTTCTCCTTATGCTAATTATTAATTAGATTTAGGAATAAATCTCAACTGCTCACTATCAGAATCCCATGCAAATATTCCTTCACCATCACTAGTAATTGCTTGACATTTTAAAATTTCGTTACCTTTCACGCCACCTTCCACTGTACCACTATCCATAATACAATCCCCAATTTCAATTATCGTAAACCCTCTCTGTTCTTCATCCGAATACTCTTGTTGCTGAGTGGAGGAACTGCTATTTTTTTCCTCCAATTCCGAAATCTTATCATCCTTTTGCACTATTTCAGATTCCAAATCACTTATCTTGCTATTCAGTCGTTCTTTCTGCTGATCCCCATCCATCATCGCCCATACACCAAAACCAATCCCACCTACAGCCAACAAAACCAAACAAACCATCCCAACAATCACACCTTTATTAATTTTCGGCTTATCCCGAAAAACTATATCACTATTTGACACAGGCTCAACATTCTGATTGTTTTGATTTGGTTCCATTTATCCTTCTCTATTATTACTTATGCTTACATTATACCACGACCTATGCTATAATAAAAACAACCAAAGCGAGGTAAATATGTTAAAAATCAAAGGCCAGAAGCGTGACCCATTCGTCCCGCCCGTCAGTGTATCAGCATTATTCAATCTTTCCAGTTTTCGTCACTGGGATGATACAGTTATTAATCAAAAAGAATTAGATTTTACTCGTCGTGAGCTCAAGCAAGACATCAAAACTCTCGCCAAAGCCTTCCTACAACTCGGTATCAAAAAACACGACATCATCTTAGTCGCTACCGGACGCCCCATGTACGAAAGTGTTTTAATTTTCCTCGCTGCCAATCGCATCGGCGCCATCGCCAGTTTCTTAGACGAAAAAAACACTCGCGATACTATTGTCCATTATCTCGAAGAATTCAAATCCAAACTCCTCATCACTTATAAATATAGCGACAGACGCATCCATGACTTAAAACATGATGTCAAAACTCTCAAATATGTCATCAATCTCGACGGTCGCACCATCGACGAAGCCGATCCAGACGACAAGCAAGAAGAAGACATCGAATTTCATGCTCTTGATGGTTTTTGGCTTGGCAAACAAAACATCGCGGTCATTGCCGACAAGCATCGCGGTCGTATTCCCAAAAACACATTCAAACCAAACAATGAAGCTTTGATTTCTTTCACTTCTGGCTCTACTTCTGGCCCTAAACCCATGGTCTTTACCAATAAAAACCTCATTGCCTCTGCCATTTATTCCAAAGTTGCAAGCGAAGTCAAAATGTGGGACAAAGAACTCCATACCTGGATGGATTATGTTAAATTTGACTGTCCTTATGGTTTTGTCGTATCCACTCTCGCGCCAATCTGCGGCGGTGGCGAAGTCATTCTCACTCCAGACATCACCGAAGACAATCTAGACTATTACATCGGCAAAAACGCCAATACTATTTTTGGTATTCCCCCACTTCTAGAAGCTATGCCTACCCTAAAAGAAACCACCGATATCAGCAATCTCAAAATGTTCGCTTCCGGCGGCGAGCGTCTCGAAAAATCCGCCTCACTTGCTGCACTAGATTTCTTCAAATCCCGTGATCTTAATAACGTCAAAATCAGCAACGGCTACGGCGTCGGCGAAATCCTTGGTCTTATTTCCACTGCTGTAGGCAGTTCGGCTTACAATCCCGATTCTGTCGGTATTATTCCTGCTGGCGTTCATGTTATGGTCCTAGATCCCGAAACTGGCGACGAATTAGACTTCGGCAAAACTGGCATATTATACGCCACCGGCAAACACGTCCTCAATCGTTACTACAATCGTCCAGAACTCGACGACGAAAAACTCATCAAAGTTCACGGCAAAAAATATATCAACACTGGTGATCTCGCCTATGTCACACCATCTGGATATGTTACCTTAGTCGGTCGCGCCACTTTCTTTATCAACAATCTCCCCGCCAAAATCTACTACGAAGTCGTCCGTACCGCCGTATCCAAATCCGAATTAGTCGACAAATGCTATGTCGTCAAAGGTCCTGACAAAAATCTAAGACTCGCTCCTTATGCATTCATAGTCACTAAAGAAGGTGTTCCCAAAAACGACGCTACTCGCAAAAGAATCCTCGCCACTGTCAAAGAACCATTCAATCTCGGTCGCCGTCGCATTACTCTAAAATCATACGAGCTTCCTACCAAAATCATTTTCCTAGATGAGCTCCCATTAACTCGCGCCAACAAGACCGATTTTAGAAAACTTGAAAAAATGGCTCGCGAGATGTAGAATAATAACATTATGATTACGAAAGCTATTATACCAGTCGCTGGTTGGGGCACCAGAAGACTACCAATCACTAAAATTATCGAAAAATCTATGCTCCCGGTTGGCAACCGCCCGCTCGTTGACTATTCTGTACAAGAATTGATCAAGGCTGGTGTTAAAGATATTTACATGGTCATTTCAAATGTCGAACCATGCCAAGTACAAGAATTTTATAAAGACAACCTTGCTCTCAATCAATATCTTATCGACCGCGGCAAAGAAGACAGACTAAAACTCGCCAAGACTTTACCCGATGACGTCACAATTCACTACACCATCCAAGATCCAGCCGGGAAATATGGCACTGCCGTACCTATTGCTATGGTTGTCGAAGAATACCAGCTGAATGAACCAGTACTAGTCTTCATGGGCGACGATTTTATTTGGAATCCAGACGGTGAATCTGCCGCCGAAGCTCTTATCAAATCACTCAAAGATGACACTGATTCTGCTATTCTCGGTGTCGAAATCGATAAATCAAAAGTTGAAAAATACGGCGTACTTTCCGAAAAAGACGGCAAGTTAGTCGGCGTAGTCGAAAAACCAGCCCCAGAAGAAGCCCCTTCAAATCTCATCAATGTATCCAAATACATTATGTCACCAGAATTACTCCAAAGAATCGTCAAATATGTCGACGAACATGATTTTGGTCCCAAGGACCAAGAATATATGGTCACCGATCCAATCGAAGAATATATCAAAGATGGTGGCACTATGCGTGTCGCTCCCACCACCGGCGAATACCTCGACGGTGGCTCCGTCGAAGGCTGGCTCCATGCCAATAATGTTGTTTGCAGCTAGTTCAATTTAATAAGTGGCTGATCCCACTCTTTTGGATAATCACTTATCCCACAAAGTATAGCAATAGTTGCAGCCAAATTTGACAACCCCGGATTTGTCACATCAGACAACTGATATTTTTTGCGATTATCTGTGTTGTCACAAATCAAGCACGGCACCCGATTTGTCGTATGGGCAGTTTTTGGTCTACCGGCATCATCCAAAACTTCCTCTGCATTTCCATGATCTGCTACTACTACAAGACACCCACCTAGTTCATTAACTTTTTCCATAATCCTATTTAGCGACAAATCAATCGACTCCATCGCTACAATAGTCGCTTCAAGATCCGCCGTATGCCCTACCATATCACCGCCAGGATAATTAATCCGAACAAATTTATACTTATCTAAATTATTTAATACTTCGTCAGTAATTTCCGCACACCTCATCCACGGACGTGTTTCAAACGGCTCTGTATACGAATCAATTTCTACAAACTCTTCACCATTCGCTTTATCATAACTATTCCCGTTGAAATAATACGTAATATGCCCAAACTTCACCGTTTCCGAAATCGCAAATTGCGAAATACCATGTTCGCCTAATACCTGGTTTAGAGTTTCCGTAATATGTACTGGCTCCACCAAACGATGTTCTGGCACATGCGTGTCCGAATTATATTCCGTCATCCCTACGAAAAACACATCATCCGGTGTGTAATTACCACGATTAAAATACGGAAAATCCCAATAGGTAAAGGCCTGCGCAATCTCAATCGCCCGATCCGCTCTGAAATCAAAGTAGATCAAAGCATCGCCCTTTTCAATTTTACCTATCGGCCTCTCATTTTGATCAACTACCACAAACGCCGGCAAATACTGGTCCTGCACATTAGGATCAGCCCTTCTGAGCGCCATTATTGCTTCTTCCGCCGACTGAAAATAGTAATCTGCCTCACCATTCACCATCATATTCCAACCCCGTTCTACCATCGCCCAATCATTTTCATATCTGTCTGCTACGCATACCATCCTACCACCGCCTGAAGCAATTTTAATATCGGCATCAGTAAATTGTTGCGCAAAACTCTCTAACTGTTTAATAAACTTTGGCTCAGATTGCGGCGGTACATCACGACCATCAAAAATCGTATGTATACGCATCTTGCGTATACCTTCATTATAGGCTTTACTAATCATCTGCTCAAGATGCGAAATATGACTATGCACTCCTCCATCCGAAAAAATTCCCGCAAAATGCAAAGTCGCGCTTTCTTCATGTTGTAATCTTGTCACTACGCTTCGCCAAGCATCAGAATTAAACACTTTGCCAGTCCTAAATTCTTCATTAATTCGCGCAATACCTTGTTTAAACGCACGACCACACCCCATCGTATTATGTCCAACCTCCGAATTGCCCATCTGCCCAGGTATCAAACCTACCGCCTCACCTGAAGCCTCAAGTGCTATATGTAAATACTTCTGCGATGCTTGTCCTAAAAACAACGTTCTTGCCTTTGATACTGCATTACCCGGCCCATCCGGCGCCAACCCCACCCCATCCAAGACTGCCAAAACTACCGGCCCATCAAACGATAATTTTTCCATGTTTCTATTATACCATAAGGACAATAAAAAAATACCATCTCGGGACATTTCGGAGCCTGGCAAGGCGAGAATTAGTGCGTTTTCCCCTGTGGCGACAGGGGAAAACGACACGTGTCCCGAATGGTATTTTTTATTGTC
The DNA here is from genome assembly GCA_946414465.1 of uncultured Candidatus Saccharibacteria bacterium. Taxonomy (GTDB): domain Bacteria; phylum Patescibacteriota; class Saccharimonadia; order Saccharimonadales; family Saccharimonadaceae; genus Nanosyncoccus. Next base: position 45,484 of record CAMKOP010000002.1, on the reverse strand, counting down.
TTAAATCGAGAATAGACAAAGCACGACAATATTAACAATTGCAATGCATGCCACTACACGAATCCCCCACTTAAACCAAGTCGCATAATCAACTTTAGCAAGTGCAAGACCACCCATGATTGCACCACAAGTTGGCGTAATCAAGTTAACCAAACCGTTCGCAGCCACGATTGTCATCGCTGCTACGTTGGTACTGTAACCAAGATTGGCCGCCACCGGCGCAATAATTGGTGTCGACAAAGTAGCCAAACCAGATGAGGAAGGCACTAATACCGAAAGCACCACATGTAGCAAATAGTTCAAAGGTACGAATGCCATTTCTGGAAGCGTTGCCAAGAAATTCGAAGCATTGATGATGATAAAGTTATCAATCACAGTTTCGCTCATCAATACCGAAGCACCACGAGCTACCGCAATTACTAAGATAACACCAATCATATCATCTGCACCATCCACAAATGCATCCACAAAACCATGCTCACCTTGACGGTTAATAATCGCAATGATTATTGCACAAATCAAGAACCAAAGAGCTGCTTCATAGAACCACCAGTTACCGAGTGATGCACCAGTAAGCCACCCAGTCCACGAATCAAAGAATTCGATTCCGAATTCGCCCCATGGGATAAACCCAACAATCATCACTAAGAAGGTAATCCCAAAGACGATGAGCGTTGCAATTTGCTTACCAGTTAGTTTGGCTGCATCACCCTGCGCCTTCAAGAACTTACCATAAGCCTTTTCAGCCGCAGCTTGCTCACGCAAGCTAAGGAAAGTGGAGCCTTTTTCACGTTGTACTTTTTTCGCATATTTTATGACAAAGAATGCTGAAATCGCCAAAGTTGTGAGCCACAAAACTACAGCAATCAAAATCACTGTACCTTGATTAAATTCAATTCCTGCATCCTTCATTGCCGAAAGTGCTACACCGGTTGCAAATGGGTTGATTGTAGAACCAAGCACACCAGACCCAGCACCAAGTAGGATAGTTGCTACACCTACAAGTGGATCAAGCCCAGCCGCAAACATCGTTGCCGCAATCAGTACATAGAACCCAACGCTTTCCTCAAGGAACCCGTAAGTTGTACCGAGTATCGAGAATATAAACATCAAAAGAACAATGAGCAAGTATTCTTTACCATGTAGTTTTTGTACTAATAGTTTGATACCAGTTTCTAGGGCTTTAGTTTTAGCAACCACCGCTAGCAAACCACCAAGCATCATGATGAATATACATACATCAATTGCATCAGCAAAACCAAGAATTGGCGCCATCAATACTTGATCAAGTCTAGCCCCAACTACACCAGAGCCATCAACCACTACACAACCATCCTCCCCATTTTCTTCCTCACAAGCTTCAAGCGTGTCATAAGTAACTGCTTCTTCTTCAGTGGCAATTAAAGCGGTTTCTTCGCCGTCTTCAACTTCATCAGTCGCAATCAATACTCCACCAGTAGTTTCTGCACCGGTTTCTTCTTCAGCTTCTTTGTTTTCAGACAAGTTTTCGTCTTTTACTTCATCTCCCACAGCCGGTTCAAATGATTCGCCTTCTGGCAAAGCAATTTCATCGTCTGTAGCAGATTCACTTTGAAGTTCAGCTGGTCCACCAGTCGGTTCTTCACCTTCCCATTCACCAGGACCAATTTCTTCACTCGTTTCTTCCTCGAGTGGAGCTGCCATATACTTCGCTTTTGGCAACACATGCGATACAATACCCAGCAAGATAATCAAAATCATGATAATCGAGTACGCCGAAAGCATCGCACGGCTACGTTTCTTACTACGATTTTTCTTCTTAAACATCTTTTATCCTTTTAAGTTTAATATTATCCCCTAATTTATAAAGTATTCTATCGCCTCTTTATTCCTCCTCTCTTACTAATGCCATACTCATACAGTGTGAACCGCCTCGTCCCCTCGACAGCTCAGAACTTGGAATTTCAATCACTTTAATACCGTGGCGCTTCAGCGCTTGGTTTGTTACAAAATTACGATCATACGCAATCACCACACCAGGTCGAATACAAAGCAGGTTCACCCCATCACTCCATTGCTCACGCTCAGCATCAATTCTGCGACCATTACCACACTTGATTAATTCCACTCGATCTAGATGCAAATATTTTTCCAATACTTTTTGCAACCCTTGATGTATTTCAACAATCTCAATCTCACCACCTCGACCTGGCGAAATCTCATAAATCGTCGAAATATCCATGATCGCATCTTGTACCGCAAATTTATTCACATCAACTTGCGTCATCACCGTATCGAGATGCATAAAGCTTCGCTCATCTGGAATATCAATCGCTAGTACATATTTAAATGAAGCTTTTTTATCTTTAAACAAATTTCGTGCAAATTCCGCAATTGCATCTGGTTCTGTACGCTGTGAAATACCAATCGCTACCACTTCTTTTGATAACACCTGAATATCACCACCTTCGATACAATACGGTTCCACCCTATCATAGTAAATTTTCGTATTGTCATAAAATGGGTGATAACGGAATACATACTCAGCAAAAATGGATTCTCTCGTCCTAGTTACTGCCCACATTTTGTGCACAGTCGCACCGTTACCAATTGTCGCCATTGGATCACGTTGGAACAAGATATTTGGAATTGGTTCAATAATCATCTTACCAGTATCACGTGTCGCATAAAATCCTGATACTTTACCTAATTTCTTGAGTTCAGAAATATCAATCCCTGCAATACATTTTTTTACCATATCGCGTGTATCTTTAATTGAATTCAAGAAATCAAAACAGTGTTTCGCAACTTTTGGCGAAGTCACACCAGCCTCGCGAATGAACTGTTCAAGGAACTTCTTACGTACAGTACGCCCACCCGCCTCAATCGCTTCTGCCGCTAAATCAGTAATATACACCACCTCAATACCTTCCGCCCGTAGAGCGTTAGCATATGCATCATGCTCTTCCTGCGCAATCTTAAGATATGGAATATCATCAAATAATAGTCGCTCCAAAGTATTTGGAGTCAAATTCAAAAACTCTTCACCCGGCCGATGCATTAATACTTTTTTAAGCGGCGCGATTTCACTAAAATTTGAAATCGAATTTCCCATTATTGTTCCTCCTTTTTATATAATGTTAAAAACATTACCGATTTAATAGTGTGCATACGATTTTCCGCTTGCTCAAAGACAAGAGAACGCTCCGATTCAAATACTTCATTCGTCACTTCCATCTCTTCAATCCCAAATACTTTGTTTACATCTTGAGCAATCGAAGTATTTAAGTCATGGAACGAAGGTAAACAGTGTAAGAAAATTGTCGAATCCTTAGCTCCCCCCATCATCTGTGCATTTACTTGATATGGTTTCAATAATTCGATCCTCTCGCCCCATTTTTCTTGTGGCTCTCCCAGTGATAACCACACATCTGTATAAATCACATCAACTTTACCATTGAGCGATGCAACATCAGAAGTCACCGTGATTGTCGAGCCATTTTTCTCTGCAATTGGTTTACATTTTGCTACTATATCATCTGACGGACGAAGTTCATTTGGACCACATGCGATAAAATTCACACCCATCTTTGCGCTCATCGCCATCAAAGAATTAGCCACATTATTGCGCGTATCACCCACAAACGCCAAAGTTAAACCTTTTAATTTACCAAAATGTTCTTGAATAGTTAGAAAATCACCCAGTGCCTGTGTCGGATGACATTCATCAGTTAAACCATTCCATACTGGCACATCCGCATATTTTGCTAAATCATCAACAATTTTCTGATCAAACCCACGATATTCAATCCCATCGTATAATCTCGAAAGCACTCTTGCTGTATCAGCAATTGACTCCTTATGCCCCATTTGTGAACCCGATGGATCCAAAAATGTCACGCCCATACCGAGATCATAGCCAGCCACCTCAAACGAACAGCGCGTTCGAGTCGAAGTCTTTTCAAATAATATTGCGATATTTTTATTTGGGAAGTATTTATGGTTTTTCCCTGCTTTTTTCATTTCCTTGAATTTAGCTGCCATCGCCAACATATAGTGAAGCTCTTCTTCGCTAAAATCAAGTATTCTTAAGAAATCCTTTCCAAAAAAATCCATTTGATGCCCTTGTTTATATAACCATTATATCACATCTTGCTTATGTTATAATAATAATATATGAAAAAAAGAATCGTTTTAGCTTTAGGTGGTAACGCTCTACAAAAAAAAGGCGAAGCTACAGCCGAAGCTCAAAAGAAAGTCGCCATCGAAGTCGGTGAAGCTATCGCCGAACTTGCTAGTGAATACGAAATTATCGTCGCTCATGGCAACGGTCCCCAAGTCGGCAATATCCTTATTCACGAAGAGCAAGCCTCTACCAAAAACGCTCCCGCCATGCCTCTAGAAACTGCCGTCGCTATGAGTCAAGGCCAAATCGGCTATTGGCTCACTCAAGCCATTAACAATGCTTTTGCCAAAAAGAATAAAACCAAAAAAGTTGCCACTGTTGTATCGCAAGTTGTAGTAAACCGCGAAGACCCAGCTTTCAAAAATCCCACCAAACCCATCGGACAGTTTTATGATGCTAAAACTGCTAAAGCTCTCGCAAAGAAGAATAATTGGGTAGTCAAAGAAGATGCTGGTCGCGGCTGGCGTCGAGTTGTTGCCTCGCCTAAGCCCATCGACATCGTCGAAAAAAAATCTATCCAAGAACTCGTCGAGGATGGCGTCATCGTCATTGCTGCAGGTGGCGGTGGCATTCCTGTTACTCGCACCAAAGTCCTAAAACGTCTCAAGGGTATTGATGCCGTCATCGACAAAGATTACGCCGCCGAAAAACTCGCCGAGCTCATCAAGGCCGATATCTTTGTATCAGTTACCGCCGTGCCGAATGTCTATATCAATTACGGCACTCCAGATCAAAAAGCTCTCAAACTCGTTTCCATAAAAGAATTAAATCACCTCAAAAAATACGGCTACTTCAAAGCTGGCTCCATGCTTCCTAAAGTCGAAGCCGTCACAAAATTTGCCGAAAAAGGCGGCACCGGCATTATCACCGATATCAATCATTTGAAGGACGCCCTAAAAGGCAAAGCCGGCACTATCGTAACTAAGTAAAACATGTTATAATAACAGAGTGCCCGAGTGGCGGAACTGGTAGACGCGCTAGCTTCAGGTGCTAGTGATAGCAATATCGTACAGGTTCAAGTCCTGCCTCGGGCACCAATTTTACGACATGAGCTTCTTCAGCTCATTTTTATATGTCTCTACGCCAGGCTGGTCAAATGGATTTACACCAAATAGTTTCGCCGAAATCGCACAAGCCAGCTCAAAGAAATAAATCAATTCTCCAAACCCTTGCTCATCATATGACGGTACTTCAATATCAAGTACTGGAATCCCACCATCCAGATGTGCCACTCTCACCGCCTGCACTACTTTCGCATTCATTTCATCCGTCGGAAAATCAATAATTGTCTCAAACAAATTCCTCCGACCATCCTGCATAAACTGCCCCATCGAATGCAAATCTGTCGAATACACCACCGACGCCGGGAAAATTCCCTGTCGTCCTTTCCCTTCTGATTCACCAAACAATTGTTTCAACCATTCATTAAAATACATTGTCGACGGCTCAAAACTAGCAAACACTTCTGTATCATACCCTTTATGGCCAAGCCCATAACGCATCCAAGCATATTTCGTCGCTGGCTCAATCGCGTTTTCGGCCGCATCTGCCGCACCTTCGAGCAGTTTATCTACATCTACTCCTGCTACCGCCAGTGGCAACAATCCCACTGCCGTTAGCACCGAATATCGCCCACCAACATTATCCGGTACTACAAATTTCGCATAGCCACAAGCCTCCGCCTCATCATGCAAAGCACCTTGTTTCTTATCGGTCGTCGCATAAATCCTAGAATACGCTTCCTGCTCACCATATTTTTCAATTAATTTCTTCTTGAATTCACCAAACGCCACCGCCGGTTCCAAAGTTGTACCAGATTTTGAAATCACATTCACCGAAAAATCATGATCCCCTACTTTTTCTAGCGCTCGCTCAAGTTCACGCCGCGACAAAGAATTCCCAGCATAGATAATCTTCGTCTCCGAATGTGGATGCAAAGCCTCAATAATCGCCCGGTGTCCCAAATATGATCCACCAATTCCAATACACACCAAATATTCTGACTCTTCCTGAATTTTTTTCGCCGCTTCCTTAATTCTCGCAAACTCCCCCATATCAAACTTCCGTGGCAAATCAAACCATCCGCCCATCTTATCATGTGCAATTTCTTTCAACACCTCAGTCGTTTTTTCAATATCAACCTTGGGTTCGAAATTAACTTTTATCATAATACCTCCATAACATTGTTATCATTATAACAAGATTTGACCAAGCCCGCAATATAAGGTATAATTAAAAGATTATGAGAATGACACAAACTTTTATCAAAACCTTGCGCGAAGCACCCAAGGAAGAAACTGCGACAAATGGTGCTTTACTAACCAGAGCTGGATTCATCCATAAGGAAATGGCTGGTGTTTATGATTACTTACCATTTGGTATGCGCGTCATTAACAATATCGAAAATATCGTTCGTGACGAGCTTAACAAAATCGGTTGCGAGGAAATGCAATTTACCGCTCTTCAAAACCCAGAGCTCTGGGAAAAAACTGGCCGCTGGTCCGATCAAGAAGTCGACATCTGGTTTAAGACCGAAGTTTCTAGCGGCGGCATGGTTGGTCTCGCCCCTACTCACGAAGAGCCAATCACCAACATGATGAAAGATTACATTAGTAGTTATAAAGATCTTCCGCTTGCTATTTATCAATTCCAGACCAAATTCCGCAACGAAAAACGCGCCAAATCCGGCATCATGCGTGGTCGCGAATTCTTGATGAAAGATTTGTATAGTTTCCATACTTCCCAAGAAGATTTGGACAAATTTTACGATGAAGTTTTCCAAGCTTATATCAATGTATATGAACGACTTGGCCTTGGTGATGTGACTTTCCCATGCTTTGCCTCCGGTGGTATCTTCTCCAAATTCTCTCACGAATTTCAAACTTTACTCCCTGTTGGTGAAGACACTATTTACTATACCAAAGACAAATCTGTTGTATTAAATAAAGAAGTTGTTATTCCGGAAGTCTTAAAAGAATTTGGCATTAAGAAATCCGACCTCATCGAAGACACTGCCGCTGAAGTTGGTAACATTTTCAAACTCGGTACCAAGTTTAGCGCACCGCTCGATCTAGAATACACCGACGACAACAACGAGCGTCGCGAAATCTACATGGGCTGCTATGGTATAGGTATTTCCCGCTTGGTCGGCGTACTCGCTGAATACTTCGCTGACGACAAGGGTCTCTACTGGCCAGAATCTGTCGCTCCATATAAGTATTATCTGATTGGTATCGACGACAAAGGCGTCAAAGCTGCTGAAAAACTTTACAAAAACCACGAAGAACTCATGATTCTTGATGATCGTGATCTCCGTCCAGGTGAAAAGTTCGCTGACGCTGACCTCATCGGTATCCCATATCGCGTCGTCGTTTCTGACAAAACTCTCGCCAAAGATTCTGTCGAAATCACCGACCGCCGCACCGGCAAAACTAAATTAGTCGCTCTTAAAGATTTCAGAAAATCCTGCAAATAACACCATCTAGTCAAAATACGCTCGCATTTGCGAGCGTATTTTTTAGTAACCTATGCTATCTTAAAGCTTTCGCCACTTCATCCCGATATTTAGAAACCAATGCCACTCTCGCCTTAATCTCATTCAGCCCAATCTCTACTGCCCGTTTCAAAGACGAATCACCAAGCATCGGCTCAAATAATTCACGATACTTAACATATTCTTCCTCCGTCCTCGCTAGATGTGCCAGTACTGTCGGATAACTCACCAGTGACTTATCCCCACCAATCTTTTTCACCAAATCCCAATTACTAACTAACCAATCAAACACCTGTATTCTCGACTTTGGATTGCGATACAACCAGATAAATAAATACAACTGATCCTGTGGTTTCACTATTTCATTCTCACCAAGAAGCGCCAATAGTTTCTTTAACTCCTTCCCATCTCTCACCAAACACGCTGCCGCTAGATAATCAAATTTCACGTCCGGATCATTAATTTCCTGATAATTCTTCACACATTCACTAGCAAATTCCGGCTCCAAATATACCTTCGCCGCCAAAATATCACTCCGAATCTCGGCATCCATCTTTGTATAGTCATCATCGTATAATTTAACTAATTCTTTAAACCTATATTCATCCTCCGCATAATAATCAAGCGCCATCAAATTCGCTCTCAGTCTAATCATATTCTCATCATCATTCGCACCAGTCTCTATACCAACTTCAGACAATTTCTTATCTACTAGTTCAAGCACATATTTTTTCAAATTCTTCTCTTCTTCCGACTCGTCATCTACAAACACTTTCAAATTCCCAACTAAAGTCGCCACCTTATTCCAAACCGCCGCCGATGACTCTGCTTTAAACTTACGCGCTAATTCCACTAGTCCCGCCGGACTCTGCATACCAGCCCGACAAATCAAATCTCGGTCAATCAAAAGCCTCAACTTCTCTTCAAGCCCCAATTTATTAAATTCACCAAGCCTCGCTTCAAACTCCTCATCCGTCAAATTCAAAATATAATGCCCGCTCATATCTTCTAAAATCTCAGGCAAAGGCCATTCATCATCGACACACGGTCCATCCAGCAAAAATCTCTGCTGACTAAACTTGTCAAAATTACCTTCTAGGTTCGTCACCACCGGATATCCAGGCTTATCAATAAACGCATGCATCAATTCTCCAGGTTTAAATTCTGCATAAGGCTCAAGCGCCCTCCACAAATCGTCACCTTTAGTATTCTTATACGCATGTTTTTTAAAATAATCGACCGAACCCTTACAAAATTCTTCCCACCCCATCAATCTAATCAACATCAGCATCAATCTCGCACCCTTAGCATACACAATCGCCCCGTCAAACAAAGTTGCAATTTCCTCCGGATCATGCACATCTTGATGTACCGATTGTACTCCCTTATAAGCATCGCGAATCAACGCCGAACAACAATCCCCCGTAAAGAAAGATTCAAAAATCTTATACTCCGGATGGATCGCATCTACCGCATAGTATTCCATCACCGAGGCAAATGATTCATTTAGCCACAAATCATCCCACCACTCCATCGTTACTAAATCACCAAACCACTGATGCGATAGCTCATGTGCTACGGTTAACGCCACCGATTTCTTAGCCCCCAATGTCGCATCCGGCGAAGCCAGTAGCATCGATTCACGATAAGTCACTAGTCCCCAGTTTTCCATCGCCCCCGCTTCAAAATCCGGTAATGCCACCTGGTCCAATTTCTTCAAAGGATATGGCATTCCAAAATTATCGTCATAAAATTCCAAACTTCTTGCTGCGATTTCGTTAGCAAAATCCACACAAGCGATATCCTGATTCAAAGCACAATATGTCGTAATCTCTACACCATGCTGATTTGTGATTGTCTTACCATGTAATTTACCAATCACCCACGCCAGCAAATATGTCGACATCCTTGGGGTGTCTTCAAAAGTATACTCAATATATTTCGCTGAGACTTTTTTACCTTCATCATTATAAAAAACTGTGTATTTACCATCCGGCACCTTAGAATACTTTTTAGTACTCGCTATCGGCGTATTGGCTAACACCAACTCATCTTCCACTTCCGGCACGACCAATTTCAAACTAAATTCCGCCTTCGCCGCCGGCTCGTCTACACACGGAAAAGCCTGTCTCGCATAATGACTTTCGAACTGTGTCGCTACGATGATTTCTTTCTCACCATCATTATCATAAGTTGAAAGATATGCTCCTTCCATATTTTCATTCAGATTACCTAGATAGCTAATTGTAATTGATATTTCTCCTACCGGCACATCAAATAACACCAAAGCGTCATTCTTCATCTCAAACTTCACTTCTTTATCACCAACAAAAACCTGTTTTACTTCAAACCCGACAGCGTGAAGCTTAATTACTTCTTCCTTTGACTCGCCAACAATCTCTACTACACCACCAATCTTTTTATCAAACTTATTGATACCCAGATCAAGTACATATTTCTCTGGCACAAAATAATCTAAAAACCTCTCCACTCTCTCACTCCTTTCCTATTTATGTAGTTTTGCTGTCTCAGGCAATTTAGCACCCTTCAAAATTGGCTCAAGTTCAGCCTCTTCAAGCGTCTCATGCGCTAGCAATTCTTCCGCCAATTTGTCTAGTAATGCCTTATTAGCCTTCAAAACATTCTCAGCTCGCACCGCCGCTTCACTAGATAGTTTTTTAATTTCACTATCAATCGTTTCAGCGGTTTTTTCTGAATATGGCTTGCCAGTAGTAATTGTATAATATCCGGTCGCCTCAGACGGGAATACTAGGTTTCGTGTATCCGAACCCATACCTTCTTCAACGATCATCGATTTAGCCAGCTCTGCCACATTTTTAAGGTCAGAAGACGCTCCAGTCGTCACTGCATCCGCTCCAAATATCAATTTTTCTGCTACACGACCACCCATCGCTCGCGCCAAGATATCTTTAAGTTCATAAATACTCTTGTAACTTCTATCTTCAGGTGGCAAGAACCATGTCACACCACCGGTAGACCCACGCGGAATAATCGTCACTTTGTGTACTGGGTCAGAATCCGGCAATACATGCCCCACAATAGCATGACCAGCCTCATGGTAAGCCGTAATTTTGCGTTCTTTATCGTTCATTACCTTACTCTTACGTTCTGGCCCAATTGCTACTCTCTCAAACGCTTCTACCACATCGCTATTCGCAATTGCCTTGTGACCCTCGCGCGCTGCCGTAATCGCCGCTTCATTTGCAATATTAGCAAGATCCGCACCGCTCGACCCAGCCGTCTTCTTAGCCAAAGCTTCAAGATCAACATTCTCTTCAACTGGTTTACCCTTGAAATGCACCTTCAAAATTTCCAAACGATCTTTACGTTCTGGCAAAGTCACATTCACATGTCGATCAAACCGCCCTGGACGAAGGAGCGCTTTATCAAGCATATCTACTCGGTTAGTCGCCGCCATCACAATCACACCCGAATCATTATCAAATCCATCCATCTCTACTAAAATCTGATTGAGCGTCTGCTCATCTTCACGTCCAGCACCACCACGTGCATCACGTTTGTGCGCTACCGCATCAATCTCATCAATAAAGATAATCGATGGGGCATTTTTCTTAGCTTTAGAGAATAAATCGCGTACCCGACTAGCACCTACACCCACAAACATTTCTGCAAATTCCGAACCTGAAATCGAGAAAAACGGCACATCTGCTTCACCCGCCACTGCTCGCGCCATCAAAGTCTTACCAGTACCTGGATCACCAGCTAAAAGTACTCCACGCGGAATTTTCGCACCAAGTTTCTCATACTTCTTAGGACTTTTCAAGAAATCCACGATTTCAGTCAAGTCTTGTTTAGCCGACTCATTACCAGCTACATCCTTAAATGTCACCTTTTTCTTATCTGGACCATACAACCTCGCTCTAGATTTTCCAAACGACATCGATTGATTATTTGCCGCATTAGCCTGCTTCATCACCCACATAAAGAATACCACTAGTGCAATAATCGGAAGTACTGTAAGTGCCACATCAAACACAATTCCCCAAGCATTCACATCTTCCTTATATTCAATCGTTGGATATTTTTCCTCACAAGCCTTCAATTCATCACCCTCTAAGTCCGTACAATGTTCAACCAAACCTTGATCATACAAGGTTCCCGCTCCATCCTTACGTGATGTTTCAGTCGGTTTATCATTATCCTTCAAAGTAATATCGAGCGTACTACCAATCACTGTAATCTTAGATATATTTCCATTTGGATCATTTGCTCGCTGAATCACTTCTGAAATCGGCACTTCTTTTTTCTCAGCTTCTCGATAATTCATATTAGTAATCAAAAAAGCACCAAAACAAATCAATACAAAAACAAACAGTACACTTCGCACTGTATTTGAAGTACTGCTAGTATTTTTTCGCCCCGTAGGCTTTTTTGGTAAATTCTTGGGTAAATTTTCCGCCACTTTTTCTCTCCTTTATCCTTCTATTTTAACATAAAATCAATCCACCAAACAAAAATAGCCTCTCGGCTTTTCAAAACTGGTCAGGGTGACTGGACTTGAACCAGCGACCTCAGCGTCCCGAACGCTGCGCGCTACCAACTGCGCCACACCCTGACATTTTTACCAACTGGAATTGAACCAGCGACCTCAGCGCCCCTACGCTAAAGCGCTACCAATTGCGCCACACCCAGGCATACATGGTCTGGGATAGCAGATTTGAACTGCTGACCTCACGCACCCCATGCGTGCGCGCTACCAGGCTGCGCCAATCCCAGGTATGCTACAAAAAATGGTCTGGGTGACTGGACTTGAACCAGCGGCCTCGACTTCCCAAAAGTCGCGCGCTACCAACTGCGCCACACCCAGGCACTCTTCTATTATATCATATAATTAATATCAAATAAAGTCTTATTCAAACACCGGAACATCATCTGGAAATGGATCAAAATCTGAGTCACCAAAATCCGTAAATCCATCCCCATCACTATCTCTAAACCCAGCCGAACCATATGGATTATATCCAAGTTCCGTCAAAAATCTCGACGGCATATTATAATTCCGATTTCCATAAGAAAAACGGCTAAGAGCATAGGTCAAAAATAATTTTTGCATCGCTCGCGTCATCCCAACATATGCCAACCGTCTTTCCTCCTCCAAATCCTCCGCTTTTTCTAACGCACGACTTCCCGGAAACAACCCCTCCTCTAACCCCACTATAAACACCACCGGGAATTCTAATCCTTTTGCTGCGTGTAAAGTCATTAGCGTCACTGAGTTTTTTACCGAAGACTCATCTGCCGACGACATCAACGAAGCATCCGCCAAAAAATCATCCAAGTTATCGTACTCCGCCGCTTGCGTGCCGAGCACTTCCAAGTTTTTCATTCTTTCTTCACCGCTCGGTGTACCATCATCTGTCAATTTTCTAAAATCAAACTGCTCTACTGCCCTTTTAATTATCTCTCCAGGATTTTCATCCACTTGCACAGACTTCAAAAATTTCACCAATTTATTAAAACCATTCCGTGCTTTAGCCGATTTTAATACATCAAGCATTGTATCGCCCATCAAAGGTTGCGTACCTTTTACCACATCCACTACCATCAAAATTTTCGCCAACGATACTTCACCTACGCCCGAAAGTACATTTCCACACACTCGCGTCAAACTTACTTTATCTCGCTGATTAACGACTAATCTCAATATTGCCAACACATCCTTCACTTCTTTACGATCATAAAATCTCACCCCACCCACAATTTTGTATGGAATATGCATATCCATAAACGCTTTTTCAAACGCATACGACTGCGCATTAGTCCGATAAAGCACCGCAAAATCCGACAAATCTGGATAATCTCGTTGCATATTCAAAATCTTTAATGCCACGAAGTTTGCCTCCGCTTTTTCATCCTGTAATGATTCAATATCCACCGGCTCACCTTTTCCTGCTTCAGTATAAAGTGTCTTATCCGTTCGTTGCTTATTCTCACAAATTATTTTTTGCGACGCTTCCAAAATATTTCCTGTCGAACGATAATTTTGTTCCAGTTTGATCACCTTCGCACCCGGAAAATCCTTTTCAAAATTCAAAATATTAGTAAAATCCGCCCCTCGCCACGAATAAATTGACTGCCAATCATCCCCTACCACACAGATGTTTCTTTTTTCGTTTACTAACAACTTCACGATATTGTACTGTACTATATTAGTGTCCTGATACTCATCGATCAGAATATGCTCAAATCTATCGCACCAATGCTTACGTACCTCAGGATGTTCCTTCAATAGCTTTAGCTCAAAGAGCAACAAATCATCAAAATCCAATGCCGCCGCTTTTTGCTTTTCTTCTTCATAACGATAAAATATTTTTGCAATCTTTTTTTGATTAGGATAGTATACGCTTGCTTCGTATTCTTCTGGTCCATTTCCTCGATTCTTCTCACTTGATATAATCGATTGAATCGATTTCGGTTTCAAGCTCTTATCATCCGTATATTTCAAAGACTTCATAATCCGCCGAATCAACGATATCTGATCATCCATATCATAAATCACAAAATTCCGGTCAATCCCTAGTGCATCAGCTTCCTGTCTCAAGATCTTTACTGCGATCCCATGAAATGTCCCCATATACGGCATAAAAGACCGCGGGGGAGTATCGGAAACTTCTATATGGTCGATTCGAGGGCTTTCGGAGGTTACGACCGAGAATGAGGGCGCTCCGCCCGTGACGACGGGCCGGAGCGACCCGTCCCGAGAATGACCATGTAGAAGTTTCCAGAGCCTATTCCGCATCTCATTTGCTGCCTTATTCGTAAACGTTACTGCCAAAATATTTGCAGGCTGCACTCCATGTGCAATCAAGTTTGCAATCCGATGTGTCAAAGTCCTTGTTTTACCAGATCCCGCTCCAGCCAAAATCAATACCGGTCCCTCCAACGTTTCAACCGCACTCTTCTGCGCCGAATTTAATCCCTCCAAAATTTTATCCATTGTTCTATTATAGCAAATAAAATCTCTACACGTTAATCGCGTTAAACTCTTTAATGCCCCATTTTTTCAAATAAACCACCAGTAAACCCAAAACCATTATGCCAAACACCAATCCCGCTCCTACTACTTCCGTAGCCGACAAACCACTATTGAATCCACTATATATTATATATACCATCACCACCGAAGCTGCTAAGCCGACCAATACTGCCACCATTGAACTCATACTCTGCTTCACCACTTCAGTATCATTTTTTGCATCCATTTTTGGATATTTCAAATTCACAATAATACCAACCAGCTCCGCTACCATCGGCATAACCACAGACGAAGCAATAATCATCAACATCTGCCATACATCAAAATCAAATCGCACAAACATCACCATATCACCTATCAAAAATATCGGTATCATTATCATCGCTGCCGCAAGCACCTTCGCTAGTATTATCTTCACCGGATTCGTCGGCAAACTTTTCAAAATATTAAACGATTTACCTTCAAGCGAAATCATCGAACTCGTAATTGAAGTCGTCATTGACATCACAAAAACCAATCCAAACATACATGCTGGCATATAATTGATTATTGCTTCCGCCGATATTTCCACTCCCATTTTTGCCATCATATCTATCACACTATCCATATTCGTGCACACCAAAATCACCGCCACCACATAAAGCACTAGCCCAAACCCAGCGTTAATTACAAAAACTGGCGAGCTCGCAAACTTCCCCGCCTCCTTTCTCACCAAAGCTACCAAAGGACGATGTTTTTTAATAACATAATCATGCAAAACCGTATTAGTCTTGACCATCCTCACTCGAGAGTTAATCTTATAATACACATTGCCAAGCACTACCAACATTAATACAAGAATCCCCACATTCACACCTACAAACACCAAAAAATCCACAATCCTAAAATCTAGAACCAATTGAATAAACTGCCCCGCTGGAAAATAAAGTTTAGTAATAATTTCATTGATACTGCCCGCATTCTGCGCCAATGTTTGCAAAATATCCTTCATATTGATCGAAACATACATAATTACCAAAAGAAATGCAGTAGTCAAAACAATCTGAACTAAATTCTTATATTTAAACCGCGACGACAAAAAAGCTATCGCCCCACCAAGCAAAGACGAAATTACAATCGGCAAAATCGGCAGAATCAAAAGTGCCGTAAGCGACACCAAATAAAACGAAGCTCCTACTTCCACTCTCATAGCATACATCACCATCGCTGGCACCAAAATTAGTGCATTAATCATCGTCTCAAACAAATAAAACTTTAACACCCGGACCGCCAGTACAGTAGTCTTTTTCACCGGCAAAGACAGCATCAAATCATCATCCCGACAATTAAAAAGTAGTCCGCTCGCCTTGTATATTCCCTCCATCAAAATAAAAACCGCCGAAATAATCACAAACAAAGTCAACACCACAAATTCCATCTCTACTTCCGCTAGTGGCTCCATCATCATATCCGCATATCCTGCCACCGAAAACATAATCATTGCACCTAATAATATCGGCAATCCAATCCTAAACCACTTCGACTGCTTTTTCCCATGCAACCGAAAGACATTCATCCCTTCCGACATCGACGCTCTAAGTAATGTAAAGAACTTACTCATTTATTTTTCTAGCTCCAAGAATACTTTTTCTAAACTTTTATCACCTTTCACCTCTTTCATGCTTCCTACCTTCATAATCTTACCCTTCTTAATAATTGCTACTCTCGTACATAGTTTCTCGGCTACATCCAAAATATGCGTCGAAAAGAAAATTGTCTTCCCGTTCTTTACCATCTCACGCATTACTTCTTTTGTATCAAACACCGCCTTCGGATCCAGCCCTACAAACGGCTCGTCCATAATCAGAATTTTCGGATCATGAGAAAGCGCCGCAATCAACGCCACTTTTTGTTTCATCCCATGTGAAAATGAATCAATTGTGTCATTCAAATTCTGCGACATTTCAAACATTTCGGCATATTTTTTGATATTTTTATTCCGCTTTTCCAAATCAACCTCATACATATCACAAATAAAATTAATAAACTGAATCGCTCGCATATTCTCATAAAGTTCTGGATTGTCCGGCACATAGGCCATTTCTTTTTTACAAGCCACTGGCTCTTTTGCGATTGATTTACCATTTATCAAAATCTCACCTTCATCAAAATCATGAATTCCCATAATTGCCTTGATAAGCGTAGTTTTCCCTGCGCCATTATGTCCAATAAAAGCAAAAATCTCACCATCGCCCACTTCAAACGACACATTATCTAATGCTTTTTTATCACCATATTTTTTTGTCACATTTAAAATTTTTATCATGTCACCTCCTTTAAATACCAGTTAAGGGCACAATATCCGCACCAAGATGTCGAAGTCTCGCCGCAAAATCTTGATATCCACGATTAATCGTATATACATTTCGAAGAATCGACTTCCCAGGCGCCGCCAACATACCAATCAACACCACCACCGCTGGACGAAGAGCAGCCGGTGCCACTAATTCCGTCGGTCTAAAATTCGTTGGGCCCTCAATATATACACGATGTGCATCCAATAATTCCACCTTTACATTTAAGTTAGAAAGCTCCGTAATATATACCGCCCGATTCTCAAACACCCAGTCATGTATCAAAGTTCGCCCCTCTGCTACTGCCGCAATAATCGAGAAAAACGGTAAATTATCAATATTAAGTCCCGGAAATGGCATTGGGTGAATCTTATCCACTGGCGCCACTAATTTTGATTTTTTCACAGTAAGATCCACTAGTCTTGTCCGGCCATTCGCAGATAAGTATTCTTCTGATTTTTCAATTTGGGCATTCATAGTCTTAAGTACTTCAAGCTCAATCTCCAAAAATTCAATCGGCGCTCGCATAATCGTAATTTCAGAATTAGTTACTAGCCCTACCGCGATAAATGACATCGCCTCAATCGGATCTTCTGAAATACTATACTCCACATCCGTATCAATTTTTGTCCTGCCATGAATCACTAATCTAGTAGTACCAATCCCTTCAATTTTTACTCCCAACTTTTCCAAGAAGAAACACATGTCTTGTACCATATAATTTGATGAAGCCCCTACAATCGTCGTCTTACCAGGATTCATCGCTGCTGCCATTAAAACGTTTTCTGTCACCGTATCACCACGCTCAGTTAATACAATATATCTATCCTCACGACTATGCATAATTTTCTGATCAACTTCCACTTCATAAAAACCACTATTACATTCTGCGTCCACCTTCAAACCGAAAGTCTCTAAAGCCTTGAGATGTGGCTCTACTGTCCGTGTACCTAGAGAACACCCACCTGCATACGGAATTGAAAACTTCTTAAATCTGTGCAGTAATGGTCCTAAAAACATTATAATTGAACGAGTTTTACGTGCCGCCTCTATATCCATTTCATCTAATTTTAATTCACGCGGTGATATAATTTCTAGATCACGATGTCGATTAGTCCAATGACATTTTACACCGATAGATTCCAAAACTTCAATAATACGAAAAACTTCTTCAATTCTCGCCACTCGATGCAAAACCGTCCTTCCATTATTAAGCAAAGACGCACACAGCAAACCTACCGCCGCGTTTTTAGATGTATTTATCGTTATTTCACCACTCAGTTCCTTGCCTCCGCGTACCCGAAAACTCTGGCTCGCTGAATCGTTTATAGAGAGAATCTGCGTGCCAAACACTTCCGACAGCTTCTTTATCATCTCTAGAGATACATTTTGACCGCCTTTTTCTATCCGATGAATTGCTGATTGACTAGTGCCAACTTCCTTAGCTAATTCCTCCTGTGTCCATCCTTTCTCAAGTCGCATATGCTCTACAGTTTCACCAATCACTTGTTGATAATTTCGTATTTTTTTCATACAAAAATTATATCACAGCGTGAATATTTGTAAATATGTTATAATGGTTTTATGAAAACAATCAAAGATATAGATGTAAAAAACAAAACCGTACTAGTCCGTGTTGACTACAACGTTCCCGTCAAAAATGGTAAAGTTGAAAACGACCTTCGCATTCGCGCCAGCCTTCCTACTATTAATTATCTTCTAGAACACGGTGTGAAACGCATTATTCTGATTTCTCATCTCGGTCGTCCCGAAGGCAAAATCTCGCCTGATTTTATTCTCTATCCAACTGTAAAAGTACTAAAAAAATTACTCCCAAACCAAACCATTGGCTTTTATGATCTACCCAGAAAAGACGAGCACATCCCCATTCCAGAATATGTAAAAGTTGCCCTCTTAGAAAACCTGAGATTTGACCCCCGCGAAGAAAAAAACGATCCAGAATTCATCACTAATATTGCTAAATCCGTTGATGCCGATATATATGTTCAAGATGGCTTCGCCGTCGTCCACCGTGCACACGCCTCCACCGATGCTATTAAAAATTATCTCCCAATCTACGCCGGTCTTCTCGTCGAAAACGAAGTTAAAAATCTCACGACCATCACCAAAAACCCCGCGTCCCCAGTTCTCTTAATCATCGGCGGCGCCAAAGTCGATGACAAACAACCCTTAATTGATAAATTTTTAAAACAAGCCGATCATATTTTCGTCGGTGGTAAAATCGCTGCTGATGGCTACAAATCTACCCACAAAAAAATCGTCGTAGCCAGCGACTTCGATACTAACGAAAAAGGCGAAAAACTCGACATCGGCCCAGTCAGCACCGGTGAACTAGCTAACCTCATCACCGATGCCAAAACTATCATCTGGAATGGTCTTTTAGGCTACGCCGAAGACCCCACTTATGCCACCGCCTCTACTATTGCTGCCGAACTTATCGGCGAACACCAAAGCGCCGACACTATTATCTGTGGTGGCGACACTACTGGTTTTGTCGAAAACCTCATGAAGGACCATCCAAGTCTACGTTATTCTCTCGTATCCACCGGCGGCGGAGCATCATTAGAATTCCTACTCGGCAAAAAACTCCCCGGCCTCGAAGCAATCAAAAAGTAGTTTTATATCTTTCTAACCTTGATTGTATCTGTACCAGATTTATTTTTATCACCTGACACAATCACAGCCGTCAAATCTTTTCTACCCTCACGCGTTTGCAAATACCCAGATGCTTTTAATTCGACCGCCAAATCATATCCAAAATCTTCTGAATACTTGCGCACAAACGCCGAATTTGCATATATCAATGCTAGTTGATTAGCTACACGCGTATTAGAAGTAACGGTCACAATTGGTACATTTGGTCTCTCGCCCGCCATCGTAGTAGCAGTCACCCCAGACGCCGTCTGACAGATGATCACATCTGCATCAATCTCTTCTGCCAGTCTCGCCGCCGCACTCGAAATTGCTGGATAAATTTCTCTTTCCTCATCATCTTGTCTAATTGGTGCCAATCTCGAATGGTTTTGCGTAAACAAAATCACCTTCTTCATTTCTTTTACTGTCTCAAGCGGATACGAACCGTTTGCCGTTTCATCCGACAACATCACTGCGTCCGCGCCCTGCACTACTGCCGTTGCCACATCCGAAACCTCCGCTCGAGTTGGCTCCGGCGAATCCACCATCGAAGCCATCATCTGCGTCGCCACAATACATAGTTTTGCATGTTTGCGACAAAGAGCAATCAATTTTCTCTGTACCATTGGCACTACTTCCGCTCCAGCTTCCACCGCCATATCACCACGCGCTACCATGATGCCATCTGCCGCTTTCACAATTGATTCAAGATTCGCCTCCGAAGAAATCGCTTTTTTAGTTTCAATTTTCGCAACCACCTTAGCAGTTGAACCATGCGATAACAACAATTGTTTTAACTTTAAAATATCATCCGCAGTTTGCACAAATGAAAGTGCCACATAATCATAATCGCAACTAGCCCCATATTCAATATCAGCTAAATCTTTTTCTGTCAAAATATCTCCATCAAAATCCGTATCCGGTAGATTCAATCCTTTTTTCGACATCACAAACCCATCATTCAAAACCTTCACCTTGATTGCAGTGTTAGAAACAATCTCAATTACCTCAGCTTTTATCTTACCATCAAACATCGACAATGGCTCACCCACCTGACATTTTTCTGCCAAATTATACTGCACTGGCACTATTAGCCCACCATCATGCTCAAACTCTCGTGATTCCAACACTACTTCGTCGCCAACCTTCAAATCTAAACGATTATCTTTCAATATTCCCAGGCGTATCTTTGGCCCTTGCAAATCCTGCAATATCGCTACACTACGTCCTTTTCTTGCCGCAGCTTCACGTATCCATTTTATCTGTTGATCACGTTCTTCATTCGAACCATGTGAGCAATTCAACCTACAACCATTCACTCCAGCCATAATAACCTCAGAAATCATCTCTGCCGAATTCGTCGCCGGACCAATCGTTGCTAATATTTTTGTCCTTTTAAACAGTCTACTCATACTAATATCTTACCATAAGTTCAATAATATGATAATATAGAACATATGATTAATGCAAAAAAACGCATCAAAAAACATAAATCTCGTCAACGTTTTTCTCTTGCACAAAAAATCATTCTTAGCGTTATCGTTCTTGCATCACTAATTGTTATTATTGCTAGTATTTCTATTCTTTTTCTAAAACCTCAGAATCACACTGAAGCACTCATTAATAAAATGGCTACAGACTATTACGAAAATTATTTCTATCCGAATTTTTCATCCTCCAAGGGGTTCCAACAAATTACCAATCTCGATGATGCTATGGCCAAATATCACGATCATGGTTTCTCACCAGTTAAACTTAGACAATTACTACTATATGATAATCGTAAAAACGATCAGTATAGAAAAGAAGTTACCAAATATTGCGACGAAAACAAAACCTTCATCAAATTCTACATCGATCCACCCTATAAAAAGAATTCTTACCACTACGAAATCACCTACTCTTGCAATTATTAGATACAACTGTTATAATATGTACACGGTCTCGTAGTATAACGGTTAGTACATCGGGTTTTCATCCCGACAACGCGGGTTCGACTCCCGCCGAGATCACCATAGAATCATTTTCAGAGCCTTTTGGCTCTATTTTGTTGCAAACAACAGAGTAGAGAGGGCTCAAATCTTCCGTTCTACACTTTTTTGCTTTAAGGTCGACATGCAAACCATTCGGGAACATAAGCTTTTGTAAAGCACGCTTAGATTCTAGGTCGGCATCTCGCCATAGCTTAGCAGGCTGGTTAATGAAATTACATACATACTCTATAGTGAGTTCGTTAAGCTCCTGTTGCTCCTCAAGCTCTTTTCTTTTTAGCTTCAAACCTTCACGCTCTTTTTCTACACCTTGCAGCATAAGGGTTTTTTCGTCCACAGTTATTTTTCCTTCTAAAAGGAGGTTAAGTATAGCTTCCTTTTTGCTTGAAAGCTTATTCTCTGCCTTTGTTAGTTCCTCCATCTCAGAATTTGCGTTACTTAGTTTCTTGGCTGCAGTTCGCTTCAGTATTTCCTTAAATAGCCTCACAGTACCATTAGTAGGAACTAATTGCTGCAGAAAGTCATTAAATAAAGCATGAATTTCGGATGCCTTAGCAGATTCGTATCCATGCCCTCGCTTTATTCCACCACGACAATAATAGCGTGGAGTTTGCTTTTTAGAACCATCACGGGGAGCATCACCATGTAGGGGCATG
Source organism: uncultured Candidatus Saccharibacteria bacterium (assembly GCA_946414465.1). GTDB lineage: Bacteria > Patescibacteriota > Saccharimonadia > Saccharimonadales > Saccharimonadaceae > Nanosyncoccus. The sequence goes on along the minus strand of CAMKOP010000002.1, from coordinate 23,173 downwards.
TCGCAGTGTTCACATATAATGGTTCCATCTAATGGGTATAAACTGGTTTCTCTTGGTTTTAACTCACGCTTACCAGTTCTCAACTTGAGTTGTATGCGGTCAAAGGTTTCCTTGCTAATGAGTCCGTCAAATTTAAGCTTAATTGATTCAGCAAGAGCTTTACCCGGTTTAGAATAGCCAGCATAAACTGGATGCTCCAACATATGATGAAGTGAGTTGAATGGAATTGGTCTACCATCTTTAGCCTTTATACCAAGCTCGACAGCCAATTTATGTGCTTCAGTCTCACTTATGCCACTATCAGCAAATTCAGTTAGCACTTTAGTAATTTTTTCTGCAATACTCATACTATCACCAGCCGCAATCGTATCATCAGGAACTAATACTTTAGGGTATTTTACTCGCTCTTTTCTACCGGCACTATCAGCAAGACTACCATCAGGCATAACAATCTTTATTTTGAAGCCCAATGGGGGTTGTGTAATCCAGAAACCACGTCTTGCTCTTTCTGCCATAGAATCATGTACTCTATCAGCTTTTAATCCATTTTCGAATTGAGCTACACTTATTAGAATGCCTTCAATTAGTTCACCGGAACGAGAGCCATCTATACCAGGCTGACGGGCATATCTTAAAGAAATACCACATTTTTTAAGGTTAGCCTTGATAATTCCCCAGTATGCCTCACTATCCCTACTGGCTCTGTCTGGCTGATAAGCAACCACATAATCAATTTGTCCTTTTTCTTTGTAGGCATCCTTCAGCAATGCCATAAGTTGTGTCCTATTAGCTGTTTTAGCAGATTCGCCCTCTTCACGATAAACTCTTACGACATCTGCCCCTAAATAATTATTCGCAAATTCTTTGCAAACTTTTTCTTGTACGTTTAACGATTCACTCCCTTTAGCCTGCTCTGGCGTGGAAACTCTAGAGTAAATATAAGCCTTTCTTCTGACTCCTTCTACCTCGCTCGTATTCATACTCATATTATACCACTCCTTCCGATTTTGTAGAACCATTTTGCCAGTCTATAAGCCTAACTGACAGTATGGTCATATCTGATATGATTAGTTCTACCATTTCATCTGGTATACTATCATACTTAGTTCCTAGAAGCTTTCTAGCCTCTTTAATTGATATAATTTGCCCCCCAAGTTGCTCTGAAACTGGTGCCTCCTGCATGCCAAGTAACTCCTAATAAGGATTGTTTACTTGGTACGCTCACTCCGCCTTATAAACCTAGCATCTCAACTGACTTTAATTCCGTACCTTGTTTGACGAGTCGAGTACTCCCCATAGCTAGAAAGACCAACTTTAGGTTGGGACAAATCCTTTTAGTGCCCCGCACCCACTCTGTTTCAGAGGTTGTATTTTTATTATACCACATCAGACGGTAGAGGCGACTAGAAGCTGTTTTTATAAAGTAGGTTAAGGTTCATTCTTGAAAATAATATCCAGCTGCTTGCCCATTCTAGTAATCATGGGGACAACAAGAGCATTGCCCATACAGAAATAACGCATCCGGTCCGGCATACCAGTATTAGTCCAGTCATCATCGAAACCCTGTAATCGTTCTGCTTCTATCGGTGTTATCAAACGCAACTTATGCGTTTTTTTATCTTCAACAACATGTGTACTACGGTTTAAAGTTGATTCACTAGTTAGCATAGTCCTGCTAGGTCTGTCCCATGGGTCTGGAAATGCAATTGGTCCTTCAGAAAAAGTGTATTTAAAACCAGCAGAAGTAGTTCTCTCAATTTTCTTGGCACCTTTAAGATAAGTCCATTTTGGCATCTTTTCATCAGTAATAAAGTACTTTTCATCAATCTTCTTGTTTTCTAGTATTTGCCCAATTTTGATTGGAGTCTCTTCTACTGGTCGTACCTTTGTGGTCATGATTTTACCATCACGCATTATTCCTGCATTTCCAAAATCAAACTTGAAGCTATCGGATACGTTACCGATGTCCTTGCTTACTTCGCCTTCCCTAAGTGTTTCGTGACTTTCAATAGGAAATACTGTAGCGAAAAAACCTTCTTTTAAAAGCATATCTTCCATTGAGATGCCTTTTACGTCTGCGTAGTGGTTCGTCTTCTTATTATAAGCAAATATAAAAGTACGTCGTCTCCTTTGTGCGGCTCCATATTCTGCAGCGTTCACTACTCTCCACTCTACACTATATCCGAGCGAAGCGAAACAGGAAAGCATTATCCCGAAATCTCTACCCCTTTGCTTTGCGGGTGACTTTAAAAGCCTGTCTACATTTTCAAATAAGCAAAATGGGGTTTTCTTTACCTTTAGTATTTCGTATATTTGCCACCAGAGTACACCTTTTTTACCCTGAATGCCCTTAGACGATGCAAGTGTATGAGCAACAGAATAATCTTGGCATGGGAAACCGCCAACTATTAACGTATGGTCAGGAATATTCTTCTTGTTGACTTCTGCAACGTCAATTCCGGTCGTATATTCACCAGACAAGTCTTTTATGTCACCAAAATGCGATACGTAACAATCATGAGCCCACTGCTTGCTAGCTCCAGGTTCCCACTGACTAAACCAAACAGTCTTCCATCCACTGCCCAGTCTATCTAATCCCAATCTAAACCCACCAACACCAGCAAATAACTCACATAATTGTTTTTTCATAATACCTCTACTTCTTATACATCCATTATAACAGATTTTTCCTTTTTATTAAAGATATAATGTTACTTATAATCTGTAGACTTAAAATCAGCACTCGGGTTATCATGAAGGTATAACTTAGGAGAAATAACATCTATGGATATCATCAAGGTATTTGGGACTAATTTAAGAAAGTATAGGACCGAGCTCGGTCTCTCTCAAGAGAAATTTGCTGAGAAATGCGGGTTACACCGTACTTATATTGGCAGTGTGGAATGCTTCCAACGCAACGTTTCGCTCGAAAATATTCAACGCATTGCTGATGCATTGAGTATTGAATCATACAAACTTTTAATCGACAGTAGCAAGGAACAAAAATGAGCATAATAATTGACCGAGCCTTTACCGCTGAAGCTGTAGAGAAAAAACTTTACAACATAAAAGCATTTTCATCATTGAGCAAAACTGGATTAAAATTCGGTAGTATAGAACGACGACTTTTAATGAAAGAGTTCCCTACTGGGGAAAAACTCTATATTCAGTACCCAGGTAAAGAATCAGCAAGAGATAAATCACCAAGACCGTGGGATTTTAGGCCTAAGATGCAACTACCTAACGGGGAGTGGTTAAAAGATTTAAGCTTCAAAGATGTCTGGGACGACTTGTACTCACTCAGGGACGTCAATTCTGACCTTTCGTATATTGCAACTTTGTTTTGCAGAATTGCCTACATGCTCGACACTAAACTCACCAAGCGTACGCTACGATATGAAGATATAGACCAAGATGGGAACGTTGTTAATACCGGTGAAATTACTTTATCTTGGTATGAGTATGACCCACAACAAGATATTATTGAAGGAGCATACATTTCGGCAGAAGCTTTAAGAGGGGTGTCGTTATTGCCATATCTTGCCTATAATGATTACCTTGCTCAAAATGAAGACTGTAAATACTATTATCGTGATGAGGTCGAGAATAACAAGAAATGGGATGGTAAAATTGGTCGCAAAAATACCTTATTGACTCATGTAGCTGTGATAGCATTCATGAAGGATAAAATTTCGTTTTCTCATATTATGGATATGTTCCAGCGTGGTCGTGGCGTTGCACCAATCCAAGAAAAGTATCTCGAAGAACTTACTGGTGGAAGAATAGTAAAATAAATCAAACTGCAATGTAAGTACTATATAAAAACTCTCTTGTAATGGCTCGAAAACTCGCCTAAACTCGGTAGGGTAACTGGGCTAACGGGGGCTCCTAGGTATGGTTCTCTGTCAACGGGTCAAACGAAGACACTATCACCATGGAGTCTCCGGCTCTCGTATACAAGTTTTTTAAACTAAACAAACAAGCCGATCGAGCCTTCGGCCCTTGCAGAAAAAGTGGTCAGGGATGAAAGGTTTTTGGGTCGTTCTCCCTATCCCTGGCCTCTCCTTCTTTATCTATTCCACCAATGTGCTTTACTATTTGATTGTTCGTCAGATTTTTGGTTGTGATTGGTATATTCGACTCTTTCTTCTGCTTCTATGTCGCCATCTACAACCAGCGAGACCCTTTTATGTGTGTTCTTGTTTTCGGCAGAAACGCTCAGTATTCCATTTTGGTCAATAGAAAATGTTACTTCTATTTGGGCGTCGCCCTTTAACTTTGGATTTAAATCATCTATGGTTATGTAGCCTAGAGATTCATTATCCTTGGCATACTTCTGCTCACCTTGGACTATATGTATATTGACCCCCGTCTTCTTTCTGTCAGTGGTCGTAAAAACTTCTTTTTTAAAAGTAGGAAATGTGGTATTTCGCGGTATCAACGGCGATACTACCCCATCTTTCATCTCTATACCTAATGTTAATGGAGTAACATCTAATAACAGAACGTCTCTTATTCTACCATCTAACACTCCAGCTTGAATTGCCGCACCAATAGCAACAGCTGTGTTTGGGTTGATACCATAAGAAGGCTCTTTCCCGAAGTACTTCTTGATACAGGTGCGTATTATTGGCATTCTTGTCATACCGCCAACTAATATAATTTTATCTATGTCTTTTTTGTCTAGGTGAGCATCAGACAAAGCCTGCATAATTGGCTCACCCATTTTATCTAGGAAATCAGATATCAATTTTTCCATTGAGTCTTGAGTCAAATTGTAGGAATAATCAACCAGGCCATCCTCAGTCTTGAGCAGGTATGGGAGAGTGATTTCTGTCGAGCTACAAGAGGACAGTTCTTCTTTCGCCGTTTTTGCAGCATTCAGTATACGCCTTTTAATAGCATAGTCATCGCAGGCTCCTTCTCCGTATTTTCTTTCGATGTCATCAATTATATGCTTCGCGATTGCGGAGTCAAAGTCTTCACCGCCAAGGCGAGTATTGCCATTTGTTGACATCACTTCAAATACGCCATCTCCTACTTCGAGGATAGAAACATCGAAGGTGCCACCGCCAAAATCAATAACCATGATTTTACCATCAATCTTTACGTCTTTACTCCCATAGATATGTCGCTTAGCTTTTATTTTTCCACCTATATTTACGTAATTGTCATGGTAGAGTGGTTTAGTGTCACTGGCAAGAGAACCATAGGCAAGAGCAGCTGCAGTTGGCTCACTAATGATTCTTTTAATGTTTAGTCCTGCCAGTTCTCCTGCTTTTTTGACCGCGTAACGTTGGGGTATACTGAAATATGCCGGAACAGTTACAACAGCTTCATCTATCTTTTCGTCAAAGTATTTCTCGGCAATTCTCTTTGCTTTCATCAGAATTGCTGCAGAGAGGAGTTCTAAGCTGTACTTTTTACCATTAACAATTGCGTAAGTAGATTCCTCGTCGCAAACTAGGCCAGGGTTATCCGCTATATCTTTGTTATTAAGCTTAGAACCCAGGAGTCTTTTTAAGCCAAAAAACGTCTCATTTGGATGAAGCACAAAACGTTTTTGCGTTTCATAGCCAACTGCAGAACCGCCATTTTCATTAACCGAAACCATTGATGGGAAACTCTCGTTTCCGTTTTCATCAGTAATAATTTCGGCCCTTCCAGCTAATACGCATGCAACGGTGGTATTTGTTGAGCCGAAATCGATTCCAATAATGTGAGACATTTCTTTACTCCTTTTCATTATTTTATCATATTTGTCAGCGGGTCGCACGGAGACACTATCATCATATAATACATACATCAGGGTAAACTAATTAAACGAACTAACCAAACCTACTAATGCGTATCGTGTAGGCCAGGATAAAAAATAATAGAAACTATGCATGCGGTAGGGTAAAAGAATATAAATCGCCGACACCGATTTTTCACCACACAGTTCACTTTTACAGGGGTACATACTTTGTTAGCATAGAAATGGGAACCATTTTACTTATAATGGGATTTCATATAAATCAACCTAAAAAACACCAAGATATTCCGCCCGATTTGTTACCTAAAAACAGCGTACGAAAAATGCCCTGTAAGGCCTCTAGAAGCCTCTGTAAGCCCTTCTAGCAACAGAGATGATACAGATACCATCTTGAAAAAGTGATTTGCAGAGTTTATAGAGGTGGAGTTAGCATTTTGATGAAAAGCCTCCGGCTTCCGTATACTGCCTACGCATCAAGGTTGACAAGAAATATTCTTCACTTGTAAAATAAAGTTATACTTTAAGAAACATCAAGGGGAGAGTTCTTATGGGGGAGATGAGAAAAAGGAACAGAAGTACCTATGCTACACTCATAGAGGATGTATTTTGATATACAATAACAGGGATAAGCTTCTTGATGCGGTAGATATCAGATACGAGGTCGTTCCACATCGATTCAGTAAGGGTCACCAGAATTAAAATAATGACCTTTAGGTCATTTTTTTAATTCTAGATATCTATGGTGGGAGGCGAAGCCGCGAAGCGGGTTCGCCCTTTCAAGGAAATGAGGTACAAGAATAATTTATTATTCTTGTACCGAATGACGCAGAAAGGAAAAGGTTTTGCGAAGCAAAACCTTTACTCCCACCAAAATCAACAATATAATAAAACAAGCCCAAAGGGCTTATTTTTATTTATTACATTCTTTTACAATATACGAAATCTCATACTCATTAAGATCAACCGGAATAGTACTAAGATATGCATTCGCATTGGCTTTATTGGTTTCCTCATCACACCCATTCACTGTCACTACAATACCTTTCGGTATTGCAGTATTTTCAGTAATATCATATTTTACATCCACCCCACTCCCATCCTCGAGATAATCATAATTCGTCCACGGTAAATAATCATCAAGAGTGTATTTATGCTCCTCATTATATTCAGTGCTTACAGGTATCTCATCTTGTGTCACTTCGACATCGTTACTATTACCCTGAATACTATTATCTTCAGATTTGTCGCTAACCAACAATACTATCAAAATCATAATCAGAATCACAATCACCACACCCACTATTATGATAACTACCTTCCCCTTATTATCTTTTTCAAAAACATTTCTAACACTATATATACTACTCATTTGAACACTCCACATCTATACTATTAATCTCAAAGCTAATCGTGTATTCACTCAATTTAATTGGCGTAGAATTCAAATAATCCATCGCTTCTTTTTTATATTTATCAACATCGCATACAGAAACCATTATATCAATTTTCTTCGCATCCTCATCACCAGTAATATAATAATGTGGCGCCGTGGGAACATCTTCAGATTCGCTAGGCGAAACACCATACGGCAAATACAAATCCAAAGAATAAGTATTATTATACATTCCATAGCAGACTGTTTCCGGATATTTCATTTGATTTTGGGGTGGACAATTCACCGTCATATAATCATACAATTCAACTTTATCCGACCAAGCTACTGTAATCAAATATGTCTGTTTCAAAGAATCTATATCAATCAAAAATGTTGCGGTAGTAATGTCATTTTCAGTAGACTCTTCATAGGTTCCCTCTCGAATCTCCGCATCATCAATATCAGATTTTTCCACATTAGATACATTATTCTGTATCAAATACCACATTTCATTTTTAATCCCCTGCCATCGCTCATCTGGTACCGCAGTATCATTTTCGTTAACAATTTCTACATGGCTCTCAGGCGCCAATCCCCACTGCAAACAAGCAATCAACAACAAGATAATAATTACCTGAAAAATCACCATAATTCCAATTTTTTGATTCTTTGTCAGATTTTGCCTTAATTCTTTAAACATTTTATTGCCCCGTTAAATTAATTATTGGATCAAGATAAGTATATAGATGGTATTTCTTAATCGAAACCTCATGTGCGCCAATAAAATCATACGCCGATCTAGCAGTACCACTACTATTGCAACCCGCCTCACCGATAATCATCGTACCTTTAGCCGAATCTACACTTAGCACCACACCAGTATGTCCAGGCGAATACGAATCATCGCTAAATACTGCGTACGGACGCGGTGATGAACCAGTCTTAAGTCCCAAATCTTTTGCCAAATATTTGTATACATCTCTACCATTACCAGTCATACCTGAAGTCCACTTTTTTGTCGTATAACGATTCACAAAATACTTCACAAACGAAGGACAATTCAAGAAAAGATTACCGTGACACCCAACTTTAATATAATACTTATTTGCAATAGCAGTATTGCCACGCAAATTATTCTCCCCGGCATAACCCTTATAAATATCAACTAGTTTCTTTGCGTCATCAATCGTTAATCCACCATCCTTCAAAGCCACATCGCCAGTTTCACCTCCTGCACCAGCACAGATATCGCACAACCCACCTCCCGACTTATTATTTGAATTACGCCATACCTCATCAAAACCACCACTGTAACCCTTAGTTGTCCATGGATAACGATACCCACACCCAGTATTTCCATCATTACAACCACTCGGATTCGATGCTTGAATTGTATATCCCTGACCATCTTTTTCCGCATATATCCCATAATGACATGGGTAGCTTGAAGACCCATGTCTTCCGCAACGTCGAATCAAGACATCACCGTCTTGCAAAACATCTTCATCCAAGTCACCTTCTGCAACTTTTGACCAAGATGATTCTTTCTCAAGTTGTTCGTCTAATCTTTCACTAATCTTAAAATTATCAATCAGCCCAGCATATCTCAAAACCCCCCAAACAAACACTACACAACTAGCCCCTTCCGAAACATGACCTTCTGGATACTTCCCTAAGTTTTTCTTCACCATCTCATACCAAGCATCCTTTGACTCAGGTTTTATTCGATTCTCAAATTCACCCTCTGGCCAAGCAAAATAAAATGCTGTCGAACCAATATCATGATTACCAGTCGTACTATTACCCGAAATCACTCCCGTAGTTGAAGAAGAAGATACTCCATTTTTCACAGAAATGCCATTAGTAGAATTATTAGCTTTCTTTGCTCTAAACACTATTGCATTCGATTCGAATCCACCAAATTTACGCGTAATTCGTCCAAAATAATCGCACAAACTTGCCTCTGCCCGGTAAAAAGTACCATCTTGATCTTGTACCACAATATAAGTGTGACCCCCAGTATTCACTACATCCCCAGGTTGAGGCTGGATACCTTTAGCGTTATCAATGATCTCCCATAAATCTGGCTTACTCCTAGCATGCGCCAATTGACCATCCAATCCCCGCGGCCAATCCTTGTCATATCCCGAATATCTAACCGAAGTGCCCACAAACACATCACAAGATGCCCCTACACTTGGACAATTTCCCCAACTTTTATGGTCCTTATAAACCTCGTCGATAGCTTTATTAAAATCATCCGTCGCCTTACCACCAGTCCATTTACTTGGACTACTATAACCTGTGTGTCCACTCAAACCATTCGCCTGTCGATAATCCCAAACGCTCTTTTCTGTCCCAAGTGGCCAAGCCAAAGCCACCGCCGACCCATTAATATTATTACTCCCACTAAAAGACGCATTGCAAGAAACACCCTCACCATTCGCACCACTCGAACCAGTTATAGTTTTACCAGCATATTTATCATAAGCCTCTCTCGCCTTTAGTTTTCTATATTCATTATTCGGTACACCTGCGCGCTCAAAATGCACTTCAAACCATACCGCCGCATCCTCTGGCGATGTCTGTTTATAATAATCTTTATAACTTTTATCTATCTCTTGTTTCAAATATTCAATTTCAACTTGGTACAACTTGTTTACGACATCATCGCCCAATTTCTTTATTAATTCATCACCTGTCATTTGCGCCAAACTATCATTTTCAAAATATTGAATCAACGATGAATCGCGACTCTTCACATAATTAAGTAAATTTACTCTTCGTCCAAAAGACCATTGTACCAAACCCAATCCCATTTGTGTTGCTCTACTATACAATTTACCACTTTGTCCAACCTCACGCCTCAACGGATTATAATTACCATCCTCCTGGGCAATATTCCCCATAATACCAGCTGCCTGCTCAGGAGATAGAAAACTAGCCAACCCACTCCAAACTTTCTCTTCCGCAGTAGATCCAGTAATACTTATATCACCACCAAGCGGCTGTCCAGAAGATGATGTATTACAAGGCTCATAAAACAAAATATTATTCTGCGAATACATCGCCTCTTCTTCCTGCGTCAAGGTACTTTTTGCCATCGCATCACCAACACCAGCTAAAACTCCAGCTACTATTAGTAAACCTCCAACTGATATAATCTTAATTAGTCTCTTCATCACTACCTAATCCTCCTCAAACCGTATGCCATAATCATCAGGATTATATCCTGCTTCCTTTATTAAACCTAGCGCTATACCTCGATTTTTTTCACCACCATATATCACCAAACATAATATCTTATTTATACACTCATTCGTATCTTCTTCAACGAAAACACCCACCGAATTATCCGGATCAGAACGATCGTAATACTCAAGCGGCAAAGCATCCCTAATCGAAACTACCTTATCATAATATTCAATCACTTTTTTTACTTCTTCATCATCGCTAAACTTCGTTAAAATCGATATTTCATCAGGATTCTTCAAATAATAGTCCAAACTATCATTATCGTCTACTAAATACTCCCATATCCTCGCAAAGCCATCGTTCTCTAAAGCCAAATCATATTCTTTCGTCTTCATTCCATCCATCGAAATACTCACATGATACTCACCCGGCATCAAATTATAAGAAGCAAAATTATCAAATTTTTTACCATTGAGCTCAATCGTCGCTTCACTTGGTGCTACATAGACATCAATCGATACTGTTTTTGCCCTGTGAATCACCACCAAAAGAATCACAACAAGGACAGCAATTACATTTAGAGCAACCACTGCACTTATTATTTTATGACGCCTAATTAGTTCTAACATCCTCTTATAATTATATCATATGCTTATGCTGCTATCAGATTCAAGAACTCTTTTTCACTTATCGTCTTAATCCCTAGTTTTGCTGCTTTTTCTGTCTTAGATTTTCCTGGTTTTTCACCTACAATCAATGCTGTCGTGTTTTTTGTCACTGATGAAGTCACCGTCGCGCCTAACTCTCGCAGTTTATCTTCTGCCTCTTCACGTCCCATCGAAGTCAAAGTGCCAGTCACGATATATGATTCTCCTTCTAAGGGTAGTTTTTCTTCACTCTCATCTACCGGCCAAACCCCCAATTCTTTTAATTCCTTTAGTAGTTTTAAATTATCCTCATCACTAAACCATGCCAATATCGATTCGGCTACCACTTCACCAATGTCCGTAATCTCTAGCAATTTATCTTCCGATGTTTCAATTAATCCATCTAAGCTTTTATACTTTCTAGCCAAATTAACTGCTGTTTGTGCACCAACATGACGAATTCCAAGTGCCGTAATAAATTTAGCTAAAGAAGGCCTCTTCGAACCACTAATCGAAGTTACCAAGTTTCGCGCCGACACATCACCAAATCTCTCTAACTTCGCAACTTCAGTTTCATCTAAACGATACAAATCTGCAATCGTTTTTACTAGTCCAGCATTTATCAACGCCTCCACATTTTTTTCGCCCAAACCCTCAATGTTAAGTGCTGGTTTTGAAGCATAATATTCTATCGCTCGTTTCAAAATAAAATCGCTTGACTCTCCCTTAACTCGGTAAACCACTTCGCCTTTTGGCCTTTCGAAAGTTAATTCTGGATATTGTTTTTTTAACGCTTTTTCATAATTAAATGGCTCCGCATTCTCAGGTCGAAGACTAGTTAATACTTCTTTTATTTGCGGAATAATATCGCCTGCTTTATATATTATTACAGTGTCACCAATTCTCACATCAAGTCTCGCAATCTCGTCTGCATTATGCAGTGACGCATGTCTCACCGTCGTACCAGCCACCGACACTGGATCCAAAATGGCTACTGGTGTCGCCGCACCCGTCCGTCCAATAGATATCACAATATCACGCACTTTTGTAGTCGATTCTTCAGCTGGAAATTTAAATGCTACCGCTCCACGTGGAGTTTTGCCCACAATGCCCAACTTATCATACACTGCGCGATCATTAATTTTTATCACCATACCATCCGTATTAAATTTCAAACTCTTACGGTACTCATCCAAATCCCGAATATACTCAAACATTCTTCCCATATCATCACGAGAAAAAATTTTATCCTCACCCGAAGTCTGAAATCCAAGTGTACGCAAAGTATCATAAGCTTCACCCCAAGTCTTAGAATCCGGCGTTACCAAATCGTAGGCAATAAATTTCAGTGGTCTCGACGCCGCAACCTTCGGATCTAATTGCCGTATCGACCCAGCCGCCAAGTTTCGCGGATTTGCAAACTTGTCTTTTAGTTTTTCAAAATCTTCTTTAAAAATAACAATTTCACCACGAACTTCAATTTCTGAAGGAACACCTTTTCCAAAAGTTAGTCTCAAGGGAATATTCTGAATAGTTTTTACATTCAAAGTTACATCCTCTCCGACTAACCCATCTCCCCGAGTCACAGCTTGATAAAACACCCCATCACGATATTTCAACGCACATGCCAAACCATCCATTTTGATGTCAGTAAAAAATTCAGAAATTTTACCACCAGGAATCAGTTTTTCATTTCGAGTAATCCAATCTTTGATTTCCTCCTCCGAAAAAACGTCTGCAAGACTAATCATCCGTTTTTGATGTTGTACCTTAGTAAATTTATCCAAAGGCTTACCAGCAACCCGTTGCGTCGGCGAATCAGGCGTAATCAACTCCGGATATTCAGTTTCAAGTAACGACAGTTCATGTTTTAATGAATCTGCCGCCGCTTCACTCATAATCGACTCATCCAGCACATGATAATGATACCGATACTCATCTATCAGTTCACGTAGTTTCTTTACTCTATTTATGGCCTCACTTTTTGTCATATTATCATTGTATCATAAAAAGACTAACATCGACGGGTGACAAATGTGGAAGGGTTCCCACGGAGCTCCCGTTAGGGAGGAGCCGTGGGAAGGAAACATTTGGCAGGACCCGTCGAGAATTAGTTTTTCAACATCCAACGATAATACAAGTATAAATACGTTGTAATATATATACAGGTAAAGCTCGTCATAATTGTGAGACAAATCGGTACGAACGGGATTCCCTCCGTCCACTCAAACGTCTTCATCCACATATCAAATAATATTAATGGCAACATTACTACTACCCACATAACTGCCAATACCATAATTAACGCTATAATCCTTAAAATCAATTTTACCCTTCGCCCCATCATCATTTCCGAAGCTGCGCTTAACGCCCGCATTGGGTAAAGCCCAGGCGCGCTTACTGCCACAAACGCCATCAAAGATGAAGATAATAAATATCCAGAAATCAAAATCATAACCACTGCAAACACAAAAAATACCAATGCATAAAATGGTGTAGACAAAAACTCAGTCTGCACCGCCGCAGAATACGCAATAATCAATAAGAAAATCGGGATACATTGAAATAGCACTACTATAAATACCACGAATGTCGATATCAACGGCGTCATCGCGTTATACAAACCATCACGCAACTTTACTTTATGCCCTGCCATAATATGTCTAAGTAAGAATATCGTTACAAGCCAAATTATCAAAAAAATCAACACACCAAACACTACTGCCGCTTCACTCGACTCACCCGACAATCCGCCAGTCGAAATCGTAGACATCAATAGTAAACCCGCCTTCGCTACACTGCCGATATCGCCACCCGACACCTGTTCGCTAGTTTCGTCCAAAATGTCCTGGAACTGTACATAATTAGCCTCGTTCATGATACCGACAAATAATGCATTTAACACTACAACGATAATCAAAAAAGGCAAAAACAATTTCCAATTCTTAAAAATCATTCCAAAGCTTTTAAAAATGTGGTAAATTATGCCAGGTACTTTCGTTTCTCTAGTATAGTCCTCACGATAAGATCGTTTGAAAGATTTGTGTGGGCCTTTATACCAATTCTTCAAAAACCGCTTCTTCGCAAATTTCTTATTTTTTTTTGATTTTCTAGAACGTTTTTTTGCCATGCTCTAATCTTTCAATTCGTTTTTCAATCGGTGGATGTGACGAGAATAAATTACTGAAAAAACCTTTACGTAATGGATTATTGATATACATTGCCTCCGCCGCAACGTTCTGGCTTTTCATCGGAGTACTATGTGATTGTAATTTTTTCAAAGCATCAATCATGCCTTCTGGATAACGTGTAATATTTACCGCCGAAGCATCCGCTAAATATTCACGTTGACGCGACACTGCCATCTGTGCCAAACTCGCTACAATCGGCGATAATACCGCCGCAATCAAAACCAAAACATACCCCACTGGGCTACCTTCATTATTACGTTGACGATTTCCATAAAACATCATCCTAAACGCCAAATCCGAAATTAATCCAATCACACATACCAGTCCAAACACAATCATCGATACTCTAATATCATAATTTTTCACGTGCGACATTTCATGTGCCATCACTGCCGTCACTTCTTTATCATTCATAATATCGAGCAAACCAGTCGTCGCTGCTACTGCCGCGTGTTTTGGATCACGTCCAGTTGCAAAAGCATTCGGAGCTTTATCATCAACAATATAAACCTTAGGCATAGGTAACCCAGTCGTAATTGATAGGTTTTCTACAATATTATAAAAACGCGGGTTATCTTTTTTAGTAATTTCCTTAGCACCTGTCATCACCATAGTAAGTGATCCAGCCGCATAATATTGAATTATTGCATAGACAACCGACACAATGACTGTCCACACAGCAATAAATGGATCATTATATGCCCACGCAAAAAGTGAGGCAATTACACCCACCATCAATACGAATCCAATAATAATATATACAGTTCGTCTTTTATTCTCCGCAATTTGCTTATACATACTAATCCTATTATAACACAACACTGGGCCAGAGACCCAGTGTTGCTATCTTGCTCTTAAATTAGAATTTTACTTCAGGAGCATCTTTGATTTTAGCTTTTTCAGCATCATCTACTTCAAAGTAATCTCGGGTCTTAAAATGACCAATCATGCTGTTAACGATATTAGTTGGAAAAGTCTTAATCTTAGTATTAAGATCTTTTGCACCAGCGTTGTAGAATCTACGAGCAGCTTGAATCTTATCTTCAACATCCTGAAGTTGAGTTTGCAATGTTTGGAAATTCTCATTCGCCTTGAGTTCCGGATAAGCTTCTGCAATTGCGAAAATTTTCCCAAGTGCAGTCTGCATTTCCTTCTCAGCTTCCGCCGCTTGTTTGACTGTCTTTGCGCCCATAGCCGCAGTACGAGCTTCTGTCACCATCTTAAATGTTTCTTTTTCGTGCTTTGCATAGCCCTTCACAGTTTCTACTACGTTCGGGATCAAATCCGCTCGATATTTAAGTTGTACAGTGATGTCAGACCATGCTTCGTTTACTCGCTCGTTTAGTTTTACTAAGCTGTTATATATTCCAGCTACAAAACCAACTAGGAGCACGACTACCACGATAATGACAATCAATACTATTAACCATGTTGACATTTATTATCTCCTTATTTTTATATAACCATTATAACACTTTTTCTCACAAATTATTAAAAATATGATATAATAAGTTCAACGTGCGAGCGTAGCTCAGTTGTTTAGAGCGCTTCCTTGCCAAGGAAGAGGTCGAGAGTTAGAGTCTCTTCGCTCGCACCATTCCATAGCTCCATAGGAGCTCTTTTTGTTGGAACTCTCTTTAATCTGTATATTCAAATAGAATAGTGTTGGCGCGAATTCTTTTATTCAAGGAAGGATTTTTAACTGAAAGCTCTTGTTGAAGAACAAATTCAAGCCTTTCTTCTTCAAACTTCAATAAATGAGGAAAAACATCAAAATCATAATCGCCAAGATAATCAGCCACAATTAGAATATATTTCGTATTCTCTAACTCAAAAAGATAAATCCAAGTATCAGGTCCAACCTGGCGATAATCTTTTTCTATGGCTTTTCCATATCCATAGGAGGCCATGATATCTTTACGCTCTTCTTTTGATAAAAACATACTATTATTATAACATAAAAATAAAAGGTCAGCAATAAAGCTGACCTCTAAAGTGTTTGGTTGGTTAAGATAACTAAATATTGTGAGTTTCAGTTCCACGTTTCTTGGCATCGTCAATTAAATAATCATCATGATCCCGCCAAGCATCACGTAAATAAGTTACGTTTCCATCACGGTCGATAATGGCGTGACCATGCCCTATGCCGTCTCCAGCGGCATTAAGCCCTCCGAAGAAAACATCGGTTTTACCACTCCCATCGTTTCGTGGCCGGATTTTTGCATCCTTTCCGAAAATCGAACCAAGATAAAATGCGCCACCTTTCTCGTGAACAAGTGCCATATTGACTTTATCTACAGCCTGCTGTTTTACTATAGTTTTTTCGGATTTTACTTCATCAAGTCTACGTCGAAATGCAGACTGAACTCTCTTAAATTGAGTCTGGAGTTCGTCAAACTCAACTTTTACAGAATCACGCATAGATTTCAATCTTTTAAATTCAGCCTGAGCTGATTCGTGGTGAGATTTTGCTAATTCAAAAACAGCTACTGCATAATTAAATGCAGATGAATCTACCCTCGGAGCTGAAGCTTCGGCATTAGCTTTTGCTTGTTTAACTTCGCGAGCAAGCTCAGATATTTCTGCATTAAGCGCATCACGACGATCTTTATGCTCGTGTCCCTTTTGGGAATAATATGGAGCTTCGGATTTGTTGCCATACTGATAAGCATTACTAGCTTGTTCAAAACAGTCTTGCATAGCACGATGTTCAGCATCAGCTTCATATTTCAACGATTCGATTCGGGAATTGTTATAATCACGAATGCGACCATATTCATCCCAGACCGAAGCACGATGATCGTATGCTGCTTTCCTCGCCTCAAACTCACTATTCATTCGTTCTCTAGCACGAACACGCTCTTCCCAAGCAGATTGCATTGCATCATAGGCTGCATTTGTTTGTTCTTGTAAATCTTTAAATCTCTGAAACGCAACCTGCTTTTGATTAAAAAGTGATTGTTGCTCCGCTTTTAATCTATCTAATTCCAAATTTTTCGACACACATAATCACCAACCTTTCATAATAGTAATGTACGTTTTCATTCCTCACCAACCAAATACTAAAATAGTTATAACATAAAAATACATATTTGTAAATATATTTATTTGAAGCATTTTCATCTTAAATCAAAAGCGCCCCAAATTCAGCTTTTTTCATAATATAGAGTCAAAATATTTCAGTCGCAAATTTCCTTCGTATGTTCTAATAGTATAAAAGATTTTTTTGTTGCATTATTGAAATAATATGATACAATATAACCATAAACTTAATCAAAGATAAAAATGGAAATAGCACTTCAAATCACACTTTTAGTCATCGGCTTTGTCCTTCTCATCAAAGGTGCCGATTGGCTAGTTTCGGGCGCATCTTCAGTCGCCTCGCATTTTAAAGTATCAAAACAATTAATTGGTCTCACCATTGTCGCATTCGGTACTGGTGCACCAGAGTTAGCTGTTTCGATTAGCTCACTCATCAACGGTAATACTGATATGCTTCTTGGTAACGTCATGGGTAGTAATATTATTAATATTCTACTCCTCATCGGAGTCGCTGCCGTCATCCATCCTATCAGCATCAAAAAAACTACTATTAGCAAAGAGTTACCCCTACTTCTACTCATTTCTACCGCTATGGTAGTCCTGTTTCTTGATATGGGGATCGCTGGCGCAGACGCTAATATTTTCTCTCGTGGCGATGCTATTATCTGCGTTCTCCTTTTTGCAATTTTTGTCTACTATATTCTCAACATGGTCAAACAAAACCGCAAAGATAAAAAAGCAATTGAAAAACCCAAATACAAACTCGGTTTATCTTTCGTTTTTGTTATCCTCGGTCTCGCTGGCGTCATCGGCGGTAGCCAATTAGTTGTCAATTCCGCCTCCACTCTTGCCGCTATGATTGGTATTTCTGATCGTATCATCGCTCTCACCGTAGTCGCCTTTGGCACCTCCTTGCCAGAACTTGTTACCACTATCACCGCCGCCCGACGTCACGAAAACGAGCTCCTCGTTGGCAATATTATCGGTAGTAACATCTTTAATATTTGTATCGTACTTGGCCTCCCCGTTGCAATTTTTGGTACCATCACCCCGGGCAGTTTTGAATTAATTGATATCATTATGATGATCGGTTCTTCCGTCATTCTCTGGATGGTCGCCAAACGTGGTGAAGACGGCAAAGGTGGCATCATTCGCCGTTCCGAAGGCTTCTTGATGTTAGTTATTTTTGCCATCTATTATAGCTATATAATATATGGAGCCCTAATTTGAATTGGCTATTTTTCGTAATTATCGCCGTCTTAGCCGATTCTCTTAGAATTTTCATTGACAATTATACCTCCGACGTTTACTTCAAAGGTCGTAATGCCGCCTCCCAAAAACTCTTCAATGGCTATTCTCTCGCCGTCGTAGCACTCATTCTCTTTATTATCTCAGGATTCAACTTCAATAATATCACCCCGGCCATCGCATTTTTAATCATTCTCTCCGGCGTCCTACATGGATTTGCTGGCGTCCCCTATTTTCGTGCTTTAGAGCTCGACGAGTCCACCAATATCGGCATCTTTAATCAACTAGCGCCTGTTCTTTATTTAATTCTCGGATGGTTTTTCCTCGATGAATCATTTTCACCACTTCAACTGATTGCCTTCGCTATCATTATCGCCGCACCTGTACTTATCATACTCACCACTCGCAAAAAAAGTCGTAAAATTAAATTAAAAGCCGTCCTCTTTGCTTTTCTTTATGTTCTAATCGCAGTTGCCGGCAACATACTCTTCGTCAAAGTCAATTCCGACAGTATTAATTTTACAACTTCAATCGGTCTCGTACTCATCGGCAAATCTATCGCTGATTTTATCGTTGGCTATGGCAATCCCAAATTCCGTAAACGTTTCTTTACAGTATGCAAATCTAGTCACCGCAAAGTGCTCATTCCTTTAACAATCAATTCTATTATTAGCTGCATACAACAATTCACCTATCGCGCCGCTCTTATCACTGCTCCAGCCGTCGCCATTGCTTCTGCCGCTTCTGATTCTGCTGAACCTATAGTAATATTCTTCATGGGTCTTGTCCTTACTTTAATTTGGCCTCGCTTCGGTCGCGAAAAACTCGACAAAAAAACTGTTCTCGTTCATTTGGTCGCAACAGTACTCGTAGTAGTCGGTGTAGTATTATTACAAATGTAGAAATATGCTATAATTAATCCAAGCGGTGCTTTGGCGGAGTGGTTACGCAGCGGTCTGCAAAACCGCGTACACCGGTTCAATTCCGGTAGGCACCTCCAATATAATAAAAAACTAAATATCCAAGATAAATCTTGGATATTTTTAATGAATTTCCAGTTTCATTTTATGTAACGAACAGTTTCTTTATTTAAAAATCCTTTTGCCTTTTGCAAGTTTAGCACCTTTTTCAATTAGCGCCTTGATTTTCATCGCATCTTCTTCAGCCTGTTTTTCTGTATAATGTTCTTTTTCTCGCATCAAATCACCATAAAACCCAGTCCCTTTCGCCGCTTTCCAAAATTCTTCCCCTGAGTTTACATCATCATGATACCACGGTTTTTTCGATAGATTAAAATGCAGGAGCTTCGCATTTTTAGGATTTTCACCTTCTGGCTGACAATTCCATTTCGGATCAAGATGCATAATCTTTCCCTTCAAAATTACATTAAGATAGTCTTGATCCGGTGCCACCAAGTCCGCATCCTGTTTTATCAAGTCCGTCATCTGTGTAATATAGTGAATTTTCCGCAATTTCTTAAGATCCATCAAAAGCACTCCAGAATTTACATATTCTTTAGCTGGAATTCCTAGAGCTTTTTCAACATAATCCACAAACTCTGGCACCATTGCCACTTTTGGATCTACCCGCGCCGCAATTATGTTATCACCTAAATCAATATCAAATAATTCTCCAATATCCGCCATCAAAATCGTATCGCTATCAATATAAATACCTTTGTCATATTGCAGAAAAACGCGTGCAATAAACGCCCGATAATAATAAACTTCTCTTGCAAAGAAATCCCCTGAACCCGACCTTTTAGCACAGTAACGTTTAATAATCTGCATGTACAAACTATATTTCATCTTGTGAAACTCAATCGCCACATTCCGTGTCACCATATTTCGGAGTCTCCACCGATTTTTAAGTGACAATTTATCATACATAATTATCACACGATAATATCTCTTATGATTCGCGTGCTTCATTAGAGAGTTAATCGCCGCCGCCGCATACTTCGCATAATCATCCGTAATCGTCAAAAACACCGGCACCACTTTGGTCTTTTTGAACAAACTTCTACCTGTATTAAAAATACTCACTGATGTGCTCCGGATTTATTTTTTGGACTTTTTCTTGTATTCAAAATACTCATAACTATTTTTCTTACTATATTTTACCATAGAATCATAAGCTTTTTTAGCCAAGATTGCCCGATTCTCATCTTCCGACTTTTCACTATCCGGATAAAACGGCCCATCTACATAGATATCCATTCTTGGCAAATCACCACGTTTTTTATCCTTTCGCTTGTGATAAGTTGTTGTCATTGTAAAAATCGGCAAATTGTTACGCGCTGCATAGGTAAATGATTTATCACCCGCTGGAAATTTTCGTATCTTTGTATAATACGGCCAAAGATGTGCCTCCGGATAAATCACCAAACAATTCCCTTGTTTTAGTCTCTCATCCGCCGCTTCGTGAAAAGCCTTCTTCTCCTCAGGTGTTTTACCAAGCGGCAACCCGCCAATATATGGCAAAAACTTCCCAATCCCCGGCACCTTCAAATTCACCGGACTAATAATCGTAAAAATCCGCCTATCCGCCGCTATCGCCGGCCCAAATACATCATGAAATGGATTCGTATGATTCGCATACATCACATATCCAGATTTCTTTACTTCCTTCAGTTTCTCCCGACCATAAAAATTCGCCTGCCAATAATGCTTTTCATACCACCTTCCAAAAAGTTTAAAAATCCGAAATAATATCGCTGAATACAATTTCACAAACGGATTTTTCGGAATAAACTGATATCCTTCCGGCAATCTTACTTCCTGCCCTTTTTCTTGTTCCTTGGTCTGAATCGGATCATCCGTTTCCGATTCATAGTAAAACACTCTTTCTTTTTTGGGGATATCTTTTTGAAATAATTCTGCTTTTGCCATATTATAAATTATCCTTTAGTTTGTTATATTCGTCAAATATATCATCATATTCGGTGATTTTCAGCACCTTATGCACCTTATCAATTTCAAATGGTTTCACTTTTTGTACCCTAAAATACGGCCAAAACTTAAAATTATTACTAAAATGGTGTAGCACCGTATCCTCTCTTGGTCTTTCACCTTGTTCATTATATTTTCTTGGCATCAATTTACGTCGTTCGATTGATTTATTCAAAGCTGCCTGATCTGCTAACATCATCCAGCGTTTCATACATAGAGACACCGCCTTCTCAAACATTTTAGTTTTAATACACTCTGGTATATTAAAAAGCATTACACCAGAATTCATATAATCCTGTTTAAATAGCCCATGATAATGATAAAATCTTCGCCCATAAATATCGAGCACTCCCGCCGCTTCAACCCCATCCAAGTTTATTTCATAAAAATCCTTCAAACTTCTTCGGCACATCACATCATAATCCAAATATAAAATCCTATCTAGTTTAGCAAGTTCAGGCACCTTATCAAGATAAAGTCGGAGCATCGAACACGGCGTAAAATACGACCCCATATTCTTTTTCGGCAAATTCTTTGTAAATACTTCCGTCGCATCAATCAGTATTACAAAACTTCTGGCATTAGTTTTTTTGACCAATTCATCTAAGAATTTTACTGTCTTTTCTTCAAACGGCTCCACATTTTCATACTTAATCGTCATTAAATAAAAATGCAACACCCCCTTATTGTGCTTCAATATAGACAAAATTGATACCAATACTCCTCGCGCTATTCCCTTATCGCCACAATACAAAATATTCATACCACTATTATATCACTTTAGAATTCGCCAAGATATGATATAATAATAGCGTGCCCGAGTGGCGGAATTGGTATACGCGTTCGACTTAAAATCGAATGGAAACTTCCATATGGGTTCAAGTCCCATCTCGGGCACCAAAAGTAGTGTTTTTATGAATTATCACAATCGCCCCTTAATAGGGGTGATTTTGTGGTTCATTACACGCCAGCGACGCAACGCGCCATCCACCCGCCGTACTTGCTGCCGTAGCCCGTGCCTAGGCGGACGTAGCTACTGTAGAAGTACAAGCCGTAGGCGCTGCTGCTACTGTACGCCGAAGACGACCAATAGTACCCGTAGGAATTACGGTGGCTGACCGACGAACCAGACACGTACCCGGAATAGACAAAGTTGTTAGGATAGGAGCGCCACTTAGCTGATTGGGCCGTGCCAGCATCTCCAGATTGAGTTGCTCCTGTACCACCCATAGCAACGTCTAGAGCACCAAATTCTGCTGTGGCACTTCCTCCGGTTGGCAGATGCCAACCTGCAGGACAGATGTCTCCTGGAGCTATGTAGCCACTACCATAACTAGAACCGTATTTACCATGTCCTGCTGTAGCTGAATACCAGTTGTAATAGTTACCATAGGAGTAAACATTACTGGATGTATTGTAGCTTGATGATGCGTTATTAGTGAAGAGAGTGGTGTTGTTAGTAGCTAACATAGATTGGTCGTCACAAGCGGATGAGTTAGAAGTACACCAGGCAGTAGATGTTGGATCTGTGGTAGCTGAGAGATGGTTTGATGTAGTAGCTTGAGCTGGATCTACATTGTAGATGTTGGTGATTGGAAGTGATGGGTTATGGGTATTGGTGGATGAGAGTTCGGAGGAGTCATCTAATCTTAGGTTTTCTATAGTCCAGCATTTGCCGTCTGCGAGTTTAGCAACAGCATAGGTATCACTATCACGATTGTCAGTTAAAGCAGTAACAGCACCTTGGGCTAAACCAGAGCAACCAGTCC
>CAMKOP010000001.1 GCA_946414465.1 uncultured Candidatus Saccharibacteria bacterium | reverse complement strand
ATCTGCACCAATTTCTTCTGCAATCATCCCAGCTACATGTGCCATTTCAATTGAATGAAGCAGCACATTTTGCCCATACGAAGTCCTAAATTTCAACTCACCCAAAAGATGTAAAATCTCACGCGGAATTCCCACGACCCCAACCTCACGTGCTGCATCTTCACCCGCTCGCACTACTTCTTTTTCAATTTCACGTTCAGCCTTCGATACTGCATCCTCAATCGAAGATGGATTAATGCGACCATCCTTCATCAAACGTTCCAAAGCATACCTAGCCACCTGTCGACGAATCGGATCAAATGATGACAAAACTACCATACCAGGCGTATCATCCACCAAAATATCCACACCAGTCGCGCGTTGCAAAGCCTGAATATTGCGACCTTCCTTTCCAATAATCCGTCCCTTCATATCATCATCCGGCAACTTCAAGGCCGTAATTGTACGATCTGCCGTCACTTCTGAAGACATCCGTTCCATTGCCGTAAGAAGCATCGCTTGCGCAGCCTCATCAACTCCATGCTTAATCTCTTTTTGTTCTTTTACTACCAAACCAACCAAATCTTGTTTGATATCATTTTCAGTCATCTTCATTAATTTATCACGTGCTTCAGTCTTAGAAAGACCCGCAATTTTTTGCAATTTTTCATGCTGTTTAGTCCGAATCTCACGCACTTCATTTTTCAGTTCATCAAGCTCCTTTTCTTCCCGCACCAATTTTTCAGTCTTTTTTTCCAATTGGTCCAGTTTTGTGTCAAGCGCAGTCTCTCTTTCCGCCAATCGATTCTCCGTACGTTTCCATTCACGACGACGCTCATTTTCTTCTTGTTGATTTTTTTCCGTGACCTTCGCCGCTTCTTTTTTCGCCGACAAAACTATATCTGATGCTTCACGCTTGGCTTTACGTACCAAATCATCAGCCTTATCTTTACCACCCTTTTCATTTTTCTTGTTGTATGCAAAAATCCCGCCCGCACCAGCAGCAATACCCGCCACTGCGGCAATAATTGGGATAATAATTTCCATAAACTCCCTTTCTAATTGTTTTTGCTAGTATTTTTCTCTATACTAGCGGGTTAACAAATAACATCAAATTTAAATTTCCACTCTCATTATACCACAAAAAATAGTTTTTTAAAACTCCTAACGCTTGCATTTCCCAAAAAATCGGTATACACTAAAAGTGAATAATTATGGATTTACTGTGGGTGAATTAAAGGAGATGCTACTCAAAAATGGGGTGCTTTATCGTGCTCCCGATGGCTCTACTTCCTATATTGAAGGTAGTTTAATTTCCAATTCACTCGTTGTTCGCAACTCCAATGGCTGGGTCACTCATCGCATCGAGCGCGCCGCCAACGGCGTAGATATCATTGTCCGCAACACCTCGACCGGCCTTGTCGAAATGCGTATCGCTGCCTAACCCCAAAATCCGCGTTTCTTTGACTTCTTAAATTCTTCTAATAATTCTTTTTGCTTACGTGACAAGTTTTTTGGCGTTTCTACAATCACCGTTACAATATGTGGGCCTCTATCCCCATCTGATCTAAATGGCACACCATGCCCAGATAATTTAAACGGCGTCCCCGACTGTGTACCAGCTGGCACTTTCATTGTAATTTTACCATCTACTGTTTCGACATCTATTTCACACCCAAGCGCCGCATCCACCATACTAATTTTTTCCTCCGACAATATAATCGCACCTTCTCGCGTCAAATGCTTGTGTGGTTTCACTCGGATTTTTACATACAAATCCCCTCGTTCCGTCGCACCTTCTGGCGCTGGACCACCCTTACCGTGTAGTCTAATAGACATCCCATCATCAATCCCTGCTGGGATTTTTACTTTCAAATCCTTCCCTTCTACCGACACAGATTTCGTCGTTCCAAAAATCGCTTCCTCAAAAGTCAATGTCACTGTCGTCTGATAATCCGCTCCCCTTCGTGGTCTTCTCGCACCACCACCAAATCCAAAAATACTCCCAAGTATGTCATCGAATCCCCCTCCACCAAAATCAAAGTTAAACGTCTGACCATTGAAATTGAAATTTCCGCCCTGACCAAATGGATTCCCACTAGCAAACGGATTTCCACCAGCCCCGCCTACACCCGCATGCCCAAACTGGTCATAACGTGCTCGTTTTTGCTTATCCGAAAGCACATCGTGCGCTTCATTAATTTCCTTAAATTTCGCCTCTGCTTCTTTGTCACCAGGATTTTTATCCGGATGATATTTTATCGCCAACTTACGATAAGCTTTCTTTATTTCATCATCAGAAGCGTTCTTAGAAACGCCCAAAACTTCATAATAATCACGTTTCGCCATAATAATCCCCATTATATACCATTAGCACTCAAAACGCAAGAGTGCTAATCATCAATCTAATACTTCTTTATTTACCCTTCTGTGCCGGGTTCGTTGTAATCAAACCTTCCTCAGTTTCTGATGCAATAACTTGAATATGCACATGATTCTGTCCAGCAAAGAACAAGCCCTGCCCCACCGGGAAGTTTGATAATCTGCGTTTCTCTTCTTCCGTCAATTTAAACACATCAGATAGCACATCCACAGCCGATACTGATTGTTTCAATAATAACTGCATCGACGAATTGCCCACAATCGCACGTCCCATCTTTGAGCTCATAAAATCTTCCACATCTTGCGTAATCGTCGTGAGGCCTAGATAGTATTTACGTGCACGCTTCGCAAGTGAGAACATAAAGTTTGCTGAATCCTCATGTTGCATGAGCTGCCACGCCTCATCTACAATCAATAAACGTTTCTTTTGCGATGCTCTTACAATATTCCAGATATGTGACAAAACGATATACATAGCTACCGGACGAAGTTCTTCTTCAAGATCACGAATATTAAACACCACCATCTGATTATTTATATCGATATTAGACTGTTGCGAGAAAATTCCTGCAAAAGTACCTGTCGTATATTTACGTAGTCTCTGCGCCAAAGCCGGCCCAGACCCTTCCATATGAAGCAACGTGTCATACAAATTCATAATTGTCGGTGGCGTAGATTGGTGTGTCAATGGATCCGAGGTAATCCCTGCTCTCGCATAAGTATCTATAAGTGCCTGATCAAGATCCGCCTCTTCCGCCGCCGTCAATGCCGGCACTACCTGCCCGCCTGAAGATACCTGGTTCCCTCCTAACATCGTCCTAAACAATCCATGTAAAGTCACCAAATTAGCACGCAATGCATCATTTGCATCTTCTGCATCCACCACCTTCGGCAAATCAAACGGATTAATTCTTACATCAGAATTAAGAGATAACCTAATATAGGCACCCCCCACCGCATCACACAATTTTTGATACTCATTTTCAGGATCAATAATCAAAATCTCCGCCCCCACCATCATCGATCGAAGTGCCTCTAGTTTCACCGTAAACGATTTACCAGCACCAGACTTCGCAAACACCACCATATTGGCATTCTCTAACGAAAATCTGTCAAAAATCACCAAGCCATTATTATGCATATTAATGCCATACAAAATCCCTTTATCCTGCGTCAAATCTGCCGAAGTGAATGGGAATGATGTTGATATTGCGCCAGTATTCATATTCCGGCGAATCTGTAACTGATCCATACATTGTGGCGTAATGGAATTCAAACCTTGTTCTTGTTGCGAATTTGCCACCTTTGAAAAAACCATCTGTTGTCCAAAAATCGTCTCAATCTTCTGCTGCACAAACTTCATTTCATCCAAAGAATCCGCCCAAAGCGTCACATATAGTCCAAATCGGAAGAATTTCTCCTCCCCCACCTGCAACTGATCACGCAATTCCTCTGCGTCACTAATCGCCGCCTCAAGCTCCGGATCGCGAATCTTACCCTTTTCTGCGTTGAGATTCATCGATGCCTCGAGCTGTGTCACCTTCGTCTTTAAGTTTTTCATCACCACCGCTGATTCTACCGGATAAATGTACATCGATACATCTAACACTTCATCAATATTGATAATCGGCGACAACCATCCAGTAAACAAAGTTCGTGGATAGCCATAGATATACATCGTTCGTCCATATTTATTACCCAATCTAAAATAATCTGAATGGATCTCAATCGCCGATGGCGAAATTAAATCACGTAAAGTATTCGTTCCTTGTTCAAATGCGTGCTGAATTTCTGCCGCTTCCATCGCTTCATTTTGTGCTGCAATTTCTGCTGGAGTCAATTGACGTTTCTTAGCCATTGATACCTCCTTCTGGCTTATCACCTTTTTTTACATACATTGTTGCTAATTTTGAAAAATCTACCAAAGGTTCTCTCACTGCTGTATCTGGATTATTAAAGTTATAATAAAGCTCTGCTAGTTCTTTGGTATTAAGACGCACCGAATGAACTCCTATCTGGAACAACCCCGCCATCACCGAATCAACTCTATTCGTTAATTCTGTCAAAGCCTTATCATAAGTCGCCCGATCGATTCTCGTTACATCAGGGCCTTTTGTTCTCGAAAACGACTTAAAGAAATTCTTCGTCTGTTGCAGTTCCTTTTCCATATCTGGTGAAGAATAGTATGGGATAATAATAAAGAATGATTTATCCATAATATTCGCTTCCTGTGACAAAATATCAATAAAGTTAATATAGTCATCCATCAATACGCCAAGTAGCATATTGTCATTATTACGTCTTATTTCTGACAACCTCTCAATGTAAGGACCAATATCTACTCTCTGACTTCTAATCAATATCTGTGTCGTAAACTTCAACGAATTCAAGAAATTACGATATGAAAATTCCACACCCTCTCGCTCCGCCTCACTCATCAAATCAAAGTTAATCGACTTACAGGCCACCACTGCCCTGAACGAACCGTCTTTCATAATCACTACATTATCACGCAACTCTGATATTAAAAGCGTCGCCTGTGTGGATGATGGGGCCTCTTTATTTGGTGAAACTGGCGCTGCTTTTTGTGCCACCATCGCCGCTGAACCAATCCCTGCCGCATTTTGATTACCTACTTGTTGCATTTGTGGTGCCTGTCCAGGCATCTGTTGTGTCGGCATTTGCTGTGGCATTGTTTGCTGCACTGGCATTTGTTGCACTGGGACTTGCTGTCCAGGCATCTGTTGCATTGCCTGTCCAGGCATCGCCACTTGTGGCGCAACACTCTGTGGTATTGGTTGTTGTCCAGGCATAATCACTTGTGGTGTATTAGGATTCATTTGCTGTGGATTCATATTCTAGTGCAGCGATATAAAAACTTCGCCCTCTTCCTTTCCATTTATACGATTAGCTTCTTTCGCGATAGTCGCTATTGAAAAATCAGGATTATTTGCTAATTCTATTATACTCGCTTTTGGTAAACTTTTCTCAGATTTTTCATCGGATTCTTTCTTCACTTGATTAGACTTTTCCACAGGCTCAACCTGTATAGGAGTACCTGGAGTTACTACCGCTGACGAATTAAAATCTGGCTTTTCACTTAACTTCACCGATGTCATTAACGGTTCAGGATTAGCCTTCACCGCTGAAACTTGTACTGATTTTTTCTCCTCTTCCTCTCCATGCTTTTTCACTGCGCCAGCAATGTTTTCACTTTGTGAAATTGCCTCACGCATCTCTCTCATTACCTCTTCATGGCGTCTGTTCTCATCCTTCGCAATCGTCTCTTCAAGATTATCAAACTGAGCAGTCTCAAACATATCACTTGTAGTATTAGCTTCTTTCACTAACTCCTCACTTACCTGATTATTCGGACCAACATTCTTAATTGCTTGGCCCTCAGTATCCACAATATCAGCAAGAAATGATAGTCTATGCGTAGCCTCTTCACCAGTGATATCGCGCGTTCGAGGTGCTTCCACAATTTTAGGAGCAGTAATCTGAATAGTCGACTCTTTCTGCCCAGGCGTCCATACCCTTTTATGTGGTTTTAGATAATAAGACACTATTGCCGCCAAATATGTTTCCATTGGCTGATCCTTTTTCAGTGGCAAAGCCAATACCAAAAAGAAAAACGCCGGTAGTATAGGAATAATCGCCAAAAGCGGAAATATCTGAAAAAAAGCAATCGCCAATGCAATCAAACCACCAGCAATCAAAAGATAAACAAACTGCCGAAAACTAAACGGCCCGAGTAATTTATCGTCCGCCTCAACATCCTGAGGCACCTTATATTGCGCCATACTATTATTATAGCATAATTATTATTCAAATCCACCGAATAATGTTCTTATTAAATAGGCATATAATTCAGACACATTAGTGTATTGAGCAAGGCTATTTTCGATTTCATCAAATACAGTTTCTATAGATGGGATTTCTCTTGACTCCTCAAGCAACTCTTTAGCCTCATGCCAAAACTCCTCTACATTCAGTCCATCAACACCTCGATAATTATCAAACATAGCCTCTAGCCTATTTCTAATCTCACTGTAAACTGGGCCTCCCGTATCAGCACCAACACCATCAACAATACTCACTGGCATGCCATCATCTTCATCATCATCCATATCACGACGCTCACGTCGACTTTGATTATTATTTCCACTGTTACCAAAATATTGTTGATATAACTCATCTGGATTTAATAATTGAATAAGCCCATCTTTAGCTTCACCTTGATAACCTTTATGGTGCATCTTCACAAAGCCCTTTAGCGCATCTTCCTTATATGATTTAACAAACTCTTGTTTAATACGATCCATATGCTGTTGCTCAAACTCTTTATATTCATCATTCGACATTTTGAAACCACTTCTACTAGCCCTTTGGAAGAATTCTTCATCATTATCTATGGCGTCTTTAAATGCATATTGATGTCTTACAGATTCTAGGATATCTGTCTTTGTCCTCGCAATCTGAGATGGCACTTGACCACCAAGGAAAACCTTTGTACGCTTATTCAAGAAATCAACATAGTCTTTCTTCTGCTCAGGCGTCAATGAATCGGCAAGATTTTTCCCAAATATCCCCTCCCAATCAAATGTATGGTTTTTCAAATTCATACCAGTTAATCCTTTACCAAGCGCCACAATTTGCTCACTACCACTTAAGTACGAAAATTGATCGCCAATAATATTAGGCATAATTGCATCCCAAATTTCTTCTTGGTTCTTTTTGAACTTATCGTAATTAAATGTTCTTACTTCATTACCGTCTTCATCAATACTAAGATCCACCGAATTCTCTCTAATTGCTTGATTCATGTTATCAATTGCTGTGCGCTCAATATCTTTAAATGAAGTACCTTTTAGAAGTGTCTTGGCCCCACGTCTAACCTTTCGGATTTTCGGCCGACCTCCTTCATCATAAATCACATTGCCGTCTTCGTCATGGTCTATATATTCACCATTCACATACTCATAAAACGAGATATCTTTTCTTGTACGTCGATCTTCAGGGTCTGCTTCATTATACATTTTCGCCGTCTCAAGATTAATATACTTACCGAATCGTCTCAAAAATGGATCTTTACCTTTCACATCGAACATCACAAAATTTGCCATTGACTGCGAAGCATATGTCCCTAAATCCACCTTACCGTCAGCAAAGATATTCTCCATCTGCTTACGTATCAAGTCAGTATCACCACGCATATTAAGCGTTCTAAGGCCCGCTACGATTGGATCAATATAATTCTTCGAATCCTTATTTTTCGTAAGCTCACTAAGTAGGTTAACCACGTCTTGTGTTGGTGCCGTATAGCTAAACAAATCTTCAAACTTCCCACGTACAATTTGCGATTGAGCCTTAAACGAATGCGCTGCATCAGCAGAAATAAAGTTCGTATCAATCGTCTTACCTTCCATAATCCCAACCATGTTCCTATATCGCTCAATATTATCACTATCACCAAGCACATTATGAAGCTGGTGTCTTACATTTCCAGAATTAATTGCTTCTAAATCAACATGCGCATTTACAGCATTCGAAATTCTATCATGGAATCCTTTAGCATTCTCATATTCGATCTTAGCTCCACGTGCTAGCTCCATCTTCAAGCTATCTGAAGCCTTCACCGTTGCATCATCAAGATTCTTAAGTCTTTCTTCCGAAGTACTACCCACAATCTCGCGCGAAAAGACACCCGACGAAGTATCAAAGTCTTTTTTCATCTTAGCAATAGTGCTCTTATAACCACTATTAAAACCAGATAGTCCGCGATTAAAGTTATTTGCATCCATGTTAATAGCCTGCTGATAACGAATATTTCGTTTCTGCATTTCATACTCTTGCTCACCAAATTTCGAAATACTGCCATCTTTATTGTAGTGAGAAAGAGAATACTTAGCCAACCCACGATTTCTCACCGACTCAGCATATTTACTAGTCTTCGCTTCTCGTATCGTCTTTTGGTCAGTCATAAATTGCATCAATTTCAGACTCGGTGTATATGCTTTTTTATCCATATTATTCTTCTGCGTTAAAGCACGATGCGATTCTGCCCATGCACGATTCGTTGCAAGCGGTCTGGCCGCCAATCCACGCACCTTCGAATTAATATCGCCAAGGAATGTACCAGACATCTTCATCAGCGACCACGAGAAGAATAATGGGAAAATCTGCACCGCTGTACCAAGTAGCAATCCCCAACCACTCTTAGCACTCATCATAATCGCAAATCCAGCCAAACTCGACGCTCCAAATAACAACGAAAACATCGGGTAAAATACCAACATCTTCGTCAGCAAATCTTTCCATTTTTTAAACCATTTCTCTGTATTAGGTAAAATATTTGCTACCATCGCTAGCGGTGCAATCATGATCAAAAGCACTACCACCGCTTGCCGAAGTGCAATTGTAATTAAACCTGTAACTGCCGCTACCAAAGCTCCAAGCGCCGTCGGTATCAACATCCAAATCGCCCCAGCATCAAACGCAATTGCTGCTCCACCAATTGCTAATGCCGTTCCACCTGCAATCGCACTATACATCCCTGTATATGAAGCCGCGCCAACCTCTATCGAATTGTTCGCTAATACTGTCTCCTGAACAGAATTAAATAATCCCCTCAAACTATTTCCAATAATATTCGACGCATCCACTGCTAATAAACAGATAATAAAACTAAGGTTTACCAAAATTGCTGCTACAATCAGCTTCGGTAATGATTTTTTAATTCCGTAATTAGAAATTCCAATCCCCGTAATTTGTGAATAAATTACAATTAAAAGAAAGATAATAAACACAACATTCGTAACACCACGACAGTATTTCCAAATCTCATAAACTGGCGTCCCGTCATCTGTCGAAATCGGATTAATCACCAAAAAATTATTAATCAAGTTATACAAAAAATCTACGCCCTTCGCAATCGCTCCAGTCGCAGGACACACCAACCAACCTAAAGCCCCCAGGCTATCTTTACATGTATCACCTTTACTCTTGTTATCAGTTGTAGTTGTTGTATTATTAGTCTCAGCAGTGGTAGAAATATTTTCATCAGATTCAGCATTTTCTTCAGCAGTTCGTTCATCAGAAATGTTATTATTCTCACTGTCACTTGGGCTTGTCAAAACCGTATTTTCATTGTTTGAAATAGCATAAACCTCATTGGTCTGCAAAGCCGCACTTCCTACCCCTGTAAAAATACCTATGAACACCAAAAATCCAGCCAGAAATGCCCTTAACCTTTCAAATTTTGAGGATCTTTTACCACTCATAGTTATTTTTCGCCTCCCTTTATGACCTCTTAAGACAGGCCCTTTTCAAGGCGTACTGCAATTATAGCACACATAAGCATTTTTGTCAAGAGGTGAAACCTCTTTTTTCCCCTATCGTCAAAAACACGACATAACCATAACTGCCCCAAAAAAACTAGACTTTTTTTACATTTATGCTAAGATAAAAGTATGATTAAAAAAATCCTTGTAGCAATCACGTTATTCATTGCTACTTTATCAACTATCTCTATCATTTCTTCTCAATCCGTTTCCGCAGCTAGCTACGTCGGTGATTGTCGCAATAATTTCCTCGGTCTCACCTCTTGGGACTGCGGTGTAAATATGCACGATGAGGATTCAATCAAAGCCGGTATCTGGACCATCGCTGCCAATATCCTTACCGATATCACCGTTATTGCCGCTTATCTTGTACTGGGTTACGTCATCTATGGTGGCTATCTTTATATCATGTCCAGTGGTGAACCAGCCAAAATCGCCGCTGGCAAAAAAACTCTAGTTCATGCCTTTATCGGCCTTGCTATTGTCATGCTAGCCCATATCGTTGTCAATTCTATCCGTATTGCCCTTGGCGCAGACTTCACCGCCGATTGCGCCAGAACACCCAATTGCGTTAACGATGCAGGTGGAATGGTAACAAGCGCCATTCAATGGGTCATTGCCATGGCTGGTATTGTCTGTGTAGTATTTATCGTCTACGGTGGTGTCGGTTACATCACCTCCTCTGGTGATCCCAATAAACTCCAAAAAGCTAAACAATCCATTCTCTATGCCTGTTTTGGACTTATTATTGTAGCTCTTGCCGAAATCATCACTGCTTTTGTCTCCAACACTATCAACAACGCCGCCCTAATTACTCCACATACCATACTCGCTAATAATAATGAAACCGTTATATCAAAGGAGGTTCATGACAAAAAAACTATTTAGATTGCTGCCACTCATCATCGCAAGCATTTTAGGAATTAATATCTTTGTGAGTACACCAACTTTTGCTGCTGACAATATTTGTAGTAATAGTAGCGTTTCCGACGAAGTAAAAGCCGCTGCAGGTTGCGGTGGCACAACCGGTACTCTCGATAGCGCTCTCACCAGCATTCTAAACGCCATCATTCTCATCATGGGCATCGTAGCTGTAATTTTTATCATAATCGGCGGCGTCAACTATATCACTTCTTCAGGCGATTCAAACAAAGTCAAAAAAGCCAAAGACACTATCCTCTACTCCGTAATAGGACTTGTTATCTGCGCACTCGCCTTCGTCATTGTCAACTTCGTCATAGGTAGCATCCTCAAACAAGGCACAAACAGCGACGACGCAGACGACGATGCCTACATCCCTGCCCTTGTTCAAAATGATATTGCATTTTCTAAGAAATAGTTATAAAATATAATCAAACTAATCACAAAGGACAACAAATGAAAGAACTAATTACAAAATTCGCAACAGGCCAAGAGGTTAACCCGGTAGGTGATGGCGATTCAAACCTAGTCGAAAACATCACTGGCATTATTAATGCTGTTATCGCTGTCCTAGGTATTGTGTGCGTAATCGTCATGATTATCGGTGGCGTTAATTATATGACTTCCTCTGGTGACGCAGGCAAAGTCAAAAAAGCCAAAGACACTATCCTTTACGGCGTTATCGGCTTAGTAATATGTGTACTTGCCTTTGCTATCGTCAACTTCGTCATTGCCAACATTCTCAACCAATAAAGAGTTATCAAAATATCTCCTATCTAGGAGATATTTTTTACCAATAACAATCTCCCTCTTGCGAGGGAGATTTATTCTTACTGGATCTCAATCTTTTTTGGAGCCTCGGTCTTCTCTTTTTCAAACATGATAGTAAGCACGCCATCTTTAAGCTCAGCCTTCACACTATTTTCATCTTCGCGCACCTGCACAGGGAGCGCAATTGTTCGCGAAAATTCACCCCAATAGCATTCTTGGATATGCCACCTAGTGGTTTGCTCATCTTCACCCCCCGACAATACACCAGAAATAGTCAAAATATTGTCGGAAATACTGACATCGAGATCAGACTTTGAGATGCCAGCGGTGCGAGCTTTTACTACTAACTTGTCAGCGGTTTCATAGACATCAACTGCTAGTTGTCCAGGAAACTCGTCTGTGTCCACCCATTCATCTTCGACTGGTTCGCCTTCTTCCTGCGGTACATCTTCTACAACTGGTTCCTCAACCTCCACAGGCGCGGCGACATCTACATCGTCACTAAGGAATGCAGCAGCGAGATCATCCTCCATCAGCAAATCGTCACTGTTTGTACGAGCCATATTTCCTCCACTTATATTGTTATGCTTTATTATATATCATCTTCGTAGTAAAATCAAGAAAATCATGCCAAAAAAAGTAAAAAAAACAACATTTGTCGGGCTTTTAGACCTTATTGCTCCTCACTCCTGTAGAGGTTGTAGGAACTTAGGGAGTATAATTTGCGAACGTTGTAAAAATGACATACTTAATACAAAAATCCAAATCTGTCCAAATTGTAAAACCAGAATTAATAATCATCGATGCCCAAAATGCACAAATCTACCACCAATTTACATCGTTGGTGAACGCTCTTCTCCTATTGGCGCCCTCGTCCACGATTTCAAATACTATTCTATCCACGCACTTGCCAAACCCCTCGCCGAAATCCTAAATGAATCTCTACCCAATTACACTCACAAAACTATTATTGTCCCCCTCCCCACCATCGGTCGTCACATTCGTGAACGTGGTTTTGATCATACTTATCTCATTGCCAAGCACTTCTCCAAACTTCGCGGTAAAAAATACCAAGTCCAAAAACTCCTTCTTCGCAATAAAAATACCATTCAAGTTGGCGCTAATCGCTCCGCTCGCATTACTCAAGCCAGTTCCGCCTACATAATTGCTCCAAAAACAGTAATTGACCCTAGCGCCACCTATATTCTTTTCGATGATGTCTGGACTACTGGCGCTTCCATCAAAGCGGCCACCAAAAAGCTCCGGCAAGCCGGAGCCAAAAATATCATAATCGCAATCTTAGCCCTCAGTCGACTGAATTAAAAGCGAAGTTTGTTCATTTTCCTTTTCATCTTCAGAATTTGGTAACGCCGAAATCACGAAATTTACAATTGCATATGATAAGAAAGCAATTATGAGCCCGATAATAGCATAAAGAATAGTATTCTTTGCATCTGTAACCTTTTTTGAATCACCACCAGAAATCACATATTTAATACCACCAATAATCAACATGATTACTGCAATAATACCGACAATATAAAGCACTGTATTTGTTACCTGCTTAAAAGCACCGCTGTCACCAAATAAGTCTGCCGGGCACCCATCACATCGTGCCGCCTCTGCTCCTTCGCGCAAAGTCATCGCTGACACCTCTGGCACCACCAAAAAGGTCACGAACCCAGCAATTAATAGTATTGGTAATATAATTTTAGCAAACTTTCTCATAATTACTATTATACCATATACGCATAAAACAAACAAGAAAAAAACGCCTAAATCAACGCTCCTGGCGGAGGGTGAGGGATTTGAACCCTCGCTCCAGATTGCTCCGGACTATCTCGTTAGCAATGAGACCCCTTCAACCACTTGGGTAACCCTCCGTGCATCCATTTTAGCATATTTTCACTTTTTTTGCGAAGTATGTTATAATCTACTTATGGCAAAACAAAGCAGCATTTCTTGGCAAGCCGAAGAATATATTTCTCGTGAGCACAATATTGGATGGTATTTCGGCTTATTCGGTGTTGGCATAGCCTTATCAGCATTAGCAATCTGGATTCAATCTTGGACTTTTCTTGCTCTCATCATCGTTAGTATCATCGCTATTCTTATCTCCGCTTCTCGCCCTCCCCGCAAAATCCAATATACTCTTGATAAAGACGGCCTCAAAGAAGGCGACAAACTCCATGCATTCGAAGATTTCAAAGCGTTCGGTATTTTAAAAGAAGACTCGCATTTTTCCGCCGTTCTCATCCCTAAAAAACGCTTCGGCCTCAGCGTCAAAATCTACTTCCCAGGTGACAGCGGCGAAGCCATTGTTGATGCTCTCGGTGCCAGGCTCCCCATGGAAGAAGTCAAACTTGATTTTCTCGACAAAATCGTAAACTTCTTGCGCATTTAATTAAACTGTGATAATATTAACATAAGTATTAATAATAGAAGGTGGGAAAAATGGACCAAACTCAAATAACTAATCCTGCAGAGGTTACTACGCCAAGCGTAGACAATGATTTGCAAAAAGCAATTGACGATATTACGAATACAACTAGCATCGACCCAGTATTTTCTGATCCAGTCGCTGCTCCGTCTTCGATTCCCGAAGGCGACACTGGTGAACTTGGCGAACCAGTAGGACCATTCCCAGAACCCAAAGTTGAAGCTCCTGCTCCAGAACCAGTCACCCCTGTTGCACCAGTTGAAATGCCAGGTTTGACTACCTCGGCTCCAGAACCAATTCCAGAGCCAGTCCCAACCGCAGAACCAGCTCCTGCTCCAGAACCAGCCATCGAATCTACTGAAACTACTTCCCAAAACACCAACGACATCAAAAAAGCTGCTCTACGTGATTTAATGCCACTTCTTGACAAAGTCAATATGGATGCCAACGAAAAATTCAATCTATATCGCGATATCTTCGAAGAATTAAACGACCACTCCGTATTAGAACCAGCTTACCAAGCTGCTCGCGAAATTGCAGATGAAACTACTCGCGCCAACGCACTTCTCTATCTTGTCCAGTCCATTGACAAGATGTAATTAGCTCCCCACCTCACACAAAATAAGCCCCCTTTCGGGGGCTTATTTTAATACATTCCACCCATTTCGGGTGCCGCTGGCTTTTCTTCTGGGATCTCACAAATTAGAGCACCCATCGTAATAGCTGTCGCTGCAATAGAAGTAGCATTCTTCACCGCTTCTTTTGTAACCTTTGCTGGATCAATTACACCTTTCTTTTTAAGATCTACCAAACCATCCTCTGGTTTCATTACATTAATACCGTACCCAGTTTTCGCTGATTCCACTTCAGCCAATAATGCTTGCGCATTCAGACCTGCATTTTCCATAATATGTACAAACGGAGCCTTCAATGCTTCGCGCACAATCTTTGCACCAGCATCCTGCACATCTAATTTATTAGCCATATTCACCAATGTTACACCACCACCAGTTACGATTCCCTCCGATAATGCTGCCTTAGTTGCCGCTACTGCATCATCAACACGGTATTTCTTTTCTTCAATAGCTGTTTCTGACGCACCACCAACCTTAATTACTGCCACCTTACCAGAAAGCGCTGCGGCTCGCTTTTCAAACTCTTCACGCTCATAATCAGATTTTGCATTCTTTGCTAATGTATCAATTAATTCAATTCTCTCGCGCACATCCTTATTGTTACCAGCTCCTTTTATAATTGTGGTCTCATCTTTGGTTGCAATCACCTTCGCAGCTGATCCAAGCACTTCAAGCCCTACCTCTTCAAGTTTCAAACCTTTATCACTAGACACTACTGTCGCATCAGTCAAAATAGCGATATCCTCCATAATTTCCTTACGCCTATCACCAAACGACGGAGCTTTCAACACTAATGAATTAAATACACCTTTAAGCTTATTTAATACTAATAGACTCAACGCTTCCCCTTCTACTTCTTCTGCAATAATCACCATATCCTTCTTACCAGTTTGTGCAACTTTTTCTAGTAATGGTAAAATATCAGCAGCTGCCGAAATCTTCCTATCCGTTACTAGTATTAACGGCTTTTCAAATACCGCTTCTTGGCGATTTACATCCGTCACAAAGAAAGGCGATGAATATCCTTTATCATACGAAAAGCCTTCTACGATATCCGATTCCATCTCCAATCCTTGACCAGCTTCTACCGTCACTACGCCATCTTTACCAATCTTCGAAATCACGTCTGCAATCAGTTTACCGATTTCCGCATCACCTGCCGAAATCGTTGCTACTTCAGCCACCTTCGATGAATCACCTTCAATCTTTTCTGCAGACTTCTCAATCTCAGCCACAATCTTCGCACCAGCCTTCTCAATACCACTTCTCAGCTCCATTGGATTTACGCCAGCTGCAATTAGTTTATTCGCTTCATTAAGGATATTATAAGTAAGTACAGTCACAGTCGTAGTACCATCACCTGCAACCTTGTTCAATTTCTGTGCTGCAGTTTTAATCAATTTCGCACCTACGGCTTCACCCAAAGAATCTTCTTTATTAGGAAGCTCTACTGCCTCTGCCACTGTTACACCATCGTGCGTAATCACAGGTGCACCATATTCTTTTTCAATAATTACGTTCTGCCCTTTAGGCCCAAACGTCACTTTTACCGCATCATATAATTGTTTCGCACCAGACAAAACCTTATCTCTTGCTTCTGCTTCATAAAAAATCTTTTTTGCCATGTTTTACAATGTCGCTAAGACATCCTCCTCTTTTAGAATAATATAATCTTTATCATCGACCTTTATTTCTGTCGTAGAATACTCTTTATAGACAATCTTGTCACCTTTTTTCACACTCTTCACTTCCGGACCAACTGATTCAACAACAGCATATGCCGGTTTTTCTTTTGCCTCTCCAAGCAGTATTCCAGATTTAGTCTTTTCAAGTGGTTTTTCTACCACCGCTACCACACGATCTTTTAAAGGTTTTAATACCATTTTGTTTACTCCTTTTCTATCCCCATTATAGCACAAAAATTAGCACTGTAAACCCCCGAGTGCTAATTTTCTCAGTTTATTCAGCGTCTACCAGTTCAGAAGCTTTCTTAATCATATAAGCCGCTTCATTAGTTGGAATTACATAAACAGGCTTCGAATCGTCCTCAGCCACATTCGCATATCCCGCACTCTTATCCAGCTTAATATCATTTTTGAGTTTAAATCCCATAAATTCCAATTTAGAAATCACCGCACTTCGTACTGGAATAGAACGCTCACCAATCGTCGCTGTAAACACAATCGCGTCCACTCCGCCCATTTTCGCCGCAAATTCACCAATTTTTCCTACCACTCCATCAATAAACAAATCAAACGCCGCCGCTGCATCTGCATTATCTTCCTCTGCGCCAGCAATGATTTCGCGCATATCATTAGACCCAGCCATTGCCTGCAAACCAGACTGCTTATTCATCAGTTTAATCGCTTCCGCTGCACCTAATTTTTCACCAAGTAGAGCTCCAATCGTCGGGTCAATCGAACCAGTCCTAGTCGACGACATCAACCCTTCAAGCGGAGTCTCACCCATCGATGTATAAGCTGGTTTACCATCAATTAACGCTGTAATTGAACATCCTGACCCCAAATGGCATACAATCATTTTCTTCTCAAGTAGACCCAATTCTGGAATCCGACTCATCATATACCCATACGAAGCTCCATGTGCACCCCAACGCCCCAGATCAAATTCTTCTATCACTTCTTTCGGCAAAGCGTACAAAGTATCTCGCCTCGAATCTGCTGTCAAAGCCTCCGAATCACTCATTATCAAAACTGGCACATCTGGGAAAGTCTCTTTTGCATTTTTGATCCCCCGCTCCGTTCCAGGTACATGCAAAGGGTTCGTCACTTTTACCTTCTCAAGTTCCTTAAACGTTTTTTCATCTACAATATGATTGGCTGAGAAATATTTTCCTGCTGCCACAACTCTTACCAAAATCCCATCCAGTGGATGTGCCTCATTAATAAACCCTTCTTTTTCAAAAATCGCCTTTGCTTCCTTAAACGCTACGTCCAAAGTATCCCATTTTTTATCTACTGCCTCTTCCGAACCATCTGTTCGAGTAATAGTACAAATAAATTTCTTTTTGCCGTTCTCTTCAATTCCTTCAAAATACAGCGAGCATACTTCATCTTCACCCTCATAAAGCGAAAATTTTTCCGAAGACGATCCTGAATTTAAGACCAAGAAAATTTTAGTAATATTTGTTGACATTTTATTTCACTCCTTTTCCTAATTATATCACATTAGTGTTACAACAAAACTACCTCAAACTGAGGTGTCCCCTTTTGCATCCATTCATCCACCGCCCTTTTTACTCCAGGCAAAGCCAGATTAGTATAATCATGTACCACCATCACCCCTCCAGCATCCATTCTAGGGGCCACCAGTTTAATAGAATCTCTGATCGACTCATAAAAATCGCCGTCCAAGAATGCAAAAGCTATTTTCTCTGGCAAATCCTCGCTGGTTAAATCTCTAAACCACGCCTTTTTAATCACCGGCACCGGTAGCTCCGCCCTTAAGAACCTTTCTTTTACTTCCCTCTTTGTTACTAGCAGTTCTCCACTCTTAAAATTTGTTCCTAGCACCGATTCATCCGCTTCACTTTTTTCCGGCAACCCCTCAAAAGAATCATAAATCCATAATTTCTTTTCGCTAGCTTTCACAATTTCCGCTAGTAGTAGTGAAGTATCCCCCTTATAACACCCCATTTCTACAAAATCCCCCGATATATCCAAACATTCTTGCGCTAGTTCCAATATTCGCTCAGTTTCCTTTTCTGAAACCTGATCATTTTTCCAACTCATAAATATTTCCTAAGATACTTTCCAGTTGGGGTTTTACCTGATTTTGCTAATTCTTCTGGCGTTCCACACGCACAAACTTCACCGCCTTTAAGTCCACCCTCCGGCCCCATATCGATAATATAATCCGCAGATTTTATCACATGTAAATTATGTTCAATCACAATCATCGTGTTCCCACCATCCACTAATTTGTTCAAAATTGCCATTAGCCTCTTCACGTCGTCCGAATGTAGCCCAGTCGTCGGCTCATCTAAGATATACAAAGTTTTACCAGTAGAACGACGTGACAG
Source organism: uncultured Candidatus Saccharibacteria bacterium (assembly GCA_946414465.1). Classification (GTDB taxonomy): domain Bacteria; phylum Patescibacteriota; class Saccharimonadia; order Saccharimonadales; family Saccharimonadaceae; genus Nanosyncoccus. Next base: position 162,200 of record CAMKOP010000001.1, on the reverse strand, counting down.
CTCTGTCGCCAATTTAATTCTCTGCGCTTCCCCACCCGAAAAAGTCGTCGCCGGCTGTCCAAGTTTAATATACCCAAGCCCCACTTCTTGAATAGTTCGGAGTTTCGCAGCAATCGAAGGGATAGCTCCAAAAAATTCTACCGCCTCGTCAATTGTCATATCCAGCACTTGCGATATATCTTTACCTTTGTATTTCACTTCAAGCGCTTCTCGATTATATCGCTTTCCATGACAAGTTGGGCACGTTACATATACATCTGGCAAAAAATGCATTTCAATTTTATTTACGCCATCACCCTGACAATGTTCACACCGTCCACCCTTCACGTTAAACGAAAACCTCCCCGCTTTATATCCTCGCACTTCTGCTTCCGGTTGTGACGCAAATAATTCACGAATCGCCGTAAACACTCCAGTATAAGTCGCTGGGTTACTTCGTGGTGTTCTACCAATTGGCGATTGGTCAATCACAATAACTTTATTGATATTTTCAATACCCTCAATCTTTTCATGCGTTCCCGATACCGTTTGAGCTCTATGCAGTCTTGCTAGAAGTTCATTGGCTAAAATCGAATTCACCAAAGTCGACTTACCCGACCCCGATACACCTGACACCACATTCAAAACTCCTAATGGAAAAGCCACGTCAATATCCTTTAGATTATTCTCTCGCGCACCTCTGACTATCAGCTCATACCCCGATCGTACCTTGCGACGTTTTTTCGGAGTAGGTATTGTCATTTCCCCCGATAAATATTTACCAGTAATTGAATCTGGATTCTTCATTATCTCCGAAGGCGTCCCTGCTGCCACCAAACGTCCACCTTTTGCACCCGCTCCAGGACCAATATCAATAATATAATCCGATTGCAACATCGTATCTTCATCGTGTTCTACTACCAAAACCGTATTTCTCAAATCTCTCAAGTGTTTTAACGTTGCAATTAATTTATTATTATCTCTCTGATGTAGACCAATCGATGGCTCATCCAGTACATATAATACTCCTTGCAATCCCGACCCAATCTGCGTTGCGAGTCTAATTCTCTGCGCTTCCCCACCAGATAATGTATTTGCTGCTCGCCCAAGTTCCAAATACCCTAATCCCACATCTTGCATGAACTTCACTCGTTCTCGTATCTCCTTCAAAATCGGCCCAGCAATCATCATTTCAGATTCTGAAAAACCCAAATCCTGGCTCAATACCTCTAATGTCGCATCCACATCCAAATTACACATATCCACAATATTAAGATCATGGATCGTCACCGCCAACACTGCAGGCTTCAATCTAGCTCCATTACAGGTTTGACATTTCCTCACCCTCATAAATCGTTCTATATCATGCTTAGTAAAATCTGACACCTTCGGATCATGATAACGTCGCTCTAGCATCGGTATCACACCTTCATAAGTTGTTTCATATACTGTGCCATCTGCAAATCTACCCGAACCACTAATCTTCATCTCATACTTTTCATCACCCGTACCATATAATATTTTTTGTCGTACCTCATCTGATAATTCTCCAATCGGAGTATATACGTTAAAACCATGTTTCAAACCAACTGCCATCAATCGCTTCAGCCACCACGAATCCTGCCCCACTCGATTAAATGGGCGAATGCCACCTTCTGCAATTGTCAAATTATTATTAAATACCAAACTAGGGTCAATTTCCATCCTGGTACCTAGTCCAGTACAAGTTGGGCATGCTCCTTCTGGCGCATTAAATGAAAACAATCTCGGTGTTAATTCTGGAATTAATTCCTCAGGATGGTCCGGACAAGCATATCTTTGCGAATAAGTATACGATTCTGTCTTATCTGCTGCAATTCTCGATTCACCCACCGCTACTGAATTATCAGTTAATCTCAAAACTTCAATAATACCCTGTCCCATTTCAAGCGCTTGTTCAATCGAACCGCTAATTCTAGACTTTAATTCTGGATTTAACACAAATCTATCCACCACTATTTCAATATTATGGCGCTCGTTTTTATTTAATTCCGGAAATTCATCCAAAGCATAAATTATTCCATCTACTCGTACCCGCGAAAAACCCTTCGCTGAATACTGCTCAGGAATATGTTGAAATTCACCCTTTTTCGCCGCCACAATCGGCGCAAGCAATATGCACTTAGCTCCAAGTGGCAATTTCATCACTTCATTCACAATATCCTCTACTGAACGTCGACTAACTTCCTTATGACAAATTGGACAATGCGGCACACCAACCCTTGCAAACAATAATCTCAAGTAATCATAAACCTCAGTCACTGTCGCCACTGTTGAGCGTGGATTCCTCGAGGTAGACTTCTGGTCAATCGAAATCGCCGGCGATAGCCCAGTAATTGAATCTACATCCGGTTTATCCATTATCCCAAGAAACATTCTCGCATAAGAGCTTAGTGATTCTACATATCGTCTCTGTCCTTCTGCATAGACTGTATCAAATGCTAAAGATGATTTTCCTGACCCCGACAACCCTGTAATAATAACCAACTTATCTCGCGGGATATCAACGTCAAGGTTATTAAGATTATTCTGCCTTGCTCCTCGTACTCTAATTACGTTTTCAGCACCAAAAATTTCTCCTTCAATCTGTTCTATCTTCTTGTCTTCAGCATCAATCATTACCATCTCCATTAAAATAAACGCATATATTATACTACAGATTGCAAACTTTGTCCATCCTCTAACAATTATCCAATATGTTATAATTAGCATTATGGAAGCCAAGACGACTACTACCCCCCTCATCACCATCATTATTCCAGTTTACAATATCAAAAAATACCTCCACGATTGCATTGAATCAATTCTATCCCAAACCTATCAAAATCTTGAAATCATTCTTGTTGACGATGGCTCCACTGATGGTTCCGAAAAATTCGTTGATGATTACGCCAAAAGTGATAAACGCATCAAAGTCGTTCATCAAAAAAACATGGGTCTCTCAGGTGCTCGAAACACAGGTCTAAAACATACCACTGGCAAATATGTCACCTTTGTAGACTCAGACGACCGTATTGAACCTAGCATGATAGAAAGTTTATTTAACGCTCTGACAGAATCCCACGCCGATGTTTCAATTTGTTCATTCAAAGAAATCTACCCAAATGGCAAAATCAAAGGTTTTAGCCATAACTACCCCAAACAAGTTTTTACCACCGAACAAGCTCTTGCTAATATGCTCCAAGAAAATGGTTTCATGGTTTCAGCCACCATGAAACTTTTCCCTACCAGTTATTTTAAAGACATTAAATTCCCTATAAATAAACTTCACGAAGATGTCGGTACCACTTACAAACTTATTATGAAAGCTAAAACAATCGTTTTTATCCCCAACGAATACTATATTTATGTTCATCATGATAATTCTATTATCAACCAAACCTTCGACGAACGTAAATTTGACCTCATCGAACTTACCGACCAAATGTGTGACGATATTGATCAACACTACCCTAACCTCAAAGATGTTACCAATGAACGTCGCATGCGCGCTCGCTTTTCCGTCCTCCGCCAAATCCCACTAAACCACCCAAAAACTAAAGAAATAGTTGATTATCTTAAAAACCACCAAGAATTCATCACTAATAACGAAAAAGCCACCAAGATCGATAAATTCGCCCTCAGACTAGCACTAATAAACCCTAAATTATTTCAAATTACTTATAGACTATTCAAATAACTCATCGTATCACGCATCGCATCTTCAACAGTAAGCTCCGCTTTCCACCCTAATTCTTTTTCAGCCTTTGATGGGTCAGCATATATCTCTGCCAAATCACCCGCTCTTCTCTCTACCACTTTATATGGCAGTTTTTTTCCACTTGCTTTTTCAAAAGCGGCAATCATCTCAAACACCGACGTTCCTTTTCCAGTCCCAAGATTATAAATCAAAACACCAGGTTTCATCTTATCAATCGCTGCAACATGCCCTTTAGCTAAATCCACCACATGGATAAAATCACGCACTCCACTACCATCTGAAGTCGGATAATCATCACCATATACACTAAGTTCCTTAATTTCACCACGTGATACTTTCATAATAATCGGCATCAGATTATTTGGTATATCGTTTGGGTCTTCGCCAATCAAACCTGACGGATGGTTCCCTACCGGATTAAAATAACGCAAAATCACTGCCTCAAATTTCGGATCAGATTCTGCTACATCCTTCAATATTTCTTCAATCACATGCTTTGTCTCACCATAAGGGTTAGTAATGCCAAGCCCAGTTGGCATTGTTTCATCCAATTTCGCTACCGGTTGCTCGCCATACACTGTCGCTGATGATGAAAAAATAATTTTTCTCACATCATGTTTTTGCATACACTTCAAAAGATTGATTGTCCCTCCCACATTATTTTCATAGTATTTCAATGGTTTTTCTACAGATTCACCTACAGCCTTTAACCCTGCAAAATGTATCACCAAATCGTATTTATTGTCTTCAAAAAGCTTGTCCATTTTATCCATGTCAAGCAAATCAATTTCATAAAAATTCGGCCGCTTTCCTGCAATTTCTTCAATCTTGTCTAAAACAGTTATTTTAGAATTAAATAGGTTATCAAGCACATCAATCTCATAACCTTTTTTATAAAGTTCAATAATTGTATGTGAACCGATATATCCGGTCCCCCCAGTAACTAGTATTCTCTCCATATGACAATTATACCATTTTATGATAAAATACATAAAAGTATTATAGGAGTTGTCATTTATGCTATTTGTCGATTTTCTCGGCTGGATTATGAAACAATGCTACATCGTAGTTAACAATTATGGTCTTGCTATTATTCTTTTTACACTAGTCAGCAAAATAGTTCTTCTCCCAATTTCAATCTGGGTTCAGAAAAACTCAATAAAAATGGTTAAAATGCAACCCGAAATCAATCGCCTTAGAATTAAATATTTTGGCGATAAAGACACAATAGCTGAAGAAGAATCAAAAATCTACAAAACATATAAATATAACCCTTTCGCTTCTCTAATTCCCCTAATAGCACAAATCGTCATCCTGCTCGGCGTAGTTGAAATCGTAAAAAATCCGGGATTATATATTGGCGTTGAAAACCTTGATTTTAATTTTCTTGGTTTTAATCTCAGCTGGATCGCCGCAGAAAATGGTGGCATCGCCATCTGGATACCAATCATCGCCGGCCTTTCTGCCCTTGTTCTCTGTGTTGGTCAAAACATCATGAATCCTCTTCAAGCCGAACAATCTAAATGGAATAAATATGGTATGCTTATCCTTTCCGTTGGTCTTTCCGTCTATCTCGGTACCTTTGTTACCGCTGGCGTAGCCCTTTATTGGATTGCAAGTAATTTAATGGCAATCATCCAACAATGGCTTCTTAATATCTTTATTAATCCCAAAAAACATGTAGACTACCAAGCTCTAGATGAATCCCGAAAAGAATTAAAAGAACTAAAAGACATCAGTAAAACTCACAAACGAACAAAGGAACAAATTAAAAAAGAAAAAGCCGACTATAAAAAGTTCTTCGCTATCACCAACAAAAAGCTTGTTTTCTACTCTGAAAGCAATGGTTTTTATAAGTATTACAAAGGCATTATTGAATACATTCTAAAAAACACAAATATAGTGGTTCACTATATCACTAGCGATTATAATGATGATATCTTCGAGCTCGCCAAAACCCAAAAACACTTAAAACCCTACTATATTGAAGAGAAAAAGCTTATAACTCTAATGATGAAAATGGATGCAGATGTTGTAGTTATGACCATGCCGGATATTGATAACTACCACATAAAACGAAGCTACATAAAAAAAGATATCGAATATATTTATTTACCTCACGGTATTGATAGTCTAAACCTAACCATGAGAAAAGGCTCAATGGATAATTATGATTCAGTTTTCGTTACTGGAAAATATCAACGCGAAGAATGTGAAAAAACCAATAAAATTTACCACCTTGAAAACCGCAAAATTATTGATCTTGGCTATCCACTTCTCGACGATATGATTTCAAATTACAAAAAATCAAAAAAGAAATCCTCTAAAGAAAAAACTATTATGATTGCTCCTTCCTGGCAAAAAGATAATATTATTGACCTTTGTTTAGATAAAATCTTATTATCATTAAAAGGCGAAAGCTATAAAGTCATCGTCCGTCCCCACCCTCAACAAGTCCGCCATATGAAAGACGCATTCGAAAAAATGAAAGAAAAATATACCGGAACCAATATCGAAATTCAAACCGACTTTTCTAAAACCAGTTCCGTCTTTAACGCCGATCTCCTTATTACCGACTGGTCTGGCATCGGTTATGAATACGCTTTTACTACTGAAAAACCAGTCATTTCTATCGATACTCCAATGAAAATTATGAACCCAGAATATAAGAAAATCAAAGTAAAGCCCTTTAATATTTGGGCTCGAGAAGAAATCGGTAAAGTTATAAAAGTAAAAGATGTCGAAAGCATTAATTCCGTTGTTAAAGAAATGTTAAAAAACCCTAAAAAATATCAGAAGAAAATTTCCTCTCTCAAAAAAGATTCGATGTATAATATAGGTAATAGTGAAAAAGTGGGAGCTGAATATATTATTAACTGCATCCAGGAAAAAATTAAAGAAAGGAGAAATCAAAAATGAACTCATTAAATATCTTTGGCTATATTGACCCCTCGGTCATGACCTACGCCATCCAAGCCGGAGCCGGCATCATTATCGCTATCGGTGCTTTCGTCGGTCTTTACTTCCGCAAAGCAAAAAAGAAAGTCAATAAAAAACTCGGCATCGACGAAAACAAGCACAAAGAAGTCGAATCCGACGAAATCAAGGTAAAGAAAAAATAATAGGAACCCACCATGCAAGCATTAATTCTCGCCGCCGGGATGGGCAAAAGACTCGGCAAATACACAAAAAACAACACAAAATGCATGTTAAAGGTCAACGATAAAACCCTCATCGAGCGCGCAATCGAAGCTCTAGTTGATAACGGTGTCAAAAGGTTGATCTTAGTAGTTGGATATAAAGGCGAAAACGTCAAAAAGTATTTGCTAAAAGACTGTAAAAATTCAAAAGTAAAAGAAATCGAACTAGTTTTTATAGATAACCCAATCTACGACAAAACTAATAATATTTATTCACTTTATTTAGCAATTGATGAATTCAAAAAAGAAGATACTATTCTTCTAGAATCCGATTTAATCTACCAACCAGAGTTGATTAAGAGACTAGTAAAAAACAAGGAAAAGAATCTTGTTTCTGTTGCAAAATATGAACAGTGGATGGATGGCACAGTCGTAAAACTCTGTGAAGAAAATAATAATATCGTTGAATTTATCGAAAAAAAGAATTTTAATTACAACGATATAAATCAATATTATAAAACAGTTAATATCTATAAATTTAGCAAGCAGTTTATCAATAAAGAATTTATACCTTTCCTTAAAGCCTATATTGAAGCCTACGGAGAGAATGAATATTATGAACTAATCCTAAAAATCATCGCCCATATGTCGAGAAGTAGCCTAAAAGCCTTAGATGTTTCTGATTTGGATTGGTATGAAATTGACGATTCCCAAGATCTAGATATTGCTACTTGTCTTTTCTCAGAAGGAGAAGAAAAACTCATAAATTTTCAAAAACGCTACGGTGGTTATTGGCGATTCAACGGTCTTCTAGATTATTGTTATTTAGTTAATCCTTACTATCCTACCAAAGACCTACTTAATAAAATTAATTACTCTTCCAAGACTCTAATTTCACAATACCCTTCTGGCCAAAACGTAAATTGTATTTGTGCTAGTCGTATTTTCAATGATATAGATACGGAACACATTGTCGTAGGCAATGGTGCAGCTGAATTAATTTCGATTTTAGGTCAAATTATCGGACAAAAAATGTACCTCCCAACATCAGCTTTCAACGAATATTCTAGATGCTTTAATGGTTGCGAGATTAATAAATATGACATGGCCGAAGATAATTATAGTTACAAAATATCTAGATTAAAAACCGCCCTCGACGAAAACGACATCCTATGTATCATCAACCCAGATAACCCAACTGGTGCCTTTATTGAAGAAAAAGACATGCTTTCTCTATTAAATAAAGCAAAAACTAAAAATAAGATCATTATATTTGATGAATCATTTATTGATTTTTCCGAACCAGAAAAACGCTATACTTTTATTAAAGACGATATTCTAAAAGAATACCCTAATCTAATCGTAGTTAAAAGTATTAGTAAATCTTATGGTGTTCCAGGCATTCGTCTTGGAGTATTAGCGTCCAGTAATAAAGCCCTCATAAAAGACATCAAACAGAAACTTCCCGTTTGGAATATCAATTCTTACGGCGAATATTTTCTCCAAATCGCTAATCTATACAATTCCGACTATGCTTCGTCTTGCGACAAAATTGCCAACGAACGTAAGAGGATGATTGAAAAATTAAAGACAGTCTTCTCTGAAAAATGTCACATTTTTCCTTCAGAAGCTAATTTCATCATGGTGGATTTAAAAAATATTAATTCCACCGAACTCGCTACAAAATTACTTAATGATAATATATTCATAAAAGACCTTAGAACAAAAACCGCTTTTAAGAATAAGAATTTCATCCGTCTAGCAATCCGCTCCAAAGAAGAAAATGATTTCTTAATTAAAAAACTATCCGAGTTTCTTGAAATATAAATAGGGACAATCCCTTATATATATGATAAAATTATAGAGTATGAGTATTCCTCGTGTGTTGAGCAAAAAAAATCGTATTCTCTTGGCAGAGCTTACTAAGACTGACTTCAAACTCCGCTATCAAGGCTCTGCACTTGGTTATTTATGGGCACTTCTTCGCCCTCTGATGATGTTTGCGATTCTCTACGTTGTTTTTGCAAAGCTTCTTAGGTTCGGCGGGGATATTCCGCATTACCCAGTATATCTCCTAGCTGGAACAACAATCTGGAGCTTCTTTACTGAATGTACCTCTCAAGGAATTCAAGCCATGGTAGTACGAGGCGACCTCATCCGAAAAATTTCCTTTCCAAAATATATCGTCGTCGTCTCTGCAACCTTAACCGCCGTTATTAATATGCTAATTAATCTAGTCGTTGTTGTTGTTTTTGCTCTAATCAATGGCGTCGAACCTAGTTGGACATGGTTGCTCGTACCATTTTCTCTAATTGAATTATACGCACTAGCTCTTGGTATATCATTTTTACTCGGAGCCATCAATGTCAAATATCGCGATATCACCTCAATCTGGGATGTCTGCATTCAAGCATTGTTCTACGCCGTACCAATTATTTACCCAATCACAATGGTCGCTGAAACCAGTACCCTAGCTGCCAAAATCATTCTCTTGAATCCACTTGCTCAAACAATTCAAGACATCCGCTATAGTCTTATTACTCACGAAACAATTACAACCTGGAATTATATTAGTAATATTTTTCTCCAAGTCTTCCCTATTATTCTCATAATTATCATCTTAGTATTAGCTGTCCTATATTTCCGTAAAAAATCTAAATTCTTCGCAGAGGAGATATAATGAAAAGAATTCTTGGCACACGCACCGAAATAAATGATCCAAACGATGAGATTACTATAAAAGTAGAAAATCTTTCTAAAAGCTTCAAACTACCTACCGATCGCTCTAGTAGCCTAAAAGGCTCAATTTTTAGCACAATACGTGGCGATAGAGGCTTTAAAAAGCAAAAAGTCCTCAAAAACATTAGTTTTGAAGTCAAACGTGGTGAATTTCTTGGCATTGTTGGTCGCAATGGTTCTGGTAAATCTACACTCCTAAAAATACTTGCCGGTATCTATTACCCAGAAAAAGGCAAAGTTACAATTAATGGTAATCTTATTCCATTCATTGAACTCGGCGTCGGCTTTAATCCAGATCTAACTGGCCGAGAAAATGTATATTTAAATGGCGCTTTACTCGGCTTTTCTAATCAAGAAGTTGACAACATGTATGACGAAATCGTTAAATTCGCCGAACTTGAAAACTTCATGGACCAAAAACTCAAAAACTTCTCTTCTGGCATGCAAGTTCGTCTCGCTTTTTCTATTGCCATCAAAGCCAAAGGAGACATTCTAGTTCTCGACGAAGTACTAGCCGTTGGCGACGAAGCATTTCAAAATAAATGCAATCAATTCTTCAGTAAAATCAAAAAGGACAAAACCAAAACAGTCGTTCTAGTTACCCATTCAATGGAAAACGTCCGTAAATATTGTAATCACGCTATCCTAATTCGCGACGGCATCATCAAGATAGATGGTAGCCCAGAAGACGTCGCTAACAGCTATAGTCTCGAAAATTCAGAACGTTATACTCATAATATAAATAGAGAGGATCAATCTGATATTATTGACAATCTCGGCATTAAACTGCTTTCTCACAAACAAATCAACCAAAATGACCTTGTCACAATCGAAGTATCCTATAACGTCACTGATGATATTGATACCTACGTTGGTCTCACTTTCTGGGACATCAATCGCGGCCAAAGCCTTATCAATAGTAATTCAAAACAAAAAGCATGCAAAGGTAAAGGTAAGAAAAAAATCATCTTTAAAATAAAGCCTTCTGAAATTAATGACTCTAATATTAGAATTAATGCTTCAGTGCGAACTAAAGACGGTGAAATACTGTCTTACTATCCAGACGAAAAATCACCTACAATTGTCTTTCGTCGCAATGATTATCAAGACATGAATCATAAAACAACAGATTCTATTTTGTTTCAACGTGGAGAATGCGATGTCGTCGAAGAATAATGTAGCAATAATATTTGATGATTTAACCGAATTTTTTGTTATGCGCTCTGCTATCGACAGTCTAATCAAACAAAAAATCCCAGTAGATATAATAGTTCCGTATGATAGTGGATATAACGGGCTAGCTGAACATACTTTTAATATAATTAAAAAACTAGGTTATTCACCGATTAAAGACGTCTCCAATAATAAAACCTACAAAGTATTGCTCACTCCATATCCAGGTTTAGAAATACTAAAACGACTAAAATATGTATATCACCTTCGTTATCCGTACAGCGCTATATCTGCAAAACCTAATCCTGCCTATTTACCTGAATGGAAACTATCTTATGACGGCGCTTTTTCTTTCAATACTTATGAGCCAAAGTTCCTCCAAGCTTACGGCACAAAATATCATGTGGTACCATATTGGAAGTATTATAATTTTAAACGCGAAAAAAATAATCAACAAAAACCCACTCTTCTCATTTTACCAACCTTCGGTGCAGATGTAAGTTGTATAAGTCTTTTTAATAATACAACCATCAATAATCTTAAAAAACACTATCATATAGTTTCGAAATCCCACCATGCAACCCATTTTAATTCCGATAATAACGATTCATTTAAAAAACTCCAAGCCCTTTCAGATGATTTTTATGATTCTGACACTACAATAGTAGAATTATTACAAAAAAGCGATATTGTATTATCTGATAATTCAGGGTCTACATTCGAAGCAATTTGCGCCGGAATACCAGTAGCCCTATTTGCTAAAGACCTCAACAAAAGGCACCTTAGTACAATAGACACTCTACAATATACACTTGCTCAACAAAAAATTATTCCATACACCAATAAACCGTCCGAATTACTGCCCATGCTTCAATCTATAAAAACTTACTCGAATAAACAATCAGCTTTAAAAGAGAAGTTGTTTTTAAAGATAACTAAAGATTCTGTGTCCAATTTCACCGACGTCATCAAAGAATATTTATTAAAAGACGCCTCAAACGATTATCATAAGGCTATTCATGATTTATTACTTCAAAAAATAAATAATTATGAATCAACTATCAACCAGCTTAATCGCGAAATTGATAAAAAACAACAAACCATTAACGAACTCGAAAAACAAGTCGCTAAACAAAATGACTCTATCTGCGATATTTATAATTCCACTAGCTGGAAAATCACAAAGCCATTACGCCAATTAAAACATCTAAACAACAAAAGGAGTAAAAATGACTAAGAAAAAAGATCACATGATAATTGGTTACACCGCTGGAGTCTATGATATGTTTCACATCGGACACCTTAATGTCATTCGTAACGCAAAAGCCCAATGCGATTATTTAATAGTAGCCGTCAGTACCGATGAATTAGTAAAAAAAGAAAAAAATAAAACTCCAGTTATTCCATTCGAAGAACGCAAAGATATTATTGCTTCCCTTAAATACGTAGATGAAGTTGTTCCACAAATCGATAAGAATAAATTTGGCGCATGGCAAAAATATAAATTCAATAAAATGTTTGTCGGATCAGACTGGGAAAACACTCCTCAATGGAAAAAATATGAAAAAGAATTAAAACCCCATGGTGTAGAAATTGTTTATCTACCGCATACCGATGGAATATCTAGTACTAAATTAACAGAATTAATTAAAAAAATTTTACCTAATGAATAAAAAATATCGCATACAATATGTTGATATTCTACGAGCAATCGCAATTATTCTAGTCATTGCGGGACATATACCATATGTCGATTTCAGCACAAATTTTCACAAATGGGTTTACGCTTTTCATATCCCTTTATTTTTCTTTATTTCTGGCATTTCTCTCTCATTTATTAATTATTCAAAAACATCCTTCAAACAACTCCTCAAAAAACGTTTCCATAGAATCTATTTACCATATTTAATGTGGGGTATTCTATTATCAATTTCAAACTTTCATCTGTTAACAATTCCTAAAATCCTTTATGGTACTCACAAATCTATAGCGTCCGTCACAAACAGCTCCTTATGGTTCCTACCAGTCCTATTCATTAGTTTACTTATAGTAGACACTATCATGCTCTTATTGACTAAAAAGAAAAAACTTCCTAAACTACCATTTATTCTACTACTATTCCTAATTTTAGCATTAATAATACCATCTCAACCAACAATTCAAAGTCTCCTAAATGGGCACAACCTACCATTTGGAATCGATATTGTTCCAATGACAATAGTCTTTTTGTTGCTTGGTTATTTATACCAAACTCACAAGAATATTTCAAAAATCCGTCCCAAAATCTACATATCAATCCCTGTTATTATTGTATTATTATCAATCACACTTTATTTTAGTTTAAATAATGATGTCAGCTATGTCCTTATGGCAGAAAATCGATATGGCAATTATTGTTTCTTTTTTATTGCAGCACTCGCTGGGATAATAGTAAATATCTTATTGTCATTTATTATCGAAACATACACCAAACATCTAGCAAATCTTATGCAAAAAATTGGCTCAGATACTCTGCTAATATTTATTTTACATAAGTATCCACTTCAATGGTCTATCGATTTTCTTGCACTTATTACTACATCTCACATTTCAAATTGGTTTATAATACCTTACTGTGTACTTTTTACAATCCCAATTTGTTTATTATTCTCATATTTAATTAATAAATATGCACCTATTCTCGCCGGAAAATAATCCTTTTTATTCATCGTGTTCATGAAGCAGTTCTTTAGCCAAGTCTAAAGCATTTTTAATCGCTACATCCATGTCCCAATACTGATAAGCTCCCAACCTTCCACCTAAAATTAGATTTGGGTATTTGTTTTTTGCCAATTTCACATATTCTTTATATAGCTCCGCCGACTTTTCATTATCCACTGGATAATACGCTTCACCACCCTTTTCAAAATCCGCTGGATATTCTCGTGCAATATAAGAAATTTTCTGTTGAATCACTTCCGGTTGATGAACTTGATAATACTTATAATCATGCGTCCTTGTATATGGCACATTCTTATCGGCCTCATTAATTACCGATTCACCAAGCCCATTTTCTGTCCTCTCTTCCTCAAACCTCAATGACCTCCACGGTAACACACCTAATTCATAATTACATAATTCATCTACTTGACCACAATAGATTATCTTTATATTCTCTGGCAAATCATTTTGAATATCCTTAAAATCCGTATTGATCTTCACTTGAATATTTTCTGAATCAAGCATTCTCTCAACTATTTTCGTATAACCATCCATTGGAATTCCCTGATGTTTCGCTGTCATGAAATATCTATTATCATGTGAAAACCTAACCGGAATACGGCTCAAAATCTTAGCAGATATTTTTGTTGCTGGCATATTCCATTGTTTTTCTGTGTAATTTTTTAAAAAGACCGTGTATAGTTTCTCACCAACAAGACTAATTCCTTTCTCTTCGAAATTTTTTGGCTCAACAATACCATATTTTTTTCTATCCCTTTCCGCCTCTTCTGACACGAATTTTTTCGCTTCCTCCGAATTCATATCAGTTCCATAGAGCAAATTCACAGTATCAAGATTAATTGGCATTGGATATAATCTACCATTATGTCGAGTATCAACTATATGAACATAATCATTAAACTTCATAAATTTTCTAATATAATCCCAAACTTCATCTATCTCCGTATGAAAAATATGAGAACCATATTTATGAATTTCAATTCCTGTCTCCTTGTCAGTATAGGAATAAATATTTCCAGCAAGATGTGCCCGTCTCTCAATTACTAATACTTTATTACCAGCACTTGCCAGTCTTTCCGCTACCGTTGATCCAAAGATTCCTGCCCCTACTATTAAATATGTATACTTATCCATTATTACTCCTTTTATTTAAAACTTTTACTATATCATCTTTCATCTTCTGTAATTCTTTATCAAATGGTTTAAATTTTTCATAATTATTGTCTAAGAATTTGTTTGCCTCTTCTCTAATCCAACTGAAATACTGTTCTCCCGAATGCTCATACGAAAACCAAAAACTTGCTATCCATTGTCTCCAAAACAAATCTCTATGCCCCTTCAAAAAACCGTTTTTTTCATAAAAATTAAACAACTCTTCAGCCACTATTAAATGATCTATTGAAAATTTTTTCTTTTCAAAATTCTCAGACATAATTGAATCTTCATGACGAATATATGTATACAATTTTTGATTCACAAAATATATCGTTTTAGCCACACTCATATAAGCATTATAAAAATAATAATCTTCATTATCCAAACCATCCGGAAATTGAATCATATAATCATTTATGATGCTCATACGAAAAATTTTATTACATACTGACACATCTGTCTGGATTATAACTTCATCATCAATATTATTTTTTCCATCAAACTTAAGTCTGTAGTATTCCTCATCACTTTCTTTCATCTCAGAATGTACTTTATAAACTACCTTTATGCCACATACAGCTAAATCTGTCTTATTTTCTTCTACTGCGTTCAACATCAGCTCACACATATTAGTTTCATATTCATCGTCATCATCACAAAACATAACATATTTTGTTCTAACTTCCAATAAACCTGCATTTCTAGCCGCAGATCGCCCATCGTTATTTTGATTAATAATTTTGATTCTTCGGTGTCTTAATTGATACTTTTTCAATATTTGTGCTGTTTTATCCGTTGAACCATCATTTACACAAATAATCTTAACTCTTCTCTGCGTTTGATTAAGTAAACTATCTAAACATCTCCCTATTGTCTTTTCTCCATTATAAACCGGAATCACTACACTCAGTAAAGATTTCCTTACTCTTCTATTCCAGATAGACTTAATTCTTTTCTGAATAGAACTTATCTTTTTCATTTATTATTCCTTCGTTATTCCTTCTACACCATCCAATTTTTCAGATAACTCATAAACATCTTGTTCCAGCTGCTCTATATTCCTATTGATAAAATCCTGTTGTTTATAAGCTACATTAACTCTCATATAAAAACCTCTCAGTTTCCTTTTCATCAACCTCCAACTCCTATGCAACAAATCGTCATAAAATATCGTATTAATCTGTCTTTTCACCTTTGGCTGGTCTACAGGATACTTTCGAATGTTTTCTTCAATGAAATCCTTTGCAATTTTATGAATGGTTTTATGATATTTCTTTGCCGAATGTTCATATGAAAACCAATAACTTTCTGAAAACTGACTCCAGAAAAAGTTTTTGTGAGCATCAATAAACCCAGTCTTACAATAAAAATCAAACAGTTTTTGAACTACTAATAAATGGTCTGGTGAATAGGAATTTTTTTCAAAATTCTCAGACATAATTGAATCTTCATGACGAATATATGTATACAATTTTTGATTCACAAAATATATCGTTTTAGCCACACTCATATAAGCATTATAAAAATAATAGTCCTCATTGTTTAAGTCATTTGGGAAACAAATCTTGTTCTTGTTAATTAATTCAGCCTTAAAAAGCTTATCGCAAACAGAAACATCGGTTTTTGCTGTAATTTTATCATCAATATATCTTCTCCCTACGAACTTAATTCTGTAATAATTATCATCACTGCCTGCAATTTCTGAATGAGCGTCATATTTCACTTCAGTACCACAAGCTACAATATCGACATCTTCGCGTTCAATGGCATTGACCATTATCTTACACATTTTTTTGTCAAACAAATCATCTCCATCACAAAACATTAAATATGGAGAACTAGCATTACGTATTCCGGTATTCCTTGCAGCAGAAAGCCCACCGTTTTTTTGATTCACAACTTTTATTCTTTTATCTTTCTTAGTCCATCGATTTAAAATCTCCAAAGAATCATCAGTCGAGCCATCGTTTACACATACAATCTCAATTTCTTTCAATGTTTGTTTTACCAACCTCTCCAAAGTATTACCAATCATTTTCTCACAATTATAAACTGGTACAATAATACTAACTTTACTCTTCACTTCATTACCCCTTCTTTTTTTCTATTCTATCTATTCTATTAGACAAATCTTCTTGCGCAACCCTAAGTTTATCTAATGCATCAATCGTCTTAAGTCTTTGACGATATCTAGGAGAAATTACCTTTAATGTCTTAGAAGCTACTGATTTTATTTTATTTCTAACATCATGTATAGGACGCAAAGCAATATACAGTTTTGGATGCCGCACCGCAATCATTCTTGAATTATGCCTACCAACATCGTCTAATAAATCATTCCTCAAATACCCGCCTTCCTTTGCCCTATTATAATCTTCTTTTACTACTTTCGAAAATTTTAAAGCTGCCTTTCTGTTAAGCCTATGCATATTCCAGATATATCCACCAAATCTACAAGTAAAAGCAATCGATCCAAGCTCATCCATCAAACCATTCTTTTTTAAGTATTCTTCAATTGAATCATATTCATCTTTTACACAATATACTTTACTAGCATCTTTTACTGAAGAATTTACATTATCCTGACGATAATGTAAAAAAGCCCTTTTAACAAAAAAAGCTCTTCGCGCCATTGCCCAGACCTTAAAATTAAATCCAGCATCTTGATATGCTGCACCAGGAGTAGGCAAAAACTTAATCTTATTATTCTTCAAAAAATCGTTCTTATATATCGCCGACCAAATACAGGGTGGCTGATAAAAAATCTCCCTATTTTCTCTCGGATCTATTACCTTACCTATTTGCTCAGGTAAAAACATATTACTAATTGATTTATCTTTTCTAGTTTCACCAAAATATTCATAGAAGTTTGCTTTTACCACCTCCACATCATACTTTTTTGCAATTCTATAAAGCTCCGAAAAAGCATCTCTGTCAATAAAATCATCTGATTCAACAATCCCGATATATTCGCCTGTCGCTTTCTTTAAACCTTGGTTCATTGAATCACCATATCCAGAATTCGCTTTATCAATAATTTTTATACGCTTATCATTTTTGGCATATTTCTTGATTATAGCTAATGAATTATCCTTAGAGCCATCATTAATGCAGATAATCTCAATCTCTTTCAAAGTTTGCCCAACAAGACTATCTAAACATTCCGGCAAAAACTCTTCCACATTATATATCGGTACCAAAACCGACACCTTCACTCTACTATTCATATCTTTATTATAACACTTCTTCTAAATCTTTTCTATAAATGCACAAGTTATAATCACTATTTGTATCGTCCTCTGTCCTAATACACCATTCATCGTCATTAGCTTTTACTTTTGTTACAAAATCCAAAATTGTTCCCTTTCCTACAAAACTTCCTCTTTCTAATGTCTGAGGATTGATATAATAAGTGTCCTTTCTAACCCGCATTTCACGCGGCACTGAAGTCGACATGTATGGTTCAACCTCCATCAGATTGCTACGCTCTATGCATTTATTAGTATTATTATATGTGTCGCTCTCTATTCTGATACACCAACTTCCATCATAATTAACTATCTTGGTATTAAAACTCAAAATCTTGTTCTTCCGCACTAATTCACCCCTTTTATTTGTATATGGAATCGTATAATACACATCCTTTACTACCTGCATTTTACGTGGTGAGAGCACAGGGAAATATTTATCGGCTTCATCCAAACTACTACGCTCTATACACACATTATTCTTATTATTTGTATCGCTCTCTGTCCTGATACACCAATCCCCATTATTATCTTTGGTTTTAGTTGTAAACAACAATACCGTATCTTTTGCTACTTGTTCCTTTTCTTCCATAGTCTGCGGGATAATATAGTTTGTGTCCTCTGTCACTCTCATATATCTTGGCGTTACCACTTCCTCATATTTTATTTCGCTAATATATTTTGCTAAAATTCCTATTTCAGAACCATTATTAGTATCATATTCAGTAACATAATAAACATAATTACCCAACGTCGCTTTTTTCAGAAATCTTTTTATTAGATTTTTATTATAAACAACTGTTTCTTCACCAGTCCTGATATTAATCTTACTAGCTCCAGCTTTTATTACCTTCTCTTGTGCTGATTCAGGAATACTTTCAAATGCAATCTTCACCTCATCCAAATCACTTCGCTTAATACAACGATTTTTGTTATTCTTTGTATCTTCCGCAGTCCTTATACACCATCCGCCATCCTTATCAACTATTTTAGTTGAAAATTTCATAATCTTCCCCTTTTTAACAGCAGCATCACTTTGCCCAGTATATGGATTAATATAATTAGTATCTTTAGCTACTTCCATATATCGCGGTGTCACAACATCGCTATATGGTTCGTCATCAATTATTCCTCCAAACCAATTCTCAAACAACTTATAAAAGTTCAAGTTCCCATACGCATTACATCCATCATTCCACCCACCTAACGTCGCCGCATTCGGTTGATATGGAGTATAACGATACAAAGCCGAAGTTGCCAAATTACGTATATTTACTATCGAACCACCACACGAAGCAGAAGGATTATACTGTACATAATTATTACCCAATGGATAATTAGTCCAACCACCATTTAACACCGTCCTAAATAAAACTGCCGCATTTCTAACTTGGTTTTTAAACCCATAGTATTTTGACGAACATGCTGCAGTGTCCGGACAACCATATCCAGTTGCCGATCGGTATTGCCCACTGTGCGGGAAAGTATCCGTAATCAAACTTTGTTCTTTTTCTAAAAGAACAATTAACACCTGCGGATTAATCTCATAATCACGTGCCGCTTTATAAATTATATGAGCAGCAGACTCACCATTAAAATCTTCATCCGCCAAACACACAAAATGACCATTCGCCACATGCCAAGTTCTTGGCGGCATTGATTCAGAAAAATACGACACCTTTTCCCCCATCGTATACTTATTTATATTCGTGTCATTACAGGAGTTTTTTGTTTTCAAGAACCGTTGTATTTCCGTCTCATTCATAGATTTATAATTACTCATCTGATAATCCGAGATAATATATCCTGGATCAAAATTCGCCACATTTGCTGCATCGGCTTCCTCAGCTTGGTTCTTAAATAAATGCGTCAAAAACGTAAACAAAAACATCGCCACAAAAACACCACCTATAAGATACCAAATTCTATGATCACGTCTTCGTATTGTCTTTTTTTCCATCATTATCATATATCAAGCGTTCCTTCTATTGTTCCATTTTTTCCATTTGCTTCAATTTTTATAATTATTTTGTAGCTTCCTTCACTAATTCCATCTAATGATATATCAAACCCTTCACAGGTCGCCGTAGAAGCTGCGCTTACAATTCTAGTAGTCTCTTCATAAGCCACCGATTCTCCATTCATCAAACTTAATTTGCAGCTACCATCACCTAAATATTGATCTATATTAGCTCTAATCATCACTTTTTCATCCACTACACCAGCAAATGTCACCGCACCAGACAATTCTTCCGCATTATTTGGGTCATCACCCTCATATTGTTTAACCTTCTTTTCATCATCCTCAACCTCTTCATTACCATCCGTAGTACCAGTCTCTTCTTTGACTTCGCTCGAAACTTCCGTTCCCCCTTGTCCATCCATTTTGCTATCATTAAAATAACTATTCCAAACTAAATAACAAACCACCCCCGCAGCAATTAAAAGTATCAAAATAATTAGCCATGAAATCCATTTTTTACTACGTCTTCGTCTAGGCATAATCATTTCTCCTAATATTATTTTACCATCTTTTTGTCTTATGTAAAGAAAAACCTATAAAATGTGTTATAATAATCACATGAAAAAAGGTGTGCAGTTTTTTAAAGATATTTTGCCAGCAATCATTTTGGCGTTAACAACCAGTTTTATGTTCTTAATCTTCGAGCCAATTTCACTTTATGCCAACAATACTAATGATTTTTGGTTCGATTTGTATGACATGATACCACTCCTGATCCCTCAATTTTTCCTGTTCTTTTTTATAATTCTTATTGTATTACTTCTATGCTATTTCATAGCCACCAAATTGTTTAAAAAAATCGTCATCTATTATATTGTATTATCCATTGTTTTTTGCTTGTTTCTGATATCGTATATTCAGGGAAACTTTCTATCAAGCTCTCTACCAGGAGTTAATGGTGAAATCTTCAATTGGCGACAATACAAAGCCGAATCGATTACATCAGTAGTCTTGTGGATAATAATTTTTGGAGTATCCCTTTTACTCATCAAAAAATTTACTTTCAAAAAATACGTCTCCTTCATTGCGCCAATCACCAGTGCCGTCCTAGTAATGCTTTTAATATCATTTATCTCTTCATTATTCACCACCAACGCCCTAGAAGATAAATTTATATCCAAAGCTACTTTTGATTATTATAATCAAGTTTCAAACAATCGTAATTTCTTCATCTTCCTCGTCGATGCCATCGATTCTAGATCTTTTGACAAATTATTGCAAGACAACCCTGACTATCAATCTACTTTCAAAGATTTTACCTACTATCAAGACACTGTTTCATATTATCCATACACTAGAGATTCAATTCCTTACATCTTTTCCCAAATCCCTAATCATAACGAAACAGATTTCAGTAAATACTCAAAAAATGCTTTTGCAAGCTCTAACATCATTAAAATTCTAAACGAAGACCATTATAATATGTACTTTTATGATAACGACATTATTATGGATAGAAATACTGCCTCAATCTTCAAGAACATATCCAACAATATTAAGATCAACAATAAGAGTTTTTATACCGAAATCCTCAGATATGACCTTTATAAATATCTGCCTTATCCTCTAAAAGGCAAAGCGCATATCGAAGAACTCGATTTCGGGGCATCAGAATTAGATGAAGGACATGCTGATTTTGATTGGCACGATCGAGTCAATTATGACATCTATAATAATGAAGAACTAGAAGTTGTCGACAACAATGTCTTCCATTTCATTCACCTTGAAGGTGCACATATTTGGTTTAATCTCGATGAAAATCTCAACCCGATAGACAAAACTGTTGGTACTTATTCCCAAAAACAAATCGCTACTTTTAAAACCATCAAAGCTTATCTTGATCGTCTTAAATCTGCTAATGCCTACGACAATGCCTCTATAGTAATTTTAGCCGACCATGGCTACAAAGATGGGGTTTGGGAATACGATTATATTAATAATCGGTTCAATCCTATTCTATACATCAAAGGTGTCGAGGAGACCCATTCAAGAATGCACCGCTCTGACAAGCCAATCTCTTTTGAGGATCTCGGCCAAGCCTTCAATGATTTATATTACGGAAAACCCAGCACCGAATTATTTAGTAATATTAATTCACCCAGAGAGCGCACTATCATTTATTATGTTTGGAACGAAGAAGACCATATGGTTGAAGAAATACAAACCGGTAAAGCGTGGGATGAAACCACTATTATAGAAACCGGAAACGTCTTTGATCGTTAACCTTACCATCACCATATTTCGATTCAAAAAACTCAAACCTTTTTATTATCCAATCTAGTAAATACTCATATTCTTCTTCAGAGTCTTCTATTCCCCATTTCTCATTGTTTATAAGCATCGCCTTATAGTTTTTATTGTATCTGTTCTTTATAGCAATCACTAGTTCACCTACTCTCCCGCTCATTTTATCTTTAAAAATTCGTTTTACTTCTTTTCTAAACTCTGGCATCTCCATTAAATAATACATTAATTTCGATATATACCTATTTTCAGTAAGACCATCTTCACCAAAAGCTTCCCTTCGCCTAATCATCTCTTCTGATGGCGAATAGAATTGTTCATCAATTTCCCACCCCCAGTTATGATTTGCTAAAGCCAAATCAAAATCCCACACTGGTCCAGCATGAATCTTATCTTCGATGCCATCTTTATATAAGTAGAAGCTAGTCGAATATGCATCCGGATTCACCGCAAATTCATTCACTAGATAGTATTTTGCAAAAGATTCAATATCTATAATCTTAGAAACCTCATCATAATTTCCCATTTTTGCTAATGTCTCTAATTCATTCACATTATTCAAAAAAACTTCAACTATCCAATCTCTAGTTTCCTCGTTATCCTGTTTAATATCTTTTAGTACCAAAGTATTTCCAGAAACACTCACATAATATTCTTCATCATCTTCATCTGCATACACATTATCTAATTCAAATAATAATCCTCCATTCGTTCTTAAATCTACCGAGTTCTTTGCGATATCAATCTTTTGTATTAAATAATACAAACCTTCATATTCACCATCAAAATACAATTCTACAAATTCTCCTCTGTGATTATATTTCAATTCCAACATTTCAGCTAATCTAAAAGCAATATCATTTCTTAAAAAGGTATGATCTGCTCGACTAGCTAAAAGCACCCATTTTTTTGCTTTCCCAAGTTTTAATAAATCAACTTTATGATTAAAACTAATTTGATATGGTTTTTTTGAGTATTCCCAAGTAGAATTTCCCCGTCCTTTTATCTCTACATTTTCAAATTTATCTATTTTACCATTATTATATAAGCTTAAATGAGTATTTTTATATTTTTTTTCTTTTGATCCCTCTTTTATCTCGCTCAATTTTGTTTCTTTCAAATCAATATTAATCCTCGGCAATCCCCTGTCATAAAATCTATTATACAGAGCATTGTCTATAATACCTTTCATTACTAATCCCACACAAACCAAAAGCACCAAAATAAAACCAACTCGCACAATTCCATATCGTATCTTTCTTCTCATACCTTTTACCCTATTATTTCAATTCACCCAAGTCCAATCCCAACACTTCTGCTGCCAATTTCAAAATCTTCGCATCCTCTTCCGAACAATCCATCAATTTAGCCTTGAACAGATTTACCGTACTCTCATGCTTATAGTCTAACACTTCTAGCGATCTCGCCGCTCCCGGTACCTTACGCAAAGCTCCTTTAGCCACCAAATTATCAATATGCTCCGCTACCGCCGAAACCGAAGATAATCCTAATCCTTCTTGAATCTCACGATAAGAGGGTGAATACCCATTCTCCCCTGTAAAATCCTCTAAAAAGTTTAAAACCGCTAATTGTTTTTTCGTAATTTTCGTTGTCATTATGCTATAATTATAAACAATGGATAAAAATAAATCAATCGATGGTCTTACTACGCGTCGCGCTAAAATTTCCGCGACTCGTCCTTCCCCATCTCGTAAGACTACTACCAAAACTACTACAAAATCTGCTACCAAAAAACCCACCACCCGTACTGTCACCAAAAAACCTTCAGCCGCTCGCACTACCACCGCCCGTACCACCACTCGTAAAACCACCGCCCGTACCACCGTTAAAAAACCAGCTACCCGCAAACCATCCACTAAACGCCCTATTACTGTTCAATCAGCGATTGAGCAGCCACCAACCATAGCACCAAAACCCACTCCTCAAAGCTCCGCTGAAGATTTCTTACAACCTATCCAAGCTTTTGATTTTGATGAACAAACTGGCGAACTAAAAGCAACCGACCCCTCCGAAACTACCAATAAACCTAAGAAAGCCAAAAACATGCATAAAAAACCCGTCAGTAAAAAACGCAAAATTATCACTGGTGTTCTTCTCTTTATTGTCTTAATTCTCCTTGGCGGCGTAATTTGGTTTATTCTTTGGGGTAATGATATTATCGCCAAAATCACTGGCGGTCAAGGTAATATTTTTGATCTCTTTACCGAAAATTATGTCGATCTTAAAACCGACGAAAACGGACGCACTAATATTCTTGCTTTTGGAACTAGCGGCTATAATATGGACGGCGACGAAGGCAATGGTACTCACGATGGCGCTCAACTTACCGATTCTATTATGGTCATTAGTCTCGATCAAAAAACCGGCGATGTCGCCATGCTATCTCTTCCCCGTGACCTCAAAGCTTCTTCCACCTGCACCGCTACTGGCAAAATCAATGAAATATATTGGTGTAATAATATGGATGGCAACGACGAACAGTCCGGCGCCGAAGCCTTATCAAATGAAGTCGGTAAAATCCTCGATCTCGATTTTCAGTACTACGCCCATCTTAACTGGGGTTCTCTCATCCAAATAGTTAATACCTTGGGCGGCATAGAAGTCACTCTCGACGAAGACATCTCAGATTATGGTTGGACTGGTGCAGTCTTTAAAGCCGGCGAGACCTACACTATTGACGGCGATCAAGCTCTCGGCCTTGCTCGTGCTAGACACGGTACCGCCAGCGGTGACTTCACTCGTGGTGCTTCTCAACAAAAAATTCTCATTGGTATCAAAGATAAAGTCCTCGAAAAACAACTCTCTCTTACCGATATCATTAGTCTTGCCAGTACTCTAGGTGACAACCTACGCACCAATTTCTCTATTGACGAAATGAAATCACTCGCCCACCTCACTTACG
Organism: uncultured Candidatus Saccharibacteria bacterium; assembly: GCA_946414465.1. Classification (GTDB taxonomy): domain Bacteria; phylum Patescibacteriota; class Saccharimonadia; order Saccharimonadales; family Saccharimonadaceae; genus Nanosyncoccus. Next base: position 137,116 of record CAMKOP010000001.1, on the reverse strand, counting down.
ATTTCGACTTCAATAATATCCGCCAAGTCTCTCTCATCGAACCAGAAAGGCTCATGACTACTGGTACTATCAATGGCATTTCTTATGTCCTCCCAGTAGGCGGTAATGGTAACTACAGTAATATTCGTGCCTATGTTGCCAAAATGTTCTCTAGCGATCCTAAACAATACGAAGATCCAACCATTCTCATCCTCAACGCAAATGACACGCCAGGCGCTGCAGCAAACGAAAAAATTAAATTAGAAGAAGATAATTATCCTACTATCTATGTCGATGATGTTCCTGCTACTGGCGAATTCGAAAACGAATACACTCTCTACGCCCGCACCGAAGAAAAGCCCGGCACCAAAAAGCTCCTCGAAGAAAAATATAATACTACCGCCAAAACACTCGAAGAACTCCCCGCTGGTATCGACACCACCTGTGATTTCGTGATTATCGTTAATAAAAAATCTGAATAATTAATTATCTATTTTACTAATAATCAATTTCCGCTCTCGACCCTCCCCTTCCGAATGTGTCTCGATATCGGAATAATCTTGAGCTAATTTATGCACTACTCGCCTATCAGCCGCATTTAGATTAATTTCCATCGGCTCACCAGTATTGCGTACTTTCGCAATCCACCCCTCAGCCTTATCCGCAATCCTATCGGCTCTTTGTCTCTTATAATTCGCCACATCCACATTTACTCGTGTCACTTCAGCTTCTTTTGATACAAGAGCCATTGATACAATATGCTGAAGAGCTCGTAGATTATCCGCATTCCGTCCAATCAAAAGCGAATTAAGCGAAGTTGATGGTACAGACAACTGTATCACTTCATCATCTATCGTTGATGTAACCGCCACATTGATACCGAAAAAACTTAGTAAATCCTCTAGGTATCGACTCGCAAATCTAATTGATTCATCTTTATTCATTTGTTATCTCCTTTTCTTTTTAGTATCACGAGCAGAGATGCGAGTTATTTTTGTTCCTGTTTTTTTATTTTCGACCACTTCGGCCTCTTTAATCTTACTAAGTTCTTTTAGTACAGCTTTATCTGTCACAGCGTCTATTTCATCGTCAACTTTCTTCAAAATCATCCGCTGTTGCAAAACAGTAATTACGTTACTAAGGAAATAATAGAACGAAAGCGCACCATTTAAATTAAACATGATGAGAAACATCATAATCGGCATCATCATCGACATCTGACCTGTCGTCACCGCCGAAATATCCATATCCTCAATTTCCTTACCATCCTTCGCTTCTTTAATCAAATCACGGAATTTCTTCTTTTTCTCCGATTTACCCGACGGCATTTGCTGTTTTGTTGCCCAATACTGTACTACCGAAGCTAATATCGCACAAGCCAAAATAAATAACGCACTCCACGAAAACTTCCCCATTAATACATCACTAGCCTTTACATCTAAATTGATCGTTCCAAATAGTTGCGGATGAAAATCATACGATGTTTTTTCTTCAGCCGGAATCTCATCATTAGTCAAATCAGCCAAATAAGCTGCTTGTTTTTCCTCCAAATCACGTATTTCCGATCCTTCATACGCCACAATATCATACGCTCTGTTCGATAAATTATCTTGTGGCAAAGGTGTTGCAATCACTCTAATCGCCGAAAAAATTGCGATAAATATCGGCAATTGAATCAGAATTGTCGCCATCGAAGCAAACGGTTTCACATTATATCGCTTATAAAGATCCATCGTCTGCAAAGATTCCATCTGCTTATTGCCTTTGCAGTTTTTCTTAATCTGTGTCAACTCTGGCTGAATCTTACGAATCAATTTAGTTTGATTAAGTTGCCTCTTAGTTAGTGGCCACATCAAAAGCTTTACTAAAATTGTAAATATAATAATCGCACCACCAAAATCATGCACCAAATTAAATATCACAAATAAAATATTAACGATCGGCCGCACCACAATCATATCTATAAAATTGAATGGACTTCCTGTTACAATGGAACCCACCACAAAAGCAATAAATATCCCCCAATAAATATATTTTCTCACACTCTTTTTATCCATTCTGTTTATTATAGCACACTTTACTCTCCTCTACCAGTTCCCCCAGCACCTTCTCGAGCTCAGTAAATGGTATATGCATCACTTTTTTAGAATAGACTACAAACACATAATCCATCTTTTTAGGTATCAAATCAAAATTCAGTCTCACAGCTTCATATACTCTGCGTCGTATCCGGTTTCTATCTACAGCTAGTCTCGCCACCTTCTTAGACACCACTACCGCTACTCGCGTAAATCCCCGCGTATTCTCAGCAAAAACCAGCGACATCTGTGCTCCTCGCACCGTCTTACCGTGCTGATACACATACTTCACTCCCCCTCGCGAATGAAACCGATATTTCTTATTCAACATAATATATATTATATACTAAATAAGTCCCCTAAGGGACCTATTATTAAGCAGTTAAACGAGCTCGACCCTTCAAACGACGACGGGCCAACACCTTTCGCCCATTCTTAGTCGCATTTCGCTTCATAAAACCATGTTCAACTTTACGCTGCCTCTTATGTGGCTGATATGTTCGCTTTGGCATATTATTATTCCTTAAACTTTAATATTTTTCAAATACTTAGTATAGTATAACTCATTTTTCCACAATTTTCAAGCAGTTTTCCACCATTTTTTAGGTTAAAAGTATTTTTGTGGAAAACTACCTATCTGTTTGATGTTTAAATATTAGAACATATTTTTTCTATAAATAACCTGTGGAAAACTCCCTCATTTCATGCTATAATTCTCTAAAGAAGGAGGTTATTAAACTAAATGTACGACGTCTGGAAAAACGCCTTAGCTGAAATCGAACAACAACTTTCCCCTGCCAATTTCTCAACTTGGTTTCAAGATACTAATCTTATTTCCAATGAAGATGGTAACATTATTATTGGTGTCAAAAATTCATTCTATGTTAAACAGCTCCGTAATCGTTATTTAGATATTATCACTGCAGCTCTCAAAAATAACAATATCGAAGTTAAAAACATCGAATTCGAAGTCCAAACCAAAGTCAAGTCCAAAGTCCGTCCTCGCGAAATCACTAAAAATAGCCTCACCTCACTTGGTAATCATATTAAATCTATCCGTAAATCTACCACCATCCCTCCACAAAATGGCCTTAATCAAAAATACACCCTCGACAACTTTATTGTTGGTTCAAATAATAATTTAGCAGTCGCCGCAGCTCGCAATATCATCGAATCACCTGGTACTCGTTATAATCCATTTTTCCTTTACGGTGGCCCAGGCCTTGGCAAAACTCATCTCGTCCAAGCTATTGGCAATGAATTAGTCAAAAGAGACCCCTCAATCAAGGTCTTCTATACTCCAATTTCACACTTTTATTCCGATTTTATCGACGCTATCCAAAACGGCAAAGGTAAAGAATTTAATCGTAAATTTCAAAAACTCGACTGTCTTATCATTGATGATTTCCAATTTATTGTTAATAAGGAAAAATCCCAAGAAGAATTCTTTAATATTTTTAACGATCTCTATCAATTAAATAAACAGATTATCGTCACTTCCGACCGCCTTCCATCCCAGATCAAAACCGTCGACGAACGTCTCGCCTCACGTCTCACCTGGGCGGGTGCCTTCGATCTTCAACTACCAAAATTCGAAGATAAATGTGCTATCTTAAGAGCTAAAGCCGAGCTAGAAGATAAAGAAATCGAACCCGAAGCTATCGAGTATATTGCCGAAAATGTTAACACTAACATCCGTGACCTCGAGGGTGAGTTTAATACTATCCTCCTAATGTCCGAAGTCCGCGGTCTCACTCCTTTGCAACTTATCGAAAACGGTTCCGTCAGCGTCAACCGCACCTCCAAACTCCGCCCTGCCACCCCCAAACAAATTGTCGAAAAAGTTGCTAAATATTATAATCTCACCGTCAAAGAAATGTGTGGCAAATCCCGTGTTGCCCACATTAAAACTGCTCGCCAAGTGGCTATGTATATTCTCCGTCAAGAAACTCCGCTTAGTACCAACAAAATCGCCACTGAAGTCGGCGTCAAAGATCACTCCACCGTCATGCATGGTATTAGTAAAATCGAAAAAGACCTTAAACTTAATTTCATCCTCCGTGACCAAATCGAAGAGATCAAGGAAAAAATCTATGGTTAATAAATTTATTCAAAATGTGGAAACCCTGTGTAAAACCTTGAGTAAAATCCAGTGTATTATTTGCGGACTTTTTTGTGAAAAACTAAAATCGCGTCGTTTCTATGTTGAAAACCATACCTTTTTACCCACTTTTCCCACCTTTTCCACTCATTTTTTCACCAGTAAATCACCCCTAATTATAAGCAATATTTTCCACTATTCCACAGACCCTACTAATACTATTATTAATAATTTAATAGAAAGGAATTAAATGAAAATCAAAGTTACACAAGAAAAACTTAGTCGCGCATTAAATAATGTTAGTCGTATAGCTATCGGCAAAGTTACACTCCCAATATTAAATAATGTCCTAATCCGTGTAGACCAGAAAAAAGTATCTCTCATCACCACTAATCTAGATATGGCTATGGTTGATTTTTTACCTGTATCTAGTTCAGTGGATGGTGTAGTTACTATTCCAGCCAAACTCCTCGCTGAGTTCGTTTCGAATCTTCCCAAAAATGAAACCATTGAAATTTCCTCTAAAGATACCAAAGTAGAAATCAAAGCTGGTAAGTATTCCTCCACTATTAATGGTACGATTGCAGACGATTTTCCAGAACTACCAGAATTCGAAGAAAAGAAAGCTGTTATTTATAAAGTTGGCGTAGATGAATTTAAAAGCAGTATGTCGCAAGTAATTATAGCAAGCTCCAACGATCTAACTCGTCCAGCCCTTACTGGGGTATTCTTTAATACATACAATGACTGTCTCGCTATTGCTGCCACCGATGGTTATCGCCTCGCCGAAAAAATCCTCATCGATAAAGTCAAGAGTGAAGTTAAAGCTATTGTTCCCTCCTCTACTTTACAAGAAGTCCTCCGTTCTATTAGTGATGATGTGGAAGAAGTTGAAATATCCTTCAATGATGATTTAGTCCGTTTCCGGCTTGGTGAGGTAGAAATCATTTCAAAACTCATTGACACTAGTTATCCAGACTACCAAAAGCTCATTCCTAAAAACAACAACATTAAAGTCACTCTAAACCGCGAAGAATTAATCCGTGTTACTAAACTTGCCGCTCTCTTTGCTCGCTCAGTTGGTGGCTCTATTATTTGCGAGACCAAATCCCCAGATACTTTCTCAGTTAAATCTGTAGCTAATGAGTACGGAGAAAACGATTCTAGTATCGAAACCTCAGTTGATAAAAACGGGCGCGTTAACTTTAATTCTCGCTTCATCCTAGATGCTCTCAATTCCCTAGAAAGCAAAGAAATAGAATTTGAGTTTTCAGACCATATTTCCCCCGCCATCCTCCGTAATAAAAAAGATAAAAAATATACTCATATAGTAATGCCACTTAGTTCATAATGATAATCAAATCTATCAAACTAATTAATTTTCGTAATCATTCTACATATCAATTAGAATGTAAAGAAGAAACTTCTCTTATTTTGGGTGAGAATGGGTGTGGTAAGACTTCAGTTTTAGAAGCTATTTACATACTTACTCGTGGTAAAAGTTTTCGTGCTCCTGATCGAGATATTATCAAAAATGGCACCGATTATTATCGTATTGAATTAGAGTATATGAATGGTGAAAAAAACATCGCCACTTATGATGGTACCACCAAAACATTCCATATCTTAGATAAAAAAACTAAACGCCTTCCCAAAAACCAAAAGTACCCAGTTATATTATTTTTACCCTCAGATCTTAATTTAATTACTCACTCCCCCGGGCGTCGCCGTGAATATTTTGATCGAGTTTTTTCCGAATTCAACGAAACCTATTCCACTAGCTTGTCAAAATACAATAAAGCCTTAAAGCAGCGAAATGAACTTCTAAAAAATGATTTTCTCACCAAAGATGCTCTCTTTTCCTGGAACCTTATATTATCGAAGTATGGCGTAGATTTATTTAGGAAGCGCCAATCCTATATTAAAGAAATTAACCAAAAACTCACCACCACCTATCAATCCATCGCTAAAAACCAAGATATTATTGAATTAAAATATAAAACCGACATCATAAACCTAAACGAAGAAAAATACCTCAAACAACTAGAAGAAAGTTTTCAAAAAGATTCCTATCTTGGTCATACCACCTTTGGTGTACACCGCGATGATTATATTTTTAAACTAAATCATAAAATCGCCGATGGTTCCGCCTCTCGTGGCGAATGTCGCTCAATTATTTTAGCCCTCAAATTTATCGAGGCTGATCTAATTTATCAAAAAACCCACCAAAAACCACTTATTTTACTCGATGATGTCTTTTCCGAACTCGACGAAACTCGTCGTCGCTGCCTGATTGATAATTTCAAAAACCATCAAGTGATTATCACTAGCGTTGAGATGCGTAATACTCCCTTGTAAACGCTACTACTGGATTTTCTGAACCTTCAAAGAATTGGATATTATTATAAGCAGTAGAGTCGCCGGCATACTTTCTTAGTGATGCTGTCGCTCGCGCTAAAGAAACATATCTTTGTGCATATTTGTAAGTTTGCCAATCATCATTACTAGTTGAATTAACAAACGCCGCTCCCGAAGCAATTCTTTGATCTGATTCTGAAGTACCAAGTAGCATTTTAATCATCTGAATTATATCAGATACAAAAGATATAGAATCAGATCCTCCCGATAGCGAATCCAGTATTCCACCATCCATTACCCCAATTGGTGTTACGCGATTATTGTTATATAAAATAAACTGCGCCAGTATTGAATCGTCATTAATCGTCCGTGTTCCACCAGATAAAGTGGTATTCTCTTCGACAAACTTCATAAACCCAGAGTCATGAAAAGGGTCATTTAGTGTCGAAGTATCAAACGTCGCCGGCTCTGAACACTGTGGCGAACCAACTGCGCCAATCGAACCAATCGTTTCGCAAACACCAAAACTCGTTAAATAGTTATTAGTCGAATCGGCATAAACTCCAGTAGTAAGTGACCCCACAGCCTTACCTACATTACCAAAGACCGCGGTGCTTTTTGCCATTACTCCTCCCCCAGCTTTATTTAAAGCGATCGAAAAATTATAAACAATCGACCCCAAGAAGGTATTTCTTGACGTAATATCAAACGGGCTTCGATTCATTCTATCTACCTTAGCGTCCATCGCCAATATTTTATTGTTTAGTCGTGCATATTCCACCACCGCCTCTTCGTCACCTGCTGTCGCTCCACTTGCTTTTGCTAACATTTTACCAGTATTAACTGCCCCCTCTACCAAAAACTCACCTGCCTTTACACCTTTTATTGTGTCAAATGAATTATCCACAAGAGAGCTTGACACGGTTGGGGTAACTAAATCTACTAGTGCCGACGATGCTAATTCTATACCATCTGTAATCATCCTACCAATCGAACCTTTCACGCCACTCGTAGTCGAAGCTACTGTTCCATTCATTACACCATTACCGTTGGTATTCGAACGATTTTCAATTGTTCTTAAAATCCGGTCCGACGAATAGTTTTCTACGTTACTAGGATCAATTTTTTCGTTTGCAAGCACCGCATATAAACTCGGCGAATCAAGTGGTGTACCCTTTGTTTTGACTATTTCACCTGTATTTACGTCCACTACTTCAGTTTCAGCCTCATCGTACAAGAAATTCATCGCCTCATTAATTTTTGCCTCATTCCCTTCCCCCGCTTTCATCTTACTAATGTTTTCCATAAATAATGAGAAGAATAAAGCCGAACGCTGCTCTTTTGCGGTTGTATCCGCCACTTTCAAAGCATCTGCTGTATTTATTGCTGATTCTGTCGCGCTCCCAGCTGGGTTCTTTTGTCTAACCTCCTCTACAAATTCACTTGCTTTATCACTAGAACTGGCTGCCACCCCACTTTCTTCAAGTCCTTCATCATTGTCAGCTGAATACACGCTATTTACACTAATATCGCTTCCGGACTTCATTTTTTCATCCATCACCTCATCAAAATCCGATTCACTCGTAAAATTATTCCGACTGGTCCCGATCTTCTGAAAAACTTCCTCTGCTGCCTCATCATAATAATAGGCTGCCCGCTTATACGTAGCACTATCCAATGCATTATATAATTCGATATTATTATTTGTCTCATTAATAAAATTCTCTGGCGTGATAATTTTATCACCCTGTTTCAATACTAAACCACCACTATGTTTATTTCCTTCTTTAAATTCTCCATTATCCATATATCCCACCAACACGCCATTCTTGCCCAATATTTCAGCCGTATTTTCGGGTATTTCCCCATCCATTAGTGCCTGCTGAAATATGATTTTCTTACTCTCTACTGCATCTGCATATTGCACGTCAGTTTCTTCAATCAATCTCTCAGAAATTGCCGATGGTATCAAAGTCCCAGAATTAAAAATCACTGCAAAAACCACAATCATCACTGCCACAAATCCTAGTGCAGAAATACCCTTAAGATTACCAACCCCCTTCACCTTAGTTTTCTTTCCGACTACGTTTGAAACAATCTGATTATTAACTAATGCAGAATTCTCGCTTTCCTGTAAGACCTCTGACCCGCTCATATCTTTATTATAACATATTTCTGGTATAATATAAACTATGGTAAAAGTTGACAAAATCATCCCAGGTGGGCAAGCGTTGGGTACACTTGATGACGGCAAGAAGATTTTTTTCTGGAACGCTCTCCCTGGCGAGATTGTTTCTGAATATCGAATCACTAAAAATAAATCTCACTATATCGAGGCTATTGCTACAAAGATAGAAAATCCCTCACCATTTCGTGTTGCGCCTAAAGATGACTGCTTTTTATCTACTTCACCATGGCAGATTATTAATTATGATTATGAATTGAAGCTCAAATCCGAACTAGTCGCAGAAATTTTCCGTGAACACCAGATTGATATTACCCCACCACCAGTTATCACTGATGGAAACGACTATTATTATCGTAATAAAATGGAGTATGCTCTTTACTGGGATAATAATACTAATAAGATTAGTCTCGCCTTTCACGCCCGTGGTTCTCATCATAAAACCCCCATCACAAAATCCTCTCTCGAACGCCCAGAAATTTTTCAAAAAGCCGAGCAAATCGTCACCGACCTCAATAATCGCCATGAAGAAGCTCGTAAATATCAATCACTATTACTTCGTTGTAATCAAAAAGGTGAGGTATCGGGCGGTCTTTACGAGAACCACCACCCCCATCCAGTTTTCAAGAACCTCACTGATGCTATATTCGGACGAGAATATTCATATTCACCGAACGGCTTCTTCCAAATCAACCTCCCGGTCTACGAGACTGCCCTCACCGAAATCAAACGCCACATCACCACCGACAAAGTCCTCGATCTCTACTCTGGCGTCGGCACCATCGGCCTCTCGGTCGCCTCTGACCGCCACCTCACCCTCGTCGAATCCGATAATCACGCTTATCGTGAGCTATGCAAAAACTGCCAAGAGGGGGTTTTTGAAGGGGGTCCGGAGCCTGGCAAGGCGAGGAGTAGCGCCACGACCCCTGTGGCGACAGGGGTCGTGGACGCGCCCCGAAAAAACTCCCCTCTGGCAGTTTTCGCGAAGTCAGAAGAAGCACTAGGTTATATCGAGAGTGAACTAACGGTCATCCTCGACCCTCCCCGCGCCGGTTGCGACGCCAAATTGATCGATAGACTCTTGTCAGTCTGTCCGGTGAGAATTATTTACCTTTCCTGTAACCCCGCTACCCAGGCCCGTGACGTCAAGCTACTACTCCAAAAATATCAAATCGACACTATTAAAACCTTCAATTTCTTCCCACACACCCCACACATCGAAAATCTAGTTATTCTTAATCGTAAATAAAAAAACTTGCACATTATTTTCATAATTGTTATACTTATTTTATACGTCTAATTTTTGTATATATAGGGAGCAATATGAAGCTAGTCACCAAAATCGCCGCCACCACACTCAGTAGCATGGCATTTTTAAGTATTATATTTGTTAATAATTCTTCCGCCCTTACCTATTCCTCCAACGTAGACGTCGGCTTCACCTTTAATCCCACTATTTCAGTGAACTTATCTGGTGATCTGCTTATCAATAACCTAGCTCCAGGCTCAGTCTCAGACTCTAACACTATTAATGTCACAGTAGCAACCAATGCCTCACAAGGCTATGTTTTGACAGCTACTTCTGGTACCAAGACTACTAATACAGACTTAGTCAATCAAACTAACTCAGCCTATAAGTTTTCTAGTATTGCTACTAATGCAGACCTAGCTAATCTAACTACTGACAATACATGGGGCTTTAGCTACTCAAGTGACAGTGGCTCTACTTGGTCTAACTATTCAGGCCTACCTAAAGATAATGACGATGAAGGAGCTACTGGAAAACAACTCTTAAGTACCATTAATCCATCAGACAATAAAACCATCCAATTCAAAATAGGAGCCAAAGCAGCTACTGACCAAGCAGCAGGTACTTACTTAAACACTATCAACTTCTATGCTGTAGCGAATCCTGATCCTACCCTTCAACCTGTATCCTGTCCTGCTAGGAAGATTTGCTATAACCCTAATTCCTTAACTACAGTTGAGGGTGAGATGGGGCAGCAAACTCCTACTAGTGCTCAATTAAACAATGGCGTACCACTCTGGGCTTCTAACTTCAAACGTGATGGCTATGGCTTTGCTGGTTGGAGTGACGCCGTTAATGGCAATGGCATCAAATACGGCCCACAACAGACCATCGCTGCACCAGATAATTTTTCCAATGAGGGTTATTCCCTCTATGCCATCTGGATCAAATCCGCCGGCGACCTACAAAACTGGACTGGTTGCTCCAACCTCAGCCAAGGTGAAGTTACCGCCCTTAAAGATGCTAGAGATAATGATGTCTATGCCGTAGCCAAACTCGCTGACGGCAAATGCTGGATGATAGAAAACCTGAGATTAGATAATACCCCAGAACTATCGTCTACCAACACCCATAACCCATCTCTTCCTCTCACCAACACTTGGTGGTATAGTTCAGCTAATGATAGCGATAGCAAACCAACTTCCAACCATCTCTCAGCTACTACAGATCCAACCACCACTGCTTGGTGCAAAACCAATTCATCCAACTGCGAAGATCAATCTATGCTCGCTACCAACAATACTACTTTCTTCACCAACAACACTGCATCAGGTTACTCTGCCTCAAGTAATGTATATAGCTACGGTAACTATTACAACTGGTATTCAGCTACAGCAGGCCATGGTAAATACGGTAGCGACTATGGTTCTAATTACATAGCCCCTGGTGACATTTGTCCAGCAGGGTGGCATTTACCTACTGGAGGAGATGTCACTAAAGATTTTGAAGTGCTAGATATTGCTATGGGTGGTACAGGTATATATCAGGGTACCTCAGTAGCTTCCTTAAAGTGGCGTTCATATCCTAATAATTTCATCCATCCTGGGTATGTATCTGGTTCGTTAATCAGTAGTCGTAGCGAGGCGGGGAATTATTGGTCAACTTCCGGGAACAATCTTAATCGTGGTTATTACTTCGGTATCGATGATTATAGTGTTGCTCCCGGCTCGTATGTTGGCTACAAATACTATGGTCATACAGTCCGTTGCATCGCCGGCACCTAAATTGTCTAGAAACCTCACCAAATTTCACCAATTTCCCCCTTCATTTTTCAATTTTTCTATGCTAAAATAATTAAAACGCGGAAAGGTGGCCGAGTGGTTTAAGGCGCACGCTTGGAAAGCGTGTAAAGGGGCAACTCTTTCGCAGGTTCAAATCCTGTCCTTTCCGCCATAATACATGGAGAAACAAGTGAGCGAAAATATCATTATTGAACTACAAGGTCTAACCAAACGCTACGGTTATGGCGACACCGAATCTTTTGCCCTGAAAGATTTTGATCTCACCATCAAACGTGGCGAATTTATTATGATCATGGGCCCTAGTGGCTGTGGCAAGACTACCTTACTCAATATTATCGGTCTCTTAGATCGTGCCAGCCGCGGCAAATATATCCTTAATGGCGAAAACGTCGCCAATATCTCGGCCCGTCGCCAAGCCAGACTCCGTGCCAAGAAAATCGGCTTTGTTTTCCAAAATTTCAACCTCATCGAAGATTTACCAGTCATTGAAAACGTCGCTCTTCCTCTTGTCTACACCGGCTATTCCAAGACCGCTCAGCTAAAATCCGCTTCTAATGCCTTAAAGCGTTTTCATCTCAACGAACGAGAATACTACCTTCCTTACCAACTTTCCGGCGGTCAACAACAGCGCGTCGCTATCGCCCGCGCCATAGTCGGCGATCCAGAGATTATTCTAGCTGACGAGCCTACCGGTAACCTTGATTCCCGCGCTTCTCACATTGTCATGGAAGAGTTAAAAGCCGTCCACGAAGAAGGCAATACTATTATTATGGTGACTCACAACCCATCCCTTACAGTCTATGCCACTCGCGTCATTAATATGCTCGACGGCCAAATCGACACCGATGTCAAGACTGTATCCGATGCTAACCTTCCCCAGCCAATTAGCGTTAAAATTAAGAAGAAGAAAAAGACCACCGCGCCAGAATTTGTCGAGATTTCTACTAAAAAGACTGACGATAAAACCGACGACAAGACCGACGATAAATCTAAAAAACATAAAAAATCTCGGAGGAAATAATCATGTCTTTGCTTCTCAAAACTCATTACAAATTAGCCAAGACTGCCATCAAAGAAAATCGCACTCGTTCCTTCCTCACCTGCCTCGGTATTGCTATCGGCGTAGCTAGTATTATTCTGATATTATCTTTAATGGGTAGTATTTCTAATCTTGTCAAAAATCAGACCAAAGAAATCGGTGCCGACCTCATTGTAGTCCGTCCTAATTCCACTAAGGATAACGTCACTAACATTGTCGAAGAACTCACCTCTGCTAACTCTTTCCAAAAATCCAATCTCGCCATCACTGATGTTGACGCTATCAAAAAAGTTGAAAATGTCGCCGCCGCTGCCCCTATTGCTATCTCTACTAATACCGTTAATTCCGAAAAGAATAATTTTGAATCCGTCCCCATTCTCGGCACTAATCGCGACTTCATCAAGATTGAACCACTCGCCCTCAAATACGGCGCCTTCCTCACCGAAGGCAACGAGGAAAACTCCGTCGTTCTAGGCCACACGCTTTCCCTTGCTCTTTTCAATACCATCAATAGTACTGTTGGCAAGACTATCACTATCATGGGCGAAAAATTCATGGTTGTGGGAGTATTAGACGAAGTTGAGCGTTCCATCAATTTCGACAACGTCGACTTTGATAATTCTCTTATCATGGATATCAAATCTCTCGACAAAATCACCGGTTCCACCCAAATTCAACAAATCAACATCAAAGCCACCAACACTGATAGTCTTGAATCTATTTCTACTAACATCAAAAACGCCCTCATTAATCAAAAACAAGGCGATAAAAACTTCTCTGTTTCCTATGGTGACGAGATTACTCATCCTGCCAGTAATCTCTTTACCATCGTATCTAGTATGCTAGCCCTCGTAGCCGCTATTTCTCTCATTGTCGGTGGCATTGGCGTAATGAACATCATGCTAGTATCTGTTGCCGAACGCACACACGAAATCGGCATCCGAAAAGCCGTCGGCGCTTCTTCGCGTAACATCCTTATGCAGTTCCTTTTCGAAGCCTTGATTCTCTGTTTGCTCGGCGGTATCTTCGGTCTCATCCTCGGCTACCTGCTCGCCTTCTTACTTTCTGTCATTACTCCATTCGCTCCCTATATCAGTTGGGAAATAATCGCTGTTACTTTCCTCACTACTATGTTTATCGGCATCGTCTTCGGTATTTACCCAGCTCTCAAAGCCGCTACCAGGAATCCAATCGACTCCCTCAAACACTATCGTTAATGGTATAATCGAACTATGAAAAAATTACTCGAAAAACTACCCTTTTACAATCAGGCAGTACTTCCCTACCACTTCGCCCAAGCTGTCATCGCCGGCACCAAAAATGGTTTTCCTGGACGCAAACTCCGCGTCATCGCTGTTACTGGCACCAATGGTAAGACTACTACCTGTTTTATGCTTTGGAATATGTTAAAAACTGCCGGTCACAAAACTGGTATTATGACTACCGTTGCTTACGGAGTAGACAAGCTAAACCCAGAGCTTGGCCATATGACTACTGTTGACGCCTTCACTCTCAATGATCGCATCAAATCAATTGCTGATTCAGGTGCAGAATTCCTCATTCTCGAGGTCACCTCACATGCTCTCGCCGAATTCCGCACTCTCGGTATACCAGTCGAAATTGCTATCTTTACCAATCTCACTCACGAGCACCTAGATTATCACAAGACTCTAGAAGGTTATCGCAATGCCAAAGGCAAGCTTTTCAAAAAAGCCAGATTTAGCATCTTAAATGCTGACGATTCTGCCACCAAATATTACAAAACCATTTCCAAAGACTATACTACTTACGGTATCAAACATGGTACTAATCGTCCTGAAAATGTCAAACTACTAGTTTCAGGCGTCAAGTATTCCTTCCATGGCATGGACATCGAAACTAAAATCCCCGGTGAATTCAATGTAATGAATTCACTCGCCGCCGTCATCGCTGGCGAAAAACTCGGGTTAGAAAAAGCAGATATCGAAGATGGCATCAAAACCCTAGCCAGTGTTGAAGGCCGCATGAACGTCATTGACGAAGGACAACCTTTCACCGTGATTGTTGATTATGCTCACGCTCCCGACGCTATCGAAAAAGTCTTCAATTCCGTCAAGGGTCACAAAGGCCGCATTATATCTGTACACGGTGGTGCTGGTCGTCGCGATCCTTCCACTCGGCCAATCCGGGGCGAACTCCTTGCCAAGCATTCCGACATCGTCATCATCACTGAAGACGACTCTCGCGATGAGCCTCTAGACAAAATCATGCAAGGCTTTGTTGATGGTGCCACCAAAGCCGGCAAGACTTTAGATAAAGACCTCTTCACCGAACCAGACCGCAAAAAAGCCATCAAATTAGCTCTCGACAAAGCCAAAAAAGGCGACCTCGTCCTCATCCTCGGCAAAGGCCACGAAAAAACCATCCTCCGTGCTGACGGCCCTCACGATTTTGAAGACATCAAGGTTACCAAAAATTTATTAAAAGCCAAGCAATAATTTATTCAGGTTCGTATTCAGCAATACCATTAACGATATGGTCGACCGGTATATCTAATCCACTTGTAATCGCTGCCGCACAAGCCATATAAGATACCGCTATCTCGCCAGGTACGAAAGTAGCGAGGGTGGTAATCTCAGATTTTATCGAAATAGTCGCTTCTGTCCCTTTAGCGTATAATTTGGAATTTAGTATTTTTACATCCGAACTTGATAACCCAAACGTAAGGGTCTTTTTTGTTCCCTTAAACTCATCAAAAGTTTCATAATTCGCATCATCATGATTAAGTACTACTATCTCTGGCTTCATATCAAACAGAGTTTTCTCGTTGTCTAAATACTCCTCTGGCTCCATATCGTGTAAACCCGCAGTCACAAAATTTGTCATCGCAGCTACATGTATTGGTAGTCCATAAAAAGTATTATCCCGTAAACCTTCCGCCGGCACCGTTACTACTACATAATCAGCTCCTGCCTTCCATGCATCTGACAAAAATTTATGAAGCATCCCTATTTTAAATGGTTGGTCAGAGGCTAGCACTGCCACCTGCTCACCAGCAGATTTCAAAATCTCATGCACATAATGTGCTACTACCACTTTGCCGGTCGTACCAGTAATCGCAATCAACCTCATATCACGCATTGGATTACCGTAATATGATTTCAGCACTTTTGCCTTTAATTTCTGTCTACTTGATTTCAATCCACCTTTTTTGTTTTTAGCTTTAGATGCTTCGCTTTTTCCCATAATACCTCCATTATATCACAATTACTCTAACAACTTACACACTAGACTCACGATCAAACTCTTCTCTTTTGGCTCGCTTTCTGCGATTAAAAGCGCAATCGCCGTCAGTGCTCTGTCAGAAATCTTAGTCTCACCTTTTTCAGTCAGGTGACAATCATTCAGCGTCAAAAACAAAATAAAAAGTAACGCCCCAATCCTTTTGTTTCCATCATAAAAAGGGTGGTCCTTGATTACGAAATAAAGCAAATTGGCCGCCTTTTCCTGCGTACTTGGATAAAGTTCTTTTCCTTCAAAACTCTGAAAGATTGCGTTCAAACTTCCCTCAAAACTTCCACTCCGCTCTTTTCCAAACAAATCAGATCCGCCCACATTCGCACGTAATTGTTCTACCGCCTCAACACACATTTCTACCGTGAGCTCCTTCACGCGTCGTTTTTTGCTCATAAATGTGAGGTCAATATGACCATCGTCATATTCTTCAAGCGTCTTAAAACTTCCTGCGTATTTTGAAATTACTTCTAGTACCCCATTCGCTTCCCCAGCATCTAACTCATTGCGCATAGTTAGTCGCCTCACCAGCGCCATCATATCCTCGACATCATGCAACTTCTTCACATCTTTTCTCTCTTTCAGCAACGCTAGGCGTTTTTCATTCACAGCTACACCATCAGTCACAAAGCGCCTCAGCACCGAAGTCGCCCAAATCCTAAAATTTGTTGCCTTTTTCGAATTTACCCGATATCCTACCGAAATAATTGCGTCGAGGTTATATACTCTAATTTTACGTCGCACCATTCTGTTCCCCTCTTTGCGAACTGCGAAAATTTCTTTCGCAGTTCGATTTTGGGTTTGTGTATTTTTCGTGTCGGTAGGACCTTCCATCAATTCCCCCTCTGCATAGATATTCTTTAAATGAATTTCAATACTACGTCTAGATACCCCGAAAGTCTGCGCGATTTGGTCAATAGTCGCCCAAATTGTCTCATTTTCCGCATCCACATCAAAAACCACTTCACCTGTATCGCCCTGATAAATCTCTATTCGTTTATCATTAGTTTCTTCTGTTTTTTCGGTCAATTTGGTGCCCTCTCTTATTTATCTCTATTATATCAGATAAACAAAAAACGCCAAATTGGCGTATAAACTGGCGGAAGCGGGGAGATTCGAACTCCCGAGACGGTCAACCCGCCCACACGATTTCGAGTCGTGCGCCTTCAACCACTCGGCCACGCTTCCGAAACAATTCTAACATAAAAATGTAATTTTTACTACATTTACCTAAAATATGTTATAATAGTTGTGTCACCTTTAAGGTGATGCTCATTTAATTTCTAGGTGGATGTCGCGATTAATTCAAAACATCCACATATGTGCTCTGTAGCCCTAAAGGCTGGGGAGCAAATCCAATTCGTGTGTGCCCGTAGCTCAGCTGGATAGAGCGTTTGCTTGCGGAGCAAAAGGTCGTAGGTTCGAATCCTGTCGGGCATACCAAAATCAAAAACGAAAATTTTATTTTCGTTTTTTTGTTGTAGTACGACCGAAATTGAATTCCTATCCCATCGAGCATAACACTATGAAATTAAACCCTCCCAAGTTTTTTATGAATTATAATTTATGGTATACTAATTATATGCGTAAGCATCTAAAAATAATTGTTTTTGTTGTAGGTTTACTGGTGCTAAATGCTCTTATTCTCCATCCTGTTTTTGCTTCTTCAGATGGCATTGTAGAAACTAATCTCTTTGGTCCCATCGAAGACGATGGATCTGGTTGCGGGGTATATATGATTCTGAATCTTATTCTAGATATTCTAACCTATGGAGTAGGTATTGCAGCGGTTATTGGTATTACTCTTTCTGGTATTACCTATCTTACCGCCAAAGATAATGAACAACAAACCACCAAAGCTAAAAGAAGGATTTTTGAGGTAATCATAGGCCTAGTGGCTTATGCCGTATTGTTTGCTGCCTTAAACTTCTTATTGCCAGGTGGCAAGCTCAATCCTTCTAGTGAATGCAAAAGAATTAGCGAAGAAGAGCTGGCTACTATAAGAAAGGAAGAAAAAGAACAGAAAAATAACTATTCTAACAGTAATGGCAATAATTCTAACCCTAGTAATAATCCTGCGTCACCCAAAACTAATAATAAAAAAAAGAAAGGTGAACCGTCTAAACTCGGCAAGAAAATTTTGAAAGAAATGGAAAAAACCGCAAAAATATTCGAGGATATTGGTGTTACTTTTGACAATGACCATTGCTCTTCATCCTGGGGGGAACTATATAAAAAGAAAAAGAGTTGTTGTTCTTCTTACATATTTCTCACATTAAAAAGGATGGGGCTTTTATCGAAATCAGGCAATGCATATTTTCATTTTAGAAATTATGGGAAAACGCTAGTATATGGTAATAAGAGTAAGAGAAAGAGAGTCAAGAAAGAATTAAGAAAAAACTTCGTAGAAATCAAAGGTAACGATACCATCAAAAACCTAGTAAAAAAAGGAAAATTAGTGCCAGGCGATATCTGTGGTGATGGGCAAAATGCTGCTCACACCATAATGTATGCCGGAAAAGCATCTGGTGGAAAATATAAAATTCACTCCTACGGTGGAGGTAAGTTTAGCAAAAAGAAGCATTATAATGTTAAAGTTAGTGGCTCATATAAAATCGGTAAAATCTTACACGCAAAATAAAAGAAAATTTTGAACGATCGAACAATACAATTTGCAAGTATATTAGCCTTTTTCTAAAAAAACATTAATATTTTGAAATCATATGTTATAATAAAAATATTATGCAGTGGGAATTAATTACTAACATCATTTTAATATCATCTTTAATTACTTTGGGCTTTTTCGTCCTCCTTGGTTTATACCAATGGATTTCACGTGGTTCCATCAAAAAAGTCGATCCTGAAATTCTCTGGATGCCATTGCCGCTTCTTTTGATGGCTCTCGTCTATGCTATCTTTCTGATGTTCCCTGTTGCTACCCGTCCCAATGGTTCTGGCGAATCATCCTTCCCTTCCACCCACGTCATGGTTGTGACTACCATTTACTTCATGGTCACAATTATCGTACCAAAATATATCAAATCAACTTTTGCCCAGATTACTGTTGAACTTATTATCGTAATACTCATCTCATTGACTTGTACTGGTCGTATCATGGCAGAGTTGCATTCTCTCTGGGATGTTATTGGTGGGATTGTCTTTGCATTTATCTTTAGCGAAATCTATTACCTAGCCTATAGGAAAGGAAAAAAGAAAAATGCCAAGCGTATTCACCAAAATCATAAACAGTGAAATTCCCTGCTATAAAATCTACGAAGACGACAAAACTTTCGCCTTCCTCGATATCAATCCTGAGACCAAAGGTCATACTCTCGTAGTCCCCAAAAACGAAGTCGACAAAATCTACGAATTGCCTGATGAAGACTATCAGGCCCTCATGGCTACCGTCAAAAAATTGAGCGCCAACATGGAAAAAGTACTTGGCACCCGTACTCTCTGGAAAGTTATCGGCACCGACGTCCCGCACGCCCATGTCCATCTACTTCCTTACGACGAAACCTGGGAACACGGCAAGACCTTAAAACTCACTCCCGAAGAATTCGAAGAAATCCGTGCCAAGCTCGAATATCACGCATAGTTTTCTGTGATATAATCAACTTATGACATTTGCAAAAAGTTACGAACCGGGGGAATACGAATCAGATATTTATGCTGCTTGGGAAGCATCAGGCATTTTTAATCCCAAGCTCACTACGAGGCCTGTCGACGACGATGGCGACGGCTTTGACGACCGAAATGACGGCTCTAGAGATACGTACTCTATTGTCATGCCGCCCCCAAATGCCAATGGTAATCTTCATATTGGACACGGACTGACCATCGCTCTCGAAGACTCCCTCACTCGTTACTATCGCCTAAAAGGCAAATCCGCTTGGTATATCCCTGGCGCCGACCACGCCGGTTTCGAAACCTGGGTAGTCTATGAAAAAAATCTTGAGAGTCATGGCCACAGTCGTTTTGAATTTGACCGCGACGAGCTCTACACTCGTGTTTGGGATTTCGTCGCCGAACAACGTGGCAATATGGAGCTTCAGCTCCGTGCCCTCGGCGCTTCCTGCTCTTGGGACGACCTCACCTTTACTTTAGATGAAAATGTCGTTGACCGTGTTTACACCACTTTCGAAAAAATGTGGCAAGACGGCATGATTTACCGCGGCGAAAAGCTTGTTAATTATTGTCCGAAACACCGTACCGCTTTCGCTGACATCGAAGTCGAGCACAAAGACGAGCATGGCACTCTCTGGGATATTGCCTATGACGATATTATCGTTTCTACTACTCGTCCCGAAACTCTTTTTGGTGATACTGCAGTAGCTGTCAACCCAGACGACCCTCGTTATAAAGACAGAATTGGTACTACCGTCCATCTTCCACTGACAGATCGTGAAATCCCTATCATTGCCGACGAACACGCCGACCCTGAATTCGGCACTGGTGCTGTCAAAATCACCCCAGCTCACGATTTCGATGACTTTGAAGTCGGCGAGCGCCACAATCTCGAGCGTATCCAAGTCATCGCCGAAGACGGCACTATGATTAATGTCCCCGAGCCTTATCTCGGTCTTACCGCCGCTGAGTGTCGTAAGAAAGTCTTAAAAGATCTGAAAGAACAAGGCCTCCTCGTCGGCGAGAAGAAAATCACCCACTCAGTCGCTCACTGTTACAAGTGTGGAACTGTTTTGGAGCCTACTCTCAAGGAACAATGGTTTATCGATGTCGAACGTCTAGCTAGCACTGCTATCAAACATCTTGAAAACGGTGAAATTAAATTTTACCCTGAGAACAAACAAAAAGTCCTCATCAACTATCTCAAAGGCTTAAAAGATTGGAATATTTCCCGCCAAATCCCTTGGGGTATCGCTATTCCAATGTTTAGAAAAATTGATGATATAGCTACTGATGAGCCAGATTGGATTTTTGACCGTCGCACACATCTACAGGTAATCGAAAAAGCCGGCGTCAAATATCAGCGAGACGACGACACCTTTGATACTTGGTTCTCCAGTGCTCATTGGCCTATTGTTTGTACTAATTGGACCGAAGAAAATTTCAATCCCTATTATCCATTGAATGTCATGGAGACCGGCGCCGACATCCTCTTCGCCTGGGTCGCCCGCATGATTATGATGGGGCTCTACGTCACCGGTGAAGTACCATTTAAAGAAGTTTATTTGCATGGCCTCGTTCTCGATGAACATGGCCAAAAAATGAGTAAGAGCAAAGGCAATGTGATTAATCCAATGGACCTCGTCGCTCGCTTCGGTTCCGACGCCTTCCGCCTCGGTATCTTACGTGGCCGCTCCGCCGGCATGAACCAAGCCTTCAGCGAAAATTCCGTCATCGCCGGCCGCAACCTCTGCAACAAACTCTGGAACATCTCCCGCCTCGTCCAGTCTATAGTGGATGATAAAGGTGCAGGAGCAGAGTCTCGAGGAGCATTCGCGACAACGGGAGCGAACGACGAAGCGAGCCCTGTGACGACAGGAGCGAGCGAGGAGGCGACGAGAGGCTCTGTTACTGCACCTTATCAAACTCTAAATATGGGCGAAGACTGGCTCTGTCGCGAGCTCAACAGTTGTTTAGATCAGGTCGAACAAGCCATGACGAATTATCGCTTCGCCGAAGCCGTCGAAATCCTCTACCAGACCATCTGGGACAAATACGCCGACTGGTTCCTCGAAACCCAAAAGATTTATAAAAACGTTTCTCTCTTAAAGACTACCCTAGAAACTATTCTCATCGCCCTTCATCCCTTCGCCCCCTTTGTCACAGAGGCAATTTGGCAGAACCTATCATGGACCGATGGCTTCGTAGCTAATGCTAAATGGCCCGCCAGGCTCGAATTTGACCCAATTTCAGCCGAACAATTTGAAAACATAAGAATTATCGTGTCTGAAGTCAGAACTACCTTACAGGCCCTTCCAGGCACCAATAACGCCAAAAAATACAGCCTGTTATATGATAATGACAGCCTTGTTAACGATAATCAATTGATTATCCGCACTCTTACTAAGGTTCCAACTATTAATAGTTTAGACGGTGCCCCACGTGGTCTCAGATTAGCTTTGGCCAATCATGAATTATATCTAGACGTTCCAGAAAACATAGTCAAAGAGTACAAAAATAATCTTACCGAGCGGATTCTCTCTGTTGGTCGCGAGCTAGATGCTCTTAACCTTCGCATGTGCAACCCTAATTATGTCGAAAGAGCCCCTGCCCACCTTGTCAAAGAAACCACCGATCAGATCAAAGAAAAAGAGGCTCTCATTTCCAGACTCAAAACAGAGCTCGAAATCATCTAACCCTCCACATTGACAGAGATAGAATTTAGTTGTATAATAATATGACACCTAGTATCTTATTGTTGTTTTGCCGTTTTGGAAAGTGAGGTGACTTCTATGGCAAAAACACTAGTGTATCAGTTGTACCCAATCTCTTGGGAAAAACAAGGCGGCCTTAAAGCTATGGCTGAACACCTGGAAGTCATCAACTATCTCGGGGCAGATTATGTATGGTTAAGCCCATTATATCCTTCCCCAAGGTGCGACTACGGTTATGACATAGCAGACTACCAGGATATTGACTCTCGTCTTGGCACGATGGCGGATTTTGATAGTTTTGTTAAAATTGCTCATCGTTACGGAATTGGCGTGATTATGAGTTTAGTATTAAATCACACCTCAATTAACCACTATTGGTTCGAGGAACGTCCAGAATACTATTGTTGGTCCGAACCAGACTCTCTTCATTATTGGAAGAGTCCATTCAACAATAGTGATGCCTGGAAATATGACGAAAAAAGGCAAAAATACTATTTGAACTTGTTCAACAAAAACCAAGCAGACCTCAATTGGTTTCCTAGGCGCGAACGTATCAACAAAGACTTGGTAAAAGAGTTTCAACGAATCATTAAGTTTTGGGGAGAAAAACACGGAGTCGATGGGTTTCATCTAAGCACGGTACAGGCAGTTAATAAAGATTTATCATGGTTAGAAATACATCTGCCAGATCTAATCTTTGGTGATCCACCCAAAGAAGTAATCAAAACAGTATTTCAAGGATCAAACGACTATTTCATTATAATGAACTGCCTTGATCCAACTTATGGGGGCCTGACCGACTTTTATTATAACAGTACTCCGATTGATTATCTCATCAACATTTCGGTCAAAGATGTTTTTTCTGAGGATAAGAGCGAGTTTATGCGGATTATTGAATCAGCCTCTAGTGATCCAGGTTTTATGTTGGCTCTCGAATCACATGACTCAATGCGCTTCCCTTCTAGAGGAATTAGCCCAAAATCGGCACTCGAGATTATGTTTGGTTCAAAAGCCGATGGCATCTGTTTGTATCAGGGCCAAGAACTAGGTCTTAGTACGCCCGCCAATTTAGCACTCCCATTGCACGAATACAAGTATCAATTATCCGATAACGATTCGTGTCTAAATCAAACCAAAAACCTCATCGATGATTGGAAAACCAAGTAACAACTGATCAAACCGCCCACTGGGGCGGTTTTTTATCTATTATATTTATCCAAATTAAACAAAGGCTTTTTATCCATATCAATAATTCCCTGCGCCTCATGTAAGAGCTTTTCCAGTTTCGCTTCAGAAGATGCCGAACCAACGTGAATGGTTCGCACTACTCTATCCCCTTCCTTATAGCAAACCTGCACTCCAGTCGCCCCCGAGGTCGTCTTAAACTTCCTGATAAAAGCCATACTTCTATTCCAATTCGCTTCCACCCCACTCAATCAACGTAAATCCATCCCTGTTCGGAGTCGGTGCGAGCTCCTGCTCGTTCACATCAATAGCTTCATCAAGCGGCTTATATAACATCAATATACGAACCATAGTATCTGGATGTGGCTCTACGTTAAGAGGCATATAATCAATAATTTCCTCCATCGAAGCAAATCTGATATAGTTATATTCATTCCCTTGTAGTTTTGGTAACCAATAGATGATGAATTCTTCTGATTCCTTAGCATTTAACCCCAAAATAGCCAGTTTTTCCACCAAAAATTCCGCAGCATCAGCTCCTCTTACGACAAATCCGTCACTCGTCATTCCAAAATCACCATTTCCTCCTTCCCAATATAAACTATAAAGTTCCCTGCCCGAATTCAGATCAGTCAAAGTTCCATCAGGATGAGCTAAGATCTCCCAACCATCAATATAACTAGGATAGCTTGTAGTAATTAATTCAGGTTTTCCCAGTTTTACAGAAACATTAATGTTTTCTTTTGGATAGAGATAGATTATAGGTTTGTCAACAGGTTGGACTCGCTGTTTATTGGGAACGTCATCTTCATCATCACAGATACCTTCAACGGTCGTAAAGGGAAAAATACCGTCGCATGTCGCATCACACGCACAATGAGATTCTGCAATTATTCTAGAGGCAACAAATGCAAAAACTAAATAACCAAGAAGTAGACCAATAATTATTGAAATAGATGTAAGTATTTTGATTTTCTTACTCATTTTACGTCTAGACGCTTGCGCAGAGCTTATTGCCTGTATATTTTGCTTAGGAGTGTTTTGATTTAGCATAATTCCTCATATATTAGCTTTACATAAATTGTAGCATACTGGAGCCGAAAGATTTTACAATTCCCCATTTTTAAGCATGAGTTTTTCGCCACAATTCCCCACTATTTTTCCACCAAAGCATAAGCAAAAATGATGCCTAACACCGTGTAGCTAGCAACCGTCGTGGCTAGCATCCGGCTTGACAAAGCATTCCGCCTAAGCTAAAATGAAGATGACAACTACAGCGAGAGCGTAGTTGGGAGTAGTTTTAGCATCCGAGTACGACAAAAAAGACGGCCACTTCTAATGCTAAAACAGATATAAAACAAATCAACCGACAGGGAAATACACCTAAGCCGGATATTTTGCATAAGCATAAAATATAATGCTTATGTTGTCAAGAAAAAGCACGTGCTTACATGTGTGGTATAATATTTTTATGGAAATTCCGATTACTCAGAGTAGTGAATGGCACAAACTTCAGGAAGAACTCGGTGAAGAATCAATTTTAGTTGAAAAAGAAGGCTACCAATACTTAGCAATCATTAAACCTACCCCAGTAGGAAATTATCTGTATTGTCCATATGGACCAGTGGCAAAAGATAAGACATCCTTCAAAAATGCTCTCGGTTCTTTAAATGATCT
This sequence comes from uncultured Candidatus Saccharibacteria bacterium, assembly GCA_946414465.1. Lineage (GTDB taxonomy): Bacteria > Patescibacteriota > Saccharimonadia > Saccharimonadales > Saccharimonadaceae > Nanosyncoccus. Next base: position 111,849 of record CAMKOP010000001.1, on the reverse strand, counting down.
CGCCAAAGATAAATCAGCAATTTTTATTCGTGTAGAACCATACGACGAAGCATTTAAAAACAATCTGCCGGATTCTGCAAAAAAATCGACCGATTTAAATCCCAAGGAGACCTGGATTTTGGATTTAACAGGGAACGATGAAGAATTCAAATTGCGTCTACCATCACGTCTACTGCGCTACCATAAATCTGCTGCCAAAAAAGGTATTATTATTGAAAAATCCACCAACCCCGACGACATCAAATACCTCCTGAAACTTCAACAAGCTCTTGCCAATGAAAAGGGAATTAGTACTTTCTCAGAAAATTATCTTAAAACTGAACTAAAACAACCATTTGCATCGTTGTATCTTGTTAGATATGAAGGGTCGATCATCGCTGCAGGCCTAGTTTTTGATGACGAAACTACTAGATACAACCTCCAGGGCGCTCAATCTGACACCGGCCGTAAACTTCACGCTACTGGAATTCTTACTATCCAACTAATCTTAGACGCCAGGGCAAAAAAGCTCAAATCCTTCGATTTTTGGGGTATCGCTCCAGACGACGCTCCAGATGACCACCCTTGGAAAGGATTCACCGCATTCAAAAAAACATTTAATGGTACAGAGGTAAAACACGCCGGTACATACGACATTGTTCTAAGCCCATTCAAGTATCACCTCTATCAAATTATTCGTAAAGTTAATCGATTTATAAGGAAAGCCAAATGAATTTTATCACTCTAGAATCCGAACAATTTCGCAAATTTGCCGACAAATACCCAGACAAATCTTTTTACCAAACCCCCGAAATTGCCAACCTAAGGGCAGAAAACGGTTGGATCCCTTACTACTTCGGCGTCGAAGAAAACGGCCAAATCAAAGCTGCATCTATGGTCGTAGCAAAACCCGCCTTTCTTGGCAAATCTATCTACTACGCCCCCGGTGGCCCACTGATTGACTACGAAGATGAAGATCTCACCACCTTCTTTTTCAAAAATCTCAAAAACTACGCCAAGTCTCACAATGGCTTTATCCTTCATATTGAACCATATTACGAAAAAATCGCCCGCGACCGTGATGGCGAACCAGTTGAAGGCGGCTTCAACCACGAAAAAGCTCTTCAAAACCTCCACAAACTAGGTTTTATCACTCTCTCTCATTCAGATGAACCTAAATACTCTTTTGCTCTAGAATTAAAAGACCAAACCGAAGAAAAAATCTTCGCCAACATGAAGCGAAATACACGCAATCACATCCGAAAAGCTGAAAAAATGGGTGTCAAAATCCGAGAACTCAAAAGGGAAGAACTCAGTATTTTCAAACAAATCACCGAGTCCACCTCCGCCCGCCGCAACTTCACCGACAAACCCCTTAGCTACTATGAAAAAATGTACGATCTCTTCCACCCCCGCGGTAAAGTAAAATTCATGCTCGCCGAAGTGACAAAGCCAGACGAGCTTGGAAATAGTGCTACTCGAGGGCTTTCGGAGGTTACGACCGAGAATGAGGGCGCGAGCCCCGTGACGACGGGCGCGAGCGACCCGTCCCGAGAGAGCACTATTTCAAGCTCGTCTACGGTTCCGCTTTCCGCTGCAATGTTCATGACCTACGGCGATGAAGTGATCTACCTCTTTTCCGGCTCCGACGAAAAATATATGAAAGACTACAACGCTCAGTACCTAATTCAATGGCACATGATCAAATACGCCCTTGAAAAAGGTTTCAAACGCTACAATTTTTATGGCATCCAAGGTTTACCAGATAAATCCTCCAAGGATTACGGCATCTATGATTTCAAAAAAGGCTTTACCAGCACTGAGACTGGCCGTGTTATTGAGCTACTTGGTGCTCACGAGCTCCCAGTCGATCAACTATTCTATCGCCTACATCAACTATTAAGCAAAATCAAACATCATTAAAGGAGCCAAAATGCCAAGCAAAGTCTCTTACACTAAAAACATTACTCCAGAAAATCTCATCAAAATCTATGAAGCCTTAGGTGTCAAACTAACAGGCAAAGTCGGCGTCAAAGTTAGTACTGGCGAAGCTGGCGCCAAAGGCTACCTCAAGGCCGACCTCATCGGCCCCTTAGTTAAAAAACTAAACGGCACTATCATCGAATGCAACACCGCCTACCCAGGCGAACGCAACACCGCCAAGGATCATATGAAGGTTGCTGAGGACCACGGTTTCACCAAATTCGCCGAAGTAGACATCATGGACGCCGACGGCGACTTCAAAATCCCTGTGAAAAATGGCAAACATCTAAAATACGATTTAGTCGGCAAAAACTTCGCCAACTACGACTCCATCCTCAATCTCGCGCACGGCAAAGGCCATATGATGGGCGGGTTTGGTGCTAATCTCAAAAACCAATCTATCGGTATAGCATCAAGAAAGGGCAAAGCTTACATTCACTCCTGTGGCAAGACCACCAGTCCCAAACTCTGCTGGATGTCAAAACATGAACAGATTGATTTTATTGAATCAATGGCCGAAGCCGCTACAGCTGTCGCAGATTATCTCAAAGAACAAGGAAAACCCATTGTTTATATAACCGTTATGAATGCCTTGTCTGTCGATTGTGATTGCGACAAAAACCAAGGCGATCCAGTCATGGCCGATCTCGGTATTGTCGCCTCACTCGACCCCGTCGCCAACGACCAAGCCTTCATTGACATGATTTGGACCTCCACCGACCCAGGCACCCCTGCCTTAAAAGAACGCATCGACTCCCGCGAAGGGCGCGCCATCCTCTCCTACGCCGAATCCCTCTGTCTCGGTTCCACTAAATATGACCTCATCGAAATCTAAACCGTTGTAAAAATTACAACAAAAAGTCAAATATTTTTTAGCGACAAACGTATGCTACAATATTTCTATGAATCAAACTGGTCTAACGGATAAACAAGTTGCCGAAAAAATCAAGCAAGGCAAGGTTAACCAAACTTCTCGCAAAAATCAGAATACTATTGCTAAAATCATTCTCAGAAACACCCTCACGATTTTCAACCTCGTCAACCTCATCCTAGCACTCATGATTTTGATGGTCGGCTCCTTCAAAAACCTTCTTTTTATTTTCATTGCCATCGCAAATACCCTTATCAGTATTATCAATGAAGTCCGCGCCAAAAAAACCGTCGACAAGATGCGTCTGATTTCCGAACAAAAACCCACAGTAGTACGAAATGGCAAAACCATTCAAATTAATCAAAACCAAATCGTCGAAGGCGATCTTCTCATCTATTCGCTTGGCGACCAAATCCTCGTCGATAGTAAAATCGAGCAGGGTGTCGTAGAAGTTAATGAGTCCTTCATTACCGGTGAGCAAGACAACATCGAAAAACACCAAGGCGACAAACTCATCTCGGGTTCGTTCGTTGTATCGGGCACTTGTCACGCCGTCGCTACGGCTGTTGGTGAAAAAAGCCAACTCAACAAAATCGAAAGTTCTGCTCATACCATTAAAACTGCCGATTCTCAGCTATTCACTCTTATGAACAATATCGTCAAATACATCAGTTATGCTCTTATCCCAATCGGCATATTGCTCTTTCTCGCCCGTCTCCGTCTCCCTGACATCACCACCGAACTCGCTGTTACCAGCACTGTCGCATCTCTTATCAACATGATCCCAGAGGGCCTCATCCTGCTTACTAGCTCTGTGCTGGCTCTCGCCACCATCCGTCTCAGTCGCAAACAAGTTCTTGTCCAAGACCTCTATTCTGTTGAAACCCTCGCTCGTGTCGACTGTATTGCCTTAGACAAAACCGGCACCCTTACCACAGGGCGCATGACTGTAAAAGAAATCATACCAATAGAACCCAAACAAAAAAATGCCCTTGAGAACGCGCTAAAGCTTATTTTAAGCACTGATACGGCGAATAACGCCACCAGTACTGCCTTGAAGCAAAAACTGCTAAAAAGTGCCAAATTTGAGCTTACAGAGCAAATCCTCGAAACCATCCCTTTTTCCTCCGACCGCAAATACTCTGGCGTCGTCACTAATAAAGCCACCTACCTCATGGGCGCTCTCGAATTCATCACCGACGACGAGAAATTATTAGCCCTTGCCAAATCTCAGCCCTCCAACTATCGCATTATTTCAGTAGTTAAGATTGATGCCAAAAATAGCTTATTGAAGGGGGTCCGGAGCGCGGCAGCGCGAGGAGTAGCGCCGGCCGCCCGTGGCGACGGGCCGGCCGGACGCGCCCCGAGAGAAGCTATTTTGGCATCATCAGATAATGCTGAGCTACTGGGCTTCGCGTTATTAGAGGACGAACTTAGAAAAGACGCCAAAAGTATCATCAATTATTTCTATAAAAACGACATCGACGTCAAAATCATCTCTGGCGACAATCTCAAAACCGTCCAAAAAATCGCAGAGCAAACCGGTGTCAAAAACGCCGATCAGGCCGTTGACCTATCTACCTTCAAAACCCCCAATTACGATGAGCTAGTCAAGGAATACACTATCTTTACTCGCGTCAAACCCACCGAGAAAAAGCACCTCATCGAGGCTCTTAAAAAACAGGGAAACACGGTCGCTATGACCGGCGATGGCGTCAACGATATTCTTGCTATGAAAGAAGCCGATGTCAGCATTGCCATTGGAGAAGGTTCCGATGCTGCTCGTCGCGCATCCAAATTGGTCCTTCTGAATTCTGGTTTTGAATCTGTTCCGTCTATCATTGACGAAGGCCGTCAATCTATCAACAACCTAGAGCGCTCTACTGCACTTTTTCTTGCGAAAACTGTCTACGCCAGCATCCTTGCAGTTCTCTTTATTTTTATACCCTTCAAGGCGCCCTTCGAATCCCCAATCGAAATGTCTCTCTTAAATTTCGCTTGCATCGGATATCCAGGTCTCATCCTAGCCTTAGAGCATAATACTGAACGTATCAAGAATCGATTCATGAGAAACATCCTCGAATACTCTGTCCCTATCGGTCTCACCATTTCCATCGCCATGCTTACTCTCTCTAGCTTAGCCCACTTTGGTGTATTTCCTCAACACGAATTACCCACCGTCGCTATCTTTGTCACATTTAGCATCGACTTGATGTTGATCTATTGGATTTCAAGACCGTTAAATCCTCTTCGCGCTGGACTTCTCGTCACAATTATCGGCATTATGGTAGGCGCCTTCTTAATTCCGCTCTTCCACAACCTATTTGATTTTGTGTACCTATCACCAAGCACTACTGTTCTAACTCTCATTTCTATCTCCGCCTCTGTTCTTATATTTTTCGTCATCAAATACATCATGCAAAAACTCAGCAACCATCTTTTCAAAACCAACCAAATATAATTATTTGTAATATCGATTTAGTTAGATAAGACTATAGGATCAGTGGACCAACACTATTCATGGTGATACGGTCTACCAGCGGCTATCTGTGATGCTCTATAAATCTGCTCTATCACCATCATCCTGAATATCTGATGGGGGAATACTAATCTTGAAAAACTCCATACAAAGTCCGCTTTTTCTCTCACAAAATCGTCAAAACCATACGCCCCACCAATCAAAACTACTACATTTTTGCCATCTTCAAATATATCTGTTAGAAGTGACGAATATTCATCTGATGATATATTTTTACCCCGTTCATCACAACAAATCACATATTCTTGTGCTTTCTCAAATGGCCATTCAGCCAACTTTTTCATCAACTTTGCTTCCTCACAGAATTCCCAATGAATATCATAAGGTTTTCTTAGACGCTTCTCATACTCAGCAATGATTTCCAAAAACGCCCCTGTATTTTTCTTGCCACCGCAAATAATTTTTATCATGATATCTCCACTCTCGGGTAAATATTCAGAGCATACGGATCCACAGGCTTCACCCCCGACTGAATCTCATAATAACATGCTGCCGCCACCATCGCTCCATTATCGCCAGATAGCGCAGGGGCTGGAAAATACGCTTCAGGCAATGCCTCACGTAATACCTTGTTGGCTGATACTCCACCAGCCACAACTACAGACTGAATGTCAGGGAACTGTTCCAATGCCATTTCGAGCTTTTCAATCAAAATATCCACCGCTGTTTTCTGAAATGATGCCGCAAAATCCGCCACCTGTTTTTGGCTCAAATGATTTTTGAGATCATGCGAAGGATGCGAAATTGGCAGCCCCAAATCCTTTTGTACTGCTCGAAGCACCGCTGTCTTAAGACCTGAAAACGAGAAATCTAATCCTTCGATTCTCGGATGTGGTAAATGATATTTACCGGCGTCACCTTTGAGCGCTGCCTTTGCAATTGAAGGACCACCAGGATAAGGAAGTCCCAAAATCTTCGCCACTTTGTCAAAACACTCTCCCACCGCATCATCTCTCGTCGTTCCCACAATTTCAAACTGATTATGTCCTCTCATGTATAGAATCTGTGTATGCCCACCCGAAACCACCAGCGCCAAAAGCGGAAATGCAGGTGAATCTGAAAAATATCCCTCTGAGGAGCATATTTGGCGACGGGCCAAATACGGAGCGACCGAGCCCCGTGACGACGGGAGCGAGGGAGCGTTCCGAAGAGGGATATTTCCAGATTCAGGAACATTTAACCAATTTGTATACACATGTGATTTCAAATGATGTACCGCATAAAGCGGTTTATCATGAAGTATTGCCAGTGTTCGCGCAGTTAATGTTCCGATCAGAAGGGAGCCAAGTAACCCAGGTGCATGCGTCACTGCAATCGCATCTATATCATCCCAAGAGCACGCAGCATCAGAGAGCGCTCGATCAATTACTGGTAGTATTACTTCAAGATGGCTTCTAGCCGCTACTTCAGGTATCACCCCACCGTATTCTGCAAAAATATCAATCTGTGATACAACCACATTCGACAAAATCTCAACACCGTCACGCACCACCGCTGCGGCTGTTTCATCACAACTCGTCTCAATTCCCAAAATTAACATACCAATATCATACCATAAAATCAGATAAAACAAAAGTATTAACAGAGAAAATATATCACCACATAAATATTAGTATTTATAAAAAGATATGATACAATGTAAACATGAAATATCGACTTGCTCTATGTTTTGTTGCCCTTCTTACTCTCCCTATTGTTTTTTCTACCGCTGTTTATGCTGACATTACCATCACTAAGAAGCAAATTACTAAGGTTGCTGATTTTACACTAGACAATAAAGCTAACGCAGGCGGTACTATTACTAAGGGCTATTACGTTTTTCCAGATACAAAAGGTTCACACGGTGGCCCAGGTGTCATTAAAGTAGTTGATCGAAATACCTGTAAAAGCACCAGTAGCGTCAAAATCGGTTCAGTTTATTTAAGTGGGCTATATAATCAATGGGGGACAAACTACATTACGCTTATTGGCATGGGCAAACAAAAGGGTTGTTATAAACTAAATGGTTCTAAACTACAAAAGTCCTCTGGTTGTCCGACCCCTCCCAGCCGTACTTTAGTGTACCAACTTACAAGCCAAGGTAATACTGCTACGTTTAATAATTATGTGTTCAAAGTTGCTGGTTATCATGGTGGCAGAATTGGAGTATGGAAAAAATCCAGCAATATACCGATAGCAACATATGTAATTCCCAAAAGTGTTTTAAACTATGAACCAGAAAACATATCCATAGATGGAAAAACCGGCGAAGTATATATCAATTTTGCTAAAAAATCCAATGGAAAACGACATTCTCTTTGGTATAAAATCGATTCATCTGTATTTTCGAAATACACTGGGAAAAAGGGCAAAAGTAATCCAACTATCTGCAAGGATAACAAAAACCAATCAAACAAGCCGACCGGTTCCTTCACACCATCTAATTCTTCGTCTTCTTCCAAGCCCAACTCTAGCTCTAGTCCTAGGCCTAGTACTCCCACTTATACCATTCCAGAGTCCAAATACGACGGCTCCGTAGATACTAATTTCTTTGGTCAAATTCAAGATGATAACAACGGTTGTGGTGTCTTTATGATATTAAATTTAATCATTGATATTCTTACTTTTGGCATAGCTATTGCTGCCACTATAGGTATTGCCGTCTCTGGCATTACTTACCTTACTGCCAAAGACAATGAACAGCAAACCACCAAAGCCAAACGCAGAATCTATGAAATAGTAATCGGACTTGTGGCTTATGCTGTGCTCTATACGGCGTTAAAATTCCTCCTACCAGGCGGTTTTAATCCTAATCAAACTTGTTTCAAAACCAATGATACATCTATCTCGCAACAAAAAATAGCCTAAAGGCAACTCCAATAATCTTGGCTGGACCGGCAGGATTCGAACCTGCGAATGCTGGGACCAAAACCCAGTGCCTTACCGCTTGGCGACGGTCCAACGTGCACCAATTATATCATACAATGGCTGATAACTAAAGGCACATCGCCTAGTCTCTTGCAATCGACCCCAAACGATGCTATCATATAACCATGAAAACGCATATGCTTTCAGCTTATTTTCTGTCTTCATCATCAAAAAGAGTTATCTCTATCGCGATATTTTCTTTCGTATTACCATTTTTCCTCACTGCGTCTACTTATGCTGGCACCACAACTAAAGACAAGACCTTCAGCGTCAGTGGGTATTCCCAAGGCGCTACCCTTACTCCAAAGTACTACGTTTTTACCGAATGGAGTGGCAGTAGTTTTAAGGTTACTCGTTGTGATCGCCCAAATGGGAATAATTGTAAATCGAGTAGTTCTTTCAGCGGAAAACCTTCATCGATGTATTATGAATGGGGTAGTAATTACGCCCAGGCTATTTTGAGAAGAGCTAAAAGCATGGTTTGTATTAATCTAACTACTATGAGCGAAGAAAGCGGCAAATGTGGCTCCATACTTGACAGTGCCGGTCTCAACAAGAAAAATGGAGGCGGAGACGTAGATGGAAAACGCCAAGGTTGGACCAAATATGGCAAGTATTATTATCGCGGCTATGGGACCAATAAAAGCGGTGAGCAAAACTACATTTGGGTATTTAGCTCTCCCAATGGAGACCCAGACGAAGAATGGAAAATCCCATTTACTGGTGGTGAAATCGAAGATGTCATGGTTGATGGCAACACTGGTCAGATGTGGTTTACTTGGTATGGTAGTAGTGGCACCGTTACATATTACAAAGTAGACAAATCTGTTTTCGCAAAATACATTCAACCAAGCGCAGGCGGCGGCGGAACCGTACCATCTGTAGATGTTGAGCCCTATGATGACAGCAATCTCGCTATTCGCGATGAAACTGCCAAGCCCGAAACCCCAGAATCCACCTATGATGGCTCCGTCGATACCAATTTCTTTGGCGCCATCCAAGATGATGAAAAAGGTTGCGGTACTTTTATGGTTCTAAACTTCATTATCGACATTCTTACCTTTGGTATTGTTCTTGCCGCTGTCATTGGAATTGCTATTTCTGGCACAACCTATCTTAGATCCAAAGACGATGAACAGCAAATCACCAAAGCTAAACGCAGAATCTACGAAATAGTAATTGGTCTCGCAGTTTATGCCGTAGTTTACGCTACTATCAATTTTCTCTTGCCAGGCGGCAAATTTGAATCCTTCAGTGAGTGTTCACCAGCTTCCAATACTAGCAGTGCCGTGCAAGGTGATACTGCTGCCAGAGCAAAAGCAAAAGCTGAAGCCAAGGCCAAGGCTAAAGCCAGAGCAAAAGCAAAAGCTGAAGCCAAGGCCAAGGTCAAGTCTCAAGCAAAACAATAGTAAGTATTAGTATAAATAATTCATACCCCTTGTGCTTTTTTAAAAAGTGTGCTATAATATAACCATGGCTACCAAAAGGCGCAAATCAACAAAAAAAACCAAAAAGCGGAGCAAATCCCGCGCTAAGGAAGCTCCAGTTGAGCACGAGCTCCCCGGTGGTTTCTGGCGCCAAGTCAGCGCAGTTCTCATGATTGCTTTAGCGCTTTTCTTTGTCGTCACTTGGTTCGGTCAAGGCGGTACAGTATTAAACGAAATTCATAAATTCATCTTGCAGGGCCTCGGTTTTGCCACTTATTTTATTCCAGCTCTTCTTGTTTATCTCGCTATCAAAATCTTTCGCTCCGAAGACAATCGCGTTGCCACCCCAGTTTATATTGCCGCTATTCTAATGATTATTTGGCTTTCCGGCATCGCTGCCATCTTCAAACAAGGTGGCATTGTTGGTGATTGGCTCAACTCTCTCATGCTCAACTTCCTCAGCCAAGGTGTAGTTATTTTTATTTATTTTGTGCTCATTTTTATCACCGCTCTATTTATCCTACAATTATCACCCATTACATTCTTTAAAGGCACCAAAAATCTCACTAAGCGTGATAAATCTAGTCCAGCCGAAGACGTTCCCAAAAAGAAAAAACTCGGCCAGCTTGAAATCAAAGTTAATTCTGGCGTCAACAATATTGAGTCCGTCGAATCTTCTGGATTACTCCGCAAATCTACCGCAAGGCCTTCCGCCGCCAGAGCCACCGAGCCAGCTAAAGAACCCACTGCTCTTGTTGCCTTTTCTGATCCCAACTGGAAAATGCCACCCATCGATTTACTCGAAAAAAAGCAATCTCCAGCTGACGCTGGTAACATCCAGCAAAATGCCTACGTGATTCAATCCACTCTTGCCGAATTTGGCATTGACGTTGAAATGGAAGGCGCCAATGTTGGTCCTCGCGTTACCCAGTACACGATGAAGCCACCTGCAGGTGTCAACCTCAGCAAGATCCTTTCTCGCGACAAGGAGCTTGCCCTAAATCTCGCCGTCGACAAGATTCGTATTGAAGCACCTATTCCAGGTACCCGCTCCGTCGGTGTCGAAATCCCTAACGCTCGCTCTGCCGATGTTCGCTTACGCGGAGTCTTAGAATCTTCCGATTGGAAAAAATCTACTGATCCACTTGCTTTTGCAGTAGGGAAGGACATCTCTGGTAAAGCCGTCATCGCTAATCTCGCCAAGATGCCGCACCTCCTTATCGCTGGTACCACTGGCTCTGGTAAGTCAGTCATGACCAACACACTTATTACCTCGCTTCTTTATCGCAATTCACCATCTGACATGAAGCTCATCATCGTCGACCCCAAACAGGTCGAAATGGCTCAATATCAAGACATTCCTCATCTTCTCACCCCTATCATTACGCAGACCGAAAAAGCCCTCTCTGCCATGAAATGGGCAGTTGGCGAAATGGAACGCCGTTACACTCTAATGGCCGATGAAAAAGTCAAAAATATCGCCGATTACAACACCAAAATCGCGAGCCAATCCAGTAAAGACGACGAACAAAAATCCAGTAAGATGCCATACATCGTCATCGTTATTGATGAAATGGCCGATCTCATGATGATGGCAGGTAAAGACCTCGAAATGTTAATCGTTCGTATTGCCCAAAAAGGCCGCGCAGCTGGTATTCATCTAGTCCTAGCAACTCAGCGTCCAGAGGTCAAGGTCATTACTGGTCTAATCAAAGCTAACATTCCAGGCCGTATTGCTTTTGCAGTTGGTTCTCAGATGGACTCTCGTATTATGCTAGATCAAGGTGGTGCCGAAAAACTCCTTGGCAAAGGTGATATGCTCCTCCTTACTACCGAAATGATGGGCAAACCTCGCCGTATCCAGGGTGCTTGGGCCTCTGACCCCGATATCGCTAAGGTCACAGATTATCTTCGTGAGCAACGTCCACCTGAATATAATGATGAGGTTGTAGCTCAACCAGTTGTCATTAAGGGCATGGGTGGCAGTGGAGCCAGTGATCTCGGTCGCACCTTCGATCCCAACGACCCCACCGTCAGAAAAGCCGTTGAAATTACCCTCAAAAATGGCAAATTCAGCACCGCCTCACTCCAAGCCTGGCTTGGTAAGGGCCATGGTTTTGTCGCCGGTCTTGCCATCTGGCTTGAAGAAATCGGTGTCATCGGCCCTCAAAACGGCAACAAGCCCCGTGAAGTTCTCATCTCAAGTATGGACGAATTTGACCAACTAGCACAACAATAACAAGAAAGGAACACCAAAATGAAAATCACACCCGACCTCACCGACCGACTAACCGAAGCCCTCATCGCCGCTCTACCCGAATCCGCCGAGACCGATTATCAAGCTTGGCTAAATAACCCTAATGAAGAAGGCTTCTTAGGCCTACTCGCTAAATATAATATAGATGTAGCTAAAATCACTCGTGACACTGTTTTAAAGGAAAAAGAAAATGAATAGTAGTCCTGAATTGAGCAATACTAACTCCAGCGAAAATGGAGCCAATATGTGGGACGATATTCTCCCCAAAGATAATTTCTACCAGCATATGCAAAGTTCTGAAGAAGCTCCTAAAAGTGAAAAAAGCGATGAAGAAATCAGACAAATCCTTCTTGCTAAAAAGCGAAGCGAACAGCTAAAGAATAACGCCGAGGCCAAAAAACATGCCACCCGCGTTGTCGCAGGGTTTCTTGCTATCATGATCACGGTCGCTGCCTCTATAGGAGGGCTAATTGCTACTGGTTCAAAAAAGGACATTCTAAAATCCGATCAGGTAAGGAAAAACATTCACGAAATGGAAAATGTCGAAGAAATCGACTTCTACGGCAATATTCGTAGTAATCCTGAAATACCCAATTCTGAAGACCCATCTAATACTTATGCCAGTATAGATGACGAGGCAAAAATTGAAGTTTCCGAGGACAGCAAGATTCTCTACTACTCAAACGATAAAGACCCTAACGGTGGGTGGATTGGCATCCCTGCCAAAGAACTGAAAAATAAGTCTTTCATCAGCGAAAAAATGGCTGACAAAATAGAAAAAGCAGAAAACCAAGATAATGGTGGCGACGACTACATCTGGATCAATCGCAACAATGCCTCAACCATCACTGGTCCAGAGAACAACACGCCCTAGACTACAATCTTAGCCTCTTGCATTTTTCTCTAAAATTTGTTATAATACACCCAATATTAGCTCAGCAGGTGTGTCAACCCGAGGAAACGGAGAACAGCCCCTGCTTTAACCAAAGGAGTTCACATGAAAGATTACGAACTTACGGTCTTGTTTCATCCCGATCTTGAGATGAATCTAGACCCAGCCATTGACAAGGTGAAAAAACTCATCGAGTCAAACGGCGGTAAAATTATTAAAGAGGAAAACGACGGCAAAAAACGCCTCGCTTATTCCATCAATAATCAAGAATTTGCTATCTACTATTTTGCCGACGTTGAGCTTCCAGCTGAAGCTCCAGCCAAAATCAGTAGCACGTTAAATATTAATGACGAGGTGTTGCGTTATCTGCTTGTTAAGACCGACGTACGTCGCGCCAAGCTCGCCGCTCGACGCGAAGCATCTGAAAAAGCAGATAAAGAAGAAGCCAAAACAGAATCAAAAGAGGAGGAATAAAAATGCGCGGTTTTTCTAAAGCAATTATTACTGGTAATTTGACTCGTGATCCCGAGCTTCGTACCACTGCCAACGGCTCCACTGTCTGTGGTTTTTCCGTTGCAGTCAATCGCGTCTACAAGGATTCTAGTGGGGAACAAAAAGAAGATGTGTCCTACATCGATTGTTCTGCTTGGGGTCGCCTCGGTGAAATGATTAGTCAATATGCCAAAAAAGGTTCCGGCGTGCTCGTCTCAGGTCGTCTTGATCAGCGTAGCTGGGAAGATAAAACCGACGGCAAGAAACGCTCTCGCGTTGAAATCGTAGTCGAAGATTTCAATTTTGTCGGTACTCCCCGCGGCGAAGGCGGTGGCTCTAGCAGTTTCGGTGGTAGCACACCTAGCTCCCAAGATACTACTAGTGACATTCCAGATGACGTACCCGAAGAGGAAATTGACCTAAGTGACGTCCCATTCTAACCAATTCAAACGAAGGAGAATACAATGAAAAGAATTAAAAGTGATCCTAACTTATATTTCGACTATCGCGATGTCAAGACTCTTGGTCGCTACATCGATAGTTATGGTCGGATTGAGCCAATCGCCAAGACTGGTCTTTCTGCCAAGCAACAGCGCCAGCTCGCTGTCGCTATTAAGCGCGCGCGACATTTGGCTCTTTTGCCATTCGTTACTAAATAAATCATAATCGAGGAATAATATGTACGGACCAACAGATCTAAAGAAAAACACCCTAATCACTTTAGACGGTCAACCGTATAAGGTGGTAGAGTACTCACAAAAAGTTATGGGCCGCGGTGGTTCTATTGTAAATGTCAAAGTTAAAAATCTCATCACAGGTGCACTTTTACCCAAGACCTTCAAAGGTCAAGAAAAAATCGAACCAGCCGAAGTCACTAATAAACGAGTCCAGTATTTGTACCGTGACGACGAGAAGTTTTACTTCATGGATCCAGAATCATTTGAACAATATGAACTCAGCGCCGACATGGTTGGTGATGCCAAAGATTTTATGAAAGATGGCGACGAAATGGATATCCAATTTTACAATGGTACTCCTATCAATTTGCAACTTCCTAAGAACCTATGGCTCGAAGTCACCTATACTGAATCAGTTGTCAAAGGTGACACCACTAGCTCAGTCATGAAAGATGCGACTTTAGAGACCGGCGTAGTTATCAAAGTTCCAGCCTTCATCAAACAAGGCGATATTGTTTCCGTAGACACTGAAACATACGCTTATCGCGAACGTAAGAAATAATTATTCTATTTTTACCACTTGCATTTTGAAAAGTTTACGTTTATAATAAATAGTATGAATTTATTGCATGGCGTGGGCGATTTCTTCTCGCTAGATATCGGGACAAATTCGATGCGAATCGTACAACTTTCTGGTGATAGCCAACATGGTTGGGCACTCCAAAAATTTGCATACGTCCCAATTGATCAAAAACTTACTGCCGATTCATCAGATCTCGGCAAAAAACGTCTCGGCGAGGCAATCTTAGGTGCTGTCAACCAAGCAGGCATTCGAACCAAAAATATTGCTATCGGTATTCCAGCAACCAAGACTTTCACTTCGATCGTCGAGACCGAAACTTTGCCCGAAAAAGAACTAGCTAAAACTTTCAAGTACGAGCTCGATAAATACGTACCAATGGCCATGAGCGATGCCAAGGCTGATTACATTGTTCTAGGTCCTAGTCCCAACGATCCAGCCAAGACCGAAGTCTTGGTCAGCTCTGTCGCCAAAGATTATGCTGAGACCACTATGGAAATGATTGAAAAAACTGGCCTTAACATCATCGCTATGGAGCCAGAGCCACTCGCTATGGCTCGTTCGCTCAATATGCCAGGCTCAATTGATGCCACCATGGCTGTTGATTTTGGCGAAGGTTCTACCGATATCGTGATCATGTATAAGAATCAACCTCGTTTGGTTCGTTCAGTTCCAGGTGGATTCGGAATTCTCGTCAAAGCCATTGCAAACGGTCTCAGTGTTCGTGAAGATCAAGCACGTCAATTCATCCTCAAGTTTGGTCTCGATCAAAACCAAGTCGAAGGTCAAGTCTTTAAAATTCTCGGTACTCACCTTGATAATTTTGCTTCAGAACTTACCAAATCAGTTCGCTTCTTCCAGACTAAATATATCAATGGCAAAGTTGGCGGCATTGTATTATCTGGCTACGCCAGCATGGTCCCATTATTTGCTGAATATATTGAAGCCAAGACTCGCGTTCCAGCTATGAAGGGCAATCCTTGGCAATTTGTCCGCACCACCGAAGACCAACAACGTGCTTTGATGAGCGTAGCAAGCGAATTTGCTGTAGCAATTGGCTTGTCAGAAAGGAGTAATGACTAATGGCACGCGAAATTAATCTAGTTCCAGATGTTAAAGAAGAGATGATCAAAGCCTTGAAGCTTCGGAATCTCATTTTGTTCATTTGTATTGCTGTCTCTATCGCCAGCATTGTCGTCACATTAATTTTTGGTCTCATTATGGGTGGCCAAAAACTCGCCCGCGATAGCAAAAAACAAGCTATTGAGGATTTATCATCTAAACTCAATTCATACAATGAGCTAAATCAAACCCTGACAATTAAGAACCAGGTTGAAAACATTGACACGCTCTCAGGCGACAAACGTATCTTTACCCGCACCTTTAATCTTCTTTCCGCTATTATCCCTACTGGAGCTGACACCATTAGGATTTCAGAGCTAAACATCAACTTGTCAGAAGAACAACCTACTCTTACTCTTGATGCTCAAGCCAACGCTGGCAAAGACCCATACATCGATTACAATGTTTTAGATTCTTTCAAAAAGAGTATGCAATACATGCATTACGATTATGGTGAATATGTTGATAAAAATGACAACCCTATCCCAGCCTACTGTATGATTGAGAAAGGTTCCGACGGCGCTATGCTGCAAGAAAACGGTAATTACTATGCCTACTGGACTATCGAAGAAGAAGGTTGTGCTCCGACAAACGACTCCAAAAAATCTGATTATCAAACTGAAAACTATGATGGCAAGGAAGTTGTCAAAATCTGGCGTACTCCTAATTATAACGAGTGGTATAAGTCAGGCGACAATACCAACATTTCGTTGGATGGCGTTATAAAAGGAGTTCCACACTTTAATAGCCAATGTATCACCTATACAGGCAATGACACAGAAAGTCGCAACAATCCTAAATGGGACAGCGAAAACTCCTGTAATCTAATCATGACAGATTCCGAATCAGATAGCGGCATTAGGATTACTGAATCTTCTAACGGTCGTGACGCTAATAATGAGCTAGTTCTCCGTTTTAATGCCACCATTTATGTCAACCCAGAATTTTATCGATTCAGCAACCACCATATGATGGCAATTGCTCCATCCAACCGAGTCAACGTCACTGATTCCTTCGTACAAATTCAGAACATGTTTAGCCAACGTGCCAACGATTGCCCAGCAGGGGACACTTCCTGCCAATCCACAGTCAATAGCGGCGGAGAAAATAATGCTAATCAATCAACCAACGGAGGAAGCTAATTATGGCCAAAGAAATTGCAGTCGGTAAACGTGCCAAAATCTCAGAAGCACAGCAGCATACGCTCTTAGCGGTACTCATCGCTTCACTGTTTCTTGGTGTGGCAATTAGCCTAATATCATACTTTATCAAACAGATTTCTTTCAACACCAAGATTATTATGGAAGAAGAAAAACAGATTGCTAGTTATTCTGAAGTTATTAAAAACATTGGTGTTTGTAAAAAACCTAATGGCTCTGTCTACTCAAGTGAAGAACTCAAAAATTGTAATCCAGATGGTATCGAAATTTCCGAAGTCCCAGACAGTCTTCGTTCAAACATCATTAAGGATTTAGCCTCTAACTCAGCGCTCAACTCGGTGCCAAAAGAAAGTAGCAGCAATTGTATCAATCCAAGTACCAATAAAAACTTTACCTACAATGAGCTCATCAAGGCATATAATGAAACCACCACTACTGAAGATCGCTTAGCTGCCAGCCAACGCATTAGAAGCTGCTCTGCCTTGCGCATTATCCCAGATGCCTTACCAGCCTTCCAAAACGAAGAAGCCTTACTCGCTAGCCTCAACAAACTTTTCATTGCTTCAGATTGGGAACCAGAGTCGATTAGCCCTAGCGGCGAAGCTCCTACTACTAGCGTTACACCAGGTGTTAATGCCATGTCAGTCAGGCTAAGTATCCAAGGCGGTAGCGATGTCACCATGACAGTACTGAATAGTATTGAACGCTCTATTCGCGAATTCAACATCGAACGTGCAAGCATCGAATGGAGCAATGACAATGCGCTTGATTTAAATGCTCAGGCAACAGCCTACTATATGGATGAAGCCAGCATCATTGAAAGTAGCAAAACTTTTAATTTGGAGAGTAAAAAATGAAAACAGATTTAGCTACATCAATTGGTCTCGCTATTGTAGGTGTTATTATTTCGTATTTGATTTGTAACATTCTAGTCGGTACCTGGGCGACAGACAGCTACAATATCAAGACCATCGAATCAACCGTCAGTGCAGATGTCGCTAGTCCTGACCCAGAAATTTTCAATTATCGTGCTCTTAACCCAACCGTAGAAGTATATGTAGGTAATTGTAAAGAATTTGACTCTAATGGCCAATGTATCGATAACAATGCCGCAGATATTGACCAAGACATTATCGACGAAGCTACAAACAACGAATCGCAATCAGACTCTTCAAATTCTTCTAACTCTTCTAACTCACCAAATGGTAACAACTCACAACAAAACTCAGTAACCCCATCCGATAATACGCCTACTCGAGAGGAAGAATAATGGCGTTGCTCACAAGGGAAGCAGAGGAAAAAATCGTCAGCCTCCTTATATCAGAAGGCCTTGCTGATGCTAATCTTGTGACCAACATCAAAACACAGGCTGAAGCAGCCGGCAAACAAGTTCTTGCTGAGCTTCAAGCTCAGAATCTTATCACCGAAGATATGGTTGCTCGCGCTACCGCCGCAATCATCGGCGTTCCTTATGTTGAGCTTAAAAACATCACTATCGACCAAGACATTTTATCTAAAATCCCGCGCGATGCATCAGCTCGCGTACATGCCGTAGCTCTAGGTGAAAAAGACGGTCTATTGAATGTTGCAATGGTGGATGTTACCAACGTTCAGGCCACTGACTATCTATCAAATCTCATCAACCAGCCAATCCGCGTTTGGATGTCATCTGATCGTGGTATTCGTGAAGTTTTAGATCAATATCACGGCGATTTTTCCGGCGTCAAAGAAGCCGTTGAAGAAACCAATGCAGAAGTTGCTGCCGAACAGGCCAACCCAAACGTTAAGACCATCGTCCAAGACTCACCAATTTCCAAAGCTCTCACTACTATTTTGAGTTACGCCGCCAAGACCAAAGCCTCAGATATCCATATTGAGCCACTCGAGAATTCGCTTATCATTCGTTGTCGTATCGATGGTGTACTTCGCAAAATTATGGAACTCCCCAAAGCCGTCGCTCCTGCTCTCGTATCGCGTGTCAAAATTCTTGCTAGCCTTAAAATTGACGAACATCGCATTCCTCAAGACGGTCAATTCACGGTCCTAGTAGATGGTCAAGAAATTGATCTACGTATTGCTATTGCTCCAGTTACGTGGGGCGAGCAAGTTGTCATCCGTTTGCTCGACAAAACCGGCGTTTCCATGGAAATTGAAAAAATGGGTATGACTGGACGCGCACTTCGTGATGTTCTAGAAGGAATCAAAAAGCCAAACGGTATGATTCTTACTTCCGGTCCTACCGGCTCTGGTAAATCCACCACCCTCTATGCTCTCATCCAAAAGATTAAATCCGAAGAAATTAACATCGTCACCCTAGAAGACCCTGTCGAGTATAAAATGGATGGAATTAATCAAACCCAGGTCAATATTGATGCTGGCCTTACCTTTGCTAGTGGTTTGCGTTCTATCCTGCGTCAAGATCCCGATGTCGTGATGGTCGGTGAGATTCGTGACTCCGAAACTGCCGGTCTCGCTGTACAGGCTGCGCTTACCGGGCATCTCGTCTTTAGCACTTTGCACACCAACTCGGCCGCGGGTATTTTACCACGTCTTCTCGACATGGGCATCGAACCATTCTTGCTCGCCTCAACCCTAAACGTTGTCATTGGCCAGCGTCTGGTTCGTCGTATTACCGAAAAACGTGAGTTATATAAATCGTCCGAACTTGAAACCAAAGGCATCAACGCAATAGTAGGCAATCTATTACCTCAAGACAAAGAATCCATCGCTAAAGTTAGCGAAGATTTAGGTTATCCCGGCCTTCCTGTCAAAAACGAAGACCATTATATGTTAGCACGTGGTGTTAATTCCAAAGAAACCCCAGGTGGTTACAAAGGGCGTGCTGGTCTTTACGAAACTATCGTTGTAGATGATGATATCCAAAAAATGGTAATCAGCCACTCCACCGCCAATGAAATCATGCGTCTAGCTAAAGAAAAGGGCACCGTCACCATGCGCCAAGACGGTATTTTGAAAGTATTATCAGGCATAACATCAATAGAGGAGGTCAACCGCGTAGCTAGTGACTTGTCATAGTGTATGTGGTAAAATAGTATTATGGAAAGTGGGCAAACTAATAAAACACTCAAAATAGAATCATTACTCGAAGAATGTGTTCGTCGCAACGCATCAGATCTTCACCTTCAATACGGTATTCCACCAATTCTTAGAGTTGATGGCGCTCTCATGCCAGTTGCTGGTTATAATGCTCTCAAGGACGACGATGTCAAAAACTTAGTCTTTGCCACTCTCGACGAGGAACAACAACAGATTCTTTTAAAAGATAAAGAATTCGATTATTCTTTTGCTTATGGTGATGTAGCTCGTTTTCGTGTTAACGCCTTTCACGAACGTGGTAAACTAGCCGCTGCTTTCCGTCTCATCCCCAATCAGATTAAGAGCATCAACGATCTAGGCATGCCAAGCGTAGTCGAAACATTTGCTAATTTCCCCCGTGGTTTAGTGCTAGTCACTGGCCCTACCGGCTCCGGTAAATCAACTACCCTGGCAGCCTTACTCGATAAAATAAATCGCGAAAAAGCCGTCCATATTATCACCATCGAAGATCCGATTGAATTTACTCATAAATCGCATCGTTCAGTCGTAGCTCAACGTGAAGTACACTACGATACTTTTAGTTTCTCCGCCGCTCTTCGCTCAGCCTTGCGTGAAGACCCCGATGTAGTATTAATTGGCGAGATGCGTGATCTCGAAACTATTCAATCCGCCATTACTATCGCCGAAACTGGTCACCTTGTCTTTGCAACTCTTCACACTAACTCGGCCGCACAATCTATTGATCGTATGGTAGACGTCTTTCCGTCCCACCAACAAGCTCAAGTTCGTACTCAATTGTCTAACATCCTAATGGCAATTTGTGCGCAACGCCTAGTTCCTGCTATCGGTGGCGGACGTGTTGTGGCCGCCGAAATTATGATAGCAGACGCTGCTATTCGCGCCCTTATTCGTGATGGCAAGACCCATCAAATCGACAATGCTATTCAAACCGGCGCTGATAAAGGTATGCAGACCATGGATCGCACCCTCGCCAAACTTGTTCAAACTGGCGTAATCACTTATGACGATGCCCGCGAATATGCTGTAGATATTAATGAATTAACCAGGTTGGTCCGAGGCTAAAATGAGAAGCTACAAATATAAAGCCAAAGAAAAAACCACTGGCAAAATGGTCAAGGGCGTCATTCAAGCCGATACCGAGCAGGCCGCTGGCCGGCTTCTAGTTGAACAGGGCTTTATCCCTCAAACTGTCACCGAGGAAGGGAAGGGCCTCTTTGGTGATGCCAAAGATCACGTTACTTCCAAAGACCGCATTACTTTTACTCGCCAGATGGCGACTCTAATTGGTGCTGGTCTTCCACTTGCCACCTCACTCCGTACCGTTGCTGAGCAGACACAAAGCAAAGCCATGAAAACGATTGTTGAATCGATTCTAGGCAATGTTGAATCCGGCCGCACACTTTATGACTCATTCTCTAAATATCCTGATGTCTTTAACGGCGTCTATTTAGCCCTTATCAAAGCTGGTGAAACTTCCGGTACTCTCGACATGGCCTTGAGGCGTCTTGCCGATCAAGAGGAAAAAGATGCCGCCATGATGAGTAAAATTAGAGGCGCCCTCGTTTATCCTGCCATTATTCTCGTAGTAATTATCGGTGTGCTCGCTTTCATGATGATTATGGTAGTACCGCAAGTCAAAGGTCTCTACGAAGACATGGGCAAACAACTACCAGGTCTCACCAAATTCCTCGTCGGTATTTCTGATTTCTTCGGTCAATTCTGGTGGCTAGTTCTTATTGTATTAGGCATGATTGTTGGCGGCGTTTATTACTTTGTCAAAAGAACTTCCACCGGTCGCAAAGTCGCTGACTCCTTCAAACTCCACGTTCCACTCTTTGGCGCTTTGTTTCGCAAGCTTTACGTTTCACGTTTTGCTCGTACAGCCGAGATGATGTTAGCCACCGGTGTACCAATGTTAGATTCCGTCGCTATCGCCATTGATTCCACTAGTAACACCGTCGTAGAAGCAGAATACTCCAAAGCTCTCGAAATCATCAAAGGCGGCAAACCTCTTTCCGAATCCTTGAAAGACCGAGACTATATGTTACCACTCGTCCCTCAGATGGCTTCCATCGGTGAAGAATCCGGTAAAATTGACGAAATGCTTGGTAAAGCCGCTCAAGTTTACGAATCTGAACTCGACGAACAAATCAACAATATCTCTACCATGATCGAGCCAATCCTCATGGTCATTATGGCGGGCCTTATCGGTGTAGTCATCGGCGGTACCTTACTTCCAATTTACTCGCTCGTCAGTAATGTCGCCTAGTTTACTAAAGTCTTGATTTTTGAATACAATTAGTTATAATAAACATAAGGATAAATCTAGAAAGGATTATTTATATGGCTAAACAAAACACTAAATCTAAAAAAGGCTTTACCATCATCGAAGTCGTGCTCGTACTTGCTATCGCTGGCCTTATCTTCTTGATGGTGTTTATTGCACTTCCAGCCCTTCAGCGCTCTCAGCGTGATACTCAGCGTCGTGATGATATGTCTCGCTTTTTGTCTCAGCTTAATCAATACCAAGCGAATAATAGTGGTAGGATCCCAACCGTTTGGAAGGATTTTATAGGAAATTATTTGAAAGTTGGTGGGGATTCCTTCCAGGATCCTTCTACAGGTGAAGATTATTCCGTTACTACTACTGCTAACTCAAAATGTGACAAAAGCCGTTGCCCAGAAGGTGATGATAAAATGGGTACAAACGTAGATAACCTTAATTCTGACACAGAAAAAGGTGTTATATATCTCTATACAAATGCCAAATGCCAAGGCGAAAACCCAGTATACGTGCAAGGCGACAGGAAGATTGCTATTAGAATTAAGCTCGAAGGTGCCGGCATCTATTGCGGCAATAACTAATTAGCCTATTATAATAAACCAAATAAAAACCAGAATTCACTTCT
Organism: uncultured Candidatus Saccharibacteria bacterium; assembly: GCA_946414465.1. Classification (GTDB taxonomy): domain Bacteria; phylum Patescibacteriota; class Saccharimonadia; order Saccharimonadales; family Saccharimonadaceae; genus Nanosyncoccus. The sequence continues at coordinate 88,976 of CAMKOP010000001.1, read as the reverse complement.
GGTTTTTACTTTACACAACATTTCTTTTGTTAGGTTCTTTTGAAGAAAAGTCCTTACAAATCCGCGCAGTAAACTCCACCCCCCTCTAACTTGTATAATACTGCCATTTTTCGCGAATTAGAACTCGCCACCACTCCTATATTAGAATCTCCAGCGCATTTTGCCTGAGTAATAAGATTCAACGTGAAGCCATTAGGGAATTGCGTATTATTTAACTCCGCCGCAACACTCGCAGCCTTTCCAGTGCACTCTGCGTCTGTAATTGACCCACTACATTTCATCACTAACAATCTATAATTCTCTCCATCTGGATCCTTGAAATTTTCCCCCAAATGGTCACGATAGAACCCTTTCCACGTGCTTACATCGCCATCCATATTTTCACCCCACTCAACTATTATTCCTTCATCCCCCACACTGTCCGCTAACCCAGGTAAAGCCCCTCGGTTATTACTTTGATATTTTTTTATCACGTCAACTAGCCACGTAATATCTTCACGTCTTTCTGTGTCACGTTCTTGCCGCTGTAAAGCTGGCAACGCAATCATCATCATCAAGAAAATCAGTCCGGCAATACCAAGCACCAACGAAACCTCAATCAGCGTAAAACCATCTCTTATCTTTGTCTCACCCTTTTTCATATTATCCTTATGTTAATTATAGAGTATTTCAGGCAAAAATCAACCCTCCCATGCTAAAATATAAGTATGCAAATAGGGTTTATGATTCTAATGTTCGTTCTCGGTGCTTGCTTCGGCTCATTTTCATGTTGCACCGCCCGTCGCATTAAACATAAACAGTCTCACAAGCATTCTCTCGGTCATCGTTCCGTCTGTCTGCATTGTAGGTATCAATTAAAGTGGTACGACAATATCCCTATCATTTCTTGGCTCGCCCTCGGTGGCAAATGCCGTAAATGTCATCGTCAGATCGGCGTTCTCGAAATCGCCTCCGAAATTCTTACAGCTCTCGCTTTTTTGCTACTAAGTCTGTCTATTGATATATCTACCGCGAGCACCATTGAATGGGTGATCTTTATTACTACCACGATTTTTTGTATTACGCTCGCTTTTCTCGCTATTTATGATGGTGCCTACGGCGAACTTCCCACATCGACTCTTATCTTAGCTATCATTTTAGCCATTATCGTTCTCATCGCTAAAGAGATAAAGATTCTCTCAATGCATCCATTCTCGCCCGAACTAATCTATCAGCCACTATTAGCTGTTCTCATACTAGGCGGGCTGTATCTCGCTCTCTATCTTTTTTCAAAAGGGAAATGGGTCGGTGATGGCGATTGGCTCCTTGGTACCGCCATCGGCACTGCCTTATTTAGTCCTTGGCTCGCTCTCATTACATTATTTATTTCGAATTTCCTCGCTACTATTATTATGTATCCCGTCGCCAAGTCTCAAAAAAACCAAAAAGTCCACTTTGGACCATTTCTTGTTATCGCTTATGTTATCACTTATGCTTTTTCTGATTTTTTCTTATCGTTTGTGGTATAATAAACTTATGATAAAAAAGGGTGACACGCTAGTCGAAGTAACCTTAGCGATTGGTATTTTTTCGATGATTGCTATTGCTGTGGCATCCGTCATGAGCGGTGGCACTGCCAGCGCCCAACTTGCTCTTGAAACTACTCTCGCTAAAGAAGAAATTGACACTCAGGCCGAAGCAATCCGTTTTGTTCATGCAAACTATATTGCCAACAAAGACAATCCTAGTCACCCTTACGTCAAACTTTGGAAGACCATTACCAATAAGGCAATCAATATTTTAGATTATGGGAACGATAAGGGGAAAATAAAATCAGTCTTGCAATATACTCCATCTTCCTGCTCAGAACTCTATGATGAAGAATCAAACGCCTTTAAAAATGCCTTTATCATAAACCCTCGTAAATTCAACGCATTAAATGCTGATATTGGTAAAACAAAATTCGATGAAGATTTAAAATCAGTATTATACTACGTAGGCAGCAATCAAAATAACGACGATATTTTCATTACCGCCTCTACTTACCCCCGCCTCGTCTTTGAAGGCGATACCGTGCTTGCCGATGATACTTTTCCAGACGAACTTGTTTCTGCCGAAGGTATTTACGTAGTTCCAGTCAAAGACCCTAAAACAACTCAAATAATCAATAACCCAGCTAGTGGCGGTACGCTTGAAGACGACAAAGTCTCTGCTTATGTCGATTTTTACATCCGCACTTGTTGGTATGGCTCTCGCACCGATGACCCATCAACCATCTCTACCGTTATTCGTCTCCACGATCCAAACCTATCAAAATAATTATTTGGTTTCACTATGAAATTTTTCGTGAATTTCCTTGAGATGTGCATCTGTCACATGCGTATAAATTTGGGTGGTAGAAATGTCCGCATGCCCCAGCATCGACTGCACTGCTCGGATATCTGCACCGTTCATTAATAGATCCGTTGCAAAAGAGTGTCTCAATGTATGTGGCGACACATGTTTAGTAATGCCTGCTAGCCTTGCATACTTTTCAACAATTCTTTCCACACTCCTAGCCGTAATTCGCCTGTAGTCGCCTGACGTATCTACTGCCTGCAAGTTACGCGAATTATTCAAAAATAGCGCCGGTAGGGAATCGGTCCGTGCATCTAGGTAATCTCGCACTCTATCCGCCGCCGACTGACTGATAAAAATTGGCCGATCTTTGCTACCTTTACCTCTCACCATAAACTCGCGTCGCTCTAAATTAATCGAATCACGGTTTAACCCCACTAGTTCTGATACACGTAGTCCGCCAGAATACAAAAGTTCGATAATCGCTCTATCTCTCAATCCCGACTCGGTCGAAGTGTCTATTTCTTCTAACATATCTTCGACTTCATCAAAATGCAAGAACGTCACCTGTTTTCGCACTACCTTTGGCAAATCTACTAACGACGGGTCAAGTGATTTTATATCTCTTCTCGCCAAATATTTCAAAAAACCTCTTAGCGCAATCAAATGATAAGCTTGAGTAATTACTTTAAGATCCGTCTCACCATTATCCGACCCATATCTATTTAGTCTCAAGCGATATTTTCTTAGTAATTCCTTAGTAATATCCGTAGTTTTAATTTCATCTTTGTTTAGTATCTCTTGTGCAATCTCAACAAATCTCTCTAGATATAGTCGGTAATTATCCACCGTCTTCTTACTCCTCCCCGCCTCAATCTCGAGATGCTCTAAGAAATCATTTATGAGATCATATATATCCATACCATTATTATAACAAATTAAAAACTCTAGTTTTCGAAACATTTTGAAACTGCCCGATAAAAAATACAACAGTCACGGACGAGTGAGGAAACTGCAATTTCGGAGCGAGTCCGCCTGACCTGTTGTATTTTTTATGCGGCGCAAGTTTCAACGTTGAGAAAAATAGAGTTTTAATTAATTATGATATAATACTAATATTAGTAAAGGAGTTTATATGGCAAAAGAAAAAGATTATATTCAACGCACTTTAGTGGTTTTAAAACCCGACACCGTCCAACGCGGAATCATCGGCGAGATTATTCAACGTTTCGAACGTGTCGGTCTCAAAATCGTTGGCATGAAAATGGTCATGCCCGAAGAAAAGCTTTATCGTCAACACTACGAAGACATCGGTCAAATGATTACTCGTCGTGGCGAGCAAGCTTATCGCTACAATGTTGAATATATGATGACTGGTCCAGTGATTGCCATGGTGCTAGAAGGCGTCGAGGCTCAGCCTCTAGTCCGTAAGATTGTCGGCCCGACCGAACCAAAATCCGCTGAGATGGGCACTATCCGTGGCGATTATTCGCATATGAGTTTCGGCTATTCTGACGCAAAGGGAACTGGCGTGCCAAACCTCGTCCACGCTTCCGGCTCAATTGATGAAGCTAAGAAGGAAATTGACCTCTGGTTCAATGCCAACGAGCTCTACGACTATTCAGATCTCAACGAAAAATACACTCGCTAATTCAAACCAAGGAAAAAGGCCGGACATTTGTCCGACCTTTTTTGAGGGGATTATAGCTACTTCCTCGGCTTAAACGCCGAGTCGTAATGCGAAAAGACATATAAGTATTGAGATGCTAGTGCACGCGTCAATACTTTACTATTACCTTCCCAGGTAATAGTAATGCCTATCCTCTTAGCAACCGCCACCATTTTATTACAAGCCCATTTAGCTGTTATGGTTTTGTTTGCCTTAAGGACATCCGTGACAGTCACTGGGACGTTTTTGCTTCCGTAGAAGTTGTTCAACATGCCGATGAACTGTCTCCTAGTGATTTTCTTACTAGGGTGAAACTTCTTTCCGGTAAAAATCCCAGAATAAGCATTATGCTTCTTGTCGTATGTGATTGCTCTGTAGGCATCTTTGCCCACCGACTTCTTCGTAACATCCTTATATGGGTTAGAAGAAGCTGCAGATACGCTCATAGGAATAGCCATAATCATTATTGCCATCATTATGACGGCTACGATCTTTCTGCTTTTCATAATGATAATCCTCCTCAACTAAAAAGTGCGCAGAAATAACGTATACCATAATTATATCACACTTCTCAAAAAAAGTCAAGGATTATAGAACTTTTTTCAGGAATTCCTTCACTCTTGGCGTCTTGGGGTGATTAAAGAATTCATCAGGGGTACCTTCCTCAATGATTTTCCCCTTATCAAGAAAGACAATTCTAGTTGCTATCTCCTTAGCGAAACTCATCTCATGCGTCACTATCATAATCGTCATACCCCTGTCAGCCAACTCCCGAATCAGCTCCAAAACATCCCCAATTGACTCCGGATCTAGCGCCGAGGTTGGTTCATCAAATAGTAACACCTCTGGAGAAAGCATCATCGCTCTAATAATCGCAATCCGCTGTTTCTGTCCGCCCGACAGGGAAGCAGGGTAGGCATTTGCCTTATTTGGTAGTCCAATATGCCTAAGAAGTTCCTTCGCTCGTTTTTCCGCCGTATCTCGCTTCATCAACTTCAGTTTTACAGGGGCCAAAGTCAGATTCTCCATCACCGTCAGGTTATTAATCAGATTAAAATGCTGGAATACCATCCCCATATTTCGACGCATTTTGCGGATATTTTTCTCTGTGAGAAGCACCCCATCGAAGTAAATTTCCCCCGAAGTTGGCTCTTCCATCCAGTTTATGCAGCGCAGGAATGTCGATTTTCCTGACCCCGAAGGCCCCAAAATCACCACTCGCTCCCCCTCAACTAACTCAAAATCAATTCCATTTAACACCTTATTTTTACCAAAGGCCTTACGCAGATTCTTAATTTTTAGGTCCGTATTCTTATTTTCCATTATTCCTCCGCCCTCAAATCACTCTTGCGTAAGCTTTTCTCAACCTGTTTTACTATAAATGTAATCAGGTAGATTGTCACCAGATAGAATAGCGCCGCTACAAACATCGGTACGATGTAGCTTGCCATGTTTTGGCCCGAACCGATATCTTTGGCCGCCATATTGAGATCATACATTCCCACCATGCTAACAATAGCGGTCTCCTTAATTACTGTGATAATCTCATTGCCAAGTGCTGGGATGATGTTTTTAATAGCCTGTGGCGCTACAATCTTAAAGAAAATCGTCCGTCTCGAGAGTCCTAGCGCCATCCCCGCCTCTGTTTGACCGATATCCACTGACAAAATTCCACCCCTGATTACCTCTGCTGTATAAGCCGCCGAATTTAGCCCAAACGCGATAATTGCCGTAATAATACTCGGGAATCCCTTAATCGCGAATATAATAAAGAACATAATAAATAGTTGCAATGCCATCGGTGTGCCGCGGATAATTGTGGTGTAAATTCTACAGATGAATTTCGGTATCACCAGCCATTTAGACGGTTTCGCCGTATCTATTAGAGCAATAATCGTCCCAAGTAGTATCCCAATTAAAATCGCAAAATAAGATATCTGAATCGTTAGCCAAAACCCATGTAAAAGCGAATCGATATACTCTGGTGTACTAAATAGTTCGACTACTTTATCAAAAAATCCACCCATCACTCTAACCCCATATATTTAATTACCAATCTGTCGATTTCGGTTTGCCCGTTTTCGTCTTCGGTTAACATCTCGCTAAGCACCTCGTTAAAGGCCTCAAGCAAATCACCTCTGTCTTTGTTCACCGCAATCGCATAAGATTCCTCTACTGGGTAGTCTTCTTCACGAGTCGGTCCAGAATAATATAAGGGCAAAGCCTCTAGTCCAGGGTTTTTCTCAACTATAAATTGTGCTACCAATTCATCTGCAACCGCATAATCAATAATATGGGATAGAATCGCATCTGCCGCTAATTGATGGGAGTCAATCCCTTTAATAGTAGTGCCAGTATCTCTTAAAATCCCATTCTTGATTTCATCATCAACAAATAAATACCCAGTGCTACCAATTTGCGACCCCAGTTTTGCTCCTGCCAAAGCCTCCCATACCACATGATCATCTCTTAGCGATGGTGGCATTTCACGACTAAAAATCACATACTGTACAGAGGTATAATAGGGAATCGTAAAATTTACTTTCGCTTCACGTGCTGGCGTGATTGTCAGTCCGGCCGCTCCAGCATCAGCAATCTTACCAGCTTCCACGTTATCAATAATTACATCAAATTCAACATTTTTGATCTGGATGGTTTTATCCATTTTTTCTGCTACGCGGTTCACAATATCCACATCTACCCCTACAATTTCACGATTTTCATAAAACTCAAATGGCGTGAATGGCACATTAGTTTCTACCACATAGTCGGCTTCTTTATCACCTCTAATTGAATAATAAACACTCACTCCCATTCCAGCTGTCACTATCAGAAACAGGGCAATTAGAATCACGTGTTTAACCTTATGCATAATACCATTATAACATAGCTCCGCGAATATGTTATAATTATGAGAGATGGCCTGGTAGCTCAATGGATAGAGCAGCTCCGTCCTAAGGAGAAGGTTGTGCGTTCGACTCGCACCCGGGTCACCAGAAATAATCATAAGACCGTAGGTCTTATGATTATTTTTGATCCTGGTGCGAGGCGAACGAAGTTCGCCCTTTCAAGGAATGAGTGTGTAAGAATAATTAATTATTCTTACACCGAATGACGCAGAAAGGTGAGGTTTCGCTTTGCGAAACCTCACTCGCACCCACATATATGCTATAATTAACCTATGGCATTACTAAAGAAAAAATCAACCAACCTAACAGAACAGGAAAAAGTCGAAGAACGTCGTGAAGAGGTCCTCGCCAAGGGGCGCAAGTTTAAATACCCCCTTCAATGGACTAAACACCGCGTCGTTGTGAATACCATTCTCATTGCAATCATTATTTTTGCCATGCTTATAGTCGGCGGATGGTTGGCCCTTTACCGTCTCAATATGACTAACGATCTCTTATTCCGTGTCACCGAAATCATTCCTACTCCTGTTGCTAAAGTTGACGGAGAAAATGCCAAATTCTCTGATTATCTTATGTTCTATCGTAGTAGTATTACTTCGATTGAGCGTCAATCCGGTAGCCAGCTTGACGAGGGTTCCGTCGATGAACTGCGCGCCGAGTACAAGCGTCTAGCCCTCATCGAAGCCGAAAAATACACTTACGCCGTCAAGTTAGCCAAAGAACAGGGCATCGAAGTATCCGACGAAGAAGTCGCTACCGAATTTGATCGCCATCTCAAAGTTGGTGGTGTTGATCGTAGCGAAGAGAGTTTTCTCAAAATCGTCAAAGACAATTTCGGCCTCGATAAATCTGAATATGAGCGCATGCTCTATCTCAGCCTGCTTCGCTCTAAAGTCGAAATCGCCATTGACAAAAACGCCAACAAGATTGCCGATGAAGTCGAAAAGCTCCTCAAAGAAAACAACAATGATTATTCCAAGGTCGTTGAGGCTCTCGGTGAGAAAATACAGTACGAAGAGACTGGCGGTCTAGTTGACAGTAAAAATATCGATGGCGGCCGTGCTACCGAAGCAATGAAACTCGAGCCAGAGGCCTCCAGCGGTAAATTTATTTCAATGAACGGCGACGGTTATTATTTCGTCAAACTCATCAAAAAGACCGATACTGAGGTCAACTTTATCTCTATCAAAGTCCCCTTCACCGAATTCGAAAAACGCTTTGAAACCCTTCAAAACGAAGGCAAAATTACCGAATATATCACCATCTCCAGCCCTAATTCTGTCGAAGATTCTCAACCTGCACCAGAAAACACCAACCCAGACACCGAAGAACAGTAACTCCTTTTGCAAATTAGTATACCATTCGACGCTCATATGCTATAATGGTTATGTAAAGGTAATACTTAAGGATATATATTTATATGCGTAAAAACAAAACTATTTATCTTGCTCCACTAGGATTAGCAAGCATTACTATCCTTTCTGGAGTATTTTTAATGTCTTCTTATTCTTATGCTACTTCAGATAATACCGACGTAGTAGACAAAATCAACATCACTGTCCCTATCTCCTGTACTATGTCTGGTACTGGCATGACTTCCCATACTGCTAATATGAGCAATGGCTCCTATACTCCTAATATTGGTACTACTACTCTCAAAGTATTCTGTAATGATACAGAAGGCTTTGCTATCTTTGCAGCAGGTTATACTGGTGATGAGATAGGTGGTACTAATAGTACCAAACTAGTTAACTCCGCATCAGCAGTAGACAATACCATATCTACCGGTACAGCTACCAGTGGTAATACATCTAACTGGGCTATGAAACTAGCTACCAACTCATCTGCTACTTATGCTGTTACATTAGATAATGGCTTTGGATCATATAGCAGTGTACCATCAGTATATACCAAAGTAGCTCATAGAAACTCTGGTACAGATATAGGCACAACTGCAACAGGTGCAGAACTCACTACTACCTATGCTGCCTTTGTTAACCAAACCCAACCTGCTGGTACTTATGTTGGGAAGGTTATTTATACTCTGGTTCATCCATCAAACGAAACTCCTGCTCAACCAGTTACCTGTGATCCAGGTAAAATCTGTTATAACCCAAACACTGCTACTGCTCTAGGTGAGATGGGGAAACAAACTCCAACTAGTTCAGAACTAACTTATGGCATTACTTTATGGGCTCCTAATTTCAAACGACAGGGCTATGGCTTTGCTGGTTGGAATGATAAATTTGATTATTCAGGTACTAACTATGGCCCTAACCAGACTATCACCGCTCCAGCTGACGTAGAAACAAACGGTCTTTCTCTCTATGCAGTATGGATCAAATCTGCTGGTTCACTTCAAAACTGGAATGGTTGTTCCTCACTAGCACAAGGCGCTGTCACTGCCCTCACAGACGAAAGAGACAACAACACCTATGCCGTAGCTAAACTCGCTGACAACAAATGCTGGATGATAGAGAACTTAAGACTAGCAGACAAAGATGCAAGCAATAATGACATAGAGTTATCCAGCACTAACACCCATAACCCATCTCTGCCACTTAATAATTCTTGGTACTATAAAAACCAACAAGGTACTCTCTCCACTTCAAACCATCTCTCCGCCACGTCAGATCCCACCTCCACTGACCCAGCTACAGCCTGGTGCCAAGCAGACTCATCAGACTGTGACGACCAATCTATGCTAGCTACCAACAATACAGCTAACTTCACCACTAACACATCCAGCACCCAAAGTAGCAACATCTACAGCTACGGTAACTACTACAACTGGTACTCTGCCACAGCAGGTCACGGTAAATATGGTGATAGCTACGGACAAGGCTACGAAGCTCCAGGCGACATCTGTCCTGCAGGTTGGCACTTACCAAAAGGTGGTAACAAATCCCAAGAATCCACCAACGAATTCTGGCAATTAACCGTCACAGGACTAAATGGAGGTACAAAACCAGCTAATTATGATAGTTCATCATATCCATATTACACAGGAACTACAGAAGGAGCTCCAGTCTCTAACGCCCTCAGATCCTATCCTAATAACTTCGTTTATTCCGGCTACGTGGGTGGTTCGTTAGTGCGCAATCGTGGTTCGTGCGGACTCTATTGGTCGTCCTCTGCGACCAATAGCGGCGGCGCGTACTACCTGTTCTTCTACAGTGACCTCGTCTACCCAGGTACGAACAACGGCGGCAAGTACAGCGGTAGTATGGTGCGTTGCGTCGCTAGCGTGTAGTAAGCCACAAAAACACCCCCCATTAAAGGGAGTGTTTTCTAGTAATACGTTACAAAATCATGGTGCGGGTAGAGGGAGTCGGACCCTCGTCTCATCCTTGGGAAGGATACATAATAGCCGTTATACGATACCCGCAACTCCCCTCATTATAACATATCCCTGTAAATTATGGTATAATAATTTTATGCAGGATTTAAAACACGAGCTTAAAAAAGTTATTCAAAAGTTATACAATCTTGATTTTGATCCCGAAATTACTCCCTCGCCAGACAATATTGACGCCGACTATTCTTCAAATGCCCCTCTAAAACTCGCCAAAGAACTCCACAAGAACCCAATGGAAATCGCGAAAGAAATTGAAACATTTATATCTGTCAAAGGAGGATTCCGGAGCGCGGCAGCGCGAGGATTAGCGCGCTCGCCCCGTGGCGACGGGCGCGAGCGACGCGACCCCGTGGCAGATATAGATGTTTCGGCCCCTGGCTTTTTGAATATCTCATTGTCAGACGATTATTTGACAACTTTTATTGATAATTTTAATCCAGACATTTCATCGGATAAATTTGCAGGCAAAACAATAATCTGTGAATTCAGCGATCCCAATCCTTTTAAAGTTCTTCACGTCGGCCATCTCTATACTAGCATCGTCGGCGACTCTATTGCTCGACTTTTCGAATACGCCGGCGCTAAGGTCATCCGCGCCAATTTCGGCGGCGATGTCGGTCTTCACGTCGCAAAGACTATGTATGCTCTAGAAAAGAAACCACTTGACTCTCTCACCATCGAGGACATCGCCAAATGTTATGTCGAAGGCACCGCGGCCTATGACGACGATGAGACTGCTCACCAAGAAATCACCAAGCTCAATAAAGAAATCTATAGAATTAATACAGAAGATTTTCATGATTCCGATTTAGCTAAACTATATTGGCGAGGCAGGGAACTATCCTACGACTATTTCAACCAATTTTATGATTCTATTGGCGTCAAATTTGATAAGTACTATCCAGAATCTTCCGTCGCTGGACTTGGATTAAAAACCGTTAAAGAACAATTAGAAAAAGGCGTCTACGAAGTCAGCAGTGGCGCTGTTATTTTCAACGGTGAAAAATATGGCCTTCACACGCGTGTGTTCATCAATCAAGAAGGTGTCCCAACCTATGAAACCAAAGATGTCGGCCTTATCTTCACTAAGTGGCAAGATTATCACTTTGATAAATCCGTGGTTATCACCGGCTCCGAACAATTAGACTATATGAAGGTAGTTCTAAAATCCGTTGAACAATACGCTCCCGACTTAGTCGAAAAAACTGCGCATCTTACCCACGGTTTAGTCAAATTACCAGGTGGAGTCAAAATGTCTTCCAGAAAAGGTAATTTCCTCAAAGCCGTCGATGTGCTCGGTATGGTCAAAGATGCCTTAAAATCTGAATACGATTCCACCGACGAGGTTGTTTCTCTCGCCGCCACCAAATACGCTTTTTTGAAATACAAAATGGGCGGTGATATCATCTTCGACCCGAAAGAATCTGTCAAGATGACGGGCAATTCCGGCCCCTACCTCCTCTACGCTTGTGTCAGAGCCAAGAAGATTCTTGATAAAACATCCGATGACTTCGAGAACAAGAATCGAGTGAGCATTCGCGACAACGGGAGCGAACTTCGAAGCGAGCCCTGTGACGACAGGAGCGAGCGAGAAGGCGAACGAGAACTTGTTCCGAAGTCGTCTGAACGTAATTTTGCAAAGAAATTATTAGAATATAGCACGGTTCTAGACGAAGCAGTATCCGAAATGGCCCCTCATAAAGTTGCCAATTATCTATATGAACTCGCCCAGCATTTCTCTCGTTTCTACGAGTCTTGTCCAGTAATCGGCTCCGACCAAGAAAAAGAGCGTATCAAGCTAGTCAAAGTTTATCTAAATATTATGACCCACGGTCTCAATCTATTAGGTATTAATGTCCCGGAGGAAATGTAATGAACACCACAAATCACAAAGCCAAATTACTTTGGGTTGATTTAGAAATGACGGGCCTTGATCCAGCAAAAGACAGGATTTGCGAAATTGCTGCAATCGCTACCGATATGGAGTTAAACGAAATTGCTCGTTTCGAAGCCATCGTCAAAGTTGACAAAAAACTCATGGACGAGCGTATGGTTGGTGACTTTTGGGAGAAAAATAGTAAATCTCGTGATGCCTTGAAAAACCAAAACGAAAAAGGCCAACCCATCGAAATAGTAGAAAGGGAATTACTCAGTTTTATCGATCAAAACTTTGACAAAGAAATCTATCTCGCGGGTAATTCCATCCACCAAGATCGCAAATTTATCGAACATGAAATGCCTGAGTTAAACAAACGTTTGCACTACCGTATGCTAGATGTTTCTGCCTGGAAAATATACTTCGAGAATGCTCTGAATAAAAAATTTACCAAACCTGACAATCACCGCGCCCTAGATGATATTAATGGTTCAATCGAGGAGTTCAAATGGTACCTGACCTTCATGAAATAAATGGCATAGAAGAATACACAGAAAAGCAAGAAAAAACTCGAACCATCTTTTTTAAGGGCGACAAGGCTTTCCTCGTCCAGAACAAAAACACTATCGAAGTACGTTGTGATGAAAAGCTCAGCCAAGTGTTACAGCATGATTATGAATCCGTTATGGAATCTCGCTATTTTGGTCGTGGTGGCATCGAAATTGTTCCCACCAACCAATTAAGCCCCGAGGAACTCGGGGACTTAATCAGATTAAGTTATGATTTAACTGCCTAGTTTATTTCTTGGTCTCTTTCTTAGCTTCTTTTTTAGCATCGCGTTTACGGTTCATTCGGTTCATCGCCTTGATTACCAAGAAAATTACCCACGCAATCACTAGGAATTGCACCACATTTTGGATAAAATTACCATAAGCAATCACCGCCTCATCACCTGTTCCAAAGAAATTCGGAACATGTATCGCAAGCCCTGTAAAATCAACACCACCAAGTAGCAACCCCACAATTGGCATTACTATATCGTTGACTAGGGAATTAACAATTGCTGTAAACGCACCACCTACTGCCACACCTACTGCGAGGTCGATCATCGAACCGCGATTGATGAATTCGATGAATTCTTCTTTTAGGCTATTCTTTTCTTGAAGCTTAGCAGCTTCTTCGGACTTTGCCATAATAACTCCTTTTTTAAATTATTGTCCTTCTGAAAAATTATTAAATTTATCATACAAATTTTCCAGACTAGAATTAAACGTATCGAGGGTACTTCGCAATGCCTCTACTTTAGTATCTTTGCGAATCTGATTCTCCTCAGCCATAAATAACTGAATTTCGTAAGCCATTTTATGTGCGTAGATACGATCTAATATCCCATTAATTTTAGCTTCAAACAATTCCTCGCTTAATCCATCCTTTTCTAATGTCAATTGTTCCACTATCTTTTTATCGGCATCTTTATCTTTGAAATTATACTTTTGCGTCAAAAATTCTTCCATTTTTTTGCTAGTATCCTGCAAAACAGTCTTTAACGAAGAACTACTGGCTCTTAGTTCGGATGACCTAACTGAGCTCTGATATTCATCAATCACTTCGCTAGTATTATTTAAGTGAAGTAGTAACGCAATACTGTCCTTCTTCTCGTTGCCTTTACCGCTAGAAAGTGCAGCTCCGATAATTATTATTATAATTAGCAAAACCAACGCACCTGCACCAATCAGAAAAAACTTGTTAGTTAATATTTTATTAAACTTCGATTGTTGTACCGGCTGTTTTTTAGCCGAAATCTGATTAAGATATTCTTGCCCGTCCATATGCTATAATTATACCATGAATGACGCGAAAGAGGAAATCAAATCTCGTCTCGCGGTGGAGGACGTAGTCGGTCAATATGTTGAGTTGAAACGCGCTGGCCGCAACCTAAAAGGGCATTCCCCCTGGGGCGTCGACAAAACTCCTTCTTTTATGGTCTCACCCGAAAAGGGCATTTGGCATGATTTTTCTGCCAACAAAGGCGGTGATATCTTCACTTTTATCATGGAAGTCGAGGGAATTGGTTTTAAAGAAGCCATGGAAAAACTTGCTCACCAAGCCGGAGTTGATTTGTCCAAATATCGCGGTGGTGATTCCAAAGTGTCTCAGAAGAAGGCTCGTGCTAAAGAAGCCCTCACTCTTGCTACCAAATATTATCAAGCTTGCCTCGTCCGCAACAAATCAGTTTGTGAATACGTTTTTTACAAACGGAATCTCAATCGCGCTACCGTCGCTGAGTTTAAAATCGGCTATGCTCCCGCATCTGGTAGGGCCCTCACTACTGTCCTCAAAAAACGTGGTTTTACCGAGCAAGAACTTGACGCCGCCGGCTTGCTCAACCGTTTTAAAACTGATATGTTCCGTGATCGCATGACGGTTCCTTTTATGGATACCACTGGTAATATTATTGGTTTTACAGCCCGCATTGTCGGTCAGGGTGAACCAAAATATCTCAACACTCCCGAAACAGTTTTATTCAACAAATCCAAATTTATTTTTGGTTTATTCCAAGCCAAAGAATCCATTCGCCGCAATGGCTACGTTGTTATTGTAGAAGGGAACATGGACGTCATTTCTAGCCACCAAGCTGGCGTCAAAGAAGCCGTTGCCACCTCTGGCACCGCCATGACCGAGCAGCATTTAAAAGCCCTATCCAAATTAACTAGCGATATTCGGCTTGCCTACGACGGCGACGAAGCCGGTGTCAAAGCCGCTGAACGCGCCATTATGATGGCTGGCGACCTCGGTATCGATCTCACTGTCATTTCGGATTATCATGGTGCCAAAGACCCAGACGAACTTATTCAAAAAGACCCCAAACTCTGGCAACAAGCCGTTAAAAATAGCATACCTGCCGTTGACTGGCTTCTCCAAAAATACGAAGATAATTTAAACCTCAATACTTCACCAGGTAAACGCAAATACTCTGATATCGCCCTCAAACTTATTAGTTATATTAGAGACGAAGTAGAGCGTGCTAGTTATGAGGAAAAAATTGCTAAAAAACTTGGTATCGAAGTTACAATTTTGCGTGAAAAAGGTGAGCGTCTCAAGAAAAAACTTTCCGAAACTCCTCCAAAATAT
This sequence comes from uncultured Candidatus Saccharibacteria bacterium, assembly GCA_946414465.1. GTDB lineage: Bacteria > Patescibacteriota > Saccharimonadia > Saccharimonadales > Saccharimonadaceae > Nanosyncoccus. The sequence goes on along the minus strand of CAMKOP010000001.1, from coordinate 73,716 downwards.
CTCAAAAAACCCAAAACCATCATCAAAAACAATAAGCTCGCTCAGCTTGAAAACTCTCTTCTTGCATTAAAAATTTACGGTGGCATCGTAAAACCAATTATCCCTATCGAAGTACCAGATGACGAGACCAGACTAGCCGAACTCGAATTAATCTTCAATCGTGAACACGAAAGGGTATCAAATGATAATCTCGAACGAGAAGCCACCGAACTTCTCAATCACTATAATATCGAGCTAAAAAAGCATCAAATTGCCACACTCACCGAACAGTTATCAAATTTTGATGAAGATAGCGAGGAATATAGCAAAATATTATCAGATATTAATAATTATATGAATGCTGAATAGAGAATTATATTGATTTATACCAGGATTTGGGTTATACTCTATATTAATGAGCTCGAAAAAAGATGATATTTTGAATGCAAAAGATTTAACTTTAGAGATTGACGAGCCAGAATCTGGCGATCTTGAGCAAGAAGAAGAACTATCTGACGAAGAACTTGCTATTACAGCAGAAAACGTCGATTCTTTTGCTGACGATTCAGTTAGATTATATTTACGTGAAATAGGTAAAATTCCTCTTCTCACTCCCGAAGAAGAAGCCGACCTTGCTCAGCGCATTGTCAAAGGTGACAAAAAAGCCAAAGACAAAATGGTCGAGTCCAATATGCGCCTCGTCGTATCTATTGCCAAGCGCTACGGCGGTCGTGGCCTAGATTTTCTTGATTTAATTCAAGAAGGGAACACTGGCCTTCTTCGCGCTGTTGAAAAATTCGATCCTGACAAAGGCTTCAAATTTTCTACTTATGCTACTTGGTGGGTCCGCCAGGCCATTACTCGCGCAATTGCTGATCAAGCCCGTACTATCCGTATCCCAGTTCATATGGTAGAAACCATTAATAAAGTTTTAAGAACCACTCGCAAACTCACTGCCGAGCTTAATCGTGAACCGACCAATGAAGAGATTGCCAAAGCCCTTGATATGGAACCCGAGAAAATCGACTATGTCATGCGCATCAAACAAGATATCGCCTCTCTCGACGCATCTATTGGTCGTGAAGGCGATGACGAAGATTCCGTGCTTGGTGATTTTGTCGAGGATGAAGAACGCGACAGTCCCGAAGACTCCGCCGCTAATCAAATTTTAAAAGAACAACTTTCTGAAATTATCGCGACTTTGACCGACCGTGAGCAAAAAATTATTCGCTTGAGATTTGGTATCGGTGGCGGTCGCCCCCATACTCTCGAAGAAGTCGGCGCTGAGTTTGATGTTACCCGTGAACGTATCCGCCAAATTGAAGCTAAAGCCTTGTCTAAACTCCGCAAAAACAAAGATACCAAAAAACTTCACGAATACCTAAGGTAATTAAATATGAAAAAATTAGTATTATTCTTTATGGCAATTTGTTTCAGCCTAGTGTTTACCGCTCATCCCGTATTTGCCAAATGCCCAGAAGGATTTGTCCCAGTCTCGGTTTTAGACTCTGGTGGGGAAATAACCACAGGCACAGAAGGTGAAAAATGCGCCAAAGATGAAAAAGCCGGTTCAGGAGTCATTTATATCATTAACTTTGTTCTAGACATTCTTACCATGGGGGTTGCAATCATTGCAGTGATTGGTGTCACTATTGCCGGCATCACCTATCTCTCTGCCAGCGGCGACGAGGGTAAAACTCGTCTCGCCAAACAGCGCATTTATGAAATAGTCATAGGCTTAGTCGCCTATGCCGTGATTTATGCACTTCTTAAATGGCTCTTGCCGGGATTTAATACTTAGAAAGGCATCATGAAAAGAATAATTTTAGTATACAATTCACGTTCATCTCGCTTTGCCGAGGTTAAGACCGACGTTATCGACAAGGTATATGCTCTCAAAGGCTACATGATCGGCAAATACGAAGTTGAAAAAACCGACGTAGATAAAAATTCTGTCAAATTATCCAAGATCCTCAAAGATGGAGATCTTGTTCTTTCTGCTGGCGGCGACGCCACCGCCCAAATCGCTGCTAACAGTATCATAAAATCCGACAAAGATGCCTCTCTTGCCGTATTACCATACGGTAACTTTAACGATTTATCCCGCACCCTCCAAACTGACACTATTGAACAAATTTTTAATCAAAAAACCACCACCCGCAAGCTTTATCCTCTTGAAATTATTGTTGACGGTAGATTATTTCGTTATGCTACCTGTTATGTCACTATCGGCATGACTGCTGAAGCGGTTAAATTGTATGACACCCCTAAAGTTCGCAAAAAACTAAAGACCAACTTTGGTCGCAAAATTAGCTCGTATACCAGCTTAGCTAGTTGGTATTTCAAAAATCGCCACAAAAAAACCTTTCTACCTGAGTTCAAACTAAACGGCAAAAAGCAACATAAGAAAACTTCAGACTATGCTGCCATCAATGGCCGTTCTATGGCTCGTGTCATGAAAGGCGGGGAAGATTATAAAAACCCTAAAATATTCCGTAGTGAAACCGATCGACTCACCAATTTTTGGCGATTATCTAGGCTTATGGTCAAAAGTATTTTTCACCGTATCCCGGGCACAGAAACCACTGGCGATCTTTTGGAGTTTACTACGCCTGCGACCGTTGAGATTCAAGCTGAGGGTGAATACCATACTTTTAAAAACATTCATACTATAGAGATTAAAAAAGGAGGCAAATGCCTGAAAGTAATCGAGAATTAGAACAAATCATTAAATATATGAAGGCTCACTGGCCTTCAAATGTCAAGCCAGAATGGCAAGTTGGCCTTGCCGAATATCCCGCTATTCTAAAACGGGCGGTGGAGGATTTTACTCTTGCCGCTACTAAAAACCACCATCTTATCCGTATTGCAGGTGTTTCTGGTTCTGGCAAAACCACACAAATTCTTCCTGCTGTTGAAGCCTACTGTGAAAAGAATAACTACGAACCAATTCTAATGGCTGCTCGCCGTTTCGTCGAGTACCACCCCCATTACCAAGAAATCAAAGATTACTATGGCGACAAAAACCTTCGCAAAATGACCGACGAATTTGCTACTATCATGTTATTCCTAACTCTGTCAGAACTAATCAAAGGTGGCTATGATATAGTATTAGACGTCACTTTATTAGACCCTGAGATGGAGGGCATTTTACTCAAAATGTTAGAGGAGGGGAACTATAAAATGCTGATTCTTATGATTGCCGTGTCACCTACCGTCACCGAAAAATATTTACAAGGTCGCGCCTGGCGACACACCAAAGAAACAGAGCAAGAGTTCATTCGTGCTACCTCGCACGCTCTTAAATTTTACGCAGATAATGCTCCTAGTACTCATATTGTTATTTGGAGCGTATATGACAAACTTCCTATCTATGACGGGCCAATTAAAGAATGTCTGAACACTTTTGAGGAATATTCAAAGAGGGAAGAACTACCCCAAAAGGATGACGACGCCAGAAGAGACGCAAAAATAGCTTATATGACAGATGATAATTTTCAGAGCTGATTCAAGTTAATCTCTGGAAAATGCGTCCGAATGTGTTCGGCGTAGCCGTTGTCGATGTTTTTCCAGGCTTTTTTCATACGTGATATTTCCTTAACATCCGCCTTATCAAAATTATCCAGAAATGCTTTTTCAAACTCTGCTGGCGCTGGCCTCGATACCATCCTAGCTACATCCATATTCGGGTTTCCAGTACCCGCAAAGCAAAAGTCAATCACTCCAACAACTTTATCATTCTCATCAAGCAGGATATTACCAAGGTTTAAATCACCATGTACTAGGGAAGAACCCTCAGTTTTCTTGATATATTCATGGTCCGCATCAATATGTTTACCATAGTGTTCATAATCTAATTCATGCAAAAACTCCGACAAAGGATATTTAACTTCCTCTGGTGCATTTTTTAAATCAATTTTAGAAAGTTCCTTAATAAATTTAGCCACATCATAAGCTACTCCAGTAATTGCCGTATGTGACAAGTGATATATTCTATCACCCAACGTGTATCCCTCAATCTTTTCGTGGACCGAAAACGGCCGTCCCTTTGCATCGTAGCAAAGTTTCATCTGTGGAGTATAATAACTTGTCTTGCCATCCACAAAATTACATACCGCTGCATCTTTTACGATCATCTTAGACCAAAACGGGTTTCTTGGAAAACGGAAGAAATAAGCACCTTTGTCAGTCGTTACTTCAATCACGATATTAGTCCATCCCGTTAAAATATGCTTAGACTCAAGAATTTTCTTGTCAGGAAGTGTATCAGAAATAATTTTGTCCAACGAATCCGCTGGAGTAAAAAATTTATTCATATGCTATAATTATAACATGAATAACGTTAAAATTCTAGCAGTCGTCGGTATGAGCGGCTCCGGTAAATCAGTAGTTGTAGACCACCTAACAGATAAAGGCTACCCTAAAGTTTACTTTGGTGGCATGATTTACAAAGAAATGGAAAAACGCGGCATCGTCCGTACCGAGGACGGTGAATCTGAGAAAAAATTCCGTGAAGAAATCCGCGAAAAAGAAGGTAAAGACTGGGTGGTCAATCAAGTTATTGCCGAGACTAAAGATCTCATCAAGGCCGGTCAAAAACGCATCATCTTAGATGGCGTTTATTCTTGGACCGAATATAAGATTTTAAAACATGAATTCCCGACTTGTCTCACCTTCATCGCAATAGTTGTTGACAAAAAACTTCGCTACGAACGCGTGGCTAAGCGCCCTGGACGTGCTTTTGATGGCAAAGCCATCCGTGAGCGTGATCGCAGTGAAATCGAAAACCTCGAAAAAGGCGGTCCTATCGCCGCAGCAGACTACTATATTCTAAATAATGGCACTATCGAAGACATCCACCGCGCCACCGATAGAATTCTCAAAGAAATCGAGTTTTAATATGAAACGTCTAGTACTCATCGACGGAAAATCAGTCTTCTACCGAGGTTATTATGCGATGGGTGCACTTAGTTTATCCGACGGTACGCCCACCGGTGGCATATATGGTTTTGCTGCCATTTCAATGGAAATCGTCAGGAAACTTGAACCTACTAAGGTCGTAGTGGCATGGGACTCCAAAAGCTCAACTTCTAAACGTCGTGTCATTTATCCTGATTATAAAGCCGGTAGAGTTAAACCAGGCGAAGATTTTTACACTCAAATTCCACTTTTAAAAGAGCTCGTAAAAGACCTTGGTTGGAACTTTGTCGAAATTGATGATTACGAAGCTGACGATATTATTGGCACGCTTTCAAAACAAGCCGATGAAGAGAACAACTATGAGACATACATCATTTCTTCCGATCTTGATATGCTCCAAATTGTCGACGAGAATACTCACATGTGGCGCATTCTCAAAGGGTTCACTAAAATAGAGCAAATCAACGTAGCCGAAGTCGAACAAAAATACGGCATCCAAAAATCCCAATTTCTAGATCTAAAAAGCCTCAAGGGCGATTCTTCCGACAACATCCCAGGCGTACCAGGCATCGGTGAAAAAACTGCCGCCAAGCTTCTCAATGATTATGGTGATTTAGACAGTATATATAATAATATAGATAAAATCACTGGCTCTACTCGATCCAAACTTGAAGCTGGCAAAAATTCCGCCTATATGTCAAAAGAACTTGCCAAAATTATGTTCGACGCCCCAGTCAAACTCAGCGACCTCGCCGATTTCACCTTCGACCCCGACCAGATTATATCCGCCTTCAAAAAACTATCCTTTAACTCGTTGATACGAAAGATTGAAAAGTCCGAGAATAATGCTTTCGAGGAGCATAATCGCCGACGGGGCGATTACGAAGCGACCGAGCCCCGTAACGACGGGCGCGAGGGAGCGTTCCGAGAAAGCATTATTTCGGACCCTAGTACGAGCGACCCGTCCCGAGAGGACACCTTTTTAAATTCGCATCCAAATAATATTTCGGACGATCCGAATAGGCGCGAGCGAAGCGGACCGAGAAACGATTATTCGAGTTTCTCTGGAAACATGATTATTGATTGGAACATCAAATCTTTAATGCATAGTAGTAATGACATTGCAGAAAAGATTTTATCAGGCGCAAAATTTTGGGACCTCGGTCAAGCTGCATTTCTATTAAACCCCCTCGCCAGGGAAGAACCTCATCTCTCAGTCCCTGAAGAAGAATACCAAAAACAACTTAAAGAATTTCAAGAATATCCCAAACTATATAATATATATACCGAGTTTGACCTACCTCTTATTCCAGTTCTCTATAAGATGGAAAAAGAAGGCATGCTAATAGACCGCGATTATTTTGAGAAGCTTCAAAAAGAATTCGCTACCGAAGCTAAAAAACTCGAAAAAGAAATCTGCGACCTCGCCGGCACTGACTTCAACATCAATTCGCCCATCCAATTATCCGAAGTTTTATTTACGAAATTGCAACTCCCCACCAAAGGTATCAAAAAAACCACCCGTGGATATTCCACCGGCGCCAAAGAGCTCGATAAACTAAAAGATCTTCATCCTATAATCTCTAAAATTATTGAATATCGCGAGGCCGCCAAACTCCTCAACACTTACATTATTCCTATTCCAAATCTCGCCGACGAATCTGGTCGTATTCATACTACTTTTACTCAAAATGTTACCGCTACCGGACGGCTCAGTTCTAAAGATCCCAATCTGCAAAATATCCCGGTTCGCACCGAAGCTGGCAAACGTATTCGCACTGGTTTTGTCGCTAGTCATAATAAAATCCTTGTTTCAGCCGATTACTCTCAATTTGAACTTCGTCTTGCTGCCGTTTTATCAGGCGATCAAGCTCTTATCGAAGATTTTAATAACGATGTAGATATTCATACCAAGACTGCTTCTGAAGCTTTTAACGTTCCTATGGACAAAGTAACCAAAGCTCAGCGTCGTGCCGCCAAAGTTATCAATTTCGGTATTCTATATGGCATGAGCGTTAAAGGTTTGTCCGAAGCCGCTAAGATGCCAATCGGTGAGGCCAAAGCCTTCATCGACAACTATTTTAATCTTCGTGCACCTATCAAGCAAAAACTTGACGACATCTTAAGGCAGGCCAGGGAAGAAGGCTTTGTAGAAACTTTCTACGGTCGTCGTCGCCCTACTCCCGATGTCAAATCGCCTAATTTTGTCATTCGTGAAGCTGCCAAACGTGCTGCTGAAAACATGCCAATTCAGGGCACTGAAGCCGATCTTATGAAGCGTGCCATGATTAAAGTTGCAGCCAAATTGCCCGAAGGGGCTAATCTCATCATGCAGGTCCACGATTCCTTGATTGTCGAATGTGACTCGAATCAAAAATCTCAAGTTACCACCATCCTGAAACAAGAAATGGAGTCCGTTGCTCCAGAACTCCCTGTCAAACTAGCCGTAGACGTTACTGCAGGACAAAATTGGGGAGAATTATAATCTCCCCATCTAAATTTAGCCAAAATTAACGTGTTGCGTAGGCGATATTATGTTCCATTGCCTGAGTTTCTAATGCCACTAACCTCTCGGCATCATCAATCGAAGAATTCACGCAATGCTTTACACGGGCTTTTTCTTCAGCTTTTTTAGCATCATTCCAGCGGTCCAAAGTTCCCACCAAATATCCAGTAATACGGCGCAGCCTCTCAAATTTACCTTCTTCAAACCATTCTGAATGCTCATCAAAATATTCCTTCATTGCAGCATCACCAGCTTTTTCTCCAATTAATTTCATCCCAGTTTCTACCAAACAAGAAACATGCATATTTTCATATTGATCAAATTCAGCCAAAGCTTCCTTCACTTCTTTTTCCGACACTTTTGCATATCGTGAAATTGATTTCACAAACCTTTTAAGATCAAAGTTTTCGACTTCATTCGGGTTTCTATAGATAATTTTCTTCATGTTTTTCCTTTCTTTTGGGCTTCCTTTCCGTGCCCACCGTTTGTTATAAGCATTACCTATAAAACATTATACCCCATATATAGTGTCTGTCAAGACCTTTTTCACGCTAAATATAGCGTTTTTCCACAATTTTGTCATTTCATGATAGAATATAGAGTAATTATGCCAGGATGGAATATTCACCTAGAGGCGGGCAATCGCCTTGCCAATAAACTCAAATTTTCTGCTCCCAAACGGAAAGAGTTTTTATTAGGCTGTTTGCTACCAGATATTAATAATGGCTATATTAACAAAGTAAAAATCAGAAAACACCACCACGAAACTCACTATGCCTATAATCAAAAAAGCTCTCTCAATTTTTATGCCGAAAACCGCTCCAAAATTCTTGAAAAAGATCCGATGTTTTTAGGTTATCTATTTCATCTCTATACCGATGGCTATTTTAACTATGATTTTTATCGTACCATCAAGCGCCACAAACTTGGTCAAGATAAAACTCATGACGAAAAAAGTCACATCAAACACAACGATTTCTATCTTTATGATGCTTGTTTTCACCATACTCTCGGTCTAAAACCCGAAGATTTAATTTGGCTCGCTAGAGAAGCCAATGAAGTAAAATCTGTCGAAATCACTCCAAGCGAAATTCAAGAAATCGAAGATATTCTAATTGAAAATCGTTTCGCCGACGCTGTCAAAGGCAGAAAATACTTGTTCTATACCAAAAAACGTTTAGATAATTTGTTAGAGGACATGATTGAGAGTTTTCAAAATGATTACATTAGGAGGAATCATGCCTGAGCTTCCCGAAGTCGAGACTATTCGTCGTGGACTTAGCCAGTTTATTATCAATCACAAATTAAAAAACACCGAAATCTCCTGTCAAAAATCATTTATCGGTACTCCTACTACTGGTGTAGTCACTAACATTCGTCGGTTTGGCAAAGCTTTAATTATAGATTTGGATAACCAAAAATCACTCATGATTCATTTACGTATGACTGGTCAGTTGATATATGACGGGGAACATCGCTATGCCGCAGGTCATCCTAGCGACAATTTCACCGCCAACCTCCCCAACAAACAGACCAGAGTCATTCTAAAATTCGACAACGGTACTCTGTATTTTAATGATCAACGTAAATTCGGTTTTATTAAAGTTGTCCCTACCGTCGAAATTCCAAACGACCCATTCATCAAAAAACTTGCCAAAGAACCTTGGGACATGACTTCAGACGAATTCTACCAAAAACTTCAAAATCATCCCAAATCATGTATCAAAGCTACTATTTTAGATCAAACTATCATTTGTGGACTTGGTAACATCTATGCCGATGAAGCACTTTTTGCCTCACATATACATCCTAAACGTAGATCAGGTGACATCACAAAATCCGAAGCCAAAAAGCTTCTTCAATCCGCCTGCAACGTCATGGATAAATCAATTGATTCTGGCGGTTCCACTATGGCGACCTACGTCAAGGCCGATGGCACTAAAGGAGATTACCTTGAATTGTTTGCTCAAGTATTTCGCAGGGAAGGGAAACCTTGCCCTTATTGTGGCACCGAAATCACTAAAATTAGAGTAGCAGGTCGCGGTACCCATATTTGTCCGAGGTGTCAAAAATGATCAAGATTTTTACAGGTGATAATCGCATTCGTGCCAACCAAGCAGTCAGCCAAATTCTTGGCGAAAATTACGAAATCATCGAAGGCACAGATTTAACTCCCAACGACTTGCCCAGCATTTTTCAAGGCGCCTCACTTTTTTCCGCTAAAAGAAATATTCTCATCCGTGACCTCAGCGATAATAAGACTACTTTTGAAAAACTCCCAGAATATTTAAATACGCCCCACAATATTATCATTCTAGAACTAAAACTGGATAAGCGTTCTGCAACCTATAAAACTCTCAAAGACCAAATTGAAATCAGAGATTTTCCTTTACCAAAAGACCCCAATATGAGTTTAGTTTTTGATATTTATCGTACGGCTAAAGTGAATGGCAAAAAAGCTGTTGAGAATCTAGACAAAATTAAACACCACGAAGATCCGATTAGGTTCTGTGGGTTAATGATTAGCCAAGCTCTCAAGGATTACAGAAATCACCAGGGAATCAAAGAAAAGAGAGCTCTAAGAGAACTCTCCAAACTCGATTTAGATTTAAAGACTACTTCTTTGGAGCCTTGGCTTTTGATTCAGTCTTTTTTGCTGCGGGCTTCTTCTTTGTAGTAGGCTCTTTTGCAGCTTTAGACTCAACAGTCTTTTTAGTTAGTTTAACATTGGCAGCCTTAGCTATTTCATGAAGTTTTGCCTTGCGACGAGCCGCAGTGTTCTTTTTTATCAAATCTTTTTTGACAGCCTTATCATATTCAGACTGAGCTTTAGCCAAAGTCTTAGCCGAAGGATTCTTACGGAAAGCCTTCAGGGCAGCTTTGATATCTTTCTTGATTTGTTGATTGTGCTCGGTACGCTTTTCTGCTTGACGAGCAGCCTTTTTGGCAGATTTAATAATCGGCATCTATCTTCCTATATGAATTAAAAATTAATGACTTTCGTACATTATACCTCATTCCCCTAAAAATGTAAAGGGTGAACCACTTATTTTGTTAGCTAGGACAATAGAATAAAACTATTTATTATTTCTAGTCAAATTTTATATGTTCTCTATCGCGCTGGTTTTTTATTTTAAGCAAATAAATAGTAATGAAACCTGTAGTAGTAAATATGGCTGCCAGAATAGATGCTATTATTTCTGTATTAGTACCTACACCAGTATTTGGCACTGCTAACTCAACGCCGTTGTTACTATCAGCTGCATTATCATCACCAATTCTAGCAATAGCGAATTTTGCTGTAGCTACACCACCATTATTAAAATAGACAGCTAATCTGTGGCCACCAGTAGATAAATTCTTAAGGTAATCATTGGACACTTTAATAATAGTACTTCCTGGTTCTGAAATATAATACTGTTCATCTACTAATACATCATCTATATAAATCGTGCTACCAGTTTCAAATAGATTGTAGTCTGCATCAAATCTAAAGTTTATATAATTTCCACTATCTAAGTAATAAATCTGCTCGTCTCCCTCTATAGTGATATAAGACCTTCTCTCACCGCGTACTGTAATATCAAAGGATTCGGTGGTGAAGTTAGTTGTATCACCATTTTCCGTATAAATGGCTGTATAAGTGTGTTCACCTTCCTCAATAATGGTAGAACCATTAGCCCAAGCTAGATTGTTGGTAGTAAATTCAATAGTAGATAGCGCATCCGTAACATAACCTTCTTTTTTGGTAGCAATTTCAGTCATCTCTTCTGTTGAAAGAGTTGAGGTTTTCTTATTTATAATTAAAGTATAAGACGTAGAAGCAGCGATATAATCAGCAGAAGCAGCTACACTAGCAGTAATAGTGATTGGAGTATTACTTGCACTCATGATAGTTACCTTACCAGTGCTACTATCAACTGTAGCTACTGCTGTATTACTCGAAGTGTAAACGATTGGACTAGTACTAGTAGTATTAGCCGCGTTAATGAAATCAGCATCACCATAAGTCTTGGTTATAGATGTATTGGTGAATGAAACAGTTGACGGGTATTGGCTAATTGTAAGGCTGTAAGAAGTCACAGCTTCATTAAAATTGTTAGTTGCGGCTGCAGTAGCTGTAATAGTGATCGGACCACCAGATTTTATGATAGTTACCTCACCAGTGCTACTATCGACTGTAGCTATTGTTGTATCGCTTGAAGTATAGGTTATAATACCATTGCTGTTTGTAGAAGCAGCATTGATGAAATTATCATCACCATAAACTTTAGATACAGCAGTATTAGTGAACGCAATATTTGAGTTAGCTTTATTTACAGTTAGAGTATATGACAATGAAGCCTCTGTATAATTATTAGTAGCTGAAATACTAGCAGTAATAGTGGCTGTGCCTGCATTGTTAATAGTCACTCTACCAGTACTACTATCAACTGTAGCTACACCTGTTCCAGCTGTTACTTCATAAGTAATGTCCGCATTATTGTCACCATTCTTTGTGGCAGCATAGATGAACTCATTATCACCATAGGTTTTAGTAATAGCATTGCCATCAGCAAAAGTAAGAATACGTTCAGCTTTATTTACAACTAAGTTATAAGACGCAGAGTCTTCACTATAGTTTTCCGTCTCACTAGCATTGGCAGTAATAACAGTTTCACCTGCACTTATAATAGTTACCTCACCAGTGCTACTGTCAACTGTAGCCACATTAGGATTGCTTGAACTATAAGTAATATCGCCATCACCGTTAGTAGAAGCAGCATTGGTAAAGTTAGCATCACCATAAGTTTTTGTAATAGTAGCAGAGGTATCATCAAATGTAACGATTTGGGTTGAGCCATCATCCCATACTGCATAAATAATTTTTGGTTCACTAAGCTCAATTGAATCTCCCGGCTGATAAGTTGCTCGTTTCGCATCCGGCGAATCCGCCCAACCTAAGAAAGTGACCCCTTCGCCTTTAGTTGGCTTAACGCTAGAAATATTCACCGAACAACTACTATTTAAGTTACTTGGATTGGAGTAGCAAGACGATTCACCATAGCTACCGCTCCCACCATTTAAATCATATTGTATGAATTTAGGGAGTTGAATCTGCCCATTGTAGGAGCTTTTTCTATATTGGACAACTCCATTTGTATTTAAATAGTTTGTCACCGTTAATAGCTTCGATGATGTATTAAAACTATAGTTGTCAGATCCATCAATAGTGCTATAGAATTTTGCGCTTGATAAATCAAATGTTGCGCTATCATTTTGGAAACTAATTCCAATATTGATACGGACTAAAACACCATTCTTCGGGTTAGCAGGCGAATTATAACATGCATCTATTGTATTCAGTGCAGGATTATTCGAAGCATCCAGTAGAGGGAGATTTACATAATTAATAATTATTTTCTCCAAGGATATGTTATCAGATATGTTTATAGATGTTATTCCATTTTCACTTTGGCTACAATTTCCACTCGTGCCTAAATCAAGTGTTTTCAAAGCAGGAGCACCTGCTCCATTAAAGGTTGTAAATGAATTCCCATGCAAATCAAGACTCTGTAATGCATTATTACTCTGCATAGTAATCGAGCTTAGTTTATTCCAGCTGGCATTAACACTTTTCAGGAGAGTGTTGTTAGATATATCAAGGCTCGTAAGACTATTATAGTTTAAATCTATATATTCTAATTTGGTATTACTCGAAAGATTAATCTGGCTAATTTTATTATTGTAATCAAGATTCAAGTTTTCTAGATTCGTCATTTTTTCCAAACCTTTAGTATCAGCAATGTCAAAGCTATTCGGCTCATGCGTACCCGAATGAGAAGAAACCATTCTTACGGTCCAAATTTCGCTACCACCACTACTATTCTGGTTACACTCTAAAGAAGTCAGTTCTTTCAGCTGTGCGTCAGTCAAACCGGTAGATGGTACTGTTCCAATCCAATAAGCGTAATTATTTGCTACGCAATCATAAAAATTAGCATCTGTGAAAGTAGTATAACCACTTGGTATTTTGTATCGCCGAACAAAAGCAGAGGTATCATTTTGATCAGCAAATGTTGTATCTGTATTTGTTGTATTAAACAATTGTGCCGTTATTGACGCCGCGACCATGATAGCAACCAATACCAAAAGTCTTCTCAGCTTACTTTTACGAATGTGGAAGTTCATTTTTGTTTTCCTTATTTATTTAGTATAACCTTTATAAAAATAATTATAACCATTTAATCATATTTGTCAATATTTTCGTATCAGATAAAGTATTGTTACAAAATTATATTTATCTATATTATAAATACAATAATATTCTTTTTCATAAATTGGAGAATAACATCTCTTGCACGTTTTAAAGGCTTATGGTAATATTAAAAAAGAAAGGTAAATATGCCAGACGATAACACACAAATGACTCCATCAATACCACCTGTAGACCCTACGGTGGCTTCTGCAGTTGCAGATAATTCTTCCAACAGTCAATCATCGGCCCCAGTTGAAGGTCCATCAGAACCAACCCCAACTCCCACCCCAACTTCAGTTCCTGAGGAGTCAGTCAGTAATACCGTCGTCACCCCCACTATCCCGTCAGATGAACCTGACACATCAGCCCCTGCTACTTTCAGTGACAATCATTCTATTCACGCTGAAGTTGCCAGCAAGATTGCTGCATCCAAAAATGTTCTTATTGCCTTATCCAGTGACCCGTCTGTTGATGAAATGGCCGCTGCTATCGGTCTCTCTCTCTTTCTAGATAAAATTGGCAAACGCGCTACTGCTATCTACTCTGGCTCCACGCCTAATGCCTTGGAATTTCTCAAACCAGAAGATACTTTCGAGCCAACTGCCGACACTTTGCAGGATTTTGTTATTGCTTTGAACAAAGACAAGGCTGACCATTTACGCTATAAACTCGATGGTGATTACGTCAAAATATACATCACGCCCTATAAAACTCGCTTAGCCGAATCAGACCTAGAATTTTCTTATGGTGATTTTAACGTTGATCTTGTTCTTGCTCTTGATGTTGCCAATGGTATCGATTTAGATTCCGCTTTACGTGAACATGGTCGCATTATGCACGACGCCGTGATTATTAATATCACTACTGGTAAACCAGGCAAATTTGGCGAGATTGAATGGAGTGATAAATCCGCCAGCTCAGTCTCCGAAATGATAGCAAGCCTTCTTTATGAAATTAAAGATGCCAAAATTGAAAAAGAAGAAGCAACTGCATTTCTTACAGGTATTGTCGCCGCTACAAACCGTTTCTCCAATGCGACTACCACTCCAGAGACGATGCAGCTAGCTTCTAAACTCATGGAATCTGGAGCAAATCAGCAACTCGTTTCTCAAAACATTACTCCTGATATCGATAATGAAATGGGAACGGTTAATCTTAATGATAGCAAAGAGGCCAAAACCACAAACACTGATCCTACCAAGCTCGATATTCAACATGACTCCGAGGGTCCAATTGACGAATCAAAAGTAGTTGATGATTCTATCACTGAAAAAGAAAGTACCTTATTAGATGATCTCAAAGCCGCCGAAGCCGGCCTAGCCGGTGCTGGTGCTGAAGTTGTTGCGCCTGAAAAAGATCACAATACTTTGACGATTGAAAATAATAAAGAAGTTGAGCCTACTGCCGAGCCAGAAGACCCAACAGTACCAACTCTTGAAAAGCCTTCTCCAGAAACATCAGAAGGAAGCCAAGCTCCAGAAGTCGAAGCTCCCGAGGCTCCAGCTGAAACCCCAAATGAAACTCCGACCGAAACTCCAGCTGAACAGCCATCTGCTCCAGAAACCGAGCCCTCTGAAACGTCTCTAAATTCAGAAGCTCCATCTACCTCAGAAGACGAGTCGTTAAAAAAATCTCTTGACGAAGCAGCCGCACAGTTTTTAACCGAACCAACTCCACTTTCAGATGATTTAGAGACTCCTTCTGAAGAAGAGCCTCTCAAACTTGCCACCAAGGAAAAGGTAATTGAACCAACATCTGATTTGTCGGCTATCGGCACTGGTAATCCCGAGGACAATAAATACGGACAGATGCTAGAAGATGCCCTCGAATCTTCGGGCGCTGATTCTACGGCATCCAACCCAGCCGTTGCTAGTACGCCAGCCGTGCCAGAATCACCAGAAATCAACGGCGTTCCAGAGATGAATTATATGCCAATGCCAGGTGAAGAAATTCTCCCACCGCCTCCAACCCCACCGATTGATATGTCGAACATGTCAGCACCAACTCCTGATATGTCTTTACCGCCTACTGAGCCAATCGCTCCAGCAGCCCCAACGCCAGAACCAACTCCCGAACCACTTGGCGCTCAGCCTGCTATGCAAGATCAGGTATACAACCCTCAAGCTGCCGACCCAGGTGCTTTCAAAATCCCAGGCATGTAAAATAACCCCTAAGGGGTTATTTTTTTGTGCAACAAAAATGGCGGAACCGACGAGACTCGATTCGAAGAACGAGTCTCGTTTTTTTGATGTTTTTGTGAAAACAAAAATGGCGGAACCGACGAGACTCGAACTCGCGACCTCTGCCGTGACAGGGCAGCGCTCTAACCAACTGAGCTACGATTCCACTAGTCACATTATATATCATTTGTGGCCAAAACGCAATACCTCTTGCTTGATCAGTTGTTCTGTGCTATAATACACTCTAATATGGCTATAAAAGTTACAAGAAAAGATCAAGGCGAGGCCAACGAGAATATCATTCGTCGTTTTAATCGCAAAGTCCTTCAGAGTGGTATGATGCCATTGAAGAAATCTCAAATGCGTTTTTCAAAACCCATGTCTAAGCGCGAGAGACGTCTCAAGGCTATCATCCGCGAAGCCCGCAAGGCCGAAAAGACCGAGCGTATCAAACTAGGACTCAAATAAAATATCCCCTTCGGGGGATTTTTTAGTGATATAATTAGGAAAAGGAGATTTATGATTATATTATTTGGCCTGGCCGGTTCAGGCAAGGGGACTCAAGGCAAAGCACTATCCGAGATTTTTGGTTGGCGCTGGTTATCAGTTGGTGATGCTATCCGCGAACACGGTGGCTACGAGGAAATCATCAACAGTGGTGGTCTAATTCCAGACGAAGATGTCATTAAACTGATGGACAAGCAAATCAAAAAGGCCGAAGCCGAAGGTTTTGACGTGATTTTGGATGGCTACCCACGCGATAAGGAACAAGCCGAATATATCATGAATACCATGGCTGACAAAATCGATGGTGCTATTATCCTTGAAGTTCCTAAGGAAGAGCTCTATGAACGCCTCGCCCTACGCGGTCGTGACGACGACAAAGAAAAAGACAGCATCGATCGTCGTTTTAAAGTTTTTGAACAAAATATTTATTCAATTTTACCTCTGTTAGAAGCCAAAAATATTCCAATCGAACGCGTTGATGGTGTTGGCAAAATCGAAGAAGTTACCGACAGATTAGTTGCTACAGTTGAAAGAATCAATCCAGATGCTACTGAACAGTCTCAAGATGTTAATGGTGGAGAAATTGAAAAAAGTTATGGGGAATAGCACTATCATTAATATCGAGACTGCTTCTCGCGCTGAAGTTGATAAGAAAATCGCCACTATGCGTGAATGTGGCAATATTCATGGTCAAATTCTTCGTGATTTAAATGACTATGTAAAACCTGGCATGACTGGCACAGAGATCGACGCTTGGGTTCGCCAAGAAATTACAAAACACGGTGCCAAAGTCGCCTATGACATGCTCGACGACGAGTTTCCAGGTGCCATTTGTATATCTGTTAATGATGAATTAGTTCACGGCGCCCCAAAAAACGAGCCACTCGAAGTCGGCGATAAAGTATCCTTTGATTTAGATATTTATTATAAGGGCTACTTCACCGATTCGGCCTTCACCATGATTGTCGGCGGCAAAGGTAGTCCTGCCGTTAAAAAGATGATACAGGTTACCGAATCCTCCATGTGGGAGGGAATTGACCAAGTCAAGCCGGGCGCACATATTGGCGACATTGGTCACGCTGTTGAAAAAGTTTTGAGAAAAGGCCATCTCGGAGTTATCGAGAATTACATCGGCCATGGCATCGGCAAAACTATGCACGAAGCTCCCGAAGTGCCTAATTACGGCAAAAAAGGCCACGGTTACAAACTTGTCGAAGGCGACACTATTTGTATCGAGCCAATGTCTTGTCTGGGCAAGCCAGCCAATTACGTCGACAAAGACGACCACTGGACCGTCAAAATGAAAGACGGCAGCATCGGCTGTCACTGCGAACACACCGTCCTCGTCACCCATGACGGTTATGAAGTATTAACCCTACCTGATTAAATTAAAACTAGCCCAAGTGAGCATAGAGCAAGCCCAAGAATAAAATAATAATTTCACAGATTTGAATCCTGTACTGAAATACAGGTGAAAATCTGCCTGAAATTATTATTTTATTCCTGGCGCGAAGCGAAGCGCGAACTAGGGCTAGTTTAAATTTAAACAAGTATGATATAATTAGAGCATGGATAACAATAACCGTTTTGTTACAGGTCTTGATGTCGGTACCGAAAACGTCCGTGCTGTCATCGCAAGCGTTAATAACGACGGCAAAATCGCCATTGTTGGTTACAATGAAGGCAAATCCGCCGGTATGCGCAAAGGTATTCCAGCAAATCTCGCAGGTCCTGCTGGTGCTATAGACAAAATGCTCGGTGATGCCGAGCGTATGGGTGGTTATGATGTGCGTAGCGCATATGTGTCCATTAATGGTTCTACTGTGATTTCTACTCACACCGAAGGCATGATTGCTGTCGGAAACGCCGAACACGAAATCAACGGCGAAGATTTAAATCGGGTCGAGGATGTGGCAGTCTCTGGCCGCATCCCCGCCAATCGCGATGTATTGGACGTTATTCCTCTGGAATACGCCCTCGATGGTCAAGGTGGTATCAAAGATCCTCTCGGTATGGCTGGCGCCAGGCTCGAAATCCGTGCTAACGTCATTTCGGCACTTACTCCTAACTGTGAGAATTTAAAGCGTGCCACTATGAACGCCGATGTCGAGGCATTAAGATTAGTTCCAAGCGCAGTCGCCGCCGCTCGAGCCGTTCTCACCGATCGTCAAAAAGAAAACGGCGTCGCTGTAATTGACTTTGGTGCTACTACTACCGGCATAGCTATTTATGAAGAAGGTGATTTACAATACATTGGCGTTGTGCCAGTCGGTTCGAATAATATTACCAATGATCTCGCAATTGTACTCGCTATCGCCCCTGATCTTGCCGAAGAAATCAAGACCCGTTTCATCACTGGCAGTTTTCATACCGATAAATCCCCCGCCATCAAAGTAGGGAAACACGGCGAACGTGCCTTCGAACGTAAAGAAGTCGAAGACGTTGTTATAGCTCGTCTCGAAGAAATCTTCGATGAAGTTCGCAAAAAACTCAAAGCCGCTCATTACGATCAACGTTTGCCCGAGGGCATCGTCCTCACGGGTGGTGGCGCCAAGATGCGCGATATTGAGATATTTGCCAAAAAATGTCTCGAAGCCGCCGTCACTATCGGCGTACCCCAAGGCCTCGATGGCGTGTCTAAAGCTATCGAAAAACCCGAATTTGCCACTGCTGTTGGTCTCGCTTTAATTGCCGCTGAAGATGCTCAATACCAAAATCCCACTGGCAAAAAATCCAAGAAATCCAAATCTTCTAAAACCAATTCAGGTGGTTTTATCAAGAGACTCTTTTCAAAATTCTAAAAGCGGTCTATTCTGCCGGCATTAAGTAGAGATGCTATCTAATTTCTACCAGCCCTTGATTTTAGTGCATTTTAGGTGTATAATTATCTCAAATTAAAGTGAGGTAGATATGCCAGAAGTTAAACCAACAGAGGTGGAAAGTAAAGCAAGTATTAAAGTCGTAGGTGTAGGTGGTGCCGGTGGTTCAGCAGTAGAACGCATGAAAGAAGTGGGCCTTTCTGGCGTTGAATTTGTTGCCATCAATACCGATGCACAGGCTCTTCATCACTCCCCAGCCGATGTAAAAGTTCACATTGGTAAAGGTCTCGGTGCCGGTGGTGACCCAGAGAAGGGTCGCGAGGCCGCCGAAGAGGGCAGAGAAGCCATCGACAAGGCCCTAGATGGTGCCGATATGGTCTTCATCACTCTCGGTGCCGGTGGTGGTACTGGTTCTGGTGCTGGCCCTATCGTTGCCGAAGAAGCCCGCAAAAAAGACATCCTCACTGTTGGTGTTGCTACTAAGCCATTTACTTTTGAAGGTGCTCGTCGTCGTGCTAACGCAGATGTCGCTATTGATAAGCTTGCTCGTCAGGTCGACGCTCTTATCACCATTCCAAACGACCGCCTCCTCCAGACTATCGATCCGCGCACCCCGCTTCTCGAGACTTTCAAGATTGCTGACGATGTCCTCCGCCAAGGCGTCCAGGGTATTTCAGAGTTAATCACTGAGCACTCACTCATCAACCTAGACTTTGCCGATGTCAAAGCCATCATGAAAAACGCTGGCTCCGCCCTTATGGGTATTGGTCGCGCTAGCGGGGAAAACCGCGCTGTCATCGCTGCCCAGCAAGCCGTCGAATCACCTCTTATCGAAGTCAAGATCGAGGGCGCTCGCGGTGTGCTATTCTCAGTCGCTGGTGGCTACGATATGTCCATGAGTGAAGTCCAAGAAGCCGCCGAAGTCATTACTGGCGCTGTTTCACCAGACGCCAACATTATCTTTGGTGCTTCCATCCGCCCAGAACTTGAAGATGAGCTTGTCGTTACCGTAGTTGCTACCGGTTTCGACTCCGATTATTACAACGAGCCCGAACCAGAGCCAGAGGCCGAGACTACCAGTAGTTTCAAAGACGAAAAGCCTGCCGCCGAAGCCAAAGATTTTGCTACTGAGAATAAATCCAACATGTGGGATTCTATCAAGCAAGAACCTACCCCTGAACCAGCCCCAATGGGTGATGATGAACTAGACGTCCCACCATCCCTGAGAGAACGCCTGAAGGGAAAGAAACGTAAATAAAAGAGGGCGCGGATGGAACGAAATTTCAGAATTGGAGATAGCAAAGTTCTAGAAAGCCGCGAAACGGTAGATGGCACTATGATTCGTCGCCGTCGCGAATCCAACGATGGTCATCGTTTCACTACCTATGAACGCATTGAAATGCCACCTCTCACCGTCAATAAACGTAGTGGTAATAAAGAAATCTACGATCGCGATAAACTACTCTTAGCTGTCCGTCGTAGTGTTGGTAAATTTTTCAATTCCGAGCTCGAAGTTGAAGAAGTAGTTAATAAAGCATCAGATATCCTATACAGTTATGGAACAGATGAAATTACATCCAAGCAAATCGGCGAAGCTGTCCTCGACGTCCTTGCCGAAGTCAACGAAGTCGCCTACGTCCGTTTTGCCTCCGTTTTCCGCGAATTCAAGACCCTAGAAGACTTTGAGGATATATTAAGGGAACAACGAGACAAACATGGAAAGCGATAAAGCGTTACACCAGCGGGTGACGGGCCTGGAGGGGGCCCCCCGCGGAGCTTTAGCGACGTGGGGGAGGAAAAGGCCCGGCAGGACCCGCTGGGAAAATATTAAAGTGGTGGCAGGACCCGTCAGGGAATCAATATGAGAGTAGTTTGTGTTTATAGAGATAAGCAAGATTATACAAGGTCTGTCGAAGAATGGATTGAAAATCTACGTCGTCAAACTGGCCGCGAAATCGAAACCATGGACCCCGACAAAAACCCCAGTTTTTGCGAAACCTATGATATTGTCGAATATCCCACCATTCTTGCTCTCGGCAACGACGGTTCCATCCGCGCTATTTGGAGCGGGCGCAACCTGCCTCTCATGAATGACGTACTATACTATATGATATAATAAGCTTATGGATACAATTAAAAATATTATCGAAAATGTTTGGGTTCAAAGAGGAATTTGGTCGCTCATAGTTGTACTTTTTAGTGGCTTAATTTACTTTGCTGTGTCACGCTTTTTGACTCGCAAAGAGAAAGCTAACACCAGAATCTTATCTCAAAAAAAGAATAAAACCTTTATACGCATGTTAAAAAGCATTATTGGTTATGTGCTTGTTATCATTACTACACTTATGGTTCTTCAAATATACGGCATTGATGTTACTTCTATGCTTGCCGGTGTTGGCATCGCATCGATTATTATTGGCTTTGCCTTGCAAGATGCTCTGAAAGATATTTTTCGAGGTTTCGATATCGTTACTGACGGTTATTATGAAATTGGCGACATTATTAAATTCGGTGATAATACAGGGCAGGTCCTCTCTATTAGCCTACGTACTACCAAAATAAAAGATATTATGACAGGGAACGTGGTATCGATCGCCAATCGCAATATTGATCAAGTTGAGGTAGTCTCTGGTGATATTTATTTAACAATTCCCATGCCGTATGAACTCACCATTGAAAAATCTGAAAAAATACTCAAAGAGGCTATTGCTAAAATCAAAAAACAAGCCAATGTAACAGATGTTAATCTTTATGGTTTCACTAGTATTGGCGACTCCGCACTCAATTATCTTGTCTATATCAGTTGTGATCCAACCCTCAAGCTCGGCGTCCGTCGTCAAGCCCTTCGTACCATCGTTACTACTTTGGAGCAGCACAAAGTCCACATCCCATATCCTCAACTCGACGTTCACTCTAAGAAGTGATATAATATACTCTATGAAATATAGAGCTGGAGATAGGCGTAGAGCCGTAGAATACGAAAAAGCCATCACTGATTGGTGGAAGAAAAACAAAACCTTTGAAAAATCAGTCGAAAACCGACCGATTGATAAATCATATGTTTTTTATGATGGACCTCCCTTTATTACCGGTAACCCGCATCATGGCACCCTTCTTAGCTCTATTGTTAAAGATGCCGTTCCGCGCTTCTGGACTATGAATGGCTACCGTGTCGAACGTCGTTGGGGTTGGGATTGTCACGGCCTCCCTGCCGAGAACTTCGTTGAGAAGCAACTTGGCATCACCGATCGTCGCGATATTGGTACTAAATGGTCTCTTGAGGATTATATCACTAAGGCTCGTGAATCCATGGTCGCCAACTCCGAAACCTGGCGCGCTACCATCGACCGCGTCGGCCGCTGGGTAGATTTTGATAATTGTTACCGCACGATGAACAAAGACTTCATGGAATCTGTTTGGTGGGCTTTTAAACAGCTCTATGAGGCTGGCAAAATTTACGAGGGCCGCAAAGTTTTGATGTATGACACAAAATTTGCTACCCCAGTATCCAAGGCCGAAGTCACGATGGATAACGACGCCTACCAAACTGTTACCGACCCGTCAGCATACGTCAAATTCAAATCGGAAAATGCCTATCTACTTGCCTGGACTACTACTCCTTGGACTTTACCGGGCAATATGTGTCTCGCAGTCAATCCTAAACTTGACTACGGCATTTATAATGTCGACGGAGAAAAATATATCGTCGCTCTAGAGCGCGGTAAGATTCTCTTCGAAGGCCAAAAGCCATCAAAAGCCTTCAAAGGCAAAGCCTTAATTGGCAAACACTACGAGCCAATCATTAAAGTTGCCGATGGTCTCTATGATTTGGGCCTGCGTGGCGACAAGGGCACGGTTACCCGCAAGGATACTTATACTGTCGTCGCTGGCGACTTCGTTTCCGCCGAAGATGGTACCGGCATCGTCCACTGTGCTCCCGCCTATGGCGAAGACGACTATACTCTGATGGATAAATACGAACTCGACTTTGTCGACTGCCTCGACGAAAACGGCTATTATTTACCCGAAATGGCTGAAGAATTGCACGCTCTCGGTGTCCGCGACACCGATGAACACGGTATTCAGATTTGGGCTGGCAACAAATTCATCGCCAAATGCCTAGAAGAAAAGGGAATCATCTACAAGATTGAGTATATTCAGCACGAATACCCATTTAACCCTCGTTCCAAAGAACGCATTATGTACCGTGCATTTCCATCTTGGTTCTTTGATGTAGAAGGTCAAAAACAGATGATGCTAGACGAAAATGAAAACATCAATTGGTTCCCAACCTACTTAAAGCACGGTCGTTTTGCCAAAAACATCGAAGCTGCCCCTGACTGGAACTTATCACGTGATCGTTTTTGGGCCACCGCTATGCCTGTCTGGAAAGGCGACAAAGGTTCGGTCAAAGTAGTCGGCTCCTACCAAGAATTAAAGAAGCTATCTGGTAAAGAACTCGAAGATTACCATCGTCCATGGGTAGATGAGATTGAATTTGATATCGATGGCGAGCATTTTACTCGTATTGAAAAGGTATTAGATTGCTGGTTTGAATCTGGTTCTATGCCTTTCGCTCAGCTTCACTATCCGTTTGAGAATAAAGAAAAATTTGAAGCCAATTATCCAGCTGATTTCATTGTAGAATACGTTGGTCAGGTCCGCGCCTGGTTCTATTATGTTCACACCGTCAATACAGCTCTGGCTAGTATCGGTGCATTTGGCAACAAAGCCAAAAAAGGTGCTAAAAACGCTTACAAAAATGTGATCACCACTGGTACTCTAGCAGGGAATGACGGCCGCAAAATGAGCAAATCCCTAGGTAACTATACCGATCCGAACGAACTAATGGACCAATACTCTGCCGACGCTCTCCGCTTTCTCCTACTCAGCTCTCCAGTCCTTTCTGGCGAAGATTTCGCCCTTCTTGATAAAGACGTCTCTGACGTTAATCGCAAACTTGCTATGATTTGGAACGTCTACGACTTCTTCACAACCTATGCTGAAGTCGAGGGTATCGATTCTGAAGATTTGGCAAAGAATACTCTTTCGAGGAGCATAATCGCCGACGGGGCGATTACGGAGCGACCGAGCCCCGTGACGACGGGAGCGAGGGAGCGTTCCGAGAAAGATGTATTCTCGCCAAACCCATTAGATATATGGATCACCTCTCGCCTTTATCAGCTACGTGACGAAATCACCGAAGGGATGAAAGAATACAACATTCCAAAGGCCCTAGACGGCGTTTTACTGTTTGTGGATGACATGAGTAACTGGTTCGTCCGTCGTTCTCGCCGCCGTTTCAGCAAAAACGATAACGTAGAAGACAAAAAACAAGCCTTTGCAACGCTTTATTATGTTCTAGTATATCTATCTAAGCTTCTTGCACCATTTACGCCGTTTCTAGCCGAAGAATTATATCAGAAAATAACTGGCAATACCGACTCAGTTCACTTATTAGATTGGCCTGAGGTCGGCAATATTGATACAGATATTCTGGATAACATGTCGCGCACGCGTCAAATTATTACTGACGCTTTAGCACTTCGTATGCAAAAATCTGAGACAGAAGACCAGATCAAAATTCGCCAACCACTATCCAAACTCGTTTACGACGGTGATAAGCTTGATGACTTCTACGAAAAAATCATCGCTGACGAAGTAAATGTAAAATCAGTAGAAAACGGCAAAGAACTAGTACTGGATAAAACTCTAACTCCAGAACTCCTAGAAGAGGGGAGAGCGCGTGAAATCATTCGTGCTATTCAAGCAGCCCGTAAGCATGCTAAATTAAGCGTAGATGACCAAATAAAGCTATTCTTGTCATGTGATTTACCAAAAGACTACGAAGAACTCATCAAAACTGAAACTGGCACTACCGAACTCGCCAAAGACGGCGGCCTCTCCCACACCGAAACCGCCAAAATCAACGGCGAAACCATCAAAATATCTCTGGAAAAATTATAAAAATAAGTTTAATTTGAGTGAGCATTTGACGAACCCAGTTAATTTTTACAACTTTTCCTCATCCGAGACGAGTAAAGTTGCCGAACGAGGCCTTTAGGCCGAGTGAGCTAGCAACTTAATCGAGACGAGGATTGAGTGAAATGTTATGAAAATTAACATGGCGTGAGCCAAGCGCGAACGAAAATAAGCTTATTTTTATTAGGTTTCTCCTCTGTTTATTTGACAAATCCATCATTTTTTAGCATAAACACTATTGACAAAATCAAAAAAGTGTGCTACACTTAAAACAAGTTAGAAAATAAAATAAAAATTCTAACAAACAAAAATAAAAACAATATAAAACAAAAAAGGAAAACAAGAATGGACACTACTACCATCAAACTACCAAAAAAAGTAATCGACTCTGAATGGAAGGATGATATAGATTACGAGCCATATCAAGAAGAAGGCACCTACATCTCTCCTAGCGAAGTCAAAAAGGCTACTATCGCCAGGATCAAAAAATCCCCCATCAAGCTAGCGATTAGAAACATGGTAGATTGGGATAAAGTCCAAGAAAAACTATCGGCTTAACCTGATCAAAATAAACAGTTTTCCAGAATAGGAGTTCATTAATAAATGAGTACCAAAATATCAACCTTAATAGAAAGGATGTCCAATGTAAGATATAGCCCATTAAACATCAATAACTTTCAAACAGTTTATGAGTTAGCAATCTTGCTAACCAGCATAATCTAAGTCATAAATTACCTTAAAAACCGAACACTGTGTTCGGTTTTTTAATACCAAGAAGAAATTATCATAAAAGAGTTGACTGGCTAAGTAGCTTATGTTAAACTACAATCAGAAAGGTCTAACAATAAAATAATACAATCTAAAAGCTATGGATAACTACCTCATAGATCGAGAAACACTGGGCAAGTTTGTCGATGAACTTATCAAAAAAAAGGCTTTACCAGTCAATACTCCCGAGGAGCTTAACAGTCTCAGGGAAGAATCAATTAAGTCACTTGACGATAGGATTGGTCTAGCCATCTTCGGTAGCCTTACCGATGAACAAAACACAGAATTTAATCAATTGCTCGATCGCAACGATGCCGGAGAAAGTGATTTTGAAAGTTTCTTCAATAAAATCGGTCTAGACGTTGAGCGAACAATCACCGATACTATGAACTCATTTGGTGAAGAATTTCTAGCAGGAGGTCAAAATGCCTAATCCAGAATCTTTTACATCTTCAGTTGAATCTTCCGGCGAAGATGCGGCTAGCATTAAAGCACGTGGCCAAAAAGTCAGCGAGGCTTTCGCTGAACAAAACAAATCCAATGCTCCAATTTTCAAGGGCATGAGCAGGGAAGAATTCAATAATTTTGATGTTAGCAAACTTAGCCCAGAGGAATTGGAGAGAGCTAAGCAAGAAATATTAGCGATGCGGGCAGCTTTGGTTTCAAACCCACAATCAACAGATGCCGCATCTGCCGAAGTGTCTAATTCTGCCCATGAAACAGTCAGTAAAGAAGCTGCCAGGGCTACAGCCGAAAAAACAAAACAAGATCCTCAAGCCAAAGATTTCATCAGTAAGAAAGCCATGGCAGCATTGCTTGCGGTTTCAATTGCAGCTGGTGGTATTATCGGTTATTTTGGTGCAAACATGCAAAATGCTTCAGCTGCACCTGACAATGATCAAGTTCGTACAGAGCAATCAGTTGAAAATGAAAAAATCGGCATTCAAGATGGATACGGCGAAAAAGGCATGTGGGAATCAGAGAAAAAGGACGGTCCATACAATTTTGCTAACGCCGAAGAAGTTGCCGAGGTTTGTGATAACAATGAATGCGAAATGATCAAATACACTGCTGAAAATCAAGTTGAATCGTTCGCCGATTATCTCGCAAATCTACCAGACGAACTTAAACCAGACGGTTTCAAGGGCCTTAATATTCTTGAGACTGAAAAGAGGCTCGAGAGTCTCAGCGATGAAGAATACGAGGCTGTTCAGAAGGATTTTAATAGCACTATAGACCAAGCATTTACCAGAAGAGTCACTTTGAATGGGCAATACGATAATGCTTATATGCGCCAAAAAGATGAAAATGGCAACATTGTGCATGGGAATATGGAACTCGTAAAATGTACAACCAATGAACAGAATCTAGAAGTTACAGAATTCTATTGGTTAGACCAAAATGGAAATGAATATAACTCTACGATGGTAGTTAAAATGTCACCGAAGTATAATGAATCGGGTGTTATCATTGGTTATGATAAATGTATGCAAGTTGTCACACCATTAGGTTCACCCGCTTATGACGGCATGCCGACTATTCCTTCACCAGATAACCCACCAGACAATCCACCAGATAACCCACCAGACAATCCACCAGATAACCCACCAGACAATCCACCAGATAACCCACCAGACAAACTCCAACCAAAAAACACTGACGCAGAGAAGAAGAATGCGGGACCTCGTGTAGATCAACAAAAACTTGATGAATCAAAAACTCCAAAAACAACAGAAGAACAAGCAAAGAAGCCAGTTCAAGAGGCGCACGAACAAGTAAGTAAGGGCGATACGGCCGGTTCATCAGCTGAAAAAGCTAAACAAGCTGAAGTTGACGATAGTGCTCAGACTAAAAAGAATGATGCCGAATCTACATCACATGCTGACGATAGCGCTAAAGAACGTGCAGATGCATTTGAAAATGGGAAGTTTTAAAGGAGGAAATATGAGGAAAATAAAATCCACAAAACATCTAGTAATTAAGGCCTGTGCTATTGCGACATTACTTGCAGGGAATTTTGCCGGAACAGCCTTAGCGTGGGGCCCAGAACGAACGACTTACACCAACGAGTCTCCAGCTCCATATGCAACTTTCAACTCCATCACCAACAACGTAGCTGTTGGCGATGAGCGTAATTTCGTGAGGGTTGGTGAAGTTGGCTCAACGGAGCCATATCGTGACGAGATTGAGGTAGTTCCAGGCAAAGAATATGAAGTATATGTATACTATCACAACGATGCCGCGTCTAATACCAATAAAGATGGCTATGGCATGGCTACTAACACCAGAGTATCATCAGGCTATCCTACTACATTGAAACCAGGTGACCGTGGCATGGTCAGCGGGATTATCTCATGGAGTTATGTCACCCCAGAAAAACCCAATGATGCTCAAACTGGTAAAGTTTGGGACGAAGCATATCTTACTACTAAGTCTGATAATGTTATATTGAGATTTAAGGCAGCTTCCGCGGTTATTCATAACGACGGCGCAGCAAATGGATCAATTTTGCCAACGGCACTATTTAGTGAAGAAGGTACTCCAATTGGATTCAACAAACTAGCTGGTACTATTCCAGGTTGTGCAGAGTATTCTGGATATATTACTTATACTATCGTGGCTGAGCAGACTAAGGAAGACTGTACCACTAACCCAGATCTTCCAGAATGCAAGAACCCAGATTGCGAAACTAACCCAGATCTTCCAGAATGTAAACAACCTGACTGCACCACTAACCCAGATCTTCCAGAATGTAAACAACCTGACTGTACCACTAACCCAGATGCACCTGAATGCCAAGAGAAAAATTGTAAAACCAACCCCGAAATGGAAGGTTGTCAAGAACTTCCAAACACTGGCCCGCTGGAAATAATCATGGCCATAATAATCATTGCAGGTATCGGCGGCGGTGGTTACTATCTATACAGGACTAAGAAAACCTTGAAAACCGCTGAAAGCACAGTCAAAGGCAAGGATTCAACCAAAGCGGATAGTACTATCAAAGCTGATAGCGCAACTAAAAGCGAGCCAGCAAAAAAAGAAGCTAAAACTACTAAAGAGAAATAGCTAACTCGCTCACGAAAAGACCCCAGCAATCTGGGGTCTTTTCAAATTCTAAAAAATATGCTACAATAATACAGATTAACAAAGGAATAATATGAAAAAAGCAGTCATTTTGGTTGGCGGGAAACAATATCTCGTCGCCGAGAAAGAGACCCTACGGGTGGACCTCCTCCCGGCAGGCACCAAAGAGCTCGAACTTGACGCTTTACTTGTTATTGATGGCGACCAAACCAAAGTCGGCACTCCCACAGTAAAGGGCGTAAAAGTTTCAGCCAAAGTCAAAACGCCCGAAGTGAAAGGCGATAAAATTCGTGTAATCCGCTACAAAGCTAAAAAACGCGTTCACAAAGAAACTGGTCACCGCCAGAAATACACTGAGATTGAAATCACTAAGATTGGTTAGAAATAATACATATCACTTGAGTAAGCATTTGACGAACCCAGTTAGTTTTTACAACTTTTCCTCATCCGAGGCGAGTAAAGTTGCCGAACGAGGCCTTCAGGCCGAGTGAGCTAGCAACTTGATCGAGACGAGGATTGAGTGAAACGTTGTAAAAATTAACATGGCGTGAAGTCAAGCGCGAACGAAAGTGATATATTTTATTTCAACCAATAATATGTTATAATCTTAAGTATTATGGCGAAGGTAATTTGTGTGACCAATCAAAAGGGTGGCGTAGGGAAGACTACTACTGCCGTTAATCTTGCATTCTATCTCGCCAAAGATAAGAAGAGAACTCTGCTTATTGATTTTGACCCACAGGGCAACGCTACCAGTGGTCTCGGCATTGAAAAAACTGACACTAAAGCTCTCGGTCTCACCATGACCGAAGTTTTGCTGGGCACTGCTCCACTTGCCAGCGTTATTCGTCCTACCAAGTACAAACATTTTGATTTAGCTCCCGCTACCCCAGAACTCGCCAACGCTGAAGTAGAAATTACTGGCATGCAACGCAAATTTGTCCGTCTACGAGATGCTATTCGTACAATTGAATCAAATTATGATTATATTATTATAGATTCACCACCTTCGCTCAGCCTTCTCACAGTCAATGGCATGATTGCCAGCAATTATCTGTTGTTACCAGTCCAGACCGAATTTTATGCTCTAGAAGGCGTTGCTCAGCTATTAGAGTCCATGAAACTTGTCATGAAACAAGCCAACCCTAATCTCAGGTTGCTCGGTGTTGTAGCGACTATGTATGATAAGCGTACCAGTCTTTCCGCACAAGTTTACAATGAAATCAAGAAATATTTCAAACAACTGACTTTCAAGACCACCATCCCACGTAACGTTCGTGTTGCTGAAGCACCCTCTCACGGCGTCCCAATCGGTGCCTATGATAAATTTAGTAAAGGCGCAAAAGCCTACAAAGAATTGACTAAAGAAATTGAGGAGAGAACCAAATGAAAGGACTAGGAAGAAGTTTTGAATCATTGATCCCCACCGAACTTATCGATGAGGAATTTGATCCTACTGCCATAGAAGATAAAAAAGAAAGTAAACTGAGAGAACTTAAACTAGATGATATCGTTCGTGACGAGGAGCAACCTCGTCGTGAATTTGACAAAGAAGCCCTCGAGGCTCTTGCTGCTTCAATTAAAGAGCATGGTGTTTTGCAGCCCATCGTTGTAACTAAAGAGGACGGTAAATACAAGATCGTCGCCGGCGAACGCCGTTGGCGCGCCAGTAGAATCGCTGGTCTTGACAAAATCCCAGCTATCATTCGCACTCTAGATTCTCAAAACCGCCTTGAGCTGTCTATTATTGAAAACGCTCAACGCGAAGACCTAAATGCAATTGAGCTTGCAACCGCCTACGCTAAACTCAGCAACCAGTTTAACCTTAGTCCCGAAGATATTGCCGCCAAGGTTGGCAAATCCGAACAAACCATTAATAACACTTTACGCCTTCTCACTTTGCCAGACGATATTAAAAAAATCATGGTTAAAGAAAAGCTTACTGAAGGTGTCATGCGTCCACTTGTCTCCCGTGATGAAGATACTATTCGAAAAATTGTCCCAAAAATTGTCACTGAAGGCTGGACTGCTCGCAAAGTTGAACGTTATTTCGCTGAAAACAAGAAAAAATCCTCTGCCACGGCTATCAAACGTGCTGAATACATCAAAGCCGAAAACGCCCTCTCCGCCAAATACAACACTCCAGTCAAAATCACTGGCCGCGCACTTACCTTTAAATGCAAAAACGATTCTGATCTAAAAGCATTAATTGAGAAACTAAGTTAAAACGTTCTAATTTTATCAAGCGGGAACAACCGCATCACTACTGGACCAATAATACGACAATAGGGAATTGTTCCAAGTCCATTACGTGAATCCCATGAATTAGAACCCTCACGATTATCACCAGATACAAACAATTCGCCTTCAGGCACTACCATATCAACCTCACCCGAAGTATATTCTTTTGGCCCATCGGTCTCGGATTTGCGCCATTCGGCATCATATACGATACCTTCAGTTGAATCTGCATTTGGGTAAATCTTCATCTCGCCATTTTTGACCTGCACTCTTTCACCAGGGAAGGCGATCACCCGCTTGATAATATATTGGTCATTCACATTATCCGGTACAGTACAAGTCATCGGATTAGTTACCCCAGCTGCTTTATATTCTTCTGCCTTTTTCTCGTCTTCATTTAAAAACACGATGATTTGCCCCCGTTCTGGTACATATTCCTCACCCATAAAATGAGCCCAGCTCACTGCCGCACGGTTCACTATCACTCTGTCTTCACCATGCAAAGTGTTTTCCATACTGCCACCAACCACATTATATGAACGATAAATAAAAGTATTCAAAAAAACCGTACCAAGTATTATCGCAGCAATAAATCCTGCTAAACTTAATAAATCTTTAAATAGTGGGTGCTTCTGAAAAAAATTTGGGTTCATAGCTTCCATAACAGCTATTATATCATTTTTCAGCTTCATTTAAAAAAATTTGGTATAATATAATGTATATGGCAGATTTTGTTTTTGTGAGAAAATCCCGTAATATCGCTAGCAGCATGGTCCATATCTTTTTGAACCTCTTACTTGGAGTTGGTGCCGTTTTGATTACAGTCTTGTCTAACAGCCCAGTTTTAGGTATTATTCTTGTTTTGGTTTCCAAATGGCGCATTTTTGCTGTTCGTGCTCGTTATTTTACGCTCAATCTCAAATCAAATCTCGTGGATCTTATTGTGGGTATTAGCATCGTACTCCTAGCATACTACGCTGGTCCATCATTCTTGCTAGTCGATTTTATCCTAATGGCAGTTTATTCTATCTGGTTAATTATCATTAAGCCACTCTCGTCAGAAAAAGCTACCTTAGCACAATCCCTCATTGCTGTTTTTCTGGGTATATCTGCTGCCACTATCATGTGTGCCAATTTAGATTCCATAGTACTTGTATTAATCTCATTCCTAATTGGTTACGCTGCTAGTCGTCATGTTCTCGTCCAGAGCAACGACAAAGATTTTACCCTTACTACTTTGGTATGTGGACTAGTCTTTGCTGAGATCGCCTGGCTCTGTCATTCTTGGAATATCATCTACACCTTTGGCAATACCGGTATTCGTATTCCTCAGCTTGCCGTCATTCTTTCCATCTTTGCCTTTGTCTATAACTATGCTCGCCAAGCTATGATTAAATATCAAGATGATTTTCGCTTCAAACATATTCTCGGTCCAGTTGTTTTTGGCGCCGTTTTGATCGGCATTATTGTGTTGTTTACAAGTAACCCAATATTTAATATTTAAAAAAGGAGGAAAATGAAAGAAGAAGAGGGCAAAGTTGTTGAAGCGTCAAATGAAAAAACATCAGAGGAAAAAGTAGAGGAAACTACTAAAAAACCAGACGAAGTTACTGCTAAAACCGCTACCAATAAAGTCGCAATTGCACTTTCGACAATTGCTTTAGTGCTCGGTGGCTGCGGTCTATATTTTGGTATTTCCGCCTATCAAAAAACTGGTACACCAATTACATTTCTCGGCGGCGGTACCGATGGCAATTCTGCTAATTTCACCGAAGGTTCCATTGCTGACATTGCCGACAAAGTATCAAAGAGCGTAGTTTCAATCGTCACTTCCACCAAAACTACTAATTTCTTTGGCCAAAGCACAGATTCAGCGGCCGCAGGAACCGGCATCATCGTTACCGCAGACGGTTATATTCTGACCAACAAACATGTCATTAATGGCGCCAATAAAGTCACAGTTATTCTAGATGACGGCACTACTTATGAAGACGTCGAAGTTGTCGCTACCGATCCACTCAACGATATCGCCTTCCTAAAGATTAAAGATGTATCCGATTTAGAGGCCGCCAAACTCGGTGATTCCAAGACTATCAATGTCGGTCAACAAGTTATCGCCATCGGTAACGCTCTCGGTGAATATCAAAACACTGTCACCGCAGGTATCATCTCTGGCATCGGCCGTTCTGTCACTGCATCTGATGGCTCTGGCTACAATGCCGAAACTCTTTCTGACATGATTCAAACTGACGCCGCTATTAATTCTGGTAATTCCGGTGGTCCACTTGTCAACGCTGCTGGCGAAGTCATCGGCGTAAATACTGCTACATCCACTTCAGCAGAGAATATGGGCTTTGCTATTCCTATTTCTAGCGTCAAGGGCATGCTAAACCAGTTAATCGAAACCGGCAAAGCCAAACGCGCTTATCTTGGCGTTTATTCCTCTGAAATCACTTCCGAAGCTGCCAAGGCGTACAATCTACCAGTCACTAGTGGTGCTTATCTTTATAGTCCATCCAGCTATTCCGCCATCGTTAAAGACAGCCCTGCCGCCAAAGCCGGCCTCAAGGATAAGGACATCATTACCAAGGTCAATGGTGTAGTAATTGGCTCTTCAGGTTCACTTGCAAACCTCATTAGTGAATACAAACCAGGTGATACCGTACAGCTTACCGTCATTCGCGACGGCAAAGAAATCGCTGTTAATGTCACGCTAGAAGGTTATTCTGATAAATAGTACATGGGCGGGTGACGGACCTGGAGGGGGACCCCCAAAATTGCCGTCAATTTTGGGGGAGGACAAGGTTCGGCAGGACCCGCCCAGAGACAAAACTTAAAATGAACCCTCTAGTTTCTTGCTGGCTATAGTTTCTTTTTTTGGCATAATTAATGATTCGTTCATGTTGGCACGGATCCGCTTCTAGTATTAAATGTTTAATATCACGTTCTGCCACTTGGTCAATCAATCTATAAATTAGCTCCAATCCACCATTATCCGCATAGAGAGCCAGGACAGGTTCCTTAGATAAAGCTTCCTTATCAATCCACTCCCAATTTTCATCCACATACGGTAAATTTGCTACAATGAGGTCAGGTTTGATATCAACTCTATCTAATAAATCACTTTGTAAGAACTCTATTTTCGCGCTTAGATTATTAGCATTTTTTTCTGCAATTCTTAGAGCTTTTTTTGAAATATCCGTTGCTACCACCCTAGTATCTGGGAGCTCCAACTTCAGAGTAATAGCAACGCATCCTGATCCTGTCCCCACATCTACAATCGTCAAATCTTGTGGTAGTATAGCCTCGCTTGGCTTTACGCCAGGAAGATAGGACTTACCCACTAGATTCAACACCGCATCAATCATCAGCTCCGTCTCAGGGCGGGGAATTAATACGTCAGGATTAATTAAATAATCTCGTCCGTAAAAATTACTTAGCGAGCTCTCTTTCATTTTTAATCAGCTCGTCAATTAAATCATCAATATCACCATCCATCACCGCTGGAATATTCGAACGCGAATAGTGAATTCTATGGTCAGTCACCCGATCTTGTGGGAAATTATAGGTTCGTATCTTTTCACTTCTATCACCGGTACCAATCAGAGACTTACGCGCCTCAGAGGCATTTTTGCGTTCTTCTTCTTTCTTGCGTTCCAAAAGTCTAGTCCGGAGCACATTCATCGCTTTGACACGGTTTTGTTGTTGTGAGCGCTCATCCTGCATCGCTACAACTATACCAGTCGGCAGGTGCGTAATTCGTACCGCTGAATCAGTCGTATTTACACCCTGACCACCATGTCCGCCCGAACGATAAATATCAATCCTTAAATCCTCTGGTTTGATTTCCAAATCTTTTTCCGATGCTTCAGGAAGCACTGCCACTGTGACAGTAGAAGTATGAATTCGCCCCTGTGATTCGGTTACAGGCACACGCTGTACGCGGTGTACACCACCCTCAAACTTGAGCTGTCCATAGGCATTGTCACCAGATAACTTGAAGATTACTTCTTTCATTCCGCCCGCTTCATTTTGATTTTCTGAAATCAACTCAAATTTCAGCCCATGACGCTCACCATATTTCATATACATTCGGTAAAGTTCTGCCGCAAAAAGGGAAGCCTCATCACCACCTGCTCCAGCTCGGATTTCAAATATTGCTGGTTTATCATCCTCCGGATCACGCGGGATTAAAAGTTCTTCTAATTCTTCCTCCGCATCTTTGATCTCAATTTTTAATTTTTCTGAGTCCTCTTTTGCCATCTCACCGAGCTCTGGGTCATTTAACAGGGAATTAGCCTCCTCTAAATTACTCTTCATTTGTTCAATTTTTTTATTCAAATCCAAAATATCGCGCAGCACCGTCGCGCGTTTTGACTTGCTCGCAAACTCCGCATCTGCATACGCATCCGGCTGTGCTAGAAACTTTTCGATGCTCTCGAGCTCCTCTTTAAATTTCGTTAAATCCATGTTATAATTATACCATACATTGGGGATTTAGCTCAGCTGGCTAGAGCGTACGATTCACATTCGTAAGGTCACAGGTTCAAGCCCTGTAATCCCCACCATCTAGGTTACAAAATAATTTTCAACTATTTCGTAATCTATAAATATCTGTTAAATCCCTCGTTAGTGTAGAGGGCTATTTTTATGTCATTTTTACTCTAAAAATACACAAAAAAACCATAATTTACCTCTATAATTTTGTCTGTTAAATCCCTTCTGTGTTTATTAGAATCTTCTCGCCATATTAATTAGGTCTTCAACTCGATGAATATATGTTTTTATTTGTGCTATGCGGTCATCCACATTCTGAACTTTTCTTGAGGCACCTTGGACTTGCTCGTTATTGTATTCCACATTGCTAAACTCTTGTCGATAAGAGTCTTCGCCAAGTCGCTCTTCATTTTGCACAATATCAGTTAAGTAGTCGCCGTTTATCTTATTGAATCTTCCTGTCGATTGAGCTAGCGATTCCTGGGCCTGCAAAAGCTTAGTTAGGCTAGATTGAAGTTCGTCGAGATCTGTTGATCTACCATCGACTAGCTCATTGATATGCGCTAGGGCAGAATCGAATTGACTCGAATCTTCTGAGAAAGCTTTCTTAATTTTTTCCACCTCTTCCTTAGTATCAGCTAATGCTCGATTTATTTTTTCTTTTGCTTCATCGCTTTTCTGCTCTTCCGTTGCGTCTTTCTTTGCGAGGTCTGGATTATACCGGCTTTCCAAAAAGGACAAAGCATTGCCGCTCATAGTATCAAAATAATCCGAAATGAGTTGTTTTTCTTCCGGTGAAGTGTCAGGATTATCTAAACGAGCACGAAGGGTACTGTAATCCTCTAGAAGAGAAGCACGCGTCTTCTCGCTACCGTTCGTAAAGTTTCTTCCGTGAGTTGCATCAATTAATGCCAAATCCGTGGACATACCCGACATTGCTAGCCTGAGATCGAAATCATTCTTAAGCTCATCGTGGGCCTTAGTAAACTTTTCCGCCATGTCAAAGTATTGGCTTTCTACGACCGTGCTTGTTTTCCCGTCAGTTTTCTCGATGGAATATATACTTGAGACATCGCCAGATGCAATTTTAGTGCGTCCAGAATCCCTTTCGACCGTTACGTCAATATTCTCTGTCGCAGATTCATTTTGTTCATCTTTTTCTGGGTTGAGTTGAGGCTGTGCTTGCTCTGGTTGCTTCGGCATCATACTCTCACCCATCTCATGCCAACTTTCAGCCATGGCTAGAAAACCCTCTCTTTCTTCTGGATCAGTAATCTTACTAGCAGTTTCGTTTCGCAATAACTGATATTTATTTTCCATTTCCGCTTTTTGTTCTGGATTATCTAAATCGCCTTTGTAGGCATTATTTTTATATGCAACACCCGTAGAAACATCTAAAAACGCATATGCAAAGTCCTTGCTGTATTTTCCTGATTCAGCATTGGGATCGCCATCATTGGGCTCGTAAAACATTTTGTAGGTTTCCGAACCATGCATATTAGCCGTGGGTAATTTGTATTCGAAAGGTATACGATATAGTACAATAAACTTCGCATCATTGTGTTGCCAATTTCCAGCAGAGTTTAGGAGCGCATCGGAATCATTATTCGCAAGTGGCATAAAGTTACTATCGATATCGGTATCTCTGCCAGGCCCACCAACTCTTAGGCCTTCGTTTAAAATACTCTGGGCATTTTCAGCGCTAACCGTTCCGTGACCGAGTTCTTCGTATCTTGGGTCTTCAAGGTCTTTTGCTATTTCTGCAAATGGAACAGCTTCAAATTGGGGTTTATCTTGCTCGAGTTTTTCCGACGAATTAGCTAAGGAATTGCTTTCCTGTTCACCAGCAATTCCTCTAATAGCATTCTCGTACCCCTCAATTGCAACTTCGTCATTATCTGCTTTGGCCTGTTCCAACCCTGCTTGTAGATTCCTGAGTTGGTCGGCTTTGGCGGACTCCATTTGGCGCATATGCTCTTCAAAAGATGGCATATCTTCTAACGGATGTTTTTCTGTACCAGTTTGCACAGCCTCGCTAGAAGAGTTAATCTTCTCTGCACCGCCAATCATTTGTCCTCCAGATTAATTACATTGATTATATCATAATCAGTATGAAAAACAATCCAGCTACTGCAAGCAGTGGAATTACTCGGTGAGTTACTAATTTTGACTATCATTTTTATAATCTCTGAAATTTCTCCTCTATGTCCTCCTTGTATGTTATTAAAACCTGGCTTATTAAGCCCCACCATAGAAAACACCCAACCATCTGGTTGGGTGTTTTCTATAAGCAAAAGAAGCCCTGTAATCCCCCTAAAACCAGGTAGGGGGGTTGCAATCCCACTGGACCTATGTTAATAAGAGTGCGGGTTGGCTTCGGAGTTTAGTGGTTGTGATGACCGAAGATTCACAAGCGCAAGATGATTAGCTTGTGTAGCATGAGGCAGCCATTAAACGGTATCCTAGGCGTCCAGGTTACCAGAAAGGAGATGAAATGACCGTGGAGATTAATCTCTTTCGCATCATCTTTCGTAGGCGCAAAAACCGCCGAAGTAAAACTGACTAGCTTAAAAAGCTAGCCAGAAAATCAACCCAGGAAGTGTTTTCTAGGAATACTTCCTGACCTTAATTGTAACGTGATCTTGATAAAAAAGCAACTCCACCTCGCATCTTGCTCCTAATAACGCACCCTGTTATAATAACAACAAGCTATGAACATATATCTAGACATCGACGGAGTTTTAAGGGGAGTTGCTTCACCCGTACAAGACGTGGTAGAGCTTTTGGAATACATTCTAGCGAACTTTCCCGATAGTACGTATTGGCTCACTACTCATTGCCGACAAGATTACAATCATACTCGTGCCGCACTCCTTAATTCGAATTTACCTAAAGACCTAGTCGAACGAGCCAGTACGATAGTAAAGCCATCAAATTTTGCAGTATTAAAAACCGACGCGATTGATTTTGAAAAACCATTTATCTGGTTAGACGATAACCTATTTGAAAGCGAGCGAAAAGTCTTAGAATCGCGCAATTGTCTTTCAAATCACTTTCTCATGAACCCACGCGACCCAGAGATGGCTAAAAAAGCTCTAATGCTACTTAAAAACCTAAAGGAGGAAAATGCTAACACCTACTGAAATCACCGCCACAACTATTAAAACCGGAAAAGTAAAAGCCAACCTACCTTGGTGGAAGATGATCTTACTTGGTATCTTTGCTGGTATGTTTATTGCTTTAGCTGGTGTTGGCGCCACTTTTGGCAATCTCTACGGTGGTAAAATCGCTGGCGCCTGTATTTTTACCGCTGGCCTTGCTATGGTCGTAGTCGCTGGTAGCGAGCTATTCACCGGCAACAATCTCATGGTCATGGCTCTATTTGATCGCAAAATCAAATTCCACCAACTGCTCAAAAACTGGCTCCTAGTTTTCTTTGGCAACTTTCTTGGCGCCCTTTTAGTCGCTAGCATAGCTACCGTTAGTGGCACTTTTGACAGTGTTGCAGACACCATAGTGGCCACCGCTACCGCCAAAGTCAATCTTGGCTTTTTTGAAGCTCTATTAAAGGGTATTATGTGCAATTTTCTAGTCTGCATCGCTGTCTGGATGGCTACTGCCGCCAGCACTGTCACCGGCAAAATCGCCGCTGTCTTTCTACCCATCATGCTTTTTGTCCTCTGTGGCTTCGAACACTCCATCGCCAATATGTTCTATATCCCAGCCGGCATCATCACCGGTACTATTTACAGTATTCCTGCTCCTACCATCACAGAATTTCTTTTAAATAATCTCTTGCCCGTCACACTCGGCAACATCATCGGCGGCGCTGTACTAGTAGCCAGCGGCTATTATCTTGCCTATCACCCAAAGAACACTAAGTAAATGCTATAATATATATAGATGTTAGAGATTAGAAACGTCAGCTTAAAGGTCAAAGGTGGGTCTAGGACAAATATCCTAGACCATATTTCGCTGCGCATTAAACCTGGTACTCTAGCAGTTATTACTGGGCCTAACGGCAGTGGCAAATCTACTCTTGCCGAAATCATCATGGGTATCAAGACTCCCACTTCTGGAAAAATCTTATTCAATGAGTCTGACATTACTACTCAGAGTATTACCGACCGCGCCAAAGCTGGCATCGCCTACTCATTCCAACAACCAGTACATCTAAGAGGCATTGATGTTTACACCCTTCTAAATATTGCCAGCGGGGAATTAATCACCCCAGAAACTGCGACACAGTATCTCGTGAAAGTTGGTCTAGATTCAAGCTATCTCTCAAGAGAAATTAGCAACAAACTCTCCGGTGGGGAGCTAAAACGTATCGAAATCGCTTCCGTTCTCGCTAGACGCCCAACTCTCATCATTTTCGACGAACCCGAAGCCGGCATTGACCTCTGGAGTATCAACAGTCTCGTCAAAGTATTCAAAAAACTAAAAGAAAGTGGCGTCGCCACCATTATCATTTCGCACCAAGAAAAAATTCTCAAACTCGCCGATAAAATCATCGTTCTAGAAAACGGTAAAATCAAACAACAAGGCACTCCAGCCAAGATTTTGCCCAAACTCACAGGAGGTAAAGATGGAACTAACTAATGAAGAAAAACAAATCTTCTGCGAAGTCGCTGGCACTTTTGAAATTCCCGCAGGCGCCTACAATTTTCGCGTCAATGGCAAATCCGTTGGCCGTAGTTCCACCACCAACATCGATGTTCGACCCAAAAAAGACCAAAGTGGCCTAGACATTTATATCAAAAAGGGAACTAAAAACGAACAAGTCCATATACCAGTTGCTATTAGTGCCACTGGTCTCAAAGAAGCTGTCTATAATGATTTTTACATTGGTGACGATGCCGAAGTTACCATCATCGCTGGCTGTGGTATTTATAATTGCGGCCCCAGCGACTCTGTCCACGATGGCATTCATCGTTTTTATGTTGGCAAAAACGCCAAAATCAAATATATTGAAAAGCACTACGGCTTCGGCCCCGGCAAAGGTGGCAGGATTTTGAACCCAACTACCGAAGTAAATCTCAGCCAGAACTCTGAAGCCACTCTCGAATTAGAACAAATCAAAGGCGTAGATAGTACCATCAGAAAAACTACCGCTGCTCTAGAAAACGACGCCAAACTATTCGTCAAAGAGCGTCTCATGACTCACGGTCGTCAAACCGCCGATTCTATCTACGAAGTAGAATTAAATGGCAAAGATTCTACCGCCGATATAGCATCACGCTCCATCGCCCAAGATTATTCCAAACAAACTTTCAAAGCCACTATTATTGGCAGTAACAAATGTCGCGGTCATTCCGAATGCGATGCTATTTTGATGGACCAAGCCGAAGTTCACGCCATCCCCGCCCTCGACGCTAAGACCAAAGATGCCGAGCTCATTCACGAAGCCGCCATCGGCAAAATCGCCTCCGTCGAACTTACCAAACTAATGACACTTGGCCTCACTCGTGCCGAAGCCGAGTCGCGTATTATTAATGGATTTTTGAAATAAATTATCACAAAAAGCACTTGCATTTCCATATATAGTGTCGTATACTAAGATATAGACACCAAATGTAGCGTCATACATAAAAATTTGAACAAACGAAGGAGGTATACAATGTTCAAAAGAATCGTCAAGAGAGACGGTAAAATCGTTAAATTTGATCCCGAAAAAATTACTGAAGCAATTGCTAAAGCTGGGCTTGCTACGGAAGAATTTAAATATGATCGCGCTAAAGCGTTAACTGACAAAGTCATCAAACGTGCCGATGAAGAAATCACTGCTCGCACTCCTAATGTCGAACAAATCCAAGACATCGTTGAGGAAGTTTTGATGGAATCTAGTTTCAAAAAGACCGCTCGTTCCTATATTCAATATCGTCAAGAACGCTCTCGTCGTCGCGAGGCAAAATCTGACCTCATGATGATTTATCGTACAATTTCTCATGCCGATGCTTCTGAAGATTCCGACGTCAAGCGCTCTAACGCCAACGTCGATGGCAATTCCGCCATGGGCAAAATGCTTCAATTTGGTGCCGAAGGCTCCAAGGTTTTTGCTAAATCACTCATGCTTCGCCCTGACATTGCCGCCGCTCATGATAATGGCGACATTCATATTCACGATCTAGATTTTTACGCTACTGGTACTTTGACCTGTTGCCAATCTGATCCATTTGTTCTATTTGAAAATGGTGGATTCAACACTGGCCACGGTCATCTTCGCACTCCTAATTCCATCGGCTCCTATGGTGCATTGGCCGCAATCTTGCTTCAAGCCAACCAAAACGAACAACACGGTGGCCAATCCATTCCGAATTTTGACTACGCCATGGCCCCAGGTGTTAATAAGTCCTTCAGGAAAGCCTTAAAACGCAACCTCAAAAAATATAATAAATTCACCGGCAAAAAACTTGATCTCGACATCAAAGATACTTATGAATATGGTGACGACGATAAACTCAAAAAAGCCAAATGGCCTAAAGAAGTTATTGAAGCGTCCAACGAAGACACCGAACGCGAAACTCTCCAGGCTATGGAAGGATTCGTCCACAATCTCAACACTATGCATTCTCGTGCCGGTGCTCAGGTACCATTTACCTCAATTAATTTTGGCACAGATACTACCCCAGCCGGTCGTTTAGTCTCTCTAGATTTGCTTCAAGCTACTGAAAATGGTCTCGGCAAAGGCGAAACTCCAATTTTCCCAATTAGTATCCTAAAGGTTAAAGAGGGAATTAATTATAATCCTGAAGATCCTAACTACGATATTTTCAAACGCTCTATGGAAGTTTCTGCCAAGCGTCTTTTCCCGAACTTCTGCTTCATAGACGCCCCATACAATCTCAAATATTACAAAAAAGGCGATTATCGTACCGAAATTGCTACTATGGGTTGCCGCACACGCGTCTTCGCTTCAGTTTTCCCAGAATCTGATGGTATCGTCACGGGACGTGGTAATCTCTCATTTACCACTGTCAACCTTGTCCGTATTGGTATCAAACACGGCATTTGTTTAAAGGAACGCAAAGAAGCTGACTGGGAAGGATTCTATAAAGAACTCGATGAAAAAATGGATCTTGTTCGCGATGAGCTCTTAGAGCGTTTTGACTTCCAAGCCAATCAACATGTTCGTAACTTCCCATTCTTGATGGGGCAAGGGAACTGGTTTGGTTCTGAAAAACTTGGTCCGAACGATACTTTGAGAGATGTTATCAAACACGGTACTTTGTCCATCGGTTTTATTGGCCTAGCTGAAACTCTCGTTGCTATGACCGGCAAACATCACGGTGAAGACGAAGACGCTCGTGACCTTGGTCTCGACATTGTCACTCACATGCGCGAAAGATGCGATGCTTATTCCAAGAAACATAAACTCAATTTTAGTCTTCTCGCTACTCCAGCCGAAGGCATCGCTGGTCGCTTTACCAAGATTGATCGTAAAGAGTTTGGCAAAATCAAAGGTGTTACCGACAGGGAATTTTACACCAACTCCTTCCATGTACCAGTCTATTATCCAATCAGTGCTTTTGAAAAGATTGAAATCGAAGCTCCATATCACAATCTCTGCAATGCTGGCCACATTACTTATATCGAATTAGACGGCGATCCATCTCAAAATATTGCTGCCTTTGAGTCTGTTATTCGCAAAATGCACGATGAAGGTATCGGTTATGGTTCCGTCAACCATCCGGTTGATCGAGATCCAGTTTGCGGCTTCTCTGGCATCATCACTGGCGATCGTTGTCCGCACTGTGGTCGTCTTGAAGGTGATCTTCCGTTCGAAAAAGTTTGTAACTGCGCAAAAGGTGAATAAATGGTCGACAAAATCGATTGGCACAAAGTATCGCTAGAGAAATTGTCCAAGCAGCTCGAAACACCCGAGGGGTACATCCGCCTCTCGGCGCCTCTCGAGCATGATAATATAGTTAATGGTGATGGCCTTAGAGTAGTTCTATGGACGCAAGGTTGTCCCAATCACTGCAAAGGCTGTCAAAACCCTG
Source organism: uncultured Candidatus Saccharibacteria bacterium (assembly GCA_946414465.1). Taxonomy (GTDB): domain Bacteria; phylum Patescibacteriota; class Saccharimonadia; order Saccharimonadales; family Saccharimonadaceae; genus Nanosyncoccus. The sequence continues at coordinate 29,992 of CAMKOP010000001.1, read as the reverse complement.
AAACTTGGGATTATGAAGCTGGCTATCTTGCTAAAATTGATGGCATCAAAAAAGAATTGAAACAATTTCGCGGACAGGCTGGACTTACTTTCTGTGGCGGGGAACCATTCGTCCAAGCCAAAGCTTGCAAAGAAATCGCTGACTGGTGTCGTCAAGAAATGGGTTGGAATGTTTGGAGTTTTTCTGGTTTTACCTACGAAGTCATTAAAGAATATGGTAAAAAACCTTGGGATTTTCTCAAATCTCTCGATGCTCTCATCGACGGCCCCTTCATCTTAAGTCAACGTGATTTGAGTCTCAGATTCCGTGGTTCCAAAAACCAACGTCTACTTCATTTAAAACAGGGCACTGGTAACATCTTGTCAATAGAATAATATCTGTTATAATGTAACTAATAAAAGTGGAGGAAAAATGGATAGCAATATGTTCACAATCTTGCCGATGAGCCAGCGTTTTTCGCTCAAACCAGGTGAGACTTACGAAGGGTCAATTACCGTAGTCAATCCAGTAGATGCTACTGAAGATTTCGCATACAAAGCGTCAATCGTGCCTTATGGTGTGTCTGGCGAGGATTATCAAGCTGATCTAGTGACCGATTCTGATCATACTATGGTTGCTAAATGGATCAAGCTTGAAGAGCCTACTGGTAAGGTTAAACCCAATGAATCCAAAAAAATCAATTTCACGATTACTGTACCAGAAAACGCTCCTGCTGGTGGCCAATATGCTGCTATCACCGTCACTTCGGATAATGATGCCAAAGACGGCGATGGCGTTACCGTCCAAAACGTTTTTGAAATAGCCAGTATTATCTACGGAACGGTCGCTGGTGAAACCAAACACGAAGGCAAAGTTGAAGAAAATAATGTTCCTGGCTTTGTCGTTAATCCACCAGTTAAACTTACTGCCAAACTCACCAATAGCGGTAACGTTCACGCTGATGCTACCTTTGTCATTACTGTATCTGATTTCTTTACCGGTCACGTCATTCTACCGACCGAAGAGAATGACGGTGAGTACAATGAAATCATTATGCCAGATACCACCCGCGTAGTCGAACGCGAAATTAACAATCTCCCAGCTTTAGGTGTGGTCAAAGTCAATCAGACTATATACTACAACGGCGAGATGTCTACTGTTGAGAAAAACGTCATTATTTGCCCAATCTGGTTTATGATTCTTGTAGCTGTTACACTTTGCGCAATTATTGGTGTCATCGTTCATATCGTCAAAAAACACCGCAAGAACAAAAAACAGATTGACGCCTAATCGATTTAGTTGTTGTATAATATAGATATGAAACCATCGGCCAAAAAATCCGAGCGTATTGAGCACGCAATTGAAGTCGCCAAATCTGCTCACGAAGGTCAGAGCCGCAAAACCGGCGAACCATATATTGTTCATCCTCTAGCCGTCCAAAAAATTCTTGAAGAATGGGGCATGGATGAAGATACTATCATCGCTGGTATTTTACATGATACTATCGAAGATACTGATCTTACTCTCGATGATATTCGTCATGAATTTGGGGAATCAGTAGCTTTCCTAGTAGATGGCGTTACGAAGCTTTCTACTGCTCGTACTGGCATGCGCGACATTGATACCTACTTGCCTGCTACCAAAGACAATTTTCTACGTCTGATGATTGCCCTCGGTGATGACATTCGAGTCCTCATTATTAAACTTGCTGACCGTCTACATAATCTTCGCACTCTTTCAGCATTACCTCCAGACAAACAAAAGAAAATCGCCAAAGAAACTCTAGAAGTTTTTGCTCCTCTTGCCGACCGGCTTAACATGGGACTTCTCCGCGTCGAGTTAGCTGACCTTGCTTTTAAATATGTCGATCCTAAACGCTATGAAGAGCTAAAAAGCCTTATCGAAAAGACTAATAAAGCTGCCGAAAAATCTCTCAACAAAATCAAAAACGAGGTATCCGCTGCTCTCAAAAAGGAAAAAATTCATTTTGAAATCTCTGGTCGCGTGAAGTCAGTTTATTCGCTTCACAAGAAACTTGCTAAACATAATCAAAACATCAATGAAATATATGATCTCACTGCACTTCGTATCATAGTCGACGATATTACCGATTGTTATTTAACTTTAGGAATAATTCATTCGCTTTATATGCCAATGAACGGTCGCATTAAGGATTATATCGCCATGCCAAAGCAAAACGGCTACCAGTCCTTACATACTACTGTTATTACGAAGGACAAACATGTAGTAGAATTCCAAATTCGTACTCACGAGATGCACGAATATGCCGAACGCGGTCTTGCCGCCAGCTTCTATTACAACGAGCAAAAACTCACTGAAAACTATAAAAAAGGGAAGATAGAACACCTTCCAACTAATCTTCTATGGATTACCGAATTACAAACTACAGCTGCTAGATTGCGTGAAGGTAAAAAAGTCGATCTCAAAAAACTCAAACTCAATCTCTTCGCTGACAAAATCTTCGTTTATACGCCAAAGGGCGATATTATTGATCTACCTGCTGGTGCTATGCCACTTGATTTTGCCTATCGCCTTCATTCCGAAATCGGTGATCATGTAGTGGGGGTTAAAATAAACGGCAAAATGAGCAACTTGAATAAAAAGTTAGAACAAGGTGACATTGTCGAAATATTAACCTCCAAAAACCAGACTCCTAAGCAAAACTGGCTAGACAAAATCTTTACCCCACATGCTCGCTCTAAACTAATGCGTGCACTTAATCTCTCGGCTCGTTCCGCTGCAGGTGAGAATATAGACAAAACTAAAAAACATCGCAAACCCAGAACCAAATAAAAATGGAGCCGATGGCAGGGATCGAACCTGTGACCTGCTCGTTACGAATGAGCTGCTCTACCAACTGAGCTACATCGGCACATAAATCGTTACTTGCTTTATTATATCATATATGTGCTATAATAATAGTAATAATTAAAGGAGTTATGTTTTTATGGCGAAAGCAGAAAAGGCAGAAATCATTAAACATCCGGTGGAGCAAATTAGCGGCGACGTTAAGCAGTCTGCCTGGGTAGCGATTATTGAATCTCTTGCCACCATAATTCTAGGTATCTTTTTAATTGCTTTTCCAGATGCGGTTATTAAAGTAGTAGCATATATAGTCGGAATTTTTCTCGTTATTAAGGGAACATATCAGATTATTAACTATTTTGTAGTCAAAGGCCAAAACGATTACTTCAATAACAACCTCTTATTTGGTATTATTTCTGGCTTAGTCGGTATCGCTGCACTTGTTATGGGGGAAGAGATTGCTGGTATATTCCGTGTTGTTATCGGTATCTGGATTATTTACGAATCGCTTGTTCGTGTCAACACCGCCATCAAACTACATGCTGCAGGCATCGAAGCATGGAAAATATCACTTGTGCTAGCACTTGCTATGTTGGTTGTTGGTGTATTTATTACTTTCTTTGAAGGTGCAGTTGTTACCCTTATTGGTTGGATGTTAATCCTTAGCGGCGTCATTGGCATCATCGGCGATGTGATGTTTATTCAGAATGTTAATTCATTAGTAGATAAACTTACTGGCAAAACTGCATGAAAGATTTAAAAACCGACTTCATCAAGATTTATCAAACAGAACGAGGTTTACTACTGTTCATGGTTTTAAATCTTCTTATTGCACTTGGACTGTTAATCTTTTCTATTTTAAGCCTTAACCCTAGCGCATCAGTTGTCAAAGTTGGTTATGGTGATATTGGTGGTTATCATGATGGTACCTGGATTGGTTTGCTTACTTTTCCGATCTTAGCTATCATCTATGGTGTATTCCACAATATCCTTGCTGTCCGTATTTTCCATAAACGCGGTAGTGGCATGGCAAAATTTTTTCTCATTACTACCACTGGCCTAATCCTTGCTACTATTCTAGTACTGGTACGCCTACTTGGAGAGGCTTAAAATGCGCAAAAATCTTGAAATTCCTCAGGGCAAACGTACTAAGTTGTATCGTTTTCTTGAAATTCTACCTGGCGCAATTTCATATGGCGCCATTATTCTTTTGTTTGTACTTTCATTAGTAAATCCTGTACTTGGCGCAATTTATTTGTTTATCTTAATTGCTAGTACTCTTGTTAAAGCAATTGGTGTAGCATATCGCACTATTCAGGGCTACGAAGTAATTAAAAGGGCAGGTCGTGTAGATTGGCGTACCAGGGTCGAAGAACTCGAGACCCCACACGAATCATATGAACGGCTTGCTAATCACGACAGCAAGAGCTACCATTTTTCTGAACACTTAAACAACCTTAAGCTAATGGCTGTGATGGGTTCAGATTATCCAAAACCATCTGAAATCTATCATGCAGTGATTATGACAGCTTATGATGAAGGTCCCGAAGTGCTTGGCCCGTCTATTGAAGCCGTCAAAAAAAGTACCTTCCCAAAAAACCGCATTATTTTTGTACTCGCTTACGAGGAAAGGGGCGGGGAACAAATTGCTGAGACTGCTAAGGTCCTCAAGGCTAAATACAAAGGCGTCTTTAAAGATTTCTTACTAGTCAAACATCCAGCCGATTTACCTGGTGAAGTCATCGGCAAAGGTCCCAACCTTACCTTTGCGGGCCAGGCTCTTGCAGAATATACCAAAAAGAAACACATACCAATCGAGAATATCATCGTTACTTCGCTAGATAGTGACAATCACGTAGCTTCTAAGTATCTTGATTCTGTAGCCTATGAATTCATCACTCATCCCAACCGCCAACGACTTAGTTATCAGCCGGTGTCATTATTCATGAATAATATTTGGGATGCTCCTGCCCCTACGCGTATCATTGCGGTCTCAAACTCATTCTTTAATGTCATTACTACTATGCGCCCTCATCTCTTGCGTAATTTTGCTTCTCACTCACAACCACTTCAAGCCTTAGAAGCCATGGATTTCTGGAGTAAACGCACCATCGTCGAAGATGGTCATCAATATTGGCGCAGTCTTTTCTTCTTTGACGGCGATTATTCGGTCATACCAATTCGTATACCAATTTATCAAGATGCCGTCGTCGATGAAACGTTCTGGAAAACTGTCAAAGCGCAGTTTGTTCAAGTTCGTCGTTGGTATTATGGCGCTAGCGATGTCGCCTATGTCGGCTCTAGACTATTCGTCTCTAGGTCCAAGCGCATCATCCCATTTTGGCAACTTTTCCCCAAATTTTGGCGATTACTAGACGGTCACGTTACACTAGCTATTCTTGCTCCTATTGTCGCATTTGGTGGTTGGATACCTATGATCATGAATATCTCTGCCCACTCCATGGTGACATATAATATTCCTAACATTGTTAGTATCGTCGAGACCTTCGCCTCTATTGGTTTAATTGTGTCTATCTTGGTTTCTCTCAAAATGCTCCCGAAGCGCCCCGCCAAATATAAAAAAGGTCGTAACATTCTAATGATTTTACAATGGATTTTGATGCCAGTTACTTCCATCGTTTATCAGTCTTTAGCCGCTTTTTATGCTCAGACACGTCTCATGCTAGGGAAATACATGGAAAAATTTGATGTTACTAAAAAAGTCGTCAAAAACTAACCATTTCTAGTTATGTTATAATTGATAATCGTGGACAGGATCACAGACAAAAAACTAAATAATAAAAAATTCCGTAAATCCGAAGAAGCTACTCTTGATGCGTTCTTCTTAGCCAAAGACTACCTTAGTATTAAAAGAATTACTCAAATTGCTCATATATCACGCTCAACTATTTATCGCCACCACGGTAGCGTTACAAAAGTCACCGAAAACTACGAAATATTCATTATGAAAAGATTCAAAAAGGTTATTTGCAAGCTATCCAAATCATCCACCTTAAAGCAGCTGTATCGTAGGACTTTAATATTTATAGTAGCTAATAAAAAAATAATTCAGTTTCTGTATCAATTTGGGAATCACAGTACGTTTGAAAAAATGGTCTATTGTTTAAAACCAAAAATCATTGTTTCTCACAAGGTATCTAATGACGAAATGTTCAAAATATATGCCAAAGAGGTAACGTGTATCATAGAAGATTGGGCTCAAAAGGATTACAAGATAGACGATATTTCTGCAGTAGTAAGCAAAATCATGTATCTGACCGACACGGCTAGAGTTTGGCTTAGTCCAATTACTAGTCAAAAATAATCAAAATATGGTATAATATAGATACGGGTTGTTAGCTCAGCTGGCTAGAGCGTCTCGTTTACACCGAGAAGGTCGGGGGTTCGAGTCCCTCACAACCCACCATTCGGGTTATAAAATTTTTAACTATTCTGTAACCTGTAAAAGTCTGTTAAATCCCTCGTAAAAACAGAGGGCTATTTTTTTGTGCAATTTTGACGACAAAAAACACGCAAAAACATAATCTACCTCTATATTTCTGTCCTTTAAACCATACAAGGTTTAGGCTTTATAATGGAATCCTCGTATAATAATGCGTATCATCTTCGCGCACAATTTTGGCGCCATTTTTTTGTTGCACTTTTAAGGACGCGAGATTATTCTTTAGCGCCGACAAATATAACTCATCAGTGTCTATGGGTAATTTACGCGCTTCTTCAATAATAAGGCGTAAACCTTCCGTAGCATAACCATGACCACGATATTCTTTCGCAATCCCGTAACCGACGTGCCCAGCATTATCTCTCAACCAGTCATTTAAATAATGGCGAAGTTTAAATATTCCTACGGGAATATCGTCTACCCACAAGAAATAACAGGTATCTGGCACGTGGCCATCATCTAGGTTTATGCCTTTATCGTAGTTGAGCCACCTGGGGATGATTATATTTATAAAGTCTTCAAAAGAAGCACCGTAGGCCTTATTCTCATAGCCATTCTCTTGAGCCGGAATTTTTTGCGCCAGTTTATACTCTTTTTTGGCATCCTTAAGATTAGCTTTTTTTAGATAAATCATATCTGTTATTATATCATATGGGCGTATCCTTTATTTTTGAGTTTTGCAACATTTGTTGCAAAACTCGTTATTCTAGTTCTCCGAAGGTTCGATAAAATGATAAAATCGTCGCAAGTGGAAGGAGAAAGGTTTTTATTATGTTAAAAATTGTTGTTTTTGATAGTGGCTACGGCGGAGAATTTCTTGCCGACAAAATTGAAGAGGAATTACCGGTGATAGACGTCATCCGCGTCATTGATTGGCGCAACGCAGATAAGATATTAACGAGCCCTAAAGAAGCCCGACGAATCGCCAGGGAAGATCTCAAGCCCTATATTGGTAGAGTTGATCTTATTATTTTTGCGAATCATTTAATAACGGCTACTAGTCTAAAATTCTTCCGGCGTAAGTTTAAAAACCAACGATTTATCGGACTTGGTCTCAAAAAGCCAAAAACTCCCACAAAGGACAGTACAATTATTCTAACCACAAAAGCCATCACAAAAACAATCAGTTACTATAATTTTATTTTTCATCTGAATCACAAACCTAAAACAATTACACTAGATTCTTGGCCGGAAAAAATAGATGATGGAGAACTAACCTTTTCCGAAATAAACGATACGCTAAAAGATTTAGTTGACCGCTCTACCTGCTCACAAGAAATATTCCTGTTTTGTTCACAGTTTTATGATATCAAACCCGAATTGATTAAACTATTTGGCAACACAGTTAAAATCCACGATGGGTTTAATGATTCTATAAGGGAAATTTGTCGCATCCTAAAAATTAAAGGCGGGATGAAAAAACTCAAATAACCAGCAACTGATTAGTGTGATATAATAAATACAAATAAAAGGGAAACTAAAATGAATAATTTAGAGGAGATGAGACACACTCTTAGTCACGTGCTCGCTGCAGCCGTGAGGGAACTATATCCCGATGCCAAATTCGGTATCGGTCCAGCCATTGATGATGGTTTTTATTATGACATTGATTTTGGCAAGGCCAAAGTTTCTGATACCGACCTACCAAAAATCGAGAAAAAGATGCGCACCATTATCAAGCGTAATCTCCCCATGACAAAACGTGTCGTATCGAGAGACGAGGCTCTCAAGTGGGCTAAGGATCACAAGCAGGATTATAAAATTGAACTAATCACAGAACTCCCCAAAAATGAAGAAATCTCATTTTATGATATGGAAGATCTCTTCACTGATCTCTGTAGAGGGCCCCATGTTAAAAAACTTTCCGAAACTGGCCCATTCAAATTAGTTCGTGTTGCTGGGGCTTATTGGCGTGGTGACGAAAAACGCCCAATGCTCACTCGTATTTATGGTGTCGCTTTTCCTACTGAAAAAGAGCTCGACGAATACCTCAAGCGCCAAGAAGAGGCCAAAAAACGTGATCATCGCAAATTAGGCAAAGAATTAGATTTGTTCTGTTTCTCAGATTTAGTTGGCGCTGGCTTGCCACTATTTACTCCACGTGGTACTGAACTACGCGAGCTTATGGCTAACTATTCTCTTAGTCTACGCGGTAGGGAAGGTTTCAAAAAAGTATTTACCCCCCACATTACGAAGACTGACCTTTATAAAACTTCTGGTCACTTTGCCAAATTTGGCGATGAATTGTTTATGGTGCATTCTCAGGTAAATGGCGATGATTTTGCTATGAAGCCCATGAATTGCCCACACCATACTCAGATATTTGCTTCTCATCCTCGTACCTATCGTGAAATGCCAGTACGTTATATGGAGGCAACCACAGATTACCGCGATGAAAAAACCGGTGAACTAGGTGGTCTTTCTCGTGTTCGTGCTCTTACTCAAGATGATTCTCATGTTTTCTGTCGCAAGAATCAAATCAAAGATGAAGTCAAACGTTTAGTTGGTATTGTCAAAGAACTATACTCTACTGTTGGCATGCAAAAACTCCGCGCAAGATTATCTTATCGTTCTGATGAAGATAAGTATCTTGGCGACAAAAAGCTTTGGGAAATGGCCCAAAATCAAATTAAACAGGCCGCTATCGATAATAAACTAGACTATTTCGAACAAGAGGGTGAAGCTGCTTTCTATGGCCCCAAGATCGATTTTATGGCTGAAGATGCCATTGGTCGTGAACACCAATTAGCCACCATTCAGTTGGATTTCGTCATGCCAGAACGCTTTGGGCTTGAATTCACTAACGAAAAAGGCGAAAAGGAACGTCCCGTTATGATTCACCATGCTACTCTTGGTTCAATTGAGCGCTTCTTGTCGGTATTTATTGAACATACTGGCGGTTGGTTCCCATTCTGGTGCGCTCCAGAGCAAGTACGTATCGTTACAGTCAACAATTCTGTGTCAGACTACGTTTCTGAAATCACCAAAATTCTCGACAAAGTCGTGCTAGACAAACCTTTGAAATATAACGAACTCCGTTACACAGTCGACGAGTCCGCCGATTCTCTTGGTAAAAAGATTCGCCGCGCCACTGAAATGAAAATCCCTGCAATACTCGTAGTCGGCCCCAAAGACGCCGAAGAGGGCATCGTCTCAGTCCGCCTCCGCGACAAAGAAGAAAAGATTAAACTATCAGAGCTTGCATCGTTTCTAAAAGGTATTTAATGCTTGATAATACTACTATTGAGGGGATTTCGGAGCGCGGCAGCGCGAGGGTTAGCGCGTTTTCCCCTGTGGCGACAGGGGAAAACGACGCGACCCGAAATAGTAGTATTTCAAGCACATTAATTATTTTAGGACCAACCGGCTCTGGCAAAACCGGCATTTCTATCAAACTTGCAAAAGCCCTAAACGGCGAGATTATCTCGGCCGACTCTCGCGCAATCTATAAAGGTATGGATATTGGCACTGCCAAACCAACTAAAAAAGAAATGCAAGGCATTCCACACTGGGGAATTGATTTGGTGAATCCAGATGAAAGATTTACGGTCGCAGATTGGAAAACATATGCTGAGGCAAAAATCAAAGAAATTAAAGCGCATGGCAAAGTTCCGATTATTGTTGGTGGTACCGGACTTTATATTGACGCATTAATATACGACTACCATTTTAAAGGCCCTACGGGTGCCAAGATTGGTGACTTTGAACAAAAAAGTTGTTCAGACAGAACAGAGATAAAAGGCAATTTTTTGCTGATAGGAATCAAATGGGACGCACCGATATTAAGGGCTAGGCTAAAAGCTCGTTTAGACCAAATGTTTTGTGAGGATTTATACAAGGAAACTAAAACACTTGTTCAGAAATATGGCTGGGACCATGGATCCATGAAAAGCGACATATATGAGTATGCTTGGAAATATATTAAAGGAGAGCTGAGTCTAGAACAAGCCAAAGAAAAATGTTTTTATGAAGATTGGCATCTAGCCAAACGTCAACTTACTTGGTTTAAACGCAATCCTGCTATCCATTGGCTCAACCTTGAACAAATTTATCCATTTGTGTTAAAATATATACAGAATGAGTAAAATAGATAACACACCAACAGAAAAACTATTTGGAAGTAAAACCAGAGCAAAACTTTTGAATCTATTTTTCGAAAATCCTGAAAAAAGCTTCTATGTACGTGAGATGACTAGAGTAATCGACGAACAGATTAACTCAGTTCGCAGAGAATTATTAAACCTCGAAAAAATCGGTATTATCAAAAACGAGACATTTGATAATAAAGTATATTACTCAGCTAACGCCAAACACCCGTTCACTAGGCCACTCACTGAAATCTTTTCAAAAAAGAATAGTTCATCTTCCAGCAAAGATATCATAGAAGACATATGGGATAGTTATTGCCGTCCAGTCAAAAATTATCTCAAGGGTCTTATTGTTGTTAATCGCTTGCCAGGACAAGATGGCATCGATCTTTTAATTATTGGCAATGATCGCACTAAAAAACTTACTCGCTGGGCCGAAGTAGTAGAGAAGAAACAGGGCAAACCTATTAATTATGTTATTATGTCGCCAGATGATTTCACCTATCGCAAATCCGTCAAAGATCGTTTTATATCTGAAATACTCGAGATGGAAATAACTAAAATAATTGACCCAGAAGGCATAATTAAAGGATAAGGAGCTATATGTTTGAAATAGAAAGTAAAACACCCACTGAAATTGCTATCATTACTAAAACCACTACCATCAAATTTGATGTTGAAGATGCTGTTATTGATGCAGGTCTTGCTGTTGGCAAAATCAAAGGTCCTGGTGAATTCGAAATTGGCGAAGCCACTATCCGTGGTATCTCTACAGAAAGCGGTAAAACTATCTATGATGTAGAGGTAAATAATGTCCATGTAGGCATCATTGGCTCTATAGAAGAAAACCTCGATGATCTTGTTGCAGATATCCTCTGTACTTCCTCTGTACGTGCCATTCGTGAAATTGAACCAAAGCTTATTGTCGCTATGGGTAACGTCGATGGTATGGTTTCCGAACTCAAACTTACCGCTCGAACTGAGAAAAAACTCAAAGTCAAGAACCTTGATTCCTTACCAACTACCAAAGAAGTGGTGGTGCTTACCTAATGAATAGTAATATATTATATATATTAATAGTCCTAATTATCGTAGTAGGATCTGTTATTTTACATGAACTTGCACATGGTATTGTTGCTTACTGGCTTGGCGACAACACTGCCAAAGACGCTGGCAGGCTGACCTTTAATCCTATTAAGCATATCGACCCATATATGTCCATTTTGGTACCGGTAGTACTCTATATCCTTCGCGCCCCAGTTTTTGGTGGTGCTAAGCCAGTCCCGATTAATCCGCAGAATCTTAAATGGAGAGAATGGGGTATGGCTCTAGTTGCTTTTGCTGGACCATTTATGAACTTCTTGTTGGCGTTTGTATTCTTTCTTCTAGGTCATTTCACGGGTTTACTCTATGGCTCCTTCGGGGAATTACCTGAATTCATTTTCAAAGAAATAGTTTTCATCAATTTAGGTTTTATGCTATTCAACTTAATACCAGTGCCGCCACTCGACGGGTCCCGTATTCTGTATGCTATTTCACCAGACTTTTTTCGCAATTTCTTAATGAGTATTGAACAATACGGTATTTTTATTGTTTACATGATGATTTTATTCTTTAGCGAAGTATTTTCAAATCTAATGATTAACGGAATGGATGCTATTTTAGGATTATTCTACTGGGTAGTGGGTGCCTAATCAATAATCCATTCGAAGTTTTGCTTATTTCTGTCAACATATCCAGTTTTAACCTTGCAACCAAAGATTTCTTCCAATAACCCTGCTAGTTCTTTTGCTGTTTTATCAACTTCAGCATCATTTATGTCATGAAAACCGTCGATAGGAAAAAACACACAATCTGTCTTCGCGGTGATCTTACCGCGTTCACCTTGTCTCCAGGCCCATCTTCTCGTTCTAACTTCATTCCCGACGACATATACCACCTCACCTGGCTCCAATTTTTCTTCTTCATCAGAACCCATCGGCATAAATATATCACCTGCACGCGTATATCGCATTTCTATATCATGATTTTTTTGCGATAAATCATGTGTTCCCATCGGTAAAGTATGTTTTAAGGATACTGCATTATTCAAATCTACGAGAGGATTAATATTCGGTAAACCCTTGCCTTTGGATATTCTTGTAAATAGCGCTTCAGCAGAACACTGAAACTTATTAGGGTTAATGCCAAGTTTAGAAAACGCTTCGCGATAGGGAATAATATCAACATCTTCTTTAACTCTCTTATTCAAAAACCTCTTTTCTGCCGATTTAATCGATTCTTCAAGTAATCTGTCTATCTCAGGATATTCTTTACTGTTATCTATATCTTTTGCTACCACAACTCCAATATACAAATCTGGTATTTTTTCAAATATTTCACTCTCTACCTTAAATTTCATACTCACTCCCATTATATTTCAATTATTATACCATGCTAGCTAAGATGTGATATAATAAAAGTAGCCCTGTTGGCAGCATGATTTTCCTGAATAATCATGTTATAGGGATTTCGTGGCTTACGACCGTGGTCGTATCGCATAAGATTTTACCCACCTTGTATATATTACGGGGAAAACAGGTCGGCAGGGTCCTAGATAAAGAGGTGGGATGAAACAGAGAATTCGCGTAGTTGGAATAATCAAAAACGAAGAGGGGGTTTTAATTTTTAAACGCAGCCGGGGCCGTAGTGAGTCTCCGGTTTTTTGGGAACTTCCTACAGGGAAAATCAAATTTGGTGAACAACCCGAAGAAGCTATGGCTCGTTCTCTCACAGAATATACTGGTTTGACTGCAAATGACCTAAGACTAAAAGACGTGATTACTTTTCTCGCTACCGAAGATTCCAGCCAGCTCAGTAATCTATATATAATATATGAACTCGGTATAGAGGGGGACATCAAACCTACTCCACGCGAACGCTATACTGCATATAAATTTGTTAAAGATTTTGCAAACTCCAATGTTCATCTCAATGAAACCAGTATGTCAGTAATCGAGATCGAAGAAGAAAAAACTGCTCCAGGTCGTATTTCATCACGTGACACCGCTAATTCTGTCACTATTAATGTAGATGGTGCCTCACGTGGCAACCCAGGACCTGCTGGCATTGGCTATTGCATTCATGACGATAAGGGACAGATTATTGAAAAAAATGGCGAATTTATTGGTTTTGCTACTTCTCGAGTAGCTGAATATTGCGCCATGCGCAAAGGGGTCGAGAGGGCTATCGAGCTCGGATACAAAACCTGTCGTTTCATTTCTGATAGCTTGATGGTAGTTAACCAATTAAATGGTGTTTTTCATATTAAGAACCAAGATATAACTCCGATATATAAAGACATCCAAGAAAAACTCCAGCAATTTGAAGCCGTTTCGTTCACACACGTTCCTCGCAGTAAAAATGCTATCGCTGATTCTGAGGCCAACGCCGCCGTCGATAAGATATTGCGAAAATAGCATAAATATTGTATAATAAGAACATGACAACAGATAACGCACAAAGAATTATCGGTTCTACTGAGTATGTCGAAATTGCTGGTATAAAAAACATCCCAGCTAAGATTGATACAGGAGCCGATTCATCTGCTATATGGGCTTCCGATATTAATATGGAAGCAGACGGCACATTAGTTTTTTCATTGTTTGGCAAAAAATCACCTCTCTTTACCGGTAAGCGTATCAAGACTACAGATTACAGGGCCAAAAGTATACGTTCATCGCATGGAGATGTTCAAGTGCGGTATCGTGTTAAACTACCTCTTGAATTGAATGGCAAAAACTTTGAGACCGTTTTTACTCTTGCTGATAGATCTAGAAATAATTTCCCAGTCCTAATTGGTCGCCGTACTATAAAAGGAGAGTTTTTGGTGGATACTTCAAAAGCTAGCGTTAAGCCTATACATCGACCGACTACTACCATTAAACTAAACCAAGAATTAAAAAACAACCCACAAATATTTCATCATAAATATATTAAAGGGAAGGAATCAAAATGAAAATTGCAATTCTATCTAACGGACCAGGTAATTATTCTACTAAGAGGCTTGTTGAAGAGGCTAAAAAACGTGGCCATAATGTAGAAGTAATCAAATACAAAGATTGTTATTTATCACTAGATGACAAACACCCAGATGTTTATTATGATGGCGAAAAGCTACCAAAATTTGACGCTATTTTGCCACGTATTTCTAACGCTATGACTCGCTACGGTTGTGCTGTAGTACGACAATTCGAAATGCAAGGGGTCTACACCGCTTCTTCCTCTGTGGCTATCACTCGTTCCCGCGATAAACTACGTGCCGCTCAAATTCTTGCTAAATACGATGTGGACACTCCTAAAACATTGGTTTCTCGTAACACTTCCGATATTGACGATTTGATAGAACAGATTGGTCTCCCTGTTATTATCAAGCTAGCCAAAGGCACTCATGGCAACGGTGTTATTCTCGCTGACACTAGAAAAGCTGCCAAATCCGCACTTCAGGCTTTTTATCTCTACAACGAAGATGGCACCAATATTTTATTGCAGGAGTTTATCAAAGAGTCCGCTGGTACTGATATCCGTGCGTTCGTAGTAGGGAACCAAGTAGTCGCTTCAATGCAACGCGAATCTTTGGATGATGATTTTCGTTCTAACCTTCATCAAGGAGGCGCAGGTACCTCTGTCAAATTAACTGCTCAAGAGAAGAAGATTGCCCTAAAAGCTGCCAAAGCTATGGGCCTTCACATTTGCGGTGTCGATCTAATGCGTTCCGAGCGCGGCCCACTTGTATTAGAGGTAAACGCTTCGCCTGGTTTTGGCATTGAAAAAGTCACTGGTCGCGACGTTGCGTCAAAAATTATTGAATATATCGAAAAGAACGCTAAACGTCGTCGCACCAGTCGGGACAAAGTCGGTGCCTAGTGTGGTATAATATAAAAGAGCCTGAAAGGTAATCGCTTTTAAAAAGAGGAAAGTCCGGGCAACATAGAGCAGGGTAGTCGCTAACGGCGACCGTCTGTAAAGACAGGGAAAGTACCACAGAAACTATACCGCCTTCATGGTAAGGGTGAAATGAGTGGGGTAAGAGCCCACAGCGTACAGTAGCGATACAGTGCGACGGCAAACCCTACCTGTTGCAAGGAGTGCTATCAGCCTTTGCTCGAGGACGCACGCTCACCGCTAGAGTGCTATAGCAATGTAGTGCCAAGATAGATGATTGCCAACTCTCGCTTGCGGGAGTTACAGAACCCGGCTTATAGACGGCTCAATTATCAAAAATCCACCCAAAAAGGGTGGATTTTTGTTGTTCAAAGCATTAATTATTTGTTCTTTTTCTCAGCGCGCGCTTTTGGTGATTCAATTAACCCTTTTTTCTTCAAAGTACGCAGTGCTGAAGTAGAAACGTTGCATTTTACTTTCTGGCCGTTGATAACTAATGTTCGCTTTGATACATTTGGCTTAAATACCTTTCGGGTATGCCTCTGTGAAAACGATACATTATGGCCATACATTTTGCCTTTACCAGTAACTTCACAAATCGCCATCTTATTTCTCCTTTACCGTATTAACAATTGCTTTAAACGCTTCAGGATTATTAACCGCGAGATCAGCCAAAACTTTACGGTCCAAATTGATACCTTTGGCCTTCATTCCAGCAATCAATTGTGAGTAAGAGATACCAAGTTCACGCGATGCGTTATTGATACGTGTAATCCAGAGGGAACGAAGGTCACGTTTGCGATTTCGGCGGTCCCTATAACTATAGGATAAAGCTTTTATTACGCCCTGCTTACCTAAGCGATAGCTACGGCGGCGATAATGCTGCATCCCTTTGGTCTTATTTAACAATTTCTTGTGTTTTGCGTGTGCTGCCACGCCTCTCTTAACTCTCATAATTAAACCCCCAATGCTTTCTTAACGTTTTTAGCAATTTTACCATCGATAGAAGCAGAAGATTTGATATTGCGCTTCCTGGCCTTAGATTTTTTTGCGAGAATGTGATTCCCGTAGGCACGTTCACGTACTAGTTTACCAGAACCGGTCACTTTGATACGCTTTGCAGTACCTTTATGCGTCTTTAATTTCGGCATAATAGTTTTCCTTTATATTATGATTAGTATTTATCCCCCAGAAAGTACAACCAGTAGGCCTAGAAAGTAGGAAATTACTTTTTTCGTACCTGGACTGATAGGTTACGTCCGCTCATTTGTGGCTTACCTTCGACAACCAAGTCTTCACCAAGTAGGGAAATAACTTTATTGAGTAGCTCATTTCCAATCTCCTTGTGAGCCATTTCGCGCCCCTTGAAGATAATCATAATCTTCACTCGGTCGCCATCGTCTAGGAAGGATCGCATTTTGCGGACTTTTATGTTAAGGTCGTTGTCGGAAATCTTAAGACCAATTTTCATCTGTTTTAGCTCAGATTGTTTTTCACGAGCTTTTTTACGATTTTTAGCCTCTTCCTTCATCTTTTGGTATTGATATTTACCCCAATCGATGATTTTCACGACCGGCGGGTTGGCATTAGCAGCAATCTCCACTAAATCCACTCCTTGTTCATTCGCCAGAAGTTGTGCCTCACGACTAGACATAATGCCCAGTTGTTCGCCACTAGAACCGATAACGCGCACCTCCGGATAACGAATTTCACCGTTTAACCTAGTGCGTGATTGCTTTTTGATGATAGTCCTTTCTTCTCTTGAATTAAACTGATAACCATTATACATCATCTTCTCCGATAAGTCAACGCTTCAGCTAGATGATTTTCTCGGATAATCGGCTCTCCGACGAGATCAGCAATTGTTTGAGAAACTTTGATGATTTTGAAATATGCCCGCGCAGATAAATTAAGTCGCTCCGAAGCGCTCGCAAGCAGCGCTTCTGCTTTCGAATCCAGCTTTAAAAGCTGCGAAACTTGGAACGAAGAAAGAGAACTATTAAATACTCCATCACGCCCATAACGCGCCTTCTGGTGTTCAATCGCCTCTATTATAGTATTTTTTACAACATTGTGTTCAGTAGTTTCTTTCGGTAAATCACTTCTCAAATCCTTATTATCAACCTTTTCAACTGTCACTGTCATGTCAATCCGATCGAATAGTGGCCCAGACAGTTTCTTCTGATAGTTTTGTATCTGCGTCTCCGTACATCTACACTCGTGTGTCGGGTCACCCAGATACCCACAAGGGCAGGGGTTCATCGTAGCCACCAACATAAAATCTGCTGGATAAGTAGTTTTACGTCCAGCCCTTGATATAGCAATAATTTTATCCTCAAGCGGTTGTCTCAAAGCCTCGAGTACTGAACGAGGAAACTCTGGTATTTCATCCAAAAACAATATGCCCTTGCTAGCCAAAGATATTTCACCTGGTCCAGCCGCACCACCTATTATAGAGGTAGCGCTAGCGGTATGGTGCGGATTTCGAAATGGCCTTTTACTCACTACATCATCTGTAGCCAGGCCAGCCAAGGAATAAATCTTGGTGATTTCTACCATTTCATCAGGGGTCAAATCTGGCAAAAGACTCGCACTGGCTTTAGCTAGTAAAGTTTTACCAGCTCCAGGCGGCCCCGAAATCAAGATATTATGATGTCCAGCTACCGCTATCTCCATCGCTCTTTTGGCTAGTTTTTGGCCTCGTACATGGTCTATGATCGGTCCATTCAAGTCATAATCAGTCTTAAATCCACTTAGATTCGTATCCGCTTGACGAGGTGACGCTTGCCCTTTTAGAACTAAATACAGGTTCTGGAGCGACTCTACCCCATAAACATCAATCCCATTTAAAAGCGACGCCTGAGCAAGATTCTTAATTGGGATATAAATTTCGCGATATCCAGCTCTCTTGGCTATCTCGATGATATTAATTATGCCTTTAATAGGCTTTATTTCGCCGTTTAAGGACAATTCACCCACAAAAGCCTTATTTGCTACGTCGCTCTTTATCAGTTGCCCAGAAAGCACCAAAATCGACAGCGCAATAGGTAGATCTAAATACGCCCCGTCTTTCGGTAATTCCGCCGGAGCCAGATTTATCGTCACTTTTTTATCAGGAAAAGAGAACTCAGAATTAACAATTGCACTTCTCACTCGCTCCTTCGCCTCATTAATTGTTTTATTTGCCATGCCCACAATGTTAAAAGCCGGTAACCCCCTATTCATATCACCCTCGACTTCGACCAGCTTGCCTTCAAAGCCGTAGGGAACCATTGAATGTATGTTACTTATCATGGATTGCTCATATCATGACGCCAGAAATATTACAACCCCCCACCATTTTTCATATGATTTGTTGAACATTTAGCCACAGATTTTACCAAAATTCAAAAATTAAATATTCAATACTTCGTGCCAAAACTTTCAGTTATCCTTACAAAAAGAGACAAGCTTTTTATTCAAAAAATGCTTGTGGAAAACTCCACGAAAAAAATACAAAAATTGTTCAAAAAAGTCCAAAAAATCTATTGACATGAGCGTTTTTAGACGCTATAATAGGGGTAGCTTTTGAATAAAAAAATTATTCAAAAGGTCAAAACAAAAATTTAGCCAAAATAACTCCACACTCTACAAAAAGACCGGTTTTCCTCGCAGTTACCGGTCTTTTTCTATAGTTTTGATCCATAAATTATGCACTAAAACAAGGAAATTATGTAAATAAAAAACCGCCAATATGGCGGATTTAAATACAAAATTTGGTGGAGCTGCCGGATACTGCCTCCGGGTCCGAAACATCACATGGTTACAATTCTACGTACATAGTCTTCTGTTTTATTTCGGCTTATATTGTTAGCTGCAGAAAACGAAACTAGCAAATGCCATGGCTTATTTTCATATCATTTTTCGCCACTCAAACGATCATATTCCCGTCGTATGATAATTCCGACCCTACGGAACCTCAGATCGAAACCAGCCTATAGATAATTAGGCATAAGCTGGCATGTAAGCAACATGCGCAGTTTTCGTGTTTTTAGCACTTATTAATACTTACGGTATTCAATCGGTACGCCTTGTAACTGTTAATATCCCGTCTAAGCTTTGTCAGCCCCAACTGTTGTTAATTTTACCATAACTTCTTACAAATTACAACAGTAAACAATTCAATTTTTCATTCCTGGGTTTGCTCAATGCTTACTCATGTCAAAACTGAATTATTTTCTAAGTAAGTATAAGAAAAAGTAATCCTCCTGAGTGAGCATTAAGCGAGCCAGATGGTTTTTGATATTTTTTAGAATTTTTGAGCGAGGGTGGTGGGTGTAGCGAAAAAATCCGTTTAGAAAAATGTCAAAAACCATTTGACGCGAGCGAAGCGCGAACGAAGGAGGGTTACTTTTCTATATTGTTGTAAATATTACAACAAAATGAATAACAAATTAGAACAGGGGAAGAATAGGGTGCAAAATGTAAATTTTACATCAATAAAATTGAACAAATCCATTGATTTTTTATAAAACTTATGTTATGTTAAAGGTAGTCGCGAGACTAAACAAAAACTTAAAATAAAAGGTAAATTAACAACATGAAAAAGTTCAAAACGTAATCTTTGGCGGGCGAAAAGGTAATTTCTAGCCATAAATTACAACATAGGAATTACCTAGAGCTCCGCCAAAAGGTTAACTGACGAAAGTCAGGAAACCAAACAGCGTAGAGCGCAGTAGAAAATCTTTCATTAGCACCTTCTAATCCATAAACAAGAATGAAAGAAACAGCTACTAAGGACGTGCTTCACCCTAGCGTGAAGCGGTCAAAGAGGGAAAGGCGGATCATGGTTGCGGTCAATAGTTATGATTTATAGTGCCGGATAACCACCGTCTTCCTTCCAAAAAATACTTGGGGGCACGACCAACATATGATATAATCATGGTTATGAAGCATAACCGCATTATCTATACCATTAGCATCATCGGACTCGCAGCTTTAATCGTGATGCTTTTGTTCACTTCTCCGACGGACATTGGTCCTTTCGGAGTTTTATTATTTTTTACAACAGTCTATGTTGTTTTTTTCGGTATTGTTACTTTTTTAATGCAACTGTTCGTCAAGATCGCTTTCAAAAAACAATCCTTTCGCAACAAAGATTATCTTTATGCCGCAGTACTCGCCTTTGGCCCTATTATGCTCCTCATGGCACGTTCATTTGGTGCAATCAACCTCTGGACGATCGGTCTTATTGCCGTCTTTTTAAGTTTAGCTGAATTTTTAGTCTACAAAAGGGTTTAATTTTAAAAAAATGTGGTAAAATAAGCATATGGACAATGGTCAGCCTACACAAACTCCCAACTCACTTGAGACGTTTACAGAAAATACGGAAGATAATTCTTTTGGAGCTGACAAAAATCTCAATCTAGAAAATTGGTCACCAGATAGAAACCCAAGCGCCATAGGCAAAACAGCCATAGGCCCACTTCCACTCCCGACCACAGAGAGAACCAATCTCCCCCCAGAAGTCTATGACCCAACTTCAGAAAGTCTCATGCCCGCTCTAGCTATTAATCAAGCATCATCAGAACTTAGTCAGGATATCCCAATGGAACCCACTGAAACATTAGGCATCCCTGTTAACCCCAACACTGCAACCGTCGCAGACGACTCACCAGACACTTTCACCCGGAAGCAGGCCATGTCAGGGGATATACTATCTAAAAATTACACAAACAAAATTGATAATAGAATCAGAAAAGCATATGCTAGTGGCGATTTCGCATCCCTCGAAAATTTTTGGGCCGATGCGGGAGAAAACTTCCGAAAGAGTAATCCCAAAAATGCATCCCTAAATCAGGAGGCGGCATAATGAGAGGGGCTTTAGAATAATGGACACTTGGGTGGTAGCTTTAGTCGTAATCATAGCCATAATACTTCTTATCGCTATCATTTTTGGGACCAAAATTAGCAAACTAAGAAAAGCAAAGAGATACGAGCGCAGTCTCAAGATGGTGCCACTCTTGATCCACTTACCTCCGACTACAGATGATATTGAAGCTGGTAGCCGCGACGAACGCGATATTACCGATGAGGCCGTCTCTAAAGCCCAGGTGATGTACTCTATTCTCGCCTCCACTATTACTAAGGGGTTCAAGAGTAAAATTTACGGCCAAAAGCACTTCTCATTCGAAATATTAGTAAAAGACAATTTTATCAGATACTACGCTGTAGTCCCAGATACACTTAAGGAGACAGTCAGACAAGCTATCCAATCCGCCTATCCTACTGCCCGTGTCGAAGAGAAACGTCAAGAAAACATTTTCGAGGGCGGTGCTGGTGTTTCAGCGGTAGCAGGCGCCGAACTTAGCCTCAATAAAGAGCCATATTTACCAATCGCAACATACGAAGACACTAAGCGCGATGCCCAAATGGCACTTTTGAACGCACTCTCAAATGTGGGTAAAAATGAAGGTGCGGCTGTACAAATTTTGTTTCGACCTGCACAAAAAAAATGGGCGGAAAAAGCTAAGCAATATATTGAAAACACCCAAAAGGGCAAAAAAACAAAATCATTCGGTGGCAGTATCGGTGATTTTGCTGTTGACCTCATCAGAGCTCCTTGGGAGGTTCCAGGAGAACACGAAAAAAACGAAACTGTTACGATCACTAATGTCAAACAGGATGAAATCACTGCTATAGCCAATAAATTACGCTATCCGGCCTTCGAGACCTTGATTAGGGTGATAGCTAGCTCTTCGACAGAACCTCGTTCAGAAGCAATCATGGGTGGAATGGTTAGTGCTTTTTCTCAGTTTGATTCACCACAATTAAACGGTTTCAAAGTCAACATCATGAAAGACCCCAAAAAACTTGCTGTTGATTATATTTTTAGATTTTTCAGTCCTAGAGTAACCTCTAATATCTTAAATAGTGTAGAGTTAGCCTCAATCTTTCACTTACCAGAGCAAAATGCCATCCCTAACTCTCAGGTTGAGCGGCAGCTTACTAAGCAAGTTGATGGGCCCGCTAAACTTGCCACCGAAGGTGTATTACTTGGTACTAACGAATTCAGGGGGAATAAAAAGCCAATTTACCTTGACGACGATAATCGTCGGCGACATATGTACGTCATTGGTCAAACGGGTATGGGTAAATCCGTCTTCCTTGAGAATATTGCCTTCCAAGATATGTGTGATGGTCGTGGGTTTGCCTTTATTGATCCTCACGGTGATGCCGTTGAAGCTCTCTTACAGAGAGTACCAGAGGAACGCATTGACGACGTAATCTACTTTGATCCAGCCGATATTGAACACCCTGTCGGTATGAATATGTTTGAGTTTACCACCGAAGATCAAAAAGATTTTATCGTTCAAGAGGGAATCAGTATGCTTCAATCACTCTTCGACCCACAAAATCAAGGCTTCTTCGGTCCTCGTGGTCAACATATGTTTAGAAATGCTGCATTGCTTCTGATGGCTGATCCTGCTGGCGCTACCTTTATTGATATTCCTCAATGTTTCACTGATCCAGAGTTTGTCAAATCTAAGCTAAAATATGTCACAGATAAGGCTGTCTATGATTACTGGACAAAAGAGTTCCCGCAATCCCAAAAATCCAACGACGCAGGTGAAGTTATCACCTGGTTTGCCTCCAAATGGGGTCCGTTTATTGCTAATACCATCATGAGAAATACCCTCGGTCAGGTTAAATCAGGATTTAATATCCGTGAAATTATGGACAATAAGAAAATCTTCTTAGTCAACCTATCTAAAGGTCGTTTGGGCGATATCAACGCCAATCTTCTCGGTATGATTTTCGTAATGAAATTCCAGCAAGCCGCCATGAGCCGTCAAGATATCCCAGAGAGCGAACGCCAAGATTTCTGTCTCTACGTAGATGAGTTCCAGAACTTTGCCACCGATAGCTTTGAATCAATTCTCTCTGAGGCCAGGAAATATCGCCTCAACCTTATTGTCGCTAACCAGTTCATGACTCAGCTCACCGATAAAATCAGGGAAGCACTCCTTGGTAACGTCGGCACCATTATCTGTGGTCGTGTCGGTGTAACCGATGCTGATTTGATGGTAAAAGCGTTTAGTCCAACCTTTACCGCCGAAGATCTCACCAAAACCCCTAACCACGCCGCTATCTGTAAAGTCATGATGTTTGGGATGCCATCAGCTCCCTTCACTATGAATCTACCAGCTCCAATGGGCGAACCAAACATTGAACTCATGAATACCTTAAAAGTATATTCGGCTACTAAGTTCGGCAAAACCCGTGCCGAAGTTGAACAGGAGATTGAGGCCCGTTGGTCGGCCGCCGAAAAAGCTAAAGGTGGCGAAATTGGCGCTCTAGACGACGTACAAGGCACTCAAGCGCCGAAACCGCTTACGGATACGTCTCCGGCCCCAAAACCTGCTCCTGCAGCCTCTCAGGCCCCTCAGGCGGGATTTTTGGACAACTGGCTCAACCAAAACAATCAAAGTAATAAGACAGAAGGGTAATTTCAGCTGCGCTTGACTGCACGCCAGGTTAATTTTGACAACATTTCACTCAATCCTCGCCTCGATCAAGTTGTCTCGCCCTAAAGGGCTCGCAACTTTACTCGTCTCGGATGAGGAAAAGTTGTAAAAATTAACTGGGTTTGTCAAATGCAGCTGAAATTACCCTTCTGTTTATCTCTTGATTTTTTTTCGATATAGGTGTACAATAGGTAGAGAATATTTAAGAAGAGGTACAAAATGGCTGCAAAAGCTGAAGAATATGACTCGTCCGAAATTCGGGTGCTAGAGGGGCTAGAGCCCGTTCGCTTACGACCCGGTATGTATATTGGCTCTACTGGTTACGATGGTTTGCACCATCTGATTAAAGAAATCGCTGACAACTCTATCGATGAAGCTATCGCCGGATATGCTAACAGGGTAGACATTACAATCTTAAAAGACGGCGGTATCCGTATCGATGATAATGGTCGTGGTATCCCTGTTGATATCCATCCCAAGACCAAAAAATCTACTCTCGAGACAGTGCTCACGGTTCTTCACGCCGGTGGTAAATTCGGTGATGGCGGCTACAAAGTTTCTTCTGGTCTTCACGGTGTCGGTTCCTCTGTCGTAAACGCTCTCTCTACTCACATGGATGCCGAAGTTTATAGAGATGGCAAGACTCATCACATCGAATTTGACCTTGGTAAGCCCACTATGGACCTCAAAGTTACCAAAGGCAGTCCACGCGAATCAGGTACCTCTATTACTTTTTATCCTGACCCTTCCATTTTTAAAGAAACCACCACTTTTGATTATAACTGGGTATCTAATTATGCACGCCACCAAGCTTATCTTACCAAGGGAGTGTTGATTACTGTTACAGATGAACGCACTGGCGCACACGAGTCATTTTATTTTGAGGGCGGTATTAAGAGCTACGTCAAGCGCCTCAATAACGGCAAAGAAGTTCTCTCTGATAATATTTTTTATGTTGAACGCCAAGTAAAAGACGCTATGATTGAGATAGCACTCCAGTATAACGATTCTTTTGCTGAGACACTGAAACCCTTTGCTAATAACGTACTTACCCCTGATGGCGGTATGCACGTTGTTGGGTTCAGAACTGGTCTTACCCGTACAGTTAACGATTATGCCCGTAAAAACGGCCTCCTCAAGGAAAAAGAGGATAATCTTACTGGTGATGATATCAAAGAAGGTCTCACTGCTGTCGTCTTAGTCAAACTCCCCGACCCTCAGTTCGAAGGTCAGACCAAAAACAAACTCGGTAATCCAGAGGTTCGTGGTTATGTCGACAAGGTCATGACCGAATATTTTGGCTATTATCTCGAAGAAAACCCAGCTATCGCTAAGAAAATCGTCAATAAGGCCACCTTAGCCGCCCGTGCTCGCAAAGCCGCTCGCGCTGCTCGCGATAATGTTATTAGAAAAGGTGCTTTTGAAGGCCTCAATCTCCCCAGTAAACTTGCTGATTGTTCTAGCCGTAACAGGGAAGACTGTGAGCTTTTCATCGTTGAGGGTAATTCCGCTGCTGGTTCCGCCAAGGAAGGTCGCAACCCCCAGATTCAAGCCATTCTACCTCTTAGAGGTAAGGTATTGAACACCGAGCGCGCCCGTCTCGATAAGATGCTCGCTAACCAAGAGTTGGTATCTTTGATCAAGGGTCTTGGTGTAGGTATCGGCGAACAGTTTAACATCGGCGGGCTCAGATACGACAAGATTATCTTTATGACGGATGCCGATGTCGACGGTCTTCACATCGCTACACTTCTGATGACCTTCTTTTTCCGTTATATGCCCCAAGTTATAGAGGAAGGCCACGTTTATTTGGCTAAGCCACCTCTGTTTGGATTGATCAAGGGCACTGGTAATACCCGTAAAATTGACTATGTTTATGATGAAGTCGCTCTCGAGAATAAACTCACCGAAAAAATCGAAGAACGCCGTAAAGCTGGCACCAAGATAGACGAATCTCAAGAGAGATTCAAGCAAGCTGGCTACACTGCTCAGCAACGCTTTAAAGGTCTTGGCGAAATGGACGCCAAACAACTCTGGGAGACTACTATGGATCCAGAGAATCGCATTTTAGTCAAAGTCCATGTCGAAGATGCCGAAAAAGCTGATGCTGTATTTACGAAGTTAATGGGAGACCAAGTCGAACTCCGCAAAAACTTCATTCAAGCCGGCGCCGCTACTGTTAACCTTGATGATTTGGATTTCTAAGGAGGAACTATGGAAGAAGAAAATATAGAAAAAATCATTCCAGAGGGTATCGAGGTCAAACCAGTCGAACATACTATGGAGGACTACTTCCTCCGCTATTCGATGTCTGTTATCGTCGACCGCGCTCTACCTGATGTCCGTGATGGCCTTAAGCCCGTAAACCGCCGTATTCTCTATACCATGAACAAGAACGGCTGGAAAGCCCCTCATGCTACGGTGAAATCCGCTCGTATCGTCGGTGACGTCATGGGTAAGTATCACCCGCACGGCGATTCTTCTATCTATATGGCGATGGTCAACCTCGCTCAACCTTGGAAGATGCGCTACACCCTTATTGAAGGTCAGGGTAACTTCGGTTCGATGGATGGTGATGAACCAGCCGCCTATCGTTACACCGAAGCCCGTATGGACAAGGTCGGTGCCGAACTCCTCACCGATATCGAGAAAGACACCGTAGATTTCCGTGATAACTTCGATGGTACCGAACAAGAGCCAGTAGTTTTGCCAGCTGCACTCCCAAATATCCTCTTGAATGGCCAGATGGGTATAGCTGTCGGTATGGCTACCAATATCCCACCGCACAACCTCGGTGAATTAGTTGATGCTACCGTCGCCCAGATCGATAATCCAGATATCACTCTAGATGAATTGATGAAACATGTCAAAGGCCCAGATTTCCCAACTGGCGCTGAGGTTTATGGTGGTGCACCAATGAAGCAAGCCTACGCCACAGGGAAAGGCTCAGTAGTTATCCGTGCCGTAGCCAATATCGAAGAACGCAAAAATGGTCGCTATAACATCGTAATTACCGAAGTACCATATGGCATGAGCAAAGAAGGCTTTATCGAAAAAGTCCGCGAACTTGTACTTGCTAAGAAATTGGATCATATCGCTGACGCTCGTGATGAGTCTGCTAGAGGCAAGATTCGTATCGTTGTTGAGCTTAAAAAAGATGCCTTCCCCAAAAAAATCCTCAATCAACTTTACAAGATGACCGGCCTCCAAACCGCCTTTCATTACAATATGTTGGCCTTAGTTGATGGCGTGCAACCTCGTATCTTAGGGCTTAAAGAGATTTTAGCCGAATTCATCAAACATCGCCAAGTCGTCACTAGACGTCGTACAGAGTTCGAGCTCAAAAAAGCCAAAGAACGTGCCCATATCTTAGAAGGGTTAAAAATTGCTCTCGATAACATCGATGAAGTAATTAAAGTTATTCGTGCCTCATATGATGATGCCGATAAGCAACTCATGAAACGCTTCGGTCTCTCTGAAATTCAGGCCAACGCCATCCTCCAGATGCAACTTCGCCGCTTACAGGGACTAGAACGTGACAAGATTGAAGACGAACTAAAACAACTCCATGAATTAATCAAGAAATTAGAGGCCATTCTCGCTGACGAGAAGGAAATCCTCCGTGTAATCAAAGAGGAGCTCCTCGCTCTCAAAGAGAAATACGGTGATAAGCGCCGCTCTAAGATTATCAACCACGAAGTTGGCAAATTCTCTGAAGAAGAACTCATCCCAGAAGAAGAAAGCGTTATCCTCCTTACCTCTGAGAACTATATGAAGCGCGTTCCTCAGACTGACTTCCGCAAGCAAAACAGAGGTGGTAAAGGTAAGCGTGGTATGACTACTAAGGAAGAAGATGTTATTGCTCAAATTCTTACCGCTAATTCTCACGACTTCCTCTTATTCTTTACTAATCAAGGTAGACTCTTCCGCATGAAAGCTTATGAAGTTCCTCAAGCCTCTCTAGCTGCCAAGGGTACTGCCGCTGTTAATATGCTTAATATGCATCCTGAAGAAAAAATCACTGCCATTATCAAGCAAGGTGATGCTGGCGCTGATGGCTATCTCTTCATGGCTACTAAGAAGGGGACTATCAAAAAATCTGCAATCAAAGATTTCTTTAATGTTAGAAGTAACGGTTTAATTGCGATTAAATTAGACGCCGGCGATGAACTTCGCTGGGTCAAAGAGACCACCGGTGATCACGATATCGTCATCTCTACCTCGGCTGGCCAAGCTACCCGCTTCAACGAAAAAGAAGTCCGCGCCATGGGTCGTTCCGCTAGAGGTGTGCGTGGCATGCGTCTCCGTCCAAAAGATGAAATTGTCGGTATGGATGTTATCACCGATCCAAATCAAAAACTCATCGTCGTATCGGCCAACGGTTACGGTAAGGCCACTCTGGTTTCCAACTTCCCACCACACAAGCGCGGTGGCGTGGGTATCAAAGTTGCTGCTGTCACCGCTAAGACTGGCCCAATCGTAGCAGTTCATACCCTCGATCCACTAGCTAAAGAAGTTATCATGATGTCCACCAAAGGCCAAGCCATCCGCGTCGCCATGAAAGAAATCCCCACCCTCGGCCGCGCCACCCAGGGCGTTCGCATCATGAAGATGAGTGAAGGTGACACCGTCGCTTCCATCGGCATCGTCCTCCCAGAAGAACCTTCTGAAGAAAAAGCTGATGAAAAGAAATAATAACTATTTTTACGAGCATTGAGCAAGCCCAAGAATAAAAAAATAATTTCACAGATTTGAATCCTGTACTGAAATACAGGTGAAAATCTGCCTGAAATTATTTTTTTATTCCTGGTGCGCAGCGAAGCGCGAGTAAAAATAGTTTTATTTCTTTTGTGAATTTTTTAAGCATAAGCTATAGGTAGGGGGTTGTGTTTTTGAATTAAGTGTGCCTATACTCCTTCAAAATTAAATAATAGAGGAGTATTATGAAAAAACTACCCATTGCACTACTAGGTCTTACAATGTGCATTATCAGTCAAGCTATCGCAGGCTCAAACGTCTCGGCCATGTATCGGGATCAAAATGCCACCTGGTGGACCGTCCCAGAATTATTAGATTTCAAAGAGCAAGTAGAAAGGGAAGAGCTAGAAATCTGCGGCAACAATCAGGGCTGCAGAGAAGAATTATTCTTTTCACATTTAGAGAGTGAAGATACCAGATACCAAGCCCTAGATATGATGCTCCAGTCACGTTTCGTCATTACATCTATTAATCCAGGGCAAGAAAAAATCAAAGTCATCTATTTTGACGAGGAACCAATGCTAAAACGCATGGGTATAGAAGAGCACGACCCATTGAATCATATTTTTATGGCTTGGTTTGATCAAGAAAATCACGCCATCACTAACTACAGTTATCAGTACCCCTATCAAAATCAATTTCCAGATGATATACACCTAATTTATATTGGTGACAAAGAATCATACAGTGGTACTGGTTTCCCAGCTAATCAAGAATTTGAGTTACCAGTTGAGGTTACTGGCCTCTCAAACAATCACCTAGCCAGTATCAAAGTAGCCACTTTTGCTAATCAATATAATTCCATGGGCCAGGCCAATTATCTATCTTGTACTCGTGAATATGACTATAATGCGGAAGTGGGATGCCAGATAATGTATTCGGCCGAACAAGGTTCAAGATATTTTCCGCCTAGAGAGACCATAGAGCAAAATCAAATTAGTTTAGTAGAAGACCCAATTTTAGAAATCTCAGATGAATCGACTTTCGGGACGACAGAAGCAGAAATACCAGACGGTTCATCACCTTTAACTCAATCATCCCTCGAAGGGAATGATAAAAATGAAATTATAGCAACTTCAACTAAAAGCACAAACGAACCAATTGGTACAATTAAAGCTCCCGAAACCGGCACCCCCACGAGTGAATGTAACAAGGTAGTTGAGTTTCCATGGTGGCTCGCTTTACTGCTTGTGCTAGGGAATACTACTTTGCTCTGGCTTTTTTGGCCCAAAAATCAAAAAAACTCTTGACAGCATAAAAAATTTGCGATAAAATGGGGACAGTCTAAAGCTGCGAGTAGTTATTTTACTAGTCTTTAGAAATAATTTAACAATTTAGTTGTGCAATTAATCATCGTCAGTTTTATTTTTATGTTGAGTTTTCAAATTCAACCTTAATGGAGAGTTTGATCCTGGCTCAGGATGAATGCTGGCGGCGTGCCTAATACA